>CAMVIT010000125.1:0-2555 GCA_947167635.1 uncultured Bacteroidales bacterium | reverse complement strand
GTCTTGACATTTTTATTCAACCGGCATAAAATTCGAGAATTTTATGTATGTTTGCCCCGTTGTTCTGCCGCAAGGCGGGCAACGGGATTTTATTGAAAAGAAAGCGAGTTTTCGCTTATCCGTCTCGGTGAATCTGGACAATTCTCGAAGTTAGTACGGATATCGGAAATCAAGCTTGCCTATTAGCATTGTGTAATTGCCAAAATAGGTGGGGCTTGTTCTTCAGTATCTTGCTAACAGGGAGTCCAGACCCTACCGAGTGGAGACTGTTGAATGATAGCTCCACTTTCTTTTTGTGATGTTCGGAGAGGGACTTGTCAGGTGTGAGCGGGTCCAGAACAAAATAAAGGAAAAGGCACAATGAAAAAGAACGAACCGATACTCGCCACGGAGTTGCACCTTGGCAAGCTTGTAAAAGCCGAGCTGAAGCGGCAGGGCCGCACGGCCGTGTGGTTGGCCAAGCAGGTGAACTGCACTCCCGAAAACATTTACAAATCCTTCAACGCCCAGTGGCTCACCATGCCCCTGCTTTTCAAAATCAGCCGGGCGCTGGGCCACGATTTCTTCAAGGATTGTTCGGAATGGCTCAAACGAGATTGACAAACTACTTTTACCATTAAGCTGATAAAAACATTCAGTTTTTCCGATAAAATAAGTTAGTGCGTAAGTGTTTGAAGGATAGGGGGATTGTTGTTATTTTGCAGGGTTTTAAAAAATGTTGTTTTTAGGATATTAGGCAAGCAATCAATTAT
Source organism: uncultured Bacteroidales bacterium (assembly GCA_947167635.1). Lineage (GTDB taxonomy): Bacteria > Bacteroidota > Bacteroidia > Bacteroidales > WCHB1-69 > F23-D06. The sequence continues at coordinate 1,803 of CAMVIT010000125.1, read as the reverse complement.
AGTATAATTTCAAAACTTAAAGCAATGAAAAAGTTTACGATTCTTGTATTGGCAGCTATGATGTTCGCTGCCTGTTCCAGTTCAAAACAAACTACCGGAAAGCCTTACGAGAAGGCGGAGGAAGTGACAGAAATCGCCCTCCCGTTTTCTGGTAAAGAGTACAAATCCGACAGCAAATATTTCCGCGCGGTGAACCAAGGCAAAAGCCCGGACATGGCCACTGCCAAGAAAATTGCCATGGCTAATGCCATCACTGAAATAGGCACCCGTATCCAAAACACAGTGAAGGCTGTCACTGACCAATACACAAACCAGCGCAACGTTGCCGATGCGGTGGATTTCGAAAAGAAATTTCAGGAAATGGCTAGAATTGTGGTGAATCAGATTACCCAAAACATTGATGTGATGGGTGAGAAATGTTTCAAAGGGAATGATGGTCAATATACCTATTGGATAGTGTTGGAAACCGAAAAGGATCAGGTGATTAAAAAAATGACCTCGGCCGTGTCGAATGACGCCCAACTCAAACTGGATTTCGATGAGTATATGTTCACTAAAATCTTCAATGAGGAAATGGAGAAGTTTGAGAAGCGGTAACTCTGTTGCTTAATTTTCGAATAGATTCTTATTTCGGGCGTTATCTGTTATAATGACTTGACAAAAATGAGAAATAGAGTGGGACAAAGAGTTCTGTTCTCCCTTTTTCTTCTCTTTATGGCGCTTGTGAACTCGTTTAAGATGAACGCGCAAACAACCAAAGTGGCGGTTTGGGGGCCGTCTGTGAAGCAGGGAAGCGAAAATGTGGAGACAATAGAATTGAGCATCATTAACAGCAGGTTCCGCGATGCCGTGTCGGGTATGGGCGGAATAGAGCTTATTTCAAGAAACGACGTGGACAACATCCTCAATGAGTTGAAATTCCAACAGAATGGTATGGTGAGCGAGAATGATAAAAAGCTGTTGGGACAGATGAAGGGGGTGGACATTATTGTGAGTCTTATGGTCGCCAAGGGTCTTGGATATGTCAATATTGAATCGTCGTTTATAGATGTGGAAAAGGCCAATGTTGTGGGGCGTACCCAATCTGTCTTGGCCAAGGCCAACAATCCCGAGGACCTCGCCTCCAAGTGCGTTGAATTGGCGGAGAAGCTGACGGGCGTGACCTCAACCACAACAGGATACTCCCCCAACCGTCCCAACGCCTTTGGAGGCGGTACAGGAAGTAATCTTTCCTTTACCATTGGAAGTGTCACGTTCAAGATGGTGTTTGTGCAGGGCGGCACGTTCCAAATGGGCAGTTACAGTGGCGAAAATGATGAACAACCCGTGCATAATGTTACCGTGAGCGACTTCTACATGGGCGAGTTCGAGGTGACGCAGGCTTTTTGGCAGGAGGTGATGGGCACCACGGTCTATCAGCAGCGGGACAAGGCGAACACGAGTTGGCCAATGCGCGGAGTTGGGGCGAATTACCCAATGTACTATGTCAACCATATCGAGGCGGAGGAATTCTGCGGACGGTTGAACCAGCGTTTTCGCGGCCAGCTGCCTGCGGGTTATAGTTTCGCGCTTCCCACGGAGGCGGAGTGGGAGTATGCAGCCCGAGGCGGGAACAAGACAAATGCGTACACCTACGCAGGCAGCAACTACCTGTCGGATGTGGGCTGGTACACAGACAACAGCAGTGGAAGTACGCATGCCGTGGGAATGAAAAGAGCGAACGAGCTCGGCCTGTACGACATGAGCGGCAACGTGTTTGAGTGGTGTGCGGATTGGTATGGAAGCTATGGAAGTTCGTCGCAG
>CAMVIT010000124.1:0-2685 GCA_947167635.1 uncultured Bacteroidales bacterium | reverse complement strand
ACACGGCGTTCCGCATGCAGCTCAACGACAGCACTCAACTATGGCCTGTCAACATGCGGCAGTCGCCATTCGGCAGCAAGGAGGTGCGCGCACTGGTGAACTACAGAAAGCCGACAGAGGAAGAATTGGAGAAAGGTGGAATCTTCGGAGGCATTAGCTGCGTGTATGTCAACTGGATTGACTCCATTCTCACCAAGCCCATGATAGAAGGTTTTGGCAGTGCCGAGGAGAATCTGCAGAAATATGGTTCAGACCCATTGGAAATCATTGACGATTGGGTGACCTTGGTCGAAGACGGATATCTCACACTACGCATCCGTACAAGATGGGGAGGAAACGTCAAGCACATCGTCAACCTTGTTCATCGCACGGATGTCAACACTCCAAATTACTTTACCCTCTACCATAACGCCAAAGGTGATGTCAATGGACGAGTCGGTGACGCAATCGTCGCCTTCAAGCTGGCTGACTGGATAACAGCTGAGAATCATTCAGGGATTGAGACGCTGACTTTGGAATGGCAGTCATATTCAGGTACGAAGACCGCCCAATTCAAGTTCCGCCCCCATGGTGCCACGTCAACGGATTTGCAAACAGGATCCTGGGAGATGTCAAAAGAGGTGGAATAGGTATGGTTTTCGGCTGCAATGAGGAAGAGCGCCATAATCATCGCCGTAACCTTCAGCCAGCTTGTGACGGACACCTGATAGCCAGCATGGAAGAGACAAGTCCTGCCCTCATCCCACTATTCTTTTGTCACATTGTTTAAAAAAGCAACATATAGCAGGCAAACTGCTGCCGTAAATGCCAAATATGCATAACAGTAAGGCAAAGGAATCTCTGGTGGTGTGTCATCCATGCCAGAGAGTGCAACGACCAAGGCTGGATGGTAAGCACCCACCAGAAATAGAAGGGGGAAAATGACAATACAAGGATGATAACCTGCTGCGGACTGTCACTGACAGCGTGGGAAGCAGACAGAAAAGAAGGAACAAGCCTAGAAGAACAAAAACAGGAAAGATGATCGAATCCAGCCAATTGAGTGGATTGGAAGCCGTAAATGTTTTTTTATGATATTCGCTGAATAGAATTATAAATTCAGAGAAAAACTGTATATTTGCATGCGAATGTGCGTGATACGATTTTACTGCATCGAAAAACCTCAATCAATGATCATCTTCAATCATGGGAAAGGAAAAAGACAGAGCCTTATACATGCGGAGGTATCCCAAACTCAACAAATGGATAAACGAGTGTTGGCTATGCCATTGTCAAGGATATGACAGGTCTATTGTTGAAAATCCGAATAACGAACAAACAATAGCTGCTCGCAACATCAAGAGTTTTTTCCGGCCTTTGGATTTAGATGAAGATGGATTATGTGAAGCGTGTTCGCGTTTGTCCAAGAAACAATCATCCGATAATGAGGAATAAGATGGCGATGCAAGTAAGTTTTAGGAAAAAACAACCTAAAGCTCTTTTGTGGCATTGGGTTGATTCCAGCCTCTTAACAACGGACGAAGGAAAGCGTCGCTGCCACACCGAACAATATCCCTGAGACAACAGCGACAAACAACGCCCAACTCCAAAACTCGCTTCTCGAGGCATTCCCGCCAAAGCATCTTGAAAGATGACAAATAATAAAGATGCCTTGTTTTGATGAGGACAATAGTCAAAAAATGTTAAAATAAGACAGCCCGTGCAGTCTTTCCGCCGGTTTCCTATCTATATGGAAAAAGAATCATATATTTGCTGATAAATCCACAATTGTAAGCGTTATGAAAAAGTTTACACTGATAATGGCATGTTCCATCCTGATGGCAACAACTGCTTTAGCCCAAGAAGAGGAACCGAAAACAATCACCTTGACCGACGCAGAGCAAACGTTGGTGGAACAGAACAGCGACTTCGCCTTCAACCTGTTCCGCAAGACACGCGACACGGAGAGCCATGTCATCTCCCCGTTGAGCATCACCTACGCCCTCGGCATGCTCAACAACGGTGCCGAGGGCATCACCCGCGAGGAGATATGCCAGGTGCTGTCCGGCGGACGGCAGACGGGCTATGCCGATGTGGCCACGATGAACGCCTTCTGCCGGAAAATGCTCACGGAAAGCGCCTTGCTCGACGAGGACACACGCGTGGCCATTGCCAACACCATCTATTTCAACGGCGACAGGAAGGACATTTCTTTGAAATCGGCTTTCAAGGATGCGGCGGCGACCTACTACGACGCCACGCCATCCGTCCTCAGCTTCAGCGACGAGGCCACGTTGGGCATCATCAACCAATGGGTTGCTGACAAAACCGACGATATGATAACCGACTTGCTGAAGCCGGATGATATGCAAGACCCCAACTTGGTGAGTTTCCTGCTGAACGCCATCTGCTTCAAGGGCGCATGGGTCAATCAGTTCGAAGAATGGCAAACTCAGAATGCATATTTCGACAACATGCGGCGCACCGCCATGATGATGAGCCAGGTGAATGAGTTCCGTTACGCGATGACCGACCTTTACCAGTCTGTCATCCTGCCCTACGGCAACGGCTCATACCAGATGACGCTTTTCCTGCCCAATTACGGAAAGACGCTTGACGACTTGTTGGAAGCCATGAACGGCAAGAATTGGAATGCCGCCGAGTACCAGGACTATATGGTGTGGTTGAGCATGCCTCGCATAGAGA
>CAMVIT010000123.1:0-2777 GCA_947167635.1 uncultured Bacteroidales bacterium | reverse complement strand
GGGGTGAACTTCTCGAAGGAGACAAGGAACATCGAGGGCTGGGAAGTGCGGTAAAATTGTATCTTTGCGCTCCGAAATAAACTTGCCCGAAATGAAAATTCTTGTCCTCCTTTCGCGTTTCCCGTATCCCCTTGAAAAGGGGGACAAGTTGCGCGCGTACCACCAGATTCGATGCTTGTCGGAAAAGCACGATATCATTTTGGTGGCGCTGCACGAAGACGAGGTTTCCGACGAGGCGTTGCAGCAAGTTCAGCCCTTCTGCCAGCGGATATATCTGCTTCACCAACCCAAGTGTCGGAGTTTCACAAACATCATCCGTTCGTTCTTCAACGGGACACCGTTGCAGTGTGGCTATTTCTACAGCAAGAAGAATCATCGTGAAATCAAACGCATCCTTCGCGAAGAGCAACCCGACCGTATCTATTGCCAGCTCTTCCGTATGGCGGAGTACGTCAAGGATGTGCCCATCAAAAAGGTCATTGACTTCCAGGACGCTTTCTCGAAGGGGATGTGGCGCCGTTATGAGAAGGCCAACCTCTTCCTGAAGCCTTTCTTCAAGATGGAATGGCGCAGGGTTTGTCGTTATGAAGAGGCGATTTTCGACAAGTTCGACGGCCGCACCATCATCACGGAGGTGGACCGCGACCTGATTCCTCATGCTCGTCGCGATGAGATTGTAATCGTACACAACGGGGTCCTGTTTGACCAGTTTCAATATCGTGGGGAAAACAAGAGTTGCGACTTGATCTTCTCCGGCAACATGGGGTATGCGCCCAATGTGGACGCAGCTGAGTACTTGGCGAAGGAAATCTTTCCCCCGTTGCGTGCGCGTTTCCCCGGGCTGAAATTGGTGCTTTGTGGCGCTTCTCCCGCTCCTCGGGTGCAGGCACTCCGTGCCGATGGCGTGACTGTCACCGGCTGGGTGGACTCCATGCGCGACTGGTATGCCATGGCGCGCGTTTTTGTGGCCCCGATGCGCATGGGCACGGGTTTGCAAAACAAGCTGCTTGAGGCCATGAGTATGCAGTTGCCGTGTGTTACATCACCGCTCGCGGGCAAGCCGCTGGAAAATGCGGAAGCCGCTGGTGCGGTTGTGACCTGCTCTACCACTGAAGAGTATATTGAAACTATTGCCCGTTTGCTCCAGGATGCTGACTACTATCGAAAGCTCTCGGAAAGAGGAAACCAATATGTGCACGGGAAGTACGATTGGAAAGCGGCTACTGACCGTTTGGAGCAGTTGTTCCACTGATTATCGGATGACGGTCAGGGACCCGTTGTAGTCCACCACTTTGACCTTCCCTTTGTAATGGAAAGAATAGTAGTAGATGCCATCGGGCAAGCCTGAGGCATCGAAATATTGTGTGCCTCGGATGATTTGCCCATCCTTGGCTATCGTGTCGTAGTTTTTGGCCTTATAGACCAGCTTGCCCCACCGGTCGTAAACAAACAGCTCGTTGCTTCGATATTGGTCGGGGTCTTCCAAGTTGATGTCGGTGCTGAGGTTCTGGATGGCAAAGACATCGTTTAAATTGTCACCGTTCGGGGTGATGACATTCGGGAAAACAAGGTCGTCGTCAATGGTTACGGTGTGTGTGATTTCACTGGTGCAGCCGAATCCGCTGTTGATGTAGAGCGTTACGTTGTAGTCGCCCCACGAGGCGTAAGTGTGCGTGGGGGAAACCTCTGTGGAGTCGCTGTCGCCATCCCCAAAGTCCCATAGAATCGTGGTGCCGACATTATCAAGGATATTTTGACTGGTGTAGCTTTGGAATTCAATGGTGCCATTGGATTCTTGGAACAGGGAGATTTCCGGCACGGCAGTGAATTCCGCGATGGGCTGCGGATAAACATGGACGCAGCTCCATTTGATAATGGAATCGCGGCAACCATCGGCGGTGGTAGCCCAAAGTGCGACGGAATAGGTGCCGGGCTCGTCGATTTCAAAGGCGGGCGACTCCAACAGCGAGGCGTGTGCCAATGTGCCGTCTTCGTGCAAAATCATCCAGGAATATGCACAATCCAGATCGGCAGGCAAGGTCTGGTTGGTGGTGCGTATCACCAACGGCGCACAGCCTGAGGAGTCGGAAAGGGCGAAGTCCACATGAGGATGGGGCAGGGTGGTGATGTTGATGGTGTCGCTGCCGAAACACGACAGACCGACAGAGTCGTTGGTGGTGATGATGTTCACATAATAGGTGCCTTCGGACAGGATAAAAACACTCTCGGTTTCGGCACCAGTGCTCCACAGATAGCTCGTGCCCGGGGCATCGTAGTCCACGTCTAATTCGACCATGTCGCCATAACAAAGGCTGAAGTCCTCCCCGAGGTTTGGCTGCGGGGAGGAGACCACCGTGAGGGGCACGATGGTGTCGTAAGAGCAGCCATATTCATCAATGACGTAAGCCGTATAATAGAGGTTCCCTGCCGTGTCGGGGACTACATACATGCCGCTGGAGCCGGGTCCGACGAGGTAGGTGGTGTCCACGTTGACGGTGTATGACCAGTTTTGTGGCAGAAGATGTGGGTCAAGAGCCATTTCCCACTCGTGAATGTATCCGTTGTCGTTGGTCCAAAGGTCTTGCACCTCGATGAACCAGGATCCGTTGAGTGGGCATCCCACGAGATTGCTGAAGCTTTGGCTGGGGTGATAGACTTGCGTCATGTTGGCCACGTCGGTGGAGTCAATGACATAGGAGTACATTCCAAGGCCATTGCTGTTGTCCCAGTAAGGATTGGCTGTCACATGCACGTTCTGGGGTTCGAAACAGTAGCCG
>CAMVIT010000122.1:0-2906 GCA_947167635.1 uncultured Bacteroidales bacterium | reverse complement strand
TTGGTAACAGTGCCATTTATAGCCCAGCGTGAAGGAAAAGTCGTAAAAATTGTCCACCCTGACCCGTTCTGCGGTCTCTTCCAGACAATATTTGCCCAAAAGGCCATAGTTCACGCCTCCGAAAAAGCCTTTGTAGAAATAGCACTTCACGCCGACATCGAATCCCATGAAAGGATTGTCGCCGACGCGTTCCTTGCCTGCATAATGCCCTTTATGAAAGAATGCCTGGTTACAGCCATCATACCCTATGGCGGCATTGACAGAAACGAATTTGTACTGTATTTCGGTTCCGATTCCAAACATTCCTCCCAGATTGGTATAATTCCCCAAACCGGCATACACCGAAGGGGTGATTTGTGCCTTTGCCGAGAAGCAGCAAAGCAAAGCGATGACCACTGTGGCCAAAACCCGTTTATTGAAACTAATTGTTTTCATAACTCATTGATTTTGAAATAACAAAGCGATTATATTGCAAAAATTAGGCCAAAAATGGTTTTCTCAGTGGTGTTGTTGGTTCACCTAAACATCTCCTCCGTAAGGATAAGCGTATAAGTCCTAGTGCCATCATACCCTTCATCATCAGGGCTGCATGTCCATGCCTCTCGCGTGAAGAAATACCGCTGCGCATTGCTGGCATTCTCGTCATGGCGATAAGTAATGGTAGACAAACCATCAGAACTGCGTGTAATCCTTACGCTGTCATAGTCCGACATAAGCTGCGTGAAGGCTTGCTCTTCAGTAACAGTAGTGGAAGAGCCGCCGCCCGCCCTGAAAGAGCTGATAGTTGTTTTGTCGAACACATCGCCAGAATTGCTGGCATAAGGACTCGTGTAACAAACCTCGTTTGTCCCATTCCATCCTGTCAACACAAGCGTATCGTTGTCGTTGTGAGCAATCTCAAAATCGACATTCACCATATACTCACAAGAGCTCAATGTAAAAGTCATTGCCGCCAAAAACACCAGCAGCGTTCCGAATCTGAATTTTCTGTTGTTCATAATACTTTAATTTTAGGTATTGATAATTTGATTTGAATTTATGATGCAAAAGTATAGCAATTTTTTGCTGTTTTTTCAAGTTCAAAGGCCATTACAAACATTTGCAAAACCACTTCGTTGTTTTACAACACGTTGCAGTTCCAGATTACAACATTTCACTTATCGCTCTCCCACCTGCTCGTCCCGCCATTTAGCACTTTCCACCGCATCATCCGCTCGTAGAAAGCTTTTATCGTGTCTTCCTTTGTGGTGTCCACTTCGGCTTTCGCTTGTTCGGCTGAAGGCATCGTGCCCACTTCGTGTTTCTTCTGATGGCATCCCGCCAGCAGCAGGGCGGCCAAAGCAACCACTGCTGCCGCGAGAATCTTGGATGCAGGCGAATTTTTCATGGCTTATCTTATTACCGTAATACGTTCTGTTTGCGAAACACCCTTTGCATCGGTAATCCGCAGCAGGTAAACGCCCTCTGTCAAGTCTGAGACATTGATTTCGTTTGAGTTTCGCACTGTCTTCACCACCTGCCCAAGGGCATTATAAACATTCACTTCCGCAGCTTCAACGCCATCAATAAAAACAGTTTGGAAAGCAGGATAAGGCCACAATGTAAAGGCTTTATTTTCCGTCTCTTCCACAGCTTCTATACTGACAAAATGCGCCGTAATCTGTCCACCTCTTGCAACCATGTGTGCATATTCAGGATCTGTAGAGATGGTGTCGCCATCCTGGTTAGTCCAGCCGACAAACTGGTAGTTCTCTTTTGCGGTGGCGGAAAGATGGGCTCTTTCACCGAAAAGGTATGTCCCTGAACCGTTTGCCATGCCCCCATCACTTGGTTCTGCATCAACATCAAGTTCAAAAGGCGTGTATACTGACTTACGACTACGGAACATCTTTCCTTCTATGAGGTAGCCATCGTACTCGTATGATAACAAATAACCATCGGGCAACAAATACAAATCTGATGCTATATAGTCCATACCAGAACCAATGCTTTCGTAACTATACCCGCCATCACTTGAACGGCAAAAACCTTGATAGTCAGCATGAGCAATATATACATTGTCATTGTCATCAAGGGCGACAGAATATACATAATAATCGCCATTCAGCATCTCCCATGTCTCGCCATTGTCAACCGTCCTGAACACTCCGACGTGTTCATCGCTGTTATATCCAGAACACCCGGCGTAAATGTTTCCTTCACGGCTTTTCGCAAACGTTATAAAATAATTACTATCCAAGCCTATCGAGTGCCACGTGCCGCCATGGTCTGTTGAGCGGATCACACCTATATGGTAAACGCTTGCGTCGGTCAAACATGCAAACAGTGTCCCATCGTCAAGTTCAACAAAACCATTAACAACAGTTACTCCAGCATGGGGGCTGTCCCACGAAGTCCACCAAGTATCACCACCGTCAACCGACATATATATGCCATGATTATCGCCAACATAAAGTGTACCATCAGAGGTCTTGATGAATGATCGAGGTGCCGAAAAAGAAGAATATCCCAACAGGTTCCATGAATTTCCATCCCATTTAAATATAGGAGTATTGGAGGCAACTGAAGCGTACAACTCATCGTCTTCGGAAAGATACAGAAAATCAACAGATTGGTTTTCAAACCCCACGCACTGCCAAGTCTGACATGTGTCTACACTTCGATAGACGCCGTGCATTGATGCCACATAAACCGTGTCAATACTGCGCCCGACAGGATGATGGAACCAGTCCCCGTTTGTGTTGACTTCAATCCAAAAATCATCTGCCGATTGCCCTTGCATCGTCACCCCTCCCGCCATCAGCAGGAGCGCAAGCAGGAGCATAATTCTTGTTGCTTTCATATTCATATTTGTTTATTATTCTTATTAGTCTTATCTGTCCTATTAGTCCTCTTTCGTTAGCACG
>CAMVIT010000121.1:0-2922 GCA_947167635.1 uncultured Bacteroidales bacterium | reverse complement strand
TCATCAGATAGTTGTAGAGCACCAGGGTAGTCGCGTCGTCCTTCCACCGGGTAACTTTCTTCTTATTCCAACCAAGAAAACCGGATTTTTTGGTATAGGTTTCCTTGTCATAGACCCTTTGGCTCAAAACCTTGGTACTTCCATGAAGTGTCAAATGACCAGGCATCACCAAAGCCGAAATACCGCCATCGGGATTGGTAACCTCATCGGTGGTAAGAACTGCACCCTCAGGCAGTCCCATATCCTTTCTGTCGCTTTCGTCAATTACTGTAGATTCCTTCTCCAGTTCTACCAGCTCCTCGCTGCTGGAGGTCTTAATCAAGCCCCAAGCAGCATACTTCTTCGTGTTCTCATAGGTCTTGGTTGACTGCACATTTTTGCCATTGACCCATGTGTATACCTGCCCCTCTTTTACCGCGTACTTCAGCAAGTTATCGTAGGAAAGGCCGTTGACTGATACTTCGGCATCCTTGTAAATGTCGCCTTCAACGTTCGAATGCTCGCGCAAATAGTTGGCATAGTCCGCAATGTAACGGGTCTGCCCTCTCTTGTATTCGGTCCAGGTATTCTTGGCTGTGTCGGCGATAGTAATGACGCCCTCCCGTTGGTTGTTGAGGACTTTTCCCACGTTCATGTCCAGCGCAGTTTCATTCTTTAAAATGATATTCGCCGCGCCATCAGCCACCAATATTCTGCCGTATGCACTGCCGCTATTTCCGGAATCATTAATAACTTGTCCATGCACGATGATAGGTCCCATAGGGTCTTCAAAGATGCCGTCGGTGCTGGCAATCCGGCCCGTGAGATAGACCTTACCACCCGTCGTATCGATATCCTCCACCACCAGATTGTTCGTGGAGTGATCCCAATAAACCTGCGCCTCATAGTAAAAGGCATTGTCTTCGCTGCTCCATTTGACTCCGCCATCGTTAACCTTGTACATGGTGCGGTTCTGAACTATTGCCGCACGATCTGCGGGGCTCTGCTGTGCCACAGCCAATTGCTCATTCGTCACCGTGGCGGCGTATGTTTTGTAGCCGCTCTGGATCAGGCCGTTCACATTGATATTGGCGGCGGACACATAGATATCGCTGCCGGCGATATAACCTGTTGGCTCATTGCTGCCGTCACGACTATATTCTATCAATTCCGTTGCATCGTCCTCAGTCGTCTCGCTAAAAGGACCATCAACTCCCTGTAAGTTTTCTTGCAAATCCTGGGCGACATCCGCAAGGTAATTCTCCGGAGCACCGCTGATATGGACGATGCCCTCCTTGTAGTCCTGGACAATACTGCCATTTGCGATGAGCTTGACATTGGCTCCCGATATGCCTGTTGGCCGTTCCTGAGTACCACTGTTAATATGGATATCCCCGTGCTCGGTTTCGTTTTTGATGGTAACATTGCCACAGTCATTGTTGATTGTGCCATTCACTTCCACATCGGTGATGGCAATATATTTGAAGTTGCCGTTATTGATCTCTTCAATGTACTTTTGCTTTTCCTCATTTGTCAGATCAACGCTTGTCTTAATCTCTTCTTCCAGTTCTGGCGTCAGTTTGACGGTGCTCTCTCTGTTGCCGTCGAAGGTATTGTCCACCAAAAGCTCCGAAGCCTTTCCGTCGGTTTCACCATAAATCCTGCTGAAGGCAGCTTTACCCTTAGCTTCATTGATTTCGTTGATTTTTGCGTTCCCTTCAGAAACATTTGGCGGAATGACATTATCGTCATTGTAAACGATCTGGCCCCCCTGCTCACCCATGATGATATTGTTCAGTCGCAGATAGGCGTCGGATTCATTTGTGATGGTGATGTCAGGGGCAGCATTGGCGCGCAGTTCACCGGTGCCGGTCAGGTTATTGGCCTGCACATTGATATTTCCACCACTGGTGGCGATATCCGGAATATCTACGTAGAAAACCGGACGGCCAGAACTGCTATATACAACGTTTCCTTTATCATCTGTCTCCGTGAGTCCCAGTTCTGCCATCTTGTTCTGTATTCTCTCGCGCTCCAGGACATAGGCCTCCATCTTGCCGTCATTTGCACCACCCTCCTCAGCATCATAGGCGGCAATCAATTTGTTCAGCTCATCCAACCGTTGGCTCAAAGTGTTGGCATAGTCAAAAGTTCCCTGTGTTATGCCAGCCTTCACCTTTTGGTTGGTTAGGTTGTTGTCCGTCTCGATTTTAAGCCCGTCCGTTACGGTGCCTTTGATGGTCACATTGATAGGATCGGCTGTGCCCGCAATGAGAGCACCAGTCACGTGGACAGTGCTTTCCTTCATCTTGTCTGAGGATTCTCTCTCTACCACCGCATTGGAGGAAAGGAACTTCTTATCAGTGCTGGAGCCGCCGATGGTCCACTCCCACTTGCTCTCGTCCTTGGCAATCTCTTCCCGGCCACCGCTGGCAACGGCGTTGATGTTTCCGGTGGAGCGCACTGTCCCACTTACATCCACCGTTCCCTTGTCGGCGGCGATATCATAGTCCACATCCGGGGATGAAACAGGGATTGCCGAGTAGTTGTAGGCTCCCGCCTTGAGGTCGGCCTTCAGATTGGACTTGATGCCATGCGCATCGTATCCCGTGTAGAGACCAACATCGTTGCCACTGTCAATGGTACCCGCTACATTTATATTGTTCGTGCGGTTCATCGTGGTCTTATTTTTGGCCGCAAGAGAGTAGCCGGCAAAAGCATACACTGTAGCGTCGGCATGGGATTTCAGGGATTGGTTGTCGTAGGCGGAGAGAATGATATCCTCTTTGGAGGCTTCTTTTTCACTGTTTAGCGTCGCTCCACGCAGCACATCCACCATGTTGTTGATATTCAGCTTGTTCTCGCTTATTGCGTCGGTTTCCACTGCTGCGCCGCCGCCCTTGGCCTGCACATGGTTTGTCAGGTCATTCAGGGAAGATGCGA
>CAMVIT010000120.1:0-3111 GCA_947167635.1 uncultured Bacteroidales bacterium | reverse complement strand
CTCGCAAAGATACAACTTTTTCACCCCCTCCGTGTCCACTTTTTTGAGAGCAACACTTGTACCAGCTCGAAAAAGTGGACACGAGAGCCTTGTCCCAAAAATAGTATTTTTGCCATTGTGAAAGTCTCAATGATGCCTTTTGAGAAAAACGATGTTGTCTGTAAAGAATCCTTACACTGTTGTAAGAAATCTTTACAGCGGCCCTTTTGTTAGATGTTTAGAGAATTGACAACCAATGGTTTATGTTTTTGGCACGGAAAATGATAATGACAATGATGAAGAACGATGAATGGATGTTTATAAAAAAAATAAATCCTTAAGCAGCCTAGGAGAGGCAAGACGCGCGAAGCGCTAATAACCCCATACAAGCGAAGCGCAGTGTGGGGCTTAAAACAAAAAAATATGAAAAGTTACCTTAAATTCCTCAGTCGCAACAAACTCTACACCGCCATCGAAGTGGTGGGGCTCAGTGTTGCCTTAGCGTTTGTCATCATCAGCTTCTGCTACGTGATGCAGCAATATGCCGTGCCGCGTGAGAACCCAGACCGCGAGCGGATATATGCCGTGGGCAGCGAAAATATGACCAATCCTTACGGCATGAAGGAAATCATTGGCGACAAACTTCCCGAAGTGGAATGCGTGACCCATTTCTATTTCCAAAACGACCAGCTTTTGAGAACGGAAGACGAGTCGTGTGTCGGCAATTGCCTGTTCTGCGACCGCGAGTTCTTCAACATCTTTCCCGTCCAGTTCAAGGAAGGTGGTCCTGATAATCTCACTAAAGCCCATGTTGCCTTCATTTCGGAAAAGTTGGCTTCCAAAATGGGAGGGGAAGTGGTTGGCAAACAGGTGGTTGCGGACGAAGACACGCTGACGGTGGTAGGCGTGTTCTCCGATTTGGGTAGTTCTTTGTTGTATGATGCCGATATCATTGGCCACATAGAACCCAGCAAGTGCATGGCTGTTTACAGACAAAACCCGCTTTATTATCAGAATTCTATCCATACTTTCATGAAGGTGGTGCCGAATACCGATCATGTGCTTTTGGAAGAAAAAGTGACTGCACGTTGCAAGGAGGAATATGGTGATATTTTTAGTGTTCTTTTCAAGGAAGGTGTCACGATGATTCGTTTGGATGAAATCTTTTTCAGCGATAGAAAATGCCATTTACAACAAGGTGACAGGTCGATGCTCCGCAACGTGGTTATGGTCGGGCTGTTGCTGCTGCTTTCCGCCCTCATCAACTATATCAACCTGAACGTGGCGCTTGTGGGAAAACGTGCCAAGGAGATGGCCTCGCGGCGATTACTTGGAGCGCAGAAGTCGGCCGTCATCGGACGTTTTCTGGCCGAATCGTTCTTGTTCACCCTCTGCTGCTTTATCGTCGGTCTGCTGCTGGCCGACGCAATCGTGCCTTTTGTCAACGATTTGTTGAGGGCAGATGTGGCGGTGCGCATTCCGTTCACGACGGGTTATCTCCTTGCCTATCTGCTGATGGTGGTTGTGGTGTCGCTGCTGGCTGGTATTTTGCCTGCGGTCATCGTGTCGCAGACCAATCCTATTGATGTGGTGAAAGGCACGTTCCGCTTCCGTTCCCGCACAGAGTTGTCGCGGATCTTCATGGTGGTTCAAAACGTCATCTCCATCGTGCTGATAGCCTTGGTGATTACGATGCAGTTGCAGATGCGGCATATGGTGAATCGTCCCGTCGGCCTGCAGACAGACAACCTCTATTTTATCAGTTCCAAGTTGGATGATATTTCTGAAAAGACCGCTTTCATCGACGAGCTTCGGAGTTTGCCGTGTGTGGAGGAATTGGCTTTTACTGAGAATGTTCCGGGTGTTTTAACCGTGAATTTACTTATGGCCAAATTTGGCGAGACGGAAAAGAACACAAAGATTGCTTCGTTTAGTTGTGACTCGGCGGCGTTCCGCATGTTGGGTTTCCAAGTGATTGAACAGTTTCATGAACCGGAGGCGACGAGTTTCTGGATGACGGAAAGTGCCGTGGCCGGCATGACGGGGTTGCCACGCGGAGTCTATAACTACGACACGATTTTTGCTTGGAAGCAGGACAATATCGGTAACGATGTGTGCGGTGTCATCAAAGATTTCAACATGTTGGATGCCCTGCATGCTGCCGATGAGGACTATACCATTGTCTTTTGCAATGGCAATCCTCTTTATGGGTTAGGAGGCGGACATCCGTTGTTAGAGATTGTGGGCGACCACAGGGAGGCCAAACGTGCCATTGATGCGGTTTACAAAAAGCACTGCGAGAAGGTGTTTGGCACCTATACGGAACCGGAATACAACGATTTTGTAGAGAATGTGATTGCCCGGCAATATGACAAGATCCGCCGTCAGATGCGCCTCATCGAGCTGATTATGGGCATTTCGGTGCTGTTGTCGTTGTTGGGTCTGGTGGCCATGAGCACCCATTTCGCCTCCGAGCGCGAGAAGAGCATCGCCATCCGCAAAGTGTTTGGCGGCACCTTGGAGAGCGAAACCCGCCGCAATTTGAATGAGTATGTCGTCATGATACTGATAGCCAATGTGATAGCGATTCCTTTGGCTGTATGGCTGTGCGGGCGTTATTTAGAGGATTTCGTTTACCGCATAGACCTGCATCCCTGGATCTTCGTGGTGACGGTGCTGTTGTCGTTCGTCATCGCCAGCGGCTCCGTCCTCTGGCAGACCCTCCGCGCCGCAAAGACGAACCCTGCGGTGGCCCTGAAGAAAGAGTAAACGGCGAAAAATTGTCGGCGAATTGAGCGAATTATGCGAATATATTATAGACATATTCCTTGAGCAGCCCATTCCCCTCCTCTGGAGGGGTGCCCGAAGGGCGGGGTGGTAAGGCAAAACGCACGAAGTGCAATTAACCCCATACAAGGCGAAGCCGCAGTGTGGGGGACATCAGAACGAACAATTTAATACCCATTATTATGATACAAGTACAAAACCTCACCAAAATCTTCCGCACGGAAGACATCGAAACCCTCGCATTGGACGGGGTATCATTCACCATCAACGATGGCGAGTTTGTTGCCGTCATGGGGCCGTCGGGCTGCGGCAAATCCACGCTGCTCAACATCCTCGGCCTCTTGG
>CAMVIT010000119.1:0-3155 GCA_947167635.1 uncultured Bacteroidales bacterium | reverse complement strand
GCCGGCAATTTCTTCCGCAACAAGACCACTGTCGTCATCGGCGGCGGCGACACAGCCCTGGAAGACGCCCTCTACCTGTCGAATCTCTGCACGAAAGTCTATATTGTACACCGTCGCGACCAGTTCCGCGGCACGATGGCCCTGCAGAAACAGGTGCTCGCCACCGAGAACATCGAGGTCGTGTGGAACACCGTGCCCGTGGACATTGTGGGCGTGAAGCAGGGGTTCATCAAGAAGGTCACAGGCCTGCAGATTAAGAACGTGAAAAGCGGCGAGGAGCGTACCCTGGAAGTCGATGGCGTGTTCGAGGCCATTGGCGTCTCCCCCGTCTCCGACCTTTTCAAAGGGCAGCTTGACATGAACGAGCAGGGCTACATCCTCACCCAGCCGGGCACGTGCCGCACCAATGTGGAGGGCGTGTTCGCCGCCGGCGACGTGCAGGACCCCAACTACCGTCAGGCCATCATCGCCGCCGGCACCGGTGCCATCGCCGGCATCGAGGCATCAAGGTTTTTGATGGAGCAATGACACTGTAGCATGCCACATTATGAAACAAAGAAGCTGTTCAAGATGTTTTTGTCCCAATACGAGACGAAACTGTTGTACATGCTGAACCATGGCATTTGGTTTGAGCCGTGACAACAGCATTGTGTCGCCCCTGACCAAGGCGAGATAAAAATCACCGACAATCCCAAAAATCATATTTCACCTTCGCTTTTTAGACTATGAAGGAACGATATAAAAAATGGAGAAAACCTCGCAAAAGTTTTCTCCATGTTCTATTACAGTAATCACTTGTCAACTACTTCGCACCTCCGCCCAATGCAATGTAGAGGGCGATGATGGCGCGAGCGCCGTTGTAGAGGTTCGTGGCCTCACTGATCTGCGCACCGAGAAGACCCTCTTGCGCCGTCAGGACCTCCAAATAGCTGGCCTTGCCGTTGTCCCAAAGAGCACGCTGCATTTCCAACGAGGCGTTCCACAAGCTGTCGGTGGCAAGCAGAATCTCCAACTGGCGGTCTAAAAGCTGCAGCATGCAATATTGCTGCGCCACAGCGGAGATAAGGTTGGCCTGAACCACCTGTTTCCGCGTCTCGGCTTGCGCAAGGACTGCCTGAGCCTTGCGCTTTTGGTTTGTGTTGACAGCAAAGAAATCCAGATTCCAGTCCATCTGCAACGGCAGGTTGTAAGTCCAGCCGGCAGGACTGAAGTTGAAACTCGACACAGAGCCGGAAGGAGCGAACGTAACAGAGGGCAGGTAGCCCAACTTCGTAGCCTTAAGGGAAGCCTGTGCCTGCTCGACGGCAATACGGGCGGAATTGAAGTCAGTGTTGCGAGCCAACACGGAATCAATGAGATTCTGCAACAGCGGGTCGGTGAAGAATTCGCGCCACGACATCTCCGCGATGGAGTTGTCAGCCTGCGCCGCAATCACATCCTCCGTGGTACCGTAGAGATTGGACGACACTCCGGACTGCGACGTGTATTTGTTATAGATCCCGCAGCCTGCAAAAACAACACTTATTACGCTGACGACTATGATGATGAATGTTCTTTTCATTTCTCTGACCAATACTGTCCTAAATAAATTTCCAAAAAATATTATTCTCCGATAAATAGGGCATTTGCGGGAGAGAAATCAGAAAATTGAAAGTTGAACCCCCTCGTTCGGGTCGCCAAGCGTGTCGGGTGGCGGAGTGAACGGCTCGTTTAGCCATTTCCAGAGATCCATTTTGGTGAAGGTGTTCAGACGCAGCGACGCGACGAGGTTAGACAGATTCCAGTCGTATGATGCCTTGAACTGGAGATATTTGAGCATCAGTATGGTGATCAAGGCCGTCCACAGCTGTGTCTCCATCGCGTTCTGCGACGTGCCGGCAAAGCTTTTGATGTGCAGCAGCTGTTTCACGTGCCTGAAGAAAATCTCGACCAGCCATCTTGACTTGTAGAGTTCGCCTATGGTGCTTGCCGCCCAGTTGAAGTTGTTGGTGAGCATCTCGACGGTGAACCCCTTCTCCTCGTTGTAAACGACCACGCGCCGCAACTGTTGGGTATTTCCCGATTGTTTGAGGGCTTGTGAGTTCGACAATCTCGTCTATGAGCACATTCTGGTGCCTGACCGGGGGCAAGTCGTTCTCCCGCACCTTTCTGAACGAGAGGTTGCTTTTGTGCCGCACCACGAAAAACACCCCGTTGCTGTCCCAATGGTTCAGAAGCTCGAAATCGCAGTAATAGCGGTCGGACACCACCACCGTTCCCTTCTCCACGGGTATCTGCTTGGCGGCCGTGTTGTCCCCTTTCTTGCCGTCCGTGATGAGGACGTAATGCGGCAGGAGCATGTCGTAGTCCAGCAGCGCGTGCATCTTGACGGCACCCTTGTGGGTCTTGTAGTGCGCCCAGTCGAAAACCGACAGGCACAACGAGATGAGCGTCGAGTCCAGCAGCTTTATGGGGTTCTTGAACTTGAACTTCTTCCGTTTCCCGAACGTGTGCTGTCCAAGATGTTCGAGGCAGGCATAATAGATCTCCCTGAACACGGAGGAACCCCGATGGCGGTTCTGGTAGGCCACGGTGGACTTGGACGGAGCCTCGCGGATGCCCAAGTGGTTTAGGTTCCCCGTGGCGGATTTCAGTCCGTTGCTGATGTCTCGGACTGATGTGCTGTTTGCAAACTGGCAGAAAATCATGCTGACAAGCTGGCTCCAAGTGTCAAATCCCTTGCAGAACTTGTCGGAGTTGCACTTGCTTATGATGCCCTTGATTATTTTTTTTCGGGAGAGTCGCTATTGCTTGCGCGAAAAGTGTTATATTTGCCGCCATAAAGATAAGGTTTTTTTTCTCACCGCAAAGGTCGGAAAAAATCCCGACCTTTGCCCTTATCTTTCAAAAAAAATATTTAGGACGCTATTGTGCAAAAATATATTTTTTTGGGAATTATATACCTGATGGCACAAATCAAGGCTTTTGCATCTTTTTTTTGATTTGGGCGTGCCGGCGCGGCGGCGGAATTTACGTCACACCCGCATACGCAATCCAATGCCGCCGCGCCGTCGGGCTTTCCGCTGCAATGATTTTGGCTTAGACACCACCACCATTCCGAGAGACGCGAAGCGTCAAGCGGAACCTCCGTCTCGCCAGGGAACGCATTCCCGCCA
>CAMVIT010000118.1:0-3389 GCA_947167635.1 uncultured Bacteroidales bacterium | reverse complement strand
CCAGGGGTTGCAGCGCTACCGAGCTCTTGCCCCTGCCGGGGCTGCTCAAGGAAAAATATTATCCATTATTCTACCAAGCTCTTGCCCCTGCCGGGGCTGCTCAAGGAAAACTTTTAACTATTATCTTTCCTCTATTGTCCCGGAGGGACACCCTCTCAATAACCCCACACAAGCGACGAAGGAGCGCGGTGTGGGGAGGAACGACGGCACCGACACCCTCTCAATAACCCCACACAAGCGACGAAGGAGCGTTGTGTGGGGTGGAACGACGGCACCGACACCCTCTCAATAACCCCACACAAGCGACGAAGGAGCGCGGTGTGGGGAGGAACGACGGCACCGATACCCTCTCGCGGCGCAGGAGTCGGCATCCAAGATGCAAGAAACCTGCTCGCCGCGAAAGGGAGGAGTTGGAAAAAAACGTTGCTTAGAGACCTGCTCATGCAGGTCTGGTGCCATCAGGTATATAACCACCCAAAATAGTGACGTTTCTCCCAATAACAGGAGTAGGGGATTGTTTCCTTTTATCTCGACAATGCGATGGCACCGCCGCCCGACTGGATCCAGTCGGCAGCTGTTTCAATGATGTTGTCTTTGCCTTGCGCCACGGCTGCGGGGTCAAGGATGACCCTCACTTCAGGCGGAACGCCGTTCTCGTAATTGCCGCCGTCAAGGGCAATGGTTCGGGTGCAGCTGAAACGGTAACACCAGCCGTTAGGTAACATGCCGCCGTTGGGCAGGCCTGTGCCGCCTCCAGAGTAGTCTCCGAAAAGCTTCACATTGTCGAATGCCTGCGTGCACAGGGCAAAATAAGAGGTCGCACTGAACGAGCCGCGGTCGATGAGCACTGCCACTGGTTTGATATAGGGATTTTTGCCTAAAATGCTGGAGTCAGGGGCGTAGCAGACCGTTGGCGTGGTGAAGTCGTTGTGGCCGGGCCCTGCTTTGTGCTGCACCGAGTAGAGTGGCTGTCCGTGGCAGTCGAACAGTCTCACCAGCTGGGTCAGGTTTGTGATGCTGCCGCCGCCGTTTTGACGCAAGTCGAGAATCATGCCGTCGCAATCTTTGTACTGATTCGCAACGTATTTGAGGTCGTCGTCACTTATATCCGAAGAGAAGGAACTGTAACGGATGTAAGCCACTTTGCCGTCACGTATGGCGTTGTGTCTCAGCGAGCCGGTCTGATGACCCTGCAGGGTCAGATAGTGAAGCAAAATGACATTTCCATCGAAACAACTGTTGGCACTTCCCCAATATGATATTGTGTCACTGTGCATGACGTCAAATTCACTCCAGAGGTTGGTGTGCCCGTCTCTCAAAACATTCAACATGGCGGCGCAAACCCGGAACAGGCTGTCGTCGCTCATCTCGTCATAGACCATCGGACGATATACAGTGCGTATGGAATCCCAATTCACCCCCTTGACGTCGAAAAAGGTGTATTGTTGGTCCACCCGGTTCCAAAGATATTCGAATACATTGGTCGGTGTCTTGAGTTCGTCTTTCTCCATAAATATGCCGCTGCAAGAGGAAAAGACAATGGCAATAAGACAAAATATGATGAAATTGATCTTTTTCATGACAGTATGGGATTAGATTTTGAACATGAATTGAATATACGAGGTGCTGAGGATGTTGTCGTAACGGTAAACGCCTTTTTTGCCAGTGGTGAGGAAACTGACGCTGTGGCCGAAGGAGATACGGTTGCCATTGCGCAGGTTGACGGCAAAGCCCAAATCAGTGGCATACCCGGGAAACATCTTGAACGATGTTTCATTGGGAGACATCAGTATGCGGAAAGTCTCGGTCGCGCCAAGTGAATCATGCACGTATGCGAATCCGGGGCGGGAGGCTATGGTGAACAAAGGCAATGAGAACCTGAAGTAAGCCGTCATCCATGGATGGGACTTGTCTTTCTTGTCGTAAGCGAAGTCGCACTGCACCAACTCTTCCGCAGCAAAATTGCCGAAGACTGAAAATGTTGCTTGCGCATTCTGTAAAATGGGGATGTTCTTAAAATCCACAAGGCTGCTCACAGACACCCCCGACCAGAAATGCCATCTGCTTTCGGAGGGCTTCAGGCAACTGTAGAGGAACTCCAGCTTTGGAGCAAAGCAGTTCATGCTTCCCGATGGGCTTAAAAAGTTGGTCTTCGACCACTGGAAATCGAATTGTATGTGACAACGCTTCCATTCGTCGGTGAAACCGCCATGAAAACCTGTTGTAAGGCCTGAGAAGGAATACGGGATAATACTTCTGTCAACGCACCGTGCGATGCCGATACCTCCTTTGAAATTAAGATAGAAGGAATTTCCCTTGCCGGCACCGGCGTTTTGCGCCTTGCCATCAAGGACGCCTGAAAGCATGGCAATGGCAAGTGTAAAGGTTAGAATTTTTTTCATATCAGAGCAAAAATAAATGAAGCGGCAAAAGTATACAAATTATGAATGCAATTGACAAATGATTCTTCCGCTGTGGTGGCAGTGTGCCTTGTTTTTGCAAATATCTGAGACAGTGAAAGATAAGGTTGCAAAATTGCAAAAACTGTATATGTTCCAATATTTATACGACAAAAACAGGATATACTCTTGTGCCGTATGAGATTCCGCTAATAGCAGAAAATACCTGTTCACTTCCGCATAAGGTATTCCGCCACGGCATCCCAGTTGGGAAATTCGGGCGCCCCAAAATGGATTAGTTTTCCTGCATCCTTGAACTTTTCCGTTCCGTTCTTGTCGTCTCGGTCATCAATCAGGTAGTCGCCATGGCATAAGCAGAGGTCCTTGTGATGCGAGAAGATGACGCGTTTATAGAACACACTTCCCTCTTCGGCACCGAAGTGTTTCTTCACCCACGACAGCTTGTCGTTCAAAGCCGTGGGGTTTTTCCAGGGTGCAGTGGAGAGAATATACACATCGTACTTCTCGGCCAATTTGTGCACGGCCTCGATGGCGCCCGGCATCGGGTCCATTTTTGCGAAGATGCCCGGCACATCGTTGTAATGCGCCTCGTGCTTGGTGCCGTCAGGGTCGCAATACTCGCCATATTGTTGTTTTTCTGCCTCGCTCAGCTTGTTGATACCGGACTGGAAATCGACGAGCACGTTGTCCATATCGAAAAAGAGGATGGGTTTTGTCATATCATTTGGATTTTTATGAATTCTTCGTAGTTTCGTAGATCTCTCGGACTGCAATAGACGGCAAATTCGATGGTTTTGAAATGGTTCAGGAATTGTGGCAGCACGTGTTGGTAGGCGGCGGCCACGACTGCGGGGTCGTTGCGGAACGCGCCACAGCCGAACGCGCCGAGAATCAGCACCTCAGCCCCGTTCGCTGCGGCAGCGGAAAGGATTTTGCGGGCGCGTTTCAGGTGCAACTCCAAAAGTTCTT
>CAMVIT010000117.1:0-3390 GCA_947167635.1 uncultured Bacteroidales bacterium | reverse complement strand
AGACCGGCGGCAAATGGATCTACGTGGTCTCCCCAGACGGCAAGCGTGCCGTGAAGCGCGACATCCGCATCGGTCGTCAGAACCCGCAGTACTACGAGGTTTTAGAGGGGTTGGAACCCGGGGAGAGGGTGATTACGTCATCGTATGACGGGTATGGGGAGGCGGAAGTGTTGGAAATTAAGAATTAAGAATTATGAATGATGAATGATGAATGATGGGGATAGTATATGCTTTTTTAGAATAGAATTCGAAAATACACAAAAGTGTTGTCTATAGGCAACACTTTTGTGTATAAACTGTTGGTTATGGACAACGCTTTGGTTTTCGTAAATATGAGATTGCGCCAAGGAACTTGTTTTGCAAAGGGGCGATGGCAAGTCCCAAAAATAGTATTTTTGCCATTATGAAAGTTTCAATGATGACCTTTGAAAAAATGATGATACCTGTAAAGAAACCTTACACCTGCTGTAAGAAATCTTTACAGCGGCCCTTTTGTTTGATGTTTAGATGATTGACAACCAAAGGTTTATGTTTTTGGCACGGAAAATGATGTATGAGAATGATGAAGAACGATGTATGGATGTTTATAAAAAGACGCGCGAAGCGCTAATAACCCCATACAAGCGAAGCGCAGTGTGGGGCTTAAAACAAAAAAATATGAAGAGCTACCTCAAATTCCTCAGCAGAAACAAACTCTACACCGCCGTCGAAGCGGTGGGGCTCGTCGTGAGCCTCGCCTTCGTCATCCTAATCGGCAGTTACGTGACGCAAAATCTGGCCGTCGTGTATCAGCAACCCGGCCATGACCGCATTTACGGCCTCGGCACCACCTCCAACTTGGGACTTTCAGTGTGGGATAAGTCCTCCATCGAAGCGCAGGTGCCTGGAATCGAGGCTATAGCTCGCTTTGGCTATGCCACCGACGAGATTTCTTACCACAAAAAAAACTATGAAGCGGAAGTTCGTCAGGTGGATGCGGAGTTCTTCAAGATCTTTCCCCAGTTTAGCCTTGTGGAGGGCACAGCCATCCCGTTCGACGGCACCCATAACGCCATTGTCAGCCGGAGTTTCGCGAACAGTCTGGAGAAAAAGGGCGACCTTATAGGACAACGTTTCGGCATAGAAGGAGAGGAGGAGGAATACATCATTTGCGGCATTATGGATGGTCCGGAAAACACCTTGGTTGCCCACATTGATGTATTGATTCCGGTGAATGAGAAATGGTGGGCTGGGCGCGAACCTTTCCACAGCGTGGACGGCACGAAGACCTTTATTCGCAGGATGGGAAACACCAACGAAGAAGATTTCAAGGCACAAATACTTGAAGTATGCCGTCAAAACTATGGATCGTGGATAAATAAAGAACTTAAAATATTCAGTTTCAAGGAGATGTTCTTCCGCACTGAGAACGATTATGTATTACGCAGCGGCAACCTCAGCAGCATACGGATATTGTCGGTGGTGGTGTTCCTTCTCCTTCTGTCGGCGCTCGTCAACTACGTCAACCTCAATATGGCTTTGGTGGGGAAACGCGCCAAGGAGATGGCCACCCGCAGGCTTTTGGGTGCGCAGAAACTTTCCGTCATGGGCAAGTTTATCGTCGAATCCGTCTTGTTCACGGCGGTGTGTTTTGTCTTCGCCCTTTTGATGGCTCACGCCCTTGTTCCCGTGATGAACTGGCTGTTGGCCAGTGCAACACCGGAAAGCGACATTCAATTGCAGTTGTTGATGAAACCGGCTTACATAGTCGCGTATCTGAGCGGAATCTTGCTGATGGGAACGCTCTCGGGATGGTTACCCGCACTGTATGCATCGTATTACGAACCCATTGATGTGGTGCGGGGTACATTTCGCCATCACAGCAAGATGTGGCTCAGCAAAATCTTCATTATCTTCCAAAACGTCTTGTCTGTTATACTGATAGCCATCGCCATCGTGATGGAAGTGCAAATGTGGCACATGATCAAGCGGCCCGTCCATGCGAACACGAAAGACTTGTTCTACATAAGCGGGATCTGGTATCCTGTGCCTCATTTGGCTACTTTAGCCGATGAAATAGCGCAACTGCCTTGTGTCAAAGAGGTTGGCATAGGGCGAGGATTTCCCGGAAGCGCGGCTTATTCTGTCGGCATACGTTTGGACGAGGAAGATTTTATCTTGAAGTTGCTCATCGGTGACAGCGCTTATTTTCGCATGTTAGGTTTCGAAGTGGTGGAAGATTTCGGCCATCCACTCGCCAACTCGCTCTGGCTTGGTGAACACGCCTTTGCCAAAAGCGGGGCTTCTGACACTTCCGTTACCATGCCGAAAAAACTTGCAATCATGATGAATCAGGATGCCGACTACATCGGCGGAATGCTTAAAGATTTCCCGGGGGAGAGCGCGGCCTCTCCGGATGGCTTAAGCAACCAGAACGTGGGTGTACTGGTACAGGAAACCCGGAAGTTGGCATGGGCAAGCGATCTATTTGTCAGAACCATCGGCGACCATTCGGAGGCCCGGAAGATTATCCTGAAACAGTGCCAGCAGTGGGCGGAAAAGGATGGGGAACCCTTTGCGGGACAGGACGATTGCGGTTATGTGGACGACCTGAATCTTAAGTCGTTGGAGCCAGCCAAGCGCACCGTCCGACTGTTGGAGATTTTCATGGGGCTGTCGGTGCTGCTGTCCCTGCTCGGTCTCGTCGCCATGAGCACCTACTATTGCGATGAAGGAAGCCACAGTATTGCCGTCCGCAAGGTCTTCGGCAGCGATGTCAACCGCGAGTTGTGGCGTACGGTGAAGGGCTACATGATGCTCGTCGGAATCGCCGCCATCATCGGAGCTCCCATTGCGGTTTGGCTTAGCGGCAAATACTTGGAACGTTTCGCCTACCGAATCGAACATTACGGTTGGATCATTGTCGTGGCGGTTGTGGTCACCCTGTTGCTGGCCTTCCTCTCGGTGTTATGGCAGAC
The DNA here is from genome assembly GCA_947167635.1 of uncultured Bacteroidales bacterium. Taxonomy (GTDB): domain Bacteria; phylum Bacteroidota; class Bacteroidia; order Bacteroidales; family WCHB1-69; genus F23-D06. The sequence goes on along the minus strand of CAMVIT010000117.1, from coordinate 433 downwards.
GTTACGCGCCGCGAGGACGAACCCTGCGGAGGCGTTGAAGAAAGAATGAACGGCGAACAATTGTCGGCGAATTGAACGAATTATGCGAATTATATCAAGACATATTCCTTGAGCAGCCCCGAAGGGGCAAAACGCGCGCAGCGCAATTAACCCCACACAAGCGCAGCGCAGTGTGGGGCTTCCAAAAAGGGCTGAAAGCCCGAAGTATGCCAACCCAGGGTGAACGAAGTGAGCCCTGGGAATATAGAAACATCAAAAATACCTTGTAATATGATCAAAGTACAAAACCTCACCAAAATCTTCCGGACGGAAGAAATCGAGACCCTCGCGTTGGACGGTGTCTCATTCGAAATACAGGACGGCGAGTTCGTCGCCGTGATGGGGCCGTCGGGCTGCGGCAAATCCACGCTGCTCAACATCCTCGGCCTCTTGG
>CAMVIT010000116.1:0-3482 GCA_947167635.1 uncultured Bacteroidales bacterium | reverse complement strand
TCGGTCGCATAGGCAAAGCCCCGCTCCACGGTCTTGGCACCGCGAGTGCGGTATAGCACCTGCGCGATGGCCTTCTCGCCATAGACATCCACAATGTATTTCCAGAAGGAGTGCCCCGCGTATGTGGCATCCACCGGAGAGAGCTCCTCCATGTCGGCATAGCGTTGTGTGAGGATGCCATCCTTGACATGGGCGTCGATGGTACTGTTCCACGACTGCCCGAAATAGGAGGCTAAACCGCTGTAGAACCAGTTGGGCACACTGATAAGGTAGTCGGCAGAGATGTTGGACCCCAAGGATGAGCCCTCGACAAGCCAATGGGCATAGACATTCATGATGCCGGCGCGGATCATGGCATCGAAATGTTCGTGGTTGCCGTCAAAATAGAGGTAAATCTTCGTGCCATAGATGTTGGTCACACCGCCCTGGTTGTATAACTCCTCGTCATCGTAGGCGAAGTTGGATTCGCGAAAGTCCTGTTGGGTGTTATAGACAATGAACTGCAGCTTGCGTCGCGACGTGTAGTTGAGCAGCTTCTCGATTTCGCGGATGTATTCCGGCACCTTGTAATAGGTGTATTGGGCCAACGCCTTGCCTGTGGGATAGTAATAGACATCATATTGCTCGGCTCGCAGATAATTCCAGTTGAAGTTCTGGTGTTGCACGCGGTTTTTGCCGAAGCTGAGCTGCGAGCCGTTGTAGAACTGGGCACGAAGTCCCCCTGCCGTCCCGAAGAGGAACACAGACAACACCAGCAAGAGTTTCAGGCTCCTGCCCTGTTTTTTCCAATGCAGCGGATGGTCAGTCATAACAGGCTGTGCAACAGTGTTTAAATCCGATTTCAAAGTAAAATCGGCCAAATGCATTTCCGACCGCAAAAATAATAAAAACAACAACTTGGGGCGTATCAAAAAATTTGTATTTTTGCCGCCCCTTGCGAAAGTCCTTTGAACAACTGTAAAAAGGAACATGCAAGGAATATAACTTAATAATTAACAACACTTTAAAAAATTATGGCAACAAGAATCAGATTACAAAGAAGAGGTAAAAAGAACCAACCTTTCTACCACCTTGTAATTGCGGATGGTCGAGCACCACGTGACGGACGCTTCATTGAAGACCTTGGAACCTACAATCCTTTGACCAATCCCGCAACTCTCAACATCAACTTCGACAGAGCGCTGTATTGGCTGGAAGCAGGTGCCACCCCTTCCGAAACAGCCCGTGCGATTCTTAAACGCGAAGGCGTTTATATGATGAAGCACCTCAGAGGCGGTGTCGCCAAGGGTGCGTTCTCCGAGGCACAGGCTCAGCAGAAGTTCAATGCCTGGAAGATGGAGAAGGACAGCAAACTCAAGAGCATTGTTCTCGAAGAGGCCAACAAGGCACGCGAGATCAAGAAAGAGCGCTTGGCAGCAGAGACCAAGGTGAAGGAAGCCATGTCGGCCAAGATCGCCGCTCGTCTGGCTGAAATCGCAGCCGCGGAAGCCAAGGCCGCCCAAGAGGCCGCCGAAGCCGCAGCCGCCGAGCAAGCCGCAGCCGCCGAGCAAGCCGCAGCCGAAGCCGCAAACGCAGAACCGGCAGCTGAAGAAGCAGCTCCCGCAGAAGCATAATGAAAGACCAATTCTTCTATTTAGGCACACTGACCCGACCTTTCGGACTGAAAGGGGATCTGTGTGCCTTTTTTGAAACCGACAATCCCGAGCGCTACACCCAACTCGACGCGCTCTTCCTTGACCTCGACGGCGAGAAAATCCCCTACACCATCGAGCATATCACCTACCGGGGCAACAACCAGTTCATCATCAAGTTCGATGCCATCGGTCCGGACGACTGCCGCGACTTCGCCTCCGTGGAGGTTTATCTCCCCATGGAGCAGCTTCCCCCATTGACCGGCAACCAGTTCTACTTCCACGAAGTTGTCGGCTTCACCGTCACAGACCAGCGCCTCGGCGAAATCGGCACCTGCACGGGGTTTCTGGAAGTCAGCAACAACCCCATCATGCAGGTCGATCACAACGGCACCGAGATCCTGATTCCCGCGTCGCAGCAATTTGTCACACATGTGGACCGGGAGAATCGAACGCTGCACATCAACACTCCGGAAGGCCTTATTGAGATCTATTTGGGCACCGATGCCTCGCAAGGGCATTGAAACCCCCGCCCAACATTTTCAGCTCAAACTTTATGAAAATCAAATTGATATGGATCGGACGCACCGATGGCGACGTGTTTGACGAAGCCATCCAGCAATACACCAAGAAATTGCGGTTCTACACAGTCTATGAGCCGATTGCCATCCCTTATCTCAAAAGCACCAAGGCCCTGTCGCAGGACGAGCAAAAGAAGCGCGAAGGCGACCTGATCCTCAAGAAGATAGATTCCGGCGACATCGTAGTGCTCCTCGATGAGCGGGGCAAGGAGTTCACGTCGGAAAAGTTCGCGCAGTTCATCCAGCAGCAGGCCAACACAGGACAGAAGGCTTTGGTGTTCGTCATCGGCGGCGCCTACGGCTTCTCCGAAGCGGTCTATGCCCGCCAGAACTTCAAGATCGCCCTCTCGCAACTCACCTTCCCCCACATCATGACGCGGCTCATCTTCGCCGAGCAGCTCTATCGCGCCTTCACCATCCTGCACGGCGAACCGTACCATCATTGAAAGGCGAAAACACCTGAAAGCATTGCACAGCAGGCCTCCGATTAAAAAAAAATGTACATTTGCACCGTCTTCAAGTCTTTTAAGCTCTGAAATTTTACCATTATGAAAAAAATCAAAAGTCGTGCAATCTTTCTCTTTCTGGTGATGGTGATGACGTATGGCATTTCCGCGCAGGCACCGTACAGACATAGCATCGGCATCACGGTCGGTGCCTATGAAAACATATCCCTCACCTACAAGACCTTCTTTACAGACCATCTTGCGTTCCAGTTGGACTTCGGATACAAATACTCTATTGGTTTTTCGCGATTGTGTGGTCGTGCTGAAGCAATTGGCTACTATTCCGTGGATTTAAATCCCAACTTGATGTACGAAAGCCATTTCACCAAAGGCCTCTTTGGATTCGTTGGTGGCGGCGGCATCATTGGACCTTCCTGGGATTGGGACAACTATGAAATGTGGAGGTATGATCCAAAGTGGCTTCGCGAATATATCAAGTTTGGTGTGAACTGCATCTTTGGATTGGAGTACAAGTTCAAGATTCCGCTCACACTCCAATTTGATCTCCGCGCAGGCTATAGCTGCCGTTTTGCAACCATACACCCATTTGATGATCACCTTTTTGACTGGAATGCGAATTTCGGAATCAGATACGCCTTCTAATAGGAATATCCGTCATCAGCACCCACCCTCTCTCCCTGTCCGGATTCAGCGGTGGACCGAAACATTTCTTCGGCCTCTTCGTTTTGGAAAACGGAGGGGCTGATTTTTTTTGGTACTTATATACATGATGGCACAAGGCCGGCAGTAACAGTTCTCTAAGC
>CAMVIT010000115.1:0-3526 GCA_947167635.1 uncultured Bacteroidales bacterium | reverse complement strand
CAGCGCGCCTACTGGGAGTCGGTGATTGAACGCGACGTGCGCGACAGGAACAAGACGAAGAACTACTTGACGCTTGACGAGTTCGAGCAGAAACTGACTGCCGCCGCCATCAAGTTGTATGCGTGAGTATCGCGTCATCATCGAAGACGATGTAGAGGACTACTTCATCAATCTGCTGCAATTTGTTGCGGGCAATTCCACGCTCGACTTTGCACTGCAGTATGTGAAAAGCATACGCCAAGAAATAGAACGTCTCTCATACCTCGCCCCGATGCTTCCTCCAAGCAAATACGGTATAGCAAGGCTGTATCACCCCGAGGCCAAAACAACCACCATTGCCAACAGGAAATTGACGGTGATTTTCCATATCCAAGGTGATTATGTGATTGTCGACAGAATAATGCCATCGTGCATGATAACATACTAAACAACAAAAAAATGACATAAAAACTGACATATTGAATAAGACATCATACTGAAGCGTATTCGCTTTTCTTTAGCAGTGCTGGAATCGCCATATTCTTACACAATCTGCACAAGAAAGGAGAAACGCTCGCGGATACCGTGAGCTTTCTTGTTTGCAGATTTAGGTTTTGGCGAACCACAGCACTGAACAAAAAAAGTTCACGGCTTTTTTATTGTCTATAACCAACAATTACATAATGGAAAAAACAAACACACCATCAACAAAAGCAAGAGTAATCATCTGCTTCTATGCCCGAGCGGATTGCGGTAAAACAAAGTCCATCAGAAGCCTTTTCATCAAACTTGGCGGTCACAAAAAAGTGCTTGCCGGAACGCACGACTTTGTGGGAGACGTGAACTTTGGCGGCAAACAAATCGGCTTTGTAAGCCATGGAGACCCTGGGTCCTCTCAATTTGAAGACCTTGAAGTTTTTGCCAAAAACGGTTATGATATTATCGTAACAGCCTCACGTACCAGGGGAATCACCTTCGAAAATGTATGCAAAATCGCCACAGTGTATGGCTATACCGTCGTATGGGTATCGCCGTTCTATTTCGACGACGCAGCGCAAGCATCGGATGAATTGTGTGCGTATTTTGCGGAACGAAATGCGGACAACACCGCGCAATATATCATTGACAAATTGATTTAATAACATCTAAAATTCTAAAACAATGAACAGAAGTATTAAAGGAACGATACTGATTGCGGCAGCGACATTCGCCACATTCACCGTATCGGCGCAAACCGAGGAGCTTTGGCTCGACAAGTACGAAACCAAGCAGGTCATCGACACTGTGGCAGCCGACTCAATCGAGGCAGCCAAAAATGCAGCATACAACGCCGAGCGCAGAGACCGAGAATACCAAAGGTATGCAGGTCGTTATCTCGCGGAGATAGCTCTGATAGATCAGCTGATTGCGGCAGAAGAGAGTGGGAGAACACTTGAACCTACATCCAGTGAGAACAGGACTCTTTACTCCAAATTGAGGGAATATGACAACAGGGAGGGTGTGACAAAAAAGGACTTGAAAACCATGAATAATTACAAGGTCCCCAAAGGATACAGTGAAAGGGTGCTGATACCAGTCAAAGCAATATGGCAGGAAAAGATAGACCAGTTTGTGCCACCAGCTGAAGAGAAGAAATACGATTGGCGCAACGGTAGGCGCGGAGGTTGGGATACCCCTAAAAAAGATATACAGACACATACGCGTGTCCCCAACCCCGAATGTCGAGACAATTATTTCAATGGAAATTTGAAAGGGAGACCATCAGAAGCGTATGAGAAGCATCGCTGGGACGAAGCGCAGCAGTCCAAAGGCTGGGAGTGGGTAAAGCAAAGTGAGATGGAAAGCAAGCAAGTGTTTTTCCCAGAGAAAATATCCTATTTAGTCCATCCAACGCATCCAGAATACCGCTTTAAGGAGTATCACCCCGGTTTTCGTCCCCGTCTCAATGCGTATGATGAAAATGGGAAATTAGTCTGGGCTGATAATATAGTAGGGCAGCAAGACTATAATAACTTCGAAAAAAATGTAATGGAGGCCATCTGCAAGCGCGACTTCCTTGCCAACAAGTACGACATCAATAAGTCCACGAAGAAAACCCTTGATGCTCTGCGCATCCGTTTCGGCATTGTCGATGGTGTGGACGAACGCTTCAAGAAATACAAAGAAATGTACATCGCAAGCCGCTATGAGATGGTGAATGCACTCACGCCAGAGGAATATGGTGCTGCGTTGGCAAAGCACGATGTGGCGTTGAAAGTGATGAAAGAATATGCGCTTAAGCAAATTGACCAACAGGCAGACAACTACATTGAACAACTGAAAGCCGACCACAAGAACGAACTCAAATACATGTACAAAATCGAACGCATCGACAACACAACATTTAAACTCTACTACCTCAACGACAAGATGGAGTGCAGTTGCGTTGCACTGATGAAATGGTTTAATACGGCCTCCTACGAATGCGAGTACGAGATAGAATTGCTGCCAAACGAGACGATAACGATTAGGAGATAATAGAACAAGATACACTTAAGTTTAGGCGGGCAGTTTGTCCGCCTTTTGCATTTTTATTTCTCTATGTCGGAAATATTGCGTATTTTTGCAACCGTAATCATCGAATTATAAACCATTAAAAAAGAACAATTATGGCTATCTTTTTCAACAAAGTGCAGCGCGTCAATCCGCGCAACCCGAAAGGCGACCGCAAATGGTACCCCGTAATCAAGAGCATCGGCAAGGTGGACGAGCACGACGTGGCCAAGATGCTGGCCGATGAGACGACCCTCAACCCCAAGGAGGCTGAAATGGCAGTCTATCAGCTGGAGAAAGTGGTGTCGCGTATGCTGCTCGACGGCCACACAGTGCAACTGGGCGACCTCGGTACGTTCAACCTAACCATCACCGCTGAGGGAGAGAAAGAAGAGAAGAAAGTGTCGGCGGACGACATCAAGAAGGTCAACCTGCGTTTCCGCATCTCGAAAACGATGCGCGAAGCCCTCGACAAGGCCACCTTCAAACCGGTGGAAAGCCTCGCCTCGAAGAAGAAGTAAAATCGGAGAGCGCAACTCGCTTTTGGCAGATGAGCATCTCGTTGTCGCGAGATGCTCATCTCATATACCATGAGTTGCTCAACTCGCGAGAACGAGATGAGCATAAAGATTTGGCGTGGTTTTCTGTCGCCCTTACAGGGCTCAAAATGATATATATAGCAAGCAGGGGTTTCAGCCTTGCGGCTTCCACCCCTGCCTGTGGTCTTGACACCCCTTGCGGGGTTTCAATTTTTACATCTCGGAGAGTTTCTTGTAGCCCTCGTAGCGCAGTTTGGCGTTGTGCTCGGTGGCGACGAAGAGTTCTTCGGCCTCCTGGGGGAAGGTCTTCATCAGGGAGTTGTAGCGCACCTCGCCCATAATGAAGTCGCGGAACTTGCTCCAGTCGGGCTCCTTCGAGTCGAGGTGGAAGCCGTTCTTGCCTTCTTCTTCCTCAGCAGGATTGTAGTGCCAGAGGTGCCAGTAGCCGCACTCGACGGCTTTCTTCTCCTCGTTCT
>CAMVIT010000114.1:0-3592 GCA_947167635.1 uncultured Bacteroidales bacterium | reverse complement strand
ATGTGACCGCAGTTGCGGCACTCCCAGATGCTGACACCGCTCTTGCGGAAGACCTCTGCGGCCTCCACGTTGTGCAACAGGGCACGGTAGCGCTCCTCGTGGTGCTTCTCGATGGCCGCGACGGCCCGGAACTGCTCGGCCAGCTCGTGGAATCCCTCCTCGTCGGCCTCGCAGGCGAACTTGTCGTACATGTCCGTCCACTCGTAGTTCTCGCCTTCGGCGGCGTGCAGCAGATTCTCGGAGGTCGTGCCCACGCCGCCCAGATGGTTGAACCAGAGCTTGGCGTGTTCGCGCTCGTTGTCGGCAGTCTTCAGGAAGAGGGCGGCAATTTGCTCGTAGCCGTTCCGCTGGGCCACAGAAGCGTAGTAGGTATATTTGTTGCGGGCCATGCTCTCGCCGGCGAAAGCGGCCTCCAAGTTCTTCTCCGTGCGCGTGCCGGCATACTTGCTTGCACTTGCGGGCGCATTAGCTTCCACGACAACCTTCTCGAAATCCGAGGCGGGATGTTTGCAGATGGGACAGATGAAGTCCTCCGGGAGCTCCTCGCCCACATACTCGTAACCGCAGATGACACAACGCCAAACGGTCTTGCCCTCGGCGGTCTTGCCCACAGGTTGCGGCTTCGGCTTGATGTGCTCCATGTAGTAGCTATACGTGGCGGAAGGTACCTCGCTGAGCACTTCCGACTCGGAGATGGGTCCGATGAAGAGGACGTGGGAGCCGAGATCAACGATCTGCTCCACCTCGACGGAGATAAAAGCGTTGGTGCCGCGAGTGACGGCTAATGTGCCGTTGGCGACACGGCGGCAGTCCTTGAAGTCGGCGAACTTATCGACCTCGCGCCCGCTCTGGAAGCCGAAATGCTTGAACAGTTCGAAGTCGGCGGCCTCACTGATGATGGAGGCGGTGAACCGGCGCGAACGCTGGATAAGTTCGGTGGTCAGGTTGCCCTTGTTGAGGGCCACGGAGATGCGGTCGGGCTGCATGGCCACCTGCGCGATGGTGTTGCTGATACAGCCGTTGTCGCGGCCGCCGTCACACGTGGTGATGACGAACAGGCCGTATTGGATGTTGAAAAGGGGATTGCTCATAAAAATATGAATTATTGAAAATGCAAAAATACAATTTTCTCGATGAAATCAAGACACGTCAATTTTGTAATACCGTTTCCGAATCACCACCAGCCGCACTATCCAAATTGCGAAGAAGGCAGTTGATGAAGAGGGCGCGGGGCGGCTTCGGCACGTACCAGTGGCGGATATGGATGGGCGATCGGCACCGTTTACAGAGTCTTGTTAAATCCCCAAAGACTGAATATATGACCCTATTTCTAGTGCGCATGTTGGCTTTTTGAATGTCACTGTTTTCATTGTTTTGCTTTTTTCATCGTATATTTTCCAGCAGCCGACACACCAGTAACCTTCTGTAATAAGGAAGTCGCTGTTCCCGTAATAGCCTACGCCCTCGCATCGAAGTGTCTTCCCGTCACGAAGATATTCCATGATATGCGCTCTATAATCAAGCTGAAATTCTTCAATCATCGTATCTACTTTGGTGATATTGGTTAAGTGCAGGCCTGGTTTCCCCTCAAAGAATATCTCCATTTCCCCGCATTCGACCCCACTGCAGTAATCCATTTCAATTCTCATTCTTTCGTTTTGATTGATCCTCTCGTCATCCGTATAGGTGGCATGTCCATCCAGCACCCCATCGGCATAATGCTCGTTTTTAACCCATCCGTATTCTTCATACGTCCAAAATCCTGTTCTTCTGCCTTGGGCATCGTATTGTTTGACCTCCTTGAGGGTATCGGAGGCATAAGAAATGGTGTCGCTTTGTGGTGAAGTGCCAGCATCAAGGCTGTTAACGTTGCTGTTTTTGCAGGCCGTTAACCCTAAGACGAGCAAAAGAATCAATATTAGTAGGTTCTTCAAAATCATAAAAGCGTCTGTTTTACAGCTGCAAAAGTAGAAAAATATTCATATCAAACTCGAGTGCGGAAACAGCATATTTTTATATAGTTTCCGCACCTGAGTTTAATTTCGTGTTATTTCCCAATCTCCTCCAACGCCCCCGTCTCCGAATCGATGATGAACCCGCGCACCACGATGTCCTTCGGCACGAGCGGGTGGGTGCGGATGGTCTCGACGGTTTTGCGGACGGAGGTCGGGGTGTCCTTAAAGCCCTCCAACCAGTGGTCCAGGTCGATGCCGCATTGGCGAATGGTGGCGAGCGTTTCGTCCGTCACCCCGCGGGCGATCATCTCGTGGTGGAAGTGGTCGTAGCTCATGTGGCAGGCCCCGCAGTGCGAGTGCGCCACCACCATGATCTCCTCCACCCCGAGCTCGTAGATGGCCACAATCAGACTGCGCATCGCCGAGTCGAAAGCCGAAATCACCAGCCCGCCGGCGTTCTTGATGATTTTCGCGTCGCCGTTCTTCAGTCCGAGCGCGGCGGGCAGCAGCTCCGTCAGCCGCGTGTCCATACACGACAACACCGCCAACTTCTTGTCGGGATACTTGTCGGTGAGGTATTGCTCGTAGCCCTTCTGCGCCACGAAGGTTTTGTTGTATTCGATAATCTGGTCAATCATTGTTAGTCGTTCTTCAAATTTTCCGCAAAAATAGAAAAATTACCAAATGAAAAACACTCTTGAAACCTATAGGTTGCAAATACAAAAAAATTGTATCTTTGCAGCACTATTCAAAAATTGAAGAAGATGACGTTTGACAAAATCATTGATGACGGACGATTATGGGCCGTCCGCTTTGACAAAGACAATCAGAATGCCTTGCAGAAAGTGTTGAATCAATGGAGTGATGCTGAATGGTTGGCTGATTTTTTCACTCAAAACCTTGATGACCTGATTTCTTATTTCAGGATTACAAACATTGAAGATGCCATTTATCAGACTATGGAAGACAGGGGTGAGTTGGCTTGCATCATTATGGATATTTCCCCGGATGCCAATCTTGACCGCTTTTCCCGTCCACTTGAAAACAATCGGTCAAGTGAAATGATACTTGGGAAAGAAAAAGGACGCCCTCATCGCAGAAGTTGGTTGCGTTTGTATGCCATCAAATTGAGCGTGGGCATTTATATCATCACAGGTGGTGCCATCAAATTGACAAGAACAATGCAAGAGAGGGAACACACTTTGCAAGAATTGGAAAAGATGGAGAAAGTGAGGAACTTTCTGATTCGGGAACATGTATTTGACGAGGACAGTTTCACAGATTATCAACAGGAGGTGGAATTATGACACAAGAACAAGCTATCGCACGGCTGAGCCGTTACCAAACCGAGAAACCGTCAGAATGGCGGGTGGAAGAAGAGAGAATCCGCTACGCCAAAAGCAAAGGCTGGTTGCAATATTCTCGCAAGATAGCCATTAAGATGGCTATGTCAATGAAGCGGCAAGGCCTTTCCCGACAAGACGTTGCCGACAGAATGGGATGCTCGCCTCAGTACATTTCCAAGTTGTTGAAAGGAGAGGAAAATCTCTCCCTGGAAACTATCTGCAAGTTAGAAGATGCACTGAACATTGCCATCTTGCAGTATGAGTTTGCGTAAAATTCGGGGTGCACCTTCC
>CAMVIT010000113.1:0-3881 GCA_947167635.1 uncultured Bacteroidales bacterium | reverse complement strand
ATGGGGCCGTCGGGCTGCGGCAAATCCACGCTGCTCAACATCCTCGGCCTCTTGGACAACCCCACCGAGGGCTCCTACGAGCTGCTCGGCCAGCAGGTCGGCAGCTTGAAGGAGAAGGAGCGCACCAAGTTCCGCAAAGGCAACATCGGCTTCGTGTTCCAGAGCTTCAACCTCATCGACGAGCTGAACGTCTATGAGAACATCGAGCTGCCGCTGAAGTACCTGAACATCAGCGCGACGGAGCGCAAACAGCGCGTGACCGCCCTCATGGAACGCATGGCCATCAAGCACCGGGCCAAGCACTTCCCGCAGCAGTTGTCGGGCGGACAGCAGCAGCGTGTGGCCATCGCCCGCGCCGTGGTCGCCAACCCCAAGCTCATCCTCGCCGACGAGCCCACCGGCAACCTCGACAGCAAGAACGGCAAGGAGGTGATGGATCTGCTCACCGAGCTGCACAACGAGGGCACCACCATCGTGATGGTCACCCACTCGCAGCGCGACGCTGGCTATGCCGACCGCATCATCAATCTCTTCGACGGCAGGATCGTGGAGGATGTGCTGCCGGAACTGTGATTTGTGATTTGTGATTTGTGACTTGTGATGAAGATATGAAAAGTTATCTCAAATTCCTATCTCGCAACAAACTCTATACCGCCATCGAGGCGGTGGGCCTCGTCGTTAGTCTCGCGTTCGTGATCATTATCGGCAGCTACGTATGGCAACAGTACGCCATCGCGCATTCCACCCATGATGGCGAACGTGTCTATGCCGTGAGCGCTGACAACTACTTCTTCGGACTCTCGTGGTGGGACAAAGCCTGCTTCGAGGAGGAAATTCCCGAGGTGGAGACGGCCTGTCGGATAGGCTCTACCGACGAAGATGCCATTGTCACGTATAAAGGCGAACCATTTAATGCCATTGTGACGTATGGAGACCCAGAGCTGTTCGAGATTTTCTCAGACCACCCCGTGGTGGATGGCAGTCTTGAACCTTACCGGTTGAAGGGACAGTGCCTTGTCTCTGAGTCTTTTGCGAAGCGCGTGCTGGGTGAAAACCCTGTGGGCAAGCAGGTCTCGATGCGCTATTTTTTCGAGAACGTAGGCGAATACACAGTATGTGGTGTCTATCGTGACTTCACGAACTCGATGATGCCGACCACGGAAGTCCTCCTCAACCCCGAATTTGAGCCGACACATGTCGGGAACGTGCCGTTCAGTTCTGTCGGGAATTTCACGACCTTGCTCAAGGTGCACGAAGGCACAGACAGAGAACTGTTTGCCCAAAAGATAAAAGCCGTCTGCCACAAAAACTACGACCGCATTGGTTTAGTCAAAGATTTTCTCATCCATACGCTACCCGAGGTCTATTTCAACGATAACCAGTTCCATTTCAAGAGCGGCAGTCGGCAAGTGTTGAGGGTTTTGTCGGTTGTGGTGCTTCTGCTCTTCGTCTCCGCGTTGTTCAACTATATCAACCTGAACATGGCCTTGTCGGGGAAACGGGCCAAGGAGATGGCCACGAGACGTCTTCTCGGCACGCAAAAGTCCAGAATCATATTCAACTATATGGTCGAATCCGTTTTGTTTACCGCAGTATGTTTCGTGGGTGCGCTGTTGTTAGCCTATGCGCTGCTCCCCATGATGAACAGCCTGCTGGGGATTTCAGGCGACGACGGCTTCCACGCATGGCAGTTCGCGGCGATTCGGATAGGCATGTCGGCGGCCTGTCTCGCGACCTACCTTTTGGTCATTGTGCTGGCAGGTTGTTTGGCGGGTTTGGCTCCGGCGGCCATGGCGTCGCGATTCGCACCCATAGATGTTGTGCGCGGCCGCTACCGGCTTCGGAGCAAAATGCTGTTCAGCAAGGTGTTCATTGTCTTTCAGAATGTGATCACCGTCGTGATGATTGCCTTGGCGCTGCTGATGGAAGTGCAGATGCGCTATATGCTCAACCGTCCTCTCAACGCTCGCTCCGAAGGACTGTACTCGCTTCAGTTTTTCACTCAGAACTACACAGAAGTGCAGCCGCTTATCGACCGTTTGGAGATGATTCCCGAGGTGGAAAGCGTTGGCTGCGGGCGCGGTTTCGCCGGGCAGATCCAGCAGCTTTTCGGTTTTCCGGACATGGAAGGAGAAGAAATCTCCGTCTGGTCCATTCTTTGTGATGATGTCTATTTCAACCAGCTCGGACTGCATGTCATAGAGGATTTCGGGCATCCCAAACCCAATTCCGTTTGGTTTTCCAAATCGTTGGCGGACAAACTGCTTCTGAACGATTCCTCAATGAACTATTATAGCCAAAGGTTCAACTTCAACGGGGCAAAGGTGGAATGTGTTGGAGGTGTCTATGAAGACATTCCCACAAGTGTCTCCTCGGCTAATGAGGAACAGTCGCTGATTGTCGTTGCTCCGAGGAAAGATATTGCGTTTGCAGAAGGTATAATGATTGAAGTTTCAAGTAATTACAAGGAAGCAGAAGCGGCGGTCATGAATGCATACGAAGAGTATTCTGCCGAAGAGAACAGTTTTGTGGTGCCACCGGCCCGAAACGGCTATGTGCGGGACTTGTTGGACAGGTCTTTGCTGCCCGCCCAAAAGGCCATGCGCCTGCTCGAACTGTTCATGCTGCTATCCGTCTTGATCTCCCTGCTCGGCCTCGTTGCCATGAGCACCTACTATAGCGGCGAGAACACGAAGAGCATCGCCGTGCGGAAAACCTTCGGCAGCGATGTGCGGCGCGAACTGTGGCGCACGGTCAGAGGCTACATGATGCTCGTCGGAATTGCGGCCATCATCGGAACTCCCCTTGCTGTTTGGCTTAGCGGCAAATACTTGGAGCGTTTCGCCTATCGCATCGAACATTACGGCTGGGTCTTCGCCGTGGCGGTCCTGCTCACCGCGCTGATGGCCTTCCTCTCCGTGCTGTGGCAGACCCTCCGCGCCGCGAGGACTAACCCTGCTGAGGCGTTGAAGAAGGAGTAGTTACTTGAAAAGGTCAATTGATATGTGCAAAATGGTCCAAATAACGGTTGAGCGCGGCAAGGGTGTCCAAATCCCCATCAAGGAATGCCCCGCAGTAAAGTTCCCTGAATCGGCAGAGCTCTTTCAGGAGGGCTTTGCGGTTGGGTTGCCCATGCCTGCCGTATGCGATGGTCAGGTCGATGAGCTCCTGCATTCGCTCAAAGGCCTTTTCAGCGTTGTCGCGACGACCCTTGGCGAGCCATTTCGTGGCACGATAAGTTTCGCTCCCAATATTGGCCATTTGTTTTGCAAAGGGCATATCAGCCCATGCTCCGTTGCTGAGATTGTCGTGCTGCATTATTCAACGAATTTTGAAACGATGGATTTTATTTGTTCCCTGACTTCTGGATTCTCAACATCACGGCTGCGGTTGCCTTGCCAAGAACGGATATTGATTAAGGAGTCGAATTCGATGAAGTCCTCTCCTGTTTCTTCAGGATACAGGTTGAATCCCCAAAGATTATTTTGTTCTGAACCGTTTTCGAGCAACATCGACTCCAAGTCGGCATGGAGCTCTGCATCAACAGCAAGAAGACCTTTCTCCACATCGGCCACACACTTAATCATGTCAATGAAAGTGTTGGCAGCTAATTCTTTAAGTTGTTCTCTTGATATTTTTTCAGTAAGAACTTGCATAAATCATATTTTTCGGCAAAAATAATAAAATATCATCTTCCTTGAGCAGCCCCGGAGGGGCAAAACGCGCGAAGCGCTAATAACCCCACACAAGCGCAGCGTAGTGTGGGGCTTGACAAGGCAGAAAGATCCAGACTGCGGAAGCAGCGATAACGACAAGTCAAAGCCGTAGTGTGGGGCTTGACAAGAACGAAAAACCAACCATTATGCGAATCATCCAAAAAT
>CAMVIT010000112.1:0-3964 GCA_947167635.1 uncultured Bacteroidales bacterium | reverse complement strand
TCATCGAGGCCCACGACCTCAGCGGCAAGGTGCTCAACGTGTTCGCCACCAGCGGCGGCAGCCCTGTGGAACCGTGCGCCGCCGACCTCAAGAAGGCCTACCCGCAGTACAACTGGGGCGAGAGCAGACTGATGAATCGCTAAAACTCCAGTACGGAATAAAAGAGCTGCGTTGCCTTATGTGAGCGTCGGTTTCTTACAACAGTGCCAGCTCTTTCCGTGATGTTCATTGCTTCCAACATCTTTGATGCCAAGCAACTGACCAATCCGTCTTGAAAACTGCCTACGAGATTGCCTTCCTTCCGGCAGTCATATTCTTTGTCAACAGTATCAGAAAATTTGAGGGGTCCGATGTCACGGACACGGTTGAGAGTCATCCTGTTTTCAAGTTCTAAACAGCTCTTGACTTTTACCCAATTTCTATTTCTTACCGGTAAGTATCGCCGAGCCTCTGCATAACATCCAAGTTGCCTCCCATGGGGTCATGAACATCCCGTTTGTGGTGTCAATCATTTCCACTTTTTCATAGCCCATATCCTTCAATTTTTGCATAAAACTTCTCATATCACCGTACAAAGCGCGAGCAAATATGTCATGAATCGTAAACGTGCCGCCTTTTTTCAGCACACGAAGTGTCT
Organism: uncultured Bacteroidales bacterium; assembly: GCA_947167635.1. Classification (GTDB taxonomy): domain Bacteria; phylum Bacteroidota; class Bacteroidia; order Bacteroidales; family WCHB1-69; genus F23-D06. Next base: position 3,327 of record CAMVIT010000112.1, on the reverse strand, counting down.
CCAAAAGAATGGCTTGCCGATTCCGGCTGGGAATGTTGTGATAGACATAGTTGCTGAACACAGCATCAAAGGTACCGTTGTCAAAATCCAGTTTCAAGGCATTGCCTTTGATGAAATAAGCGTTGCCAACACCTTCTGCCGCCGCATTTTTTTTGCAGAGAGACCGGCTGTATGAGGCGTATTCTCCTCCCCATCGGTCAATGCCGACCACTTGAACCTTTGGGTTGCGTTTTGCCACGGCAATCGTCAAGGCACCGCTGCCACATCCCACATCAAGCCCTTTTCCGTTCTCTGGTATAGTGACGTATGCGGAAACGCCCTCTATGATTTGCTTCGACATCTGCCGCGTGCCGTTATAGGAGAAAGCCCTGTGCAACTGCCATAACCAAATGGTAACCAAAGCCAACCCAATGCAAAGGACGAGGAATACGATTTTCAAAACGGCTTTCAGAGTGCCGGCCGACGGCATTTCAACCCTATTGAAAACAAAAAAGAGAATCATGCAGGCCACTGAACCGCTGAGGGCAAGGAGCACCATTCCTTTGGGCATCCAATTCTTGTAATTAGGCTGCATAGTCAGGCTGGGTATTAGGTTCCTGTTTCAGAACTTGTATCGAGAACACGAACAGATACACGCCTATGACGGCCATCACGGGATGTATGAATAGTTGTACGGGGCTGAACTCTGTGATTAGCTCGCTGGCGTGGAAAATGTTGAAAAGCATTGTCAGCGAAGCCAGCACAAGATTGAGAACACGCATAGCCTTACTTTTGCGATACTGCATACAGAACAGGCCACACATTGGGATAAAGAAAGACACCGCAGTCATAAATATCAACATACCTGTTGGTGCTTCGCCCGTAGCACCAGCTATGGCAATATCGACACCCCAGAAAACGGGGAGGAGTTCAGCAACGGTGTGAGCCAAAAAGCCCACCATAACAATCACCCATAAAAGGGACACTTTTGAAATTTTGTTTTCCATAATTTTATTGTTTTGTGTTTATCCTATTTTTTAAGAGCACAGATCGCTCTTTTTTCCGAGTACAAAAATAACGTCTCCCTTCATCCCCGAATATCATTATTTGAGGGTATTTCTAAGTTGTTTTGTAACAATTTGTGATGAACAACGCGAATGAAGAGACTTTGCACGCGAACGTACGGGATAAAATCAATGTTCTGAAATGTGCTGTGAAATTTCCCTATTTTTTCCTCTCCCGGTACTCCCTCGGCGACACCCCCTTCAGGCGCGAGAAAAACTTGCTGAACGAGGGCAGGTCGGCGAAATGAAGGCGGTCGGCGATCTGGGAGATGGAGAACTGAGAGGTGCGCAACAGGAAAGCCGCTTCCATCACCAGCATCTGGTTGACGTAATCGACCACGGTGCGCCCGGAAACTCGCTTGACGATCCGCGACAGATAGTCGGGCGTGATGTTCAACTCGTTGGCATAGAACCCGATGTCGTGATGTTTCACAAAGTGCAGCGGCAAGAGACGGCTGAAGCCGATGAAGATCTCCTCCATGCGGTGCGGGATATGTCCGTGCGCTCCCACTTTCTCCTTCACGTTATGAAAGTCAAGCAGGAAGACCGCATACAGCATACGCAGAATCTGCTGCTTGTAGAGGTTGTCCGAATGCAGATAGGCGATGATTTCGCGCATCCGGGCCTCGAACAAGGCGGCCGTTTCCTCCGGAAGCGTGAGTTTCGGTTCGGTCAGCTGCATGGCGGGCTTGTAAGCCAGGCTAATCATGTCGCGGACCACCGGCGTTTCGAGCGTTGTGTTCTCGTCCGCCAACAGACAAATGCCCCGGTAGTCGTCGGTGATGGCGTTGACGGTGACGGCCATGCCCGGCGAATAGATGTAAAGGTCGCCCGCACGAAGCCGGATCTCCCGGTCGTTGTAGGTCAACGAAAGCCCACCTCGGGTGACGAGCGTGAAGGTGTAGCAGGCTAAAAAACCCTGTGTCTGGTTGGTCAGGCTCGTCAGTTGCGCGTCGGTTTCCAAACAAAGCAGCTTCCCGTCCCAGACCTCCACCGGCTCCGCCCCGCTTGTCAGTGTCCACCATTCTTTCAGTGTGTACATAATCGTCCGTCTCTTTTTTGAAATGCAAACATACAAAAAATATTGTTCGGTTTCAGACAAATTTTGTTCGGTTTCAATCTCCATACCCTACAATTATTAATTGTACTTTTGCAATCGAAAATTTCTATGTTGTTTAATCAAATAAGTACGATTATGGATAAGACAAAATCAATTGAAGCATTACAATTTTTCGTGACGAACCTCAACGCACAATCCTTTCAACACAAGCTGCAGGCGAAGATTTTCGGTTCGTTGGGATTCAAGAAATTAGAGAAAAAATATTTGGAGCACGCTGAAGAGGAGCAGGGCTTTGTGAACCAGTTCATCGACCGTCTGCTCGATTTGGGCGGCGAGTTGAAACAAGAGGCTGTGAAGGCCCAAAAGCTGTACCAGGATCCCATCGAATTCCTGAAAGCCGACTACCAGGTGTCTGTTGACGGCATCGAGCTGCTGCGCAAGTGCATGGACGGCATCAAGGACGATCTCACCACCTTCGACATGATGAAGGAATATCTGAAGGACGAGGAAGAGGACATGTACTGGAGCGAGGAGCAACTCGGCCTCATCGAATGCATCGGCGCCAAGCCGTGGTTAGTGAAGGCAGCGCTTTAGGTCGCCCGTCCGATGCAAATGGGAACCCGCACAGAAATAGTGCACCCGCAAACATAGAATAAAGGGAGGGCCTGCGCTCTCCCTTTTGTAATTATATCATCAAATCATCAGCTATGAGAAAACGCGAAATAGATATCCGTGACTATGCGGGCGACATTATCCGCGCCCTGCGGCCGGGAATCCTGATCACGACAAAAGTCGGCGACAAAGTGAACTCCATGACGATAGGGTGGGGCACGCTTGGCGTCATCTGGGAGCGGCCCGTGTTCGTGGCCTACGTGCGCCAGCAACGCTACACGCGCGAGATGCTTGACCAGTGCCGCGAGTTCACCATCAACGTCCCGGTGGGCGACTTCCCCCGCAGGGCGTTGGGCGTTTGCGGCAGCAAGAGCGGCCGCGACATGGACAAGATCGAGGCCGCCGGACTGACCCCCGTGGAGCCCGAAGTCATCAGCGTGCCGGGCATCAAGGAGCTTCCGCTGACTTTAGAGTGCCGCGTGCTCTACCGTCAGGAGCAGGAGTCCGACCAGTTCAACGACGAGATCACCCGCCAGTTCTACACCATCGAGACGGGCGACCACATCTGCTATTACGGCGAAATCGTGGCGGCATATATCATTGAAGATTAGT
>CAMVIT010000111.1:0-4104 GCA_947167635.1 uncultured Bacteroidales bacterium | reverse complement strand
CGCGAGAGGGTGTCGGTACCGTCATCCATCCCCACATTGCGCTCCTTCGTCGCTTGTGTGGGGTTATTGAGAGGGTGTCGGTGCCGTCATCCATCCCCACATTGCGCTCCTTCGTCGCTTATGTGGGGTTATTGAGAGGATGTCCCTCCGGGACAATAGAGGAAAGATAATAGTTAAAAGTTTTCATTGAGCGGCCCCGGCAGGGGCAAGAGCTCGGTAGCCAGGGGTGCGTGCGCGGGAAAGTCGCGACGCGGGAGAAGGTTGAGACGAGGGTGTTCGTTGCTCGCCGCGAAACGGGTGTGGGGCTCTACAGGCCGCCAAGTCAACGAACCGCCAATTTCCTCCATGTCGATTTTTCCGAAACGAGGTCGGAGGCAATCCTGCTCACGCGTTCCGAAAATTAGAGCTGCCAGCCTTCGTTCACAATGCTGTCAAGGGTGACATACCGTTCTGAAAGCGGCGGAAGCCGGTCCTGCCCACTGATCTTTGGTGCACTGTTGCATGTGGTGGAGCAGGATAAAAGGACTATCGTCACGACACCAAAAACCACCCGAAGTCTCAACTTTTTCACATCTATTGCATTTAATCATTCAAAAGCGCAAAACAGGAAAAAAACATACACCATATTCTTCATTCTACATTCTCAATATGCACGCTAAAAACTTCACGTCTTTCCCGCTGTGGTTGGCGATGCTGTGGCGGGCGCCGTTGCCGGTGAACATCACGTCGCCGGCGCGCATAATGGCGGTCCGGTCATTGTCGGTGACTTCCGCCTCCCCTTCCAGGATGTAGTAGATCTCGGCATCTTCGATATGCGGGTGCTCCTTAATGCGGCTGCCAGAAGGAAGGGTAATGATGTTGAACATCGACGCGCGCTCCAGCATCTCCGCCGGCGTGAGGATGATGTCCTTGCTAATGCGGCCTTCAATGTTACCGCTGTTCTCCACGGTTTCAGTCCGAATGTCTTGCTTGTTTTTGATCATTGTGGCATATAGTTTGGTTCTTTTTCAGAATAATGAGAGTATAAATGCGAGGAAATTTTTCCGCAGCCTATTTCAGTGTTGATGTCAACCGCCAATGACCGCTGCCGTAAGTTTTCACCTCGTACCCGGTAGCGGTGGGCAGCCACACTTCTGCGGTGGTGTTCGCAGGGATGATGATTTCCCAGTTGAAACGGTTGCCATCGCGTTTCCAAGAACTCTGGATATCACCAGAAACGGATTTGTAAGTGCAGTTCACATAGTCTAGACCTTCAATGGGATACGGTTTTAGTTGGATTTTCTTATAGCCTGGTTCTTTGGCACGGATACCTCCAAGGTACTCGTAATCCCATAAGACAAGGTCTCCGAGGAGCATCACATGGTTGCCTGAGTTCATATAAGGGGCGGCGGTGTTGCCGTTCCATAATTCCCAAATAGTGGTGGCCCCGTTTTTGGCCATATAGCCCCAGCTCGGGTAGGTGTCGCTGCTCGCGATCTTCAGGGCAAGGTCGCCGCGACCGTAGTCGGTGAGCGTGCGCATCAACTGCTGGATGCCCACCACGCCCGTGGAGACATGCCCGTCAAATTCGTTCACAGTCTTGTCGATGATGTTCCCGAAAACCTTTCCTTCCAAATCTTTCGGAACCATCCCGAACGCCAATGGCAGGATGTTGGCGGTGACGGTGCTGTTGTCATATTGCCCCGTCTTACGATCAAGGTATTTGTCGTTGTATGCTTTTGTAATCACGATGATGTCGGTTTGGAAGAGCGCGACATCCTGGGACTTCCCCAACAGAGCAGCGAAATGCTTCATTTTGCCGGCGAGATAGCAGTAGAACGGGGTGGAGATGGCCGCAGGTTTTGTCATGCGGGAAGGGTCCTTGGCATGCACCAGCTCCAGCGACTCGGGTGGCATGCACCAGTCGCCGTAGCAATCGCGGATAAGAATACCGTCCACCAGGTAGCTACGCTTCATATAGAGCATCCACTTCTTCATGGCGTTATAATGCTGACGGATGGGCTCGATGTCGCCATAGCGCGTATAGAGCATATCGGCCACAGTGATGAGCGCCCCGGGCCAGGTCATGTTGTCGGTATAGCGTCGCCAATAGTTCGGCCACACATCCGACAGGGAGCCGCTGTGCCATTGGCTGTCCTCGCCATCGACCAGCCACTTGGAGTAGAGGCGATGATTGTCGAAGATATAGGATTCGCCATAGTTGCCGGTGGTGCGGTCACCGGTCCATCCCATCCGCTCGTCGCGCTGCGGGCAGTCGGTGGGCATACTGCGGTAGTTACCACGAATACCCCAAAAGGCGTTATGATAGACTGTGTTGATAATATCGTCGGAGGTCTCAAAATGGCCGGTCACGGCCATCTCGTCATATATCACATACCCTTCGAAGTCGCTAAGGACGGGCGTGTCCCGCATCCCTGAGATTTCCACATAGCGGAAACCATGGTAGGTGAATGTGGGGTGCCATTGCAGAGTCGAGGCCCGCCCCGCCTCTGCAATGGATGTGTTGATGCGCGTTCCTGCAATGTATCGGTCTGTAAAGCCGGCCCCGCGAAGATTTTCGGTATAAAGCGTGTTGTCAGGGGTGAGGGTCTCGCCGAAACGCAGAGTGACGGTGTCGCCGGTCTGCTGCCCGTGGACGCGCATATTCAAGTAACCCACCATGTTCTGTCCCATGTCGAGGATCCATTTGTCGCCTTTCTGGAACAAGGCAATGGGGCGCACCGTGTCCTGCACCTTGAGGTTAGGGTTGCTTTGTGGCATCAGCGGACCCTCGGGCGGATGCACACCGAAGACCGGTATCCACTGGGAATCGTCGTAACCGGCGGATGTCCAGTCCCCGAGTTCGAGGCGTGCGTCATAGGTCTCGCCGTCAAACTCATTGAGCGTGCGAACAGGCCCCTGATTGGTGATTTTCCAGCTGTCATTGCTGACGATGCGCTCGGTGGTGAAGTCCTGGTAGGTCACCTCCAGCTGCACAATCATACGCGGGCGGCCGTAGTGCATCACATGGGTCTCGCCACCCCACTCGTTCTCGCCTCGGTTGTAGCGCATAGCGAAATAGCGTCCGGCTGCAAGGATGACACCAATGGCATTGTCACCCTTGTGCAGCTGCGCGGTCACATCAAAGCTGTTGAAATAGACCCGCTTGCGGTAGTCGGAGAGGGCGGGCTTGAATATCTCTTCCGGCGCAACCTCTTTGCCGTTAAGGAAAGCACTGTACTGTCCGAGACCACAGATGTATAGTCGCGCCTCACGGACGTTGTCGCGCAGCTGAAACTCCTTGCGCAGGTAACGAGCCGCAATGCGGGTCCTGCGCACCAAACTGTCATCGTCAAATTCGTGCCCAATCCACAAAGCGCTCCAGTCTTCCTGCTCCAACAAACTGATTTCAAACGTGTTGACCATGCTTTCCAATGTAGTTGTGACCGTTTTACTCCCTGCTTTGTTCTTATCGGATTCTCCACCCGTCTCGTTACAGGTGACAGAAGTAATGACCTTCCAGTAGCCCTTGTCGCGGCTGTGCATCGGCTCGCCCTGGTAGGAAATGTACAACATCTGGTCGGAAAGAACGGTCTTGGAGTCCCATAGGTCGCCGACATTGTTGCGGGCGTTCTCTTCGGTGGAGCTCACGATGATGCGGTAGGAGGTCTGCCGCACATTCTGTACGGAACCATCATCGGCATATCTCCAGCTGAAACGGGGCTGATTCGTAGAAAGCGGTTGGCTGCCGTCCTGCATCTCCACGGTGGGATTGACGATTCTCACTTGCGCGGAGGCACCAACAAACGTCAACAGGACCATAAAAAAGAGTATCAGGGAGTTATTTTTCATTGCGCGCGAATTAAAAATGCCTGCAAAGATACTATTTTCACGGATTGCCAAGGCAACAGGCCGAGCTGATTATACGCTTGAAAATTCATCGTTTCCGCACCGCAATCACCCTGAAGCCGACCAGTGGGGACGGGCCGTCGTAGGGTTTCTCACTGTCGATGCGGATGTCGTAGCCGGGGTCGTACCAACTGCCGCCAATCGCGATGCCGCGCTCAAAGACCATCTCCGCCGCGTTGCCGCACATATTGTAAAGACCGTAGGCGTTACGGTAGT
>CAMVIT010000110.1:0-4182 GCA_947167635.1 uncultured Bacteroidales bacterium | reverse complement strand
AGTTGGGGTTGCTGCCCTCGCCGGTGGAGATCTTCACGGCCACGCGGCCCTTGGCTTCCACGCCCAGCGCTTTGTAGATTTTCACCAACGCCTCGGGACTGATGTCACGGGTCAGATAGACGGTCGCGGCCTCGGGCTGCGCCGTCTCTTTCTCGGTTTGGGGTTGGCTGCTCTTGCCGCTCTGCCCGCAGGAGGCAAGCACCACGGCGGCGATGACGATAAATGGGATGTTTTTCATTTTGATTGATTCCTGTTAACTAATGTGATTTTTTTTCTGCAAAGATACACAAATTTCGAATATACGCGGACAAATGAAATTGCTCGGTAGGGACGCGCCATGGTACGTCTCTACCACTATTGGAGTAATTCACCCAGTATCTTGTCCATATCCACATCGCGGGCGATGATGGCGCCAGTCTCGCCGTCAATCAGCAGGACGGTCGGAATGCCGGGAAGGGTATAATCTTTCCACGCCTTGCCGTCTCGTCCGGGATGATCGTCACATACATTCACCCACGTCATACCTTTTTCTTTGATGAAGGTCTTCCAATACTCCACATCGGGGTTCTCCGCTACGGAATAGATCTCCAATCCCTTTTCGTGATATTTGGCGTAGAGTTCCTTAAGCTGTGGGATCTTCTCCACACATCCGCTGCACCAGGTTGCCCAGAAATCCAGCAGGACATAGCGGTTGGCCGGATTGTTTACCACCGAACTCAGGCTGACAGGCTTCCCGGTAGCGTCAGGATAGGTCATGTCAATGAAATAGTTGGGCTTACCACCTTCTGGAGCAGGCTCGGTTTTCAGACGACGTGTCAGTTCCTCACGTAATTCAGAAACGTATTGCTTATCAGCCAGCTCAGGTATCAGGCGGTCGAGAATGCCAAGCGCCTCTGCCGATGAATACCAATGTGCCGCATAATACAATGCCAACGGACCAGCTTGTTCTGCGTTAATCACTTCTCGCTTGATCGCCTCGACCGCCTCTTGATCGCCACTGTTTTCTAATTCGTCAATCTTCTTGAAGATATCGTTGGCGGTAGTGCCAATCGCGTTGTTGACCTCATAATCCTTCTCGTCAGAGGCGTCCACTTCCACGACAATCGTTCCCGGCTCCAGAAAGAAATCCTTCAATTGAATGTCGTCCTGCGAATACAAATACACGTGGGTTGGTGTTGAAATACGAGGATGGAACTCAAATTTTCCATCCTTGACACGGGTCGTCTCAATAACCTTGAAATGGTCGAACGCGTCTTCCAGTCTGATTTTTGTTCCCTCTTTAAGTCCCTTGATGGTACCTTTCACGGTACAATACTCGGGTTGGCTGTTACGGCATCCGCTGACACCGATCGCCAGCGCCATAGCCACCACCATAAGACAGCAAACTGTGAGAATTTTAGTAATGTGTTTCATATTGAATTTGTTTTAAAACTTTCTTTATTTGTTTTTGAGCGGCAAAAATACTAGTTTTTCAATGTCTTTGGACAAAAAACATCAATTCAAACAAAATGAAAATGCGAACTTTCGGGCTATAACTCGATTTTTTGTTGAGATATAGCCCGAAAGTCTGCAAATATTGCTGTCGAGGCTATTTTATGCCTTGATGAGTGCCTTCAGGCGAATTATATCCTCTTCCACTCCCTCTTTTCCCCATTTGTCGGCCAAACGATACCATCGCAAAGCCTCTTTGTAGTTTTGCTCCACACCGTCGCCTTCTTCATAAAGGATGGCCATGTTATATGCAGCCTCCTCGTTTTTCTTTTTGGCCGCACGACGAAACCACTGCATGGCCGTTTCACTGTCTTTCTTCACAGAGATTCCGTCACTATAGAAGGTTCCAACGGTGTTTTGCGCATAATCATCGCCTTGTTCAGCCGCTTTCATAGCCCAAAAGAATTCCAATTCATCGCTTTGTTCCACACCAATGCCTTTCCGATAATACCACGAAAGGTCGTATTGCCCCCAAGCACAACCGCCTTCTGCCGATTTTTTTATCCAGCGGATGGCCGCAGGCAAATTCTTCCGCACCCCTTCGCCATAGCGATAGCGTGTGGAAAGGGACCACATCGCCAGGGGGTCCCCCTTTTTCACCGCTCGCTTAAGCCAATAGATATGCTTGGCTAAATCCTTTTCACAGCCTTCACCGTAATAATAGCAATTAGCAAGGTTATGCATTGCTTCCCTGTTGCCATGGTCGGCCGCTCGCCGATACCACTCCACCGCCTTAGTATAGTCAACATCGCATCCTTGGCCATAATAATAACACAAACCGACCGCGAATTCAGCATCATGATCTCCGTGTGCAGCCGCCATTCGATACAATTCCAAAGCTTTGACGTGGTCGCATTTTAAATGTCGTTCTCCATGATCGTATGCGTAGGCGAGACGGTAAATCTCCAAAACCTGCTCGTCTGACAACTTATTGCCGGACTCGTGCAACACTACCGCTTCTTCATACGTCAAAGGTTCGGATTTTTTGGATACTTTCTTTTTCATTGTTTGTTTGAACCTGATTTGTTGTTTTTATGTTCCATAATCAGTTTCTTCTTTGAACTTGCAAAAGTACAAATTATTTTGAATTCCGTTCAAAGAATTGCAACACTATGAAAATTCCGCAACATAGCCAGTTCCCTGATGCACCTCAACTCTTATACGAATTTTCATAGCTTATTCAACCAATCTGTAATTGGTGCTGCGGCCTCCTTCCTCGGTGCGGCAAAGGATACCTTTATCCACAAGGTCCAGTATGTCGCGCAAGGCGGTGGCGGAGGAAGCCTTTGTCATCTTTGCCCATTTGCTGGTGTTGAGTTTGCCCTCAAATCCATCCCAAAGCCGGTTGATGACCTTGATTTGCCGTTCATTCAACACAACGGTGCGGTTCTTCTGCCAAAACAATGATTTCCTTATTGCCCGTTGGGTTTTCTCAACCGCGGTGTCGATGGCGTCTTCCATGGTTTGCAGGAACCACAAAAGCCATCGGGTGATGTCCAACCCATGTTTGCCCATATACTCCAGCAAATCATAGTAGTTGTTCCTGTCGCGCAAAATGGCCGCCGACATGCTGTAGAAACGCTGTTGAGATCCGTCGGCCCGTGCCAATAGCATATCGGTGAGTGTGCGTGTCAAACGACCGTTGCCATCATCAAAAGGGTGTATGTTGACAAACCAGAGGTGCGCGATGGCGGCCTTCAACACGGGATCGGTGGAGGGCTCGCTGTTAAACCATTGTATAAACTGTTGCATCTGACGGGGCACATCGTCCGAAGGCGGTGCCTCGTAGTGGATTTTCTCCTTTCCCATAGCACCACTCACTACCAGCATCGGTTCCTCGCCTGTGCGCCATGCCGCCACGGTGATGGGTGTGACGCCACTTCTTCCGGTGGGGAACAAGGCAGCGTGCCAGTTGAACAGCCGTTCTTCGGTCAACGGAGTGTCGGCTTGTTGTACGGCATCCATCATCACCTGCACCACTCCTTCGGTATAGTGATCCGAATGGAACAATCCGCCGATGTCAAGTCCGAGGTGTCGTGCCACCGAAGAACGCACGTTCTCGACATTGAGGAGCAAGCCTTCTATCTCGCTGTTGCGCAACACGTCCTCAGTCATCACTTCGAGCGAAGAGGCGCTTTGCACATCAAATCCCAAGCCATCCATCAGACCCAGCAGCCGTCCTTGTTTTTCCCGAACCCGAGCCAGCGGAGCAATGATGCTGTCATTGTTCCAACAGAAACGGGGCCATTCGTCATATTGCCATATCCAACACGGGGTTTTCATATCAATATTTGAAATAAATAATATTTTTTTTCGCTGCAAAAATACAAAAATTATCAAACACGAGATGATATGAAGTAAATAAAGGTAATATTCGCATCAAAAGTTGATTTGAATACCGTTGCGTATATGATGCCATACCCAGATGTTGTTCGCCGCAGAATGGAAATCCATTGATCGTGAATTTTCAACGTCTCGGAGAGACGACACGCACGCAGTGCGACTAACACCACACAAGCGAAGCGCAGTGTGGTGAAAACTACCGCAAATAAGGCCCCGTGACAGACCCCTTATCCTCCGCCATCGCTTTGGGCGTTCCCTCGAAGATGATGTCGCCGCCCATCGCTCCGCCGCCTGGACCGAGTTCGATGAGCCAGTCGCAGGACTTCAGCATCTCGATGTTGTGCTCGA
>CAMVIT010000109.1:0-4298 GCA_947167635.1 uncultured Bacteroidales bacterium | reverse complement strand
TGTTTTAATTTTTATTTTCCGAAGTTCTTCACGCACAGCTCCTTAATGCGCTCTACAACAATCTCCTGTTGGTCTTCGTTGAGCAACAGTCCGAACCGCACCTTTTTGGTCTTGTCTTTCGCGTTTTTGTAAGTCAGACAAAGTGTTTCGTCCCCATCTCGCCCTTTAAATTTGTACCACGGATAAGAATATGCTTTCACTTCCAGGATGCAGTCCCACGGAATCCGCCATTCCTTGCTGAACAGACTCTTATGCTGGACGAGCAAGTCCTTTTCCGAATAGGTGACAAGCTCCTCGCCTTTTATCTGCCAAATCAGCATATCCAAAACCATTAGCGTGTAAGCGATGGGAACACCGCAGATGATGAACGCCTGGAAAAAACCGTTCATAAACGGCCAAAATCCGTCCAAGCCTCGCCAACCGATTTTAATAATCTCGGAAATCACAAAATAAAACGCCGTGAAGCAGAAAAACAGCCCAATCAGGGTTGTACCACCGAACACCAGTATATTATCCTGTTCCGGGCGGCTGCGCAGCAGTAGAGTGCGGCCGTCAAGCTCGTTCGGGTCTGATTTGGGGTTCGTTGGCATAAAAATATGTTTTTAGGTGGCAAAAATAGCATTTTTCAGAAGCCAGAACATGAATTATCTGGACACAATTCGTCCATAGTTTTTGTCCATATAAACAAATATTATGGTTCATTTGGACAAATAATATAGTTAGAACTTGTCCATATAAAGAAAAAAATGTATTTTTGCGGACAATTTCAAATAGTTGGTTATGCAGCAAATTATTGGATGCCGGAAATCCATCCAGCTTGCGCTTGTCACCACGTATGGCCTGACCCGGAACAGCTATTCCGGACAGTTCCATTCTGCCATCACAATGGACGCTTTGTTTGAGAAGGAGGCATAACCATTTTCACACGACACTCTCCACTAATAGTTCTTGGATGCTCTCCACCATATTAGCCTGTTGTTTTTGGCTGAGATGATAGCCGAAATAGACCTTGCGTATTTTATCATCGCCGGTTTTGTATGACAATCGCACGCACGGGTCACGGGTGGGAAGTGCCGCATAAATCAGCGGCTCATCGTAAGGGACAATCTCCATTATGCTGTTCAACGGGATGATATACTCTTTGGCGAATGTGATTTTCTGCCGGATGCGGAGTTGCGTTCCCGTACAACTCACCTTCTCCTCCCCCATCAATTCCCACAGAATGCTGTAGAGGAGGATGAAAACCAGATAGCCGGGCACTCCCAGGAAAATCAACCGCAAGATAAGCTCATCAAAAAACTCCACAGGGCCATCCTCCAACACGAAGGTGGAAAAAGGGATGAAGAACAAAAGCAGAATACCCAAAGCAATGCCCAGGGGGATGATCCCCCCCTTGTCCGGCTTATTGTACAGCAGGACATCCTCATCGTCTGGATAATCTGTTTTTCTCCGCATATTCAACCAATTCACCAAGCTCTTGCCCCTGCGGGGCTGTCCAATGTGTTAATTTTTAAGGCGTGCGACCGAATGCCTCTACAATTCTCAATTCTCAATTCTTATCGCGGCTCCCCCGCCCGGGGCCAACTCCACACTCAACTTGCCATCTGCGGGAACAGCCACCGTTTTCTTTTGATAGTCAACGCCTTTGCGGTGGGCGTTGGGGCCATCGACGAACATCGTCACGGTGCCGGAGGTGATGCCCGAGGCCTTGAGGTCGATCTCGACGGTGCGGGCGTTCCAGTCGGTGATGGCGCCGAAATACCAGGTGTCGCCCTTGCGTTTGGCGGAGACGATATACTCGCCCACACGGCCATCCAAAATGCGGGTTTCGTCCCACACGGTGGGCACCTTGGCGATGAACTCGGTGCATTCGGGCTCCTGCATATAGGCCGTGGGTGCGTCGCAGAGCATCGCGAAGGGTGCGTCAAAGATGACGTACTCGGCCAGCTGGCGGCAGCGCGTGCCCTGGCTCATCGGCTCGTTCCAACTGGGGAAATAGCAGTTTTTGGCACCGTTGCGCATCGCGCCCTGGGTGAAGTCCAGCGGACCGGCCAACATCCGGATAAACGGGATGGTGACCTCGTACTTCACCATATCGGTCTTGCTGTCGGCCCACTTGCACTGCTCCAACCCGAACACGCCCTCGTAGTTGAGCACATTCGGGTAGGTGCGACTCAATCCCGTGGGCTTGTACGCCCCGTGGAAGTCGATGAAAAGGTGGTATTTGGCTGCCATTGCGGCCATCCGCTCGTAGAAATTGACCACAATCTGGTCGTCGCGGTCCATAAAATCGACCTTGAAGCCCTTCACGCCCATCTCGGAGTAGTGCTTGCAAACGCGCTCCATATCCTTGTCCATCGCAGCGAAACCGGCCCATAGCACGATGCCAACACCCTTGGATGCCGCATATTTCACCAGCATCGGCAGGTCGATTTCGGGTACAACCTGGAATAGGTCGGCCTGCTTGTTCACGGCCCAGCCCTCGTCGAGAATCACATATTCGATGCCCTTCTCGGCGGCAAAGTCGATGTAGTATTTGTAGGTCTCGTTGTTGATGCCGGCCTTGAAATCCACGCCCCAGATGTTCCAGTTGTTCCACCAGTCCCATGCCACCTTGCCGGGCTTAATCCACGAGATGTCAGACACTTTCGAAGGTTCGGAAAGCAGATAGACGAGGTCATTGTCTGCCAAATCCTTATCCTCGGTGGTGATGGCGATGACGCGCCACGGAAAGTTTCTTGTGCCGGCGGTCTTGGCGATGTAGTCGTGACGCTCTTTTACCACATACTGCAGGTTATTGTGCCCGCCCTGCTCCCAGGTTTTTGGCAGCGGCGCGAAGTAGCCGATCATCGAATTGCCCTCGGTGTGCTTGAGATACATGCCGGGATAGTCGTGCAGGTCGGCCTCGGTGATGACGGCAAGACGGGATTTCAAACCGGAAAAATACGCGCCATCAGCGTGATAATTTTGAGACACCAACATCGGTAAAAAGGCAAGTCGGTCACCAGCCATGTCGCGAAGAAAAGTGTCCACGTATGTGTTCTCGAAAGAGGTACAGTATTGCTCCGAAAAATCCCCATCTATTGCTGGTTTTCGGTTAACATAAGGGATGAGTGCTTTTGTACCGTTAAGTTCCCCCATAGAAGACCCTTCGGAGAAGTTGAACTCCGCGATTTCGTGCGCAATCGTAATGGAATCCTTGAAAGCGGTCTCAAAGCGGTAGGCCACGCCATTGTTATAGACGCGGAACACGACACTATAGCCCGCTTTGTACTGGAGGTACAGTTCGTTGTATTGGTCGCGGATGGAGTCCTTGCGGTAGAGCGGGGAGGCCACCATACGGTCCACGCTCCGGCGGCCGCCCTTGCGCAGGGAGCGGATGGGCTCACGGCCCAGCAACGTGCCGTTGTCCAGTTCCATCCCGATTTGCGATGGTTTCAGGAACTCACTGTTGTCGACTGTGACGGAGTAGCGGATTCTGTCGCCGCTGAGGTCCACTTTCAGCTTCAGTTTCTGGTCCGGGGAGAGGATGGTCTGGGTGTTCTGCGCTTGGAGAGCAGCCATGCCAAGGAAAAGCAGGAGGATGGTGAGGAGATGTTTTTTCATAGCGGGTGGGGTTTGAGGGTGCAAAGGTACATTTTTTTTGCGGGAAAAGAAGTTTGATGGGACTAATTATTCGAAAAATACTTATCTTTGCGCCGTTGTCCGCACCGTTGCACCGGACGGGCTGAAGGCGGGCGACGAAACATATAAAAGGCGTTGCAATAGGGTTTACCACAATTAATTGATATCCAGCCCAAGCATCGCAACGCAGCTGACAGACGTAAACTAAGACAGAATGATAATAGACAACAAGCAAAGCTACGGCTCCAACCCGGACATCAAAACGGTCTGGGACTGCATACTCTCCTATACAGACCCGTCCGCGAGAGTCGGGCGGATGGACGTTGTGACGGGGTTCTTCTCCATCGCGGCACTCCACCTACTCTATCAGGAGCTTTCCGAAAGCAACTCTTACAGAATGGTGTTGGGGGATATTCACGATATGAAAAGGGACGAAGATTTCCTGAAAAAGGCCGTGAACATGCTACAAGGGGACAGCGATCTAGAAAACGGATTCCAACTCTCATACTACGCAAAGAATGCCGTGGCCTTCCTGAAACGGGAAACGGTGAAAATCCGCACCATCAACAATGCGTTCTGCCACGCCAAAGCCTACATATACGAAGACAAACTGGATGCCGTACACGACTATGGCATCGTGGGAAGCTCCAACCTTACCGAAGCCGGATTGGGCA
>CAMVIT010000108.1:0-4374 GCA_947167635.1 uncultured Bacteroidales bacterium | reverse complement strand
CTATTGCTTGCGCGAAAAGTGTTATATTTGCCGCCATAAAGATAAGGTTTTTTTTTCTCACCGCAAAGGTCGGAAAGAATCCCGACCTTTGCCCTTATCTTTCAAAAAAAATATTTAGGACGCTATTGACCCCGCACCTAGCTGAACAGCTTCTCTATCTGTTCCTCGTACTTCTTCATCAGCATGTTGCGCTTCAGCTTGAGGGTAGGGGTGAGCTCGCCCGTGGCCACCGACCATTCGTAGCCGATGAGGATGTATCGTTTCACCTTCTCGGTGTCGCCGAAGAACTGGTTGAAGTGATCCACAATCTTCTTGTATTTCGCAAGCACGTCAGGATGCTTGATCATCTCCTCGTTGGTGGTGTAGTCGATGCCTTTGTTCACGCACCAGGCGCGCAGGTCGGGGAAGTTGGGCACGATGAGGGCGGCAGCATACTGTTTGTTCTCTCCCACCACCATGATATTGTCGATGAGGGAGTCCTCCGCGAACTTATTCTCGATGATGGTCGGGACCACATATTTGCCAAAGGCGGTTTTGAACATCTCCTTCTTTCGGCCGGTGATGCTGAGACGGCCTTCGGGCGAGAGCTTGCCTAAGTCACCGGTGTGTAGCCACCCGTCCTTGTCGATAGCCTCGGCGGTGAGGTCGTCGGCTTTGTAGTAGCCCTTCATCACATGGTTGCCCTTGGAGAGGATCTCGCCGTCTTCGGCGATTTTCACCTGTGTGCCAGGGAGCACAGGACCCGCCGTGCCGAATTCGAGACCGTTTTTGAAGAAGTTGCTCACGGAAATCACGGGGGAGGTCTCCGAGGTGCCATAGCCTTCGAGCACGGGCACGCCCAAAGCCCAAAAGATGCGGGAAATGCGGGGCTGGATGGCTGCGCCGCCCGTCACGATGACCCGTAGGTTCGTGCCGGTGACGGCCTTCCACTGGTTCAGCACTAACTTGCGGGCGCGGTTGAGCTTGCGATAGTAAGATTTCTTCTTGTTGAAATCATACTCCAACGCGATGTCGTTGGCCCAGAAAAAGAGCTTGTGCTTGATGCCAGTGAGCTTGCGTCCCTTGGCGAGAATCTTGTCGTATATCTTCTCCAACAACCGTGGCACGGTGGTGAAAATGGAAGGGTTGACCTCCTGCATGTTGTCGGCTATTTTCGCCAGGCTTTCCGCGTAATAGACGGGAATGCCGAGATATTGCCACGAGTAGTTCATCATGCGCTCATACACATGGCAGAGCGGCAGGTAGCTGAGCACACGGTTGTAGTCGTTGGGCGTGGGGATGATAGGCAGGATGCCCTCCACGTTGGTGAGGAAATTGCGGTGGGTGAGCATCACACCCTTGGGATTCCCCGTGGTGCCGGAGGTATAGACGATGGAGACCACGTCGTCGGGGGAGATGCTGGCTTTGATTTCCTTGAGATATTGCGGGGCCGGATTGACGCGCCCGAGTTCCACGACCTCGTTCAGGTGCCTGTATCCACGCAAGTTTCTGAAAGTATAGACCTTATCCACCAGTCCGGGAATGTTGGCGATGATGTTGGTGATCTTGCGCAACAGTTCCCAGCCGGAGACGAAAATGAGCTTCACGTCGGCGTGGTGCAGGATATAGTCGTAGTCGCTTTCGCTGATGGTAGGGTAGATGGCCACATGGATGGCTCCAAGTTGCATGATGGCCATGTCAAGGAAGTTCCACTCTGGCCGGTTCGGGGTTATGGTGGCGATGCAATCCCCCTTCTTGATGCCGAGTTGCATGAAGCCGTATGAGATGTTGTTGACAGTGTCAAGGTAGTCTTGGGAGCTGTGCTTGACCCATGTGCCGTTGTCCTTGCCGCAAAGCGCGTCTTCATGGGGGAATTCCACCACATTGCGCTCCAACATGTCGAAAAGTCTGGTTACTTCCATCGGGTTGAGTTTAAGGGTGCAAAAATACACTTTTTATTGGACGTTCACCATGATGATGTTTTTGGGAAAAACAAAGGCCTGCCGGTGGCAGACCTTACATACTATAATAATATAAAAGCGAATTATTTCAACTTCTTGCTGAGAACGTCAAGCATGTCCGTCGTCATGGAGGCCAGGTCGTATTGTGGTTTGAAGCCCCATTCCTCGCGGGCGCAATGGTCGTCCATTTGGTTGGGCCAGGAGTCGGCGATGGTCTGGCGCAGCTCGTCGTATTGATATTCCATCTGGAAATCGGGAATGTGTTTTTTGATTTCCGCGTAGATCATTTCGGGTTCGAAACTCATGGCCGTGATGTTGAAGGAGTTGCGGTGAACGAGCTTGGCGGGGTCGGCTTCCATGAGGTCGATGGCGGCCTTGAGTGCGTCGGGCATGTACATCATGTCCATGAAGGTGCCCTTCGCGATGGGGCAGGTGAACTTCTCGCCCTTCACGGCGGCATAGTAGATCTCGACGGCATAGTCGGTGGTGCCACCGCCGGGGAGCGTGACGTTGGAGATGAGTCCGGGGAAACGCACTGAGCGTGTATCGACGCCGAAGCGTTTGAAGTAGTAGTCGCTCAGCAGCTCGCCGGTGACTTTGGTGACGCCGTAGATGGTCTTGGGGCGCTGGATGGTGTCTTGCGGGGTCATGTCGTGCGGGGTGTCGGGGCCGAAGGCGCCGATGGAGCTCGGGGTGAAGAGGGCGCAGCCGAATTCGCGGGAGACTTCCAGACAGTTGATCAAAGCGCCCACGCCGACGTTCCAGCCTAACATGGGGTTGGCCTCCGCCTTGGCGGAGAGGATGGCGGCGAGGTTGTAGATGGCATCGATGTTGTATTTCTTCACGGCATCGGCGATCTCCTGAGCGTTGGTGGCGTCAATTTTGCAAGAGGGCCCCGCATCGGCGAGGTCGCCTTTCAAAGGGTAAACCATGTCGGCAGCAACGACGTTGTCCGTGCCGTATTCTTTGCGCAAAGCGGGTGTCAGCTCAGAACCAATCTGTCCGCAGGCACCAATGACTAATATCTTTTTCATATTTGTGTGTGGGTTTAGAAATACCTGTTTTTTTGAGCGCGCAAAAGTACAAAAAAAATGTATTTTTGCACCCGTTTTTAAAAAGCCAGATTATGATATATTTAGACAATTCCGCAACTTCTTATCCAAAGCCCAAAGAGGTGTATGATTTCATGGACAGTTTCTATCGCGAGCATGGCGTGAGTCCCGGTCGTGCCGGCTACGATGCCGGTATCGAGACCGGTGAGTTGTTGACCGACACCCGTCGCCTGCTCTCACAATTGTTCAACGGCGGTGCCAAGGTCGATGAACGCCGCCTCACCTTCAGCTACAACGCCACGGATTCGCTGAATATCCTGATACAAGGCCTTGCCCGGAAAGGCATGCATGTCATCACCACCATGCTGGAGCACAACTCAGTGCTTCGTCCCCTTTACTGCTTGGAGCAGCAAGGGCTCATTGAGGTGACCTATCTGCCTTTCGACGAGGCGGGCTATGTCCATCCCGACGATTTCAAGAAAGCCATCAAATCCAACACCAAGATGGTGGTTTGCACCCAGTGCTCCAACGTCATTGGCACGGTGCAACCCATCAAAGAGATCGGCAAGGTCTGCAAGGAGAACGGCCTGATTTTCGTGGTGGACGGCAGCCAGGGCGCTGGCGCGGTGGAGATGAACATGCTTGAATACGGCGTGGATGCTTACGCCTTCACGGGCCACAAATGCCTGATGGGACCCACCGGCATCGGCGGCTCCTATGTGGCCGAGGGCGTTGAGGTGCGCCAAACCCGCTTTGGCGGCACCGGTGTGCGCTCCGCTGTCCGCACCCATCTGGATGAGTATCCCTATCGTCTTGAAGCCGGCACCATGAACATGCTCGGCATCGCCGGACTCTATCGCGGTGTGAAATGGATTGAGGAGAAGGGTATCCAGAACATCCACGATCAGGAGATGAAACTCTGGAAGCGTCTCGCCGATGGCGTGCGCAACGTGGAAGGTGTCACCGTCTATTGCGCCACCTCCGTGGAGAACCAGAACCCGGTGCTTTCCCTCAACGTGCGCGGTTTCGAGGCCATGGATGTCGGCACCATGCTCGACGTCGATTACGACATCGCATGCCGCACCGGCCTTCAGTGCGCTCCGCTGGTGCATGAGCGTATCGGCACCTTGCCGGTTGACGGCACCGTCCGCCTGAGCGTCGGCGCCTTCAACACGGAGGAGGAGATCGACACCTGCATCAACGCCATCAAGGAAATTGCCGCGCTGAAAAACTAAGGTCCTTTGGAGACGAAAAGTCGGAAATGGGTCGGGCATCTGGCAGTCTTGGCCGTGTATGTCATCTTCGGCATCAACCCCAACTGCTCTGAGGCCGTTGTTCCCGAATACATATCCCCACATGCCTTCACCGCCGCCCGGATGTTG
>CAMVIT010000107.1:0-4478 GCA_947167635.1 uncultured Bacteroidales bacterium | reverse complement strand
CAGGGGCGAAACCGTGCCCCGATTAGGGGCAACACAATGGTCCCGACAGGGGCAAAAGCAGAACATGCAATCTTCACTTTCTCCCCCAATTGTCCCTATCCAGGCTCCGGAAATTGATGGCCTCGCTCAGGTGGCCGAACCCGATTCCGGGACTGCCGTCCAAATCAGCGATGGTGCGGGCCACCTTGAGGATGCGGTCGTAGGCGCGTGCGGAGAGACCCAGGCGGTCCATCGCGTCCTTGAGCACCTTCTGGCCCGCCTCGTCGATGACGCAGAACTGGCGCACCATGCGACTCGTCATCTGCGCGTTGCAGAAGATGTTGTAGTGGTTGGCGAAACGCGCCTTCTGGATCTCGCGCGCCGCCACCACGCGCTTGCGGATGTCGGCGCTCTTCTCCACCGGTTTGCTGCTGGCCAGCTCCTCGTGGCTGACCGGCACCACCTCCACGTGCAGGTCGATGCGGTCCATTAAGGGGCCGGAGACCTTGTTCAAGTAGTTCTGTACCTCAAAAGGCTTGCAGGTGCAGGTTATCGTCGGATGGTTGTAGTTACCGCACGGGCATGGATTCATGGCTGCCACGAACATGAAAGAGGCCGGGAACTCCACCGAATACTGCGAGCGCGAAATGGTGACAAAACGGTCCTCCAATGGCTGTCGCATCACCTCCAGCACCTGTCGCTTGAACTCCGGCAATTCGTCGAGAAAGAGCACTCCATTGTGCGCCAGCGAGATTTCCCCGGGTTGCGGGTGCGTGCCGCCACCGACCAACGCCACGTCACTGATAGTGTGATGCGGGGAACGGAAGGGACGTACCGCTATCAATGAGGAATAGCGGCTCATTTTGCCTGCCACGGAATGTATCTTGGTGGTCTCCAATGCCTCGTTCAACGTCAGGGGCGGCAAGATGGAGGGCAGGCGTTTGGCCAACATGGTCTTGCCCGACCCCGGCGGACCGATGAGGATGACGTTGTGGCCGCCCGCCGCCGCAATCTCCAGCGCCCGTTTGATGTTCTCCTGTCCCTTCACGTCGCTGAAGTCGTGCTCGTAGTTGTTCAGACTGCGCCGGAACTCGTTCTCGATATTCACAGTCGTGGGCACGATGGGCATGTCTTCGTTGAAATAGTCGATGACCTGCTTGATATTTTTGACGCCGAGGATGTCGAGGCCCTGCACGATGGCGGCCTCGCGGGCGTTCTGCTCCGGCAATATCAAGGCTTTCATGCCGCGCTTGCGGGCCTCCAGCGCGATGGGCAGGGCCCCGCGGATGGGCTGCAAGGTGCCGTCCAATGACAGCTCCCCCATAATGTAGTAGTCCTTGAGCCGCTCGCCGCCCTTGATCTGCTGGGAGGCCGCCAGGATGGCGATGGCCAACGTCAGGTCATAGGCCGAGCCCTCCTTGCGGATGTCGGCCGGCGCCATGTTGACCACGATCTTCCGTCCCGGCATCTTGAAATTGTAGTTCTTCAACGCCGTCTCAATGCGCTGTTGGCTCTCCTTGACGGCACTGTCGGGGAGCCCGACCAGATGAAAGCCAATGCCCACGTCCACACTCACCTCAACGGTGATGTGAATGGCCGCGACACCCATCAGGGCACAACTGAATGTTCGTACTAACATAATCGTTCATATTTTTTCGGCTGCAAAAATATGAAAATTATGATATGATTAATATAAAATTTGCAGAAAATTTAGTTTTAACAATGATTTGTTAAAAACAGAACACGTCGTTTCATTCATACATCAGCGCACACGCCTCATCCGTTTCTGAAGGATTCGTGACCTTCAGGGTTTCCGTGCGTCTGATAAGGAGTGTGTAGTTGGGACGGCTATGACCGGCAGGGAGAGATTGCCGCCCACCACTGGAGCCGTGACCGTTCCGGGGCGGTTCAAATGTCGGCGGGGAATTCATAAGACAGCCTCTCGCCACGCAAGACTTGGATAAGCGTGCCATTATAGACGGCCGTGTCGCGCATTGTAATGGACATGGGGCAGTGCAAAAAAGGGTATCCTAACGACAAAAGATGTATTCATAATTTATGTACATTTGCAGCCTTTTAAATGCGATATTTACAACTTGTAAAATTCATGAGTATGAATATGAAATACAAACTCGTATGCACAAAATGCGGCCAAGTCATCCCCGACTTCGCCACATGGTTTGAGATGAACCAAGAATGTTCCTGCGGCTGCAAGCGCGCCGAGGTCGTGTATAGTGCCGATTATCATAAAATCACGGAGCTCACAAAGCCCGAGCACAAGCCGGCCAACTTCTATCATTATTTTGACTTCCTGCCGGTGATGGACCCGAAAAACATCGTCTCATTCGGCGAGGGTGCCATTCCCATTGAGGAGTGGGACTTTCTAGAGAAGCTGGCCCGGGAGAAGTATGGAATTGACTGCAAGGTGATGGTCTATCGCAACGACCTGAACGGGGGCAGCAACACCTTCAAGGACATTGCCGCCTCTTTGGCCGCCTCCCTCTTCAAGGAGAACGGTGTGAAGGAGTTCTGTGTGGCATCCACGGGCAACACCGCCACCGCATACGCCCGTTACTTGGCGGAGGCCGGCATCAAGTTCACCGTCTTTATGCCGCACGATGCCATTGATGACACCGTGCAGGCCATCCGCTCCTATGGTCAGACCGTCATTGTGTGCGATGGCACTTACGGCGATGCCAAGAAAGCGGCCAACGATTTCCACGAGCAAAACCACGTGCTGATTTCCACCGGCAACATCGACCCCATTCGCGTGGAGGCCAAGAAGACGATGGTGTTCGAGTATCTGCGTCAGTTAGGCAAGATGCCCGACGTGTATGTACAGGCCGTGGCGGGCGGCACAGGCCCCATCGCCCTTGACAAGGGCATCCGCGACCTTCAGACCGCCTTCCCTGAGACCAAGATGCCCCGTATGCTGCTCATCCAGCAGGACACCTGCGACCCGATGGTGCAGGCATGGACCAAAGCCGTGGAGGCCGGATTTCCGGAGGGGTATGAAAACAACTATCCTGTCATTCCCAACCCCAAGACCATGGTATCCATCCTCTCTGCCGGCAATCCGGGCATGTTCCCCATTGTCGCACCCATCGTGCGCAAGAGCGGTGGCACCTTCCTGCAGGTCAAGGAGAGCGAGCTGGCCCATTACGGCAAGATTGTCAAGGACGAGCGCGGCATCTATCTCGGCCCAGCCTCCATCGTCTGCTTCGCCGGCTTCTACAAAGCGCTGGAAGAGGGAGAGATCCGCAACGGCGAGACCGTCCTCCTCAACACGGGCGAAGGCGCCGACAGAGCCACCTTCTTCAAGAAGATGATAGACGAAATTTAGTTGTTCGCCCACAAAAAACAACTATTATTCTATATCCAACAAAGCGGCCTGCTGTTCGGCAGGCCGCTTATTTTTCATTATAACACCAACAGAGAACCTTTCAACAAGAAACTGGATCCTATACGGTCTTTGTATTGTATGATGTAATTGTACAATACATTTGTGGGGATTTCGCCATTCACCTCACCATTCCACCGAAATGACTTGTCGCGAGATGTAAACACAACCCCACCCCATCGATTGTAAATCGTAATGGTGAAATGATACATCTGGTTTTGGTAAGCTTCAGGCAATTCGAAATAATCATTCACCCCATCTAACACAGACGGAGTAATGGCATTGGGCAGCACCATCATAAACTCGCAGTTGTTCACCACATATCCAGCCGTCGCACTACAACCACCCTCCGAAGCCGTCACCGAATAGAGTCCCGGCGCAGACACCGTAATGACAGATGAGTTTTCCCCCGTGCTCCACACATAGTCAGCCATGGATGTAACCACCGACAGTTCCATCGACATGTTGTCGCAGAAATCCTCCGTCAGAGGGATGATTTGCACAGCGGTGTCAATTATGGTAAGACTGACGTTCAGAATGCTGTCGCATCCATGCTGACTTTGCAGATTCTGTGTCAAGTTCATACTCGACACTCCGATTGTCTGAGCCGACGGCACCACAAAACCGTGGTTATTATAGGCATCACCCTCGCAAATAACTTCTTCAAAATTATATTCATACCCGGAAGATATCGTCAGATGCAAGGTATCCGCACTGGGGCAGTCGTTCGCATTTGTATAGAGATGGATATAGGTATCGGAGACGGTATAAGTCTCTCCATGCCACTCGTAGCTCTCGCAAACGGTTGTATCCAACACATTATGCGTGCCATAATGTACCGTCAGGTGCAGGGTATCCACACTGGAACAGCCATTCGCATCGGTATAGGCGTATGTGTAAGTGCCCGATGTCGTATAGGTCGTGCCGTGCCACTCGTAACTCTCGCAGGCGTCAGTTTCCAAAACATCATGCGTGCCGTGGTTGACCGTCAAATGCAGCGTCACGACACTGTCGCAGCCATTGTGGTTGCCCCCCGTCATTGTGTATGTCGGGGCCACAGCGGGAGTTGTGGTATAGGTAACGCCGTGCCAGGTAAAGC
>CAMVIT010000106.1:0-4633 GCA_947167635.1 uncultured Bacteroidales bacterium | reverse complement strand
CCTGGGTGTTTTTTGCGTTTTCGCTCATAATAATAAAGTATTAAGTTGTTAAACCTTTAATTCGATGATGTCGCCGGATTGGGTGGGAGTACCAGAATAATGTGGCTGCGACTGAGTCGTACAAAGAGGTCTGGAGTGTCCTTCATACGCCGCCAGAGGGTGGCACGGCTGCAATGGAGATACTCGCAGATTTCTTTGAATGTGCCGTGGGCTGCAACTTGATATTGGGGTTCAGTCATGTTTCACCTCCCTTCTCATTCTGCGGCAAATATTGCCAATCTGCCCCACGGAGAGTCCGTATATCATGGCGAGTCGCTCATAGATATACCCGACATCGGAGCCTTTCTCTTTTTCTTCCATAAAACGCTTGTAGATTTCTACGTTTCGTTTGTCGTTTTCGCGCTGCTGCGGCGTGAGGATGCCGCACTTGCGGCGGAACGTGGACGCGGGAGCCACGCCGCCTTGTTTCTCTGTGCTCATAATTGAAACGGTTTTGGTTACACTTGAATTGAATTGTTCTTGGAGAGGTGCAGGGGAGTTATCCCCGACACCCCTTTGTTGTCTATGGGTTACGGACTGTGGTGGACGGCGTGACAACTTTACACCGCCCAGTCCGCCTACTCGCCCCTACCTCTGTTTTTCGGGGCTTTCGTGTTTGTTGTCTTTGCTCTTATTTGAATATTTACCCAATATGTCAAAGTTCTCTCGTTGCCGCCTTTCGCGGCTCTGGTCATCCGCCGTGGCTCTCGCCGCCGACGGATGCGCGGCACATGGAAGCCGTGGTCATTCAGTCCGCCAGTCTTCTTCGGACACCTCAATGCCGAAGTGGTTGCAGTAGTCAACCAAACTGCTGGTCTTCTCAAACCGAACCCCTTGCATACCGCCATCGGGGAGGTTGATTTCAAGCCGGCACTCGCCGGTCTTGTCACTGAAAAATGCTTTTGCGCTCATAGTGCTGATTATATTATTATTATTCGTTTTGTCTTATTTATTCACCCAGAAAATAGCCAATTCAGGTGATTTTATACCAAATTTTACCCATCAATAATATTGTTTTATACATTCATTATATAGTTTCGCCAAAAAATTTTCAACCGTTTAATTTGCTGATTTATAAGTGTTATTACATATAATCTAATTACCTACCATAACTTTTTTTTGCTCATTTGAATTTTTATACTTACTTTTGCAACTGATTTCAGTCACGAAAAATGTGCTTTCAAGTATCATTTTCGGATGCAAAAATAAGAAATAAAAGTAAACCGACAAAATAAAAATTTACTTTTTTAGAAAATATTTTTTCAATAGACTGAAACATAGAGCAATAAAAATATAAACAAATAAGATAGAAAGGTAAATTTTATGGACGAATTTGACACTATTGGTAAACGCATCACAAAAATTAGGCAAGTCTACTGCGATGGAAAAAACACTCCTTTTGCCGAGCGGATTGGCAAGGACACATCTTATTCGAGCCAGATATGCAACGGCACGAAGACTCCAGGCAGAAGCGTGCTTGAGGAGATCCTGGCCGCGTTTCCGGAGGTGAGCCGTCCGTGGCTGTACTTCGGAGAGGGCAAGATGCTGCTGGCCGATGCGGAGAAGAGTTTGCTTGCGAAGGAGGACGCTCCCTCTTATGAAAAGACCCTGCCGCTCATTCCCTACGATGCCTTCGCCGGTCTGCCGAACATCGACAACATTGGAGTGGCCTTCAAGGACTGCGAGCAGTATTACATCCCCGACTTCATCAGCCGTGGAGCGGACTTCCTTATCCGCGTGTCCGGCGACTCGATGGTGCCGCAGTACCTCAACGGAGACCTTCTCGCCTGCACGATGATTAAGGATGTGCTGTTCTTCCAATGGGGCAAAATTTACGTCATCGACACTTCGCAAGGTGTGCTGGTGAAGCGTGTGATGCGGAAAGAGGGCGACAGCGAGCATGTGATACTCGTGTCGGAGAACAAGGAGAAATACGACCCGTTTGAGTTTCCGACATCGGACATCAGAAGCCTCGCCATCGTCGTGGGACTCATCCGAGCGGAATAGTCGCTTAATACATATTATATAAGGAATATAGACCGGCCACAGAATGTGGCAGGAAGAAGGCGCTACGCCATTATGATACGATTGAGATACAGTATAAAGTTCGTTTTACACCGCCGAGAGCGGGCGGACGGAACATTCACCGTCCGTATGAACATCTCCTGGGCAAAGAAAAGAGTCCAACGGAATATTCCTGCCTATGTGTTTCCCGACCAATGGGATGAGAACACCATGACAGCCCGCGCGACCCGTCAGCACAAAGACGTGTCAGGCATCAACAGCGCCATTGCGGAATACAAAGGCCGTGTGACAAAGTATTTTGAGACTTCGATAATCAACGACCATGTTCCAACCGAGGATGAAATCAACGGACTATTCAACACGGAGGATGCGGAAGAGGATAACCAGAAGCACCTGATTGATGACACAATCGAAGAGTTTATCGCAAAAGAGTCTGTGGAACGTGGATGGGCTTCCGTCACAAAGAACAAGTTCAAAAACTTGAAGCACGACCTGCTGTGCGCCGACCTGACATATATAGAGGAATTGAACGAGGAAGGGCTTGAAAAGTACACCCAATACTTGTTCTCACGCGACTTGGAGAATGCAGTCCTGATGAAAAAGGCATCCATTCTCCGCTGGTTCCTCGGATGGTGCAGAAAGAAAGGTTATATTGAAAACGATGACTACAAACTCCACCAGCCACACCTGAAATGCCCCCAGAAGACTGTGGTCTATCTGACGTGGGAAGAGTTGATGCAGCTGTACAAGCATAACTATGGATACAAGTACCAACTTTCCGTAGTGAGGGATGTGTTCTGTTTCTGCGCATTCACCGGCCTCCGCTACTCCGATGCCGCGCGACTCAGATGGTCGGACGTGTATAATGACCACATAACCATCATCACACAGAAAACCTCCGACAAACTCGACATAGACCTCAACCCATTTTCAAAAAGCATCATCAAGAAATATTCCTTGAAGGCGGACCGTAAACCGGCGGATAAGGTGCTTGGAGCTCCGACAATTCAAAGAAGCAATGTAATGCTCAAAGAATGCGCTTTGCTTGCCGGAATCAAGACTCCTATCACCCTTGTTTCGTACAGAGGGTCGAAGAGAATAGAGGAGTCTGTACCCAAATGGAAGGCCGTAACCACACACTGCGCCCGCCGCACTTTTGTTGTGAACTCTCTCCGACTCGGAATACCGGCGGAAGTGATTATGAAATGGACTGGCCACAGCGACTTCACGGCCATGAAACCCTACGTCGCAATCGTGGATGAATTGAAGAAGGAGAACATGGCCAAATACGCGACTCTGTACGAAAATGAAAAAAATTCTTCCAATTGAAAAAAAAGTCGTATTTTTGCAAATTGATAGGAGTAAGCAGCAGTCGGGTACATGTACCCACTTTGTACCCACTTTTGACAAATGAACAGCAACCGAGAGAGAACGAAGCGACGGAAAAAGACCAATTAAGATGATAAAAATCAGAGAAATAAAGTTAAACTGATACCAAGGGCTTCCCCTGGAGTAATACGGCTCCAGTACCTTCAGGGGGAGCAAAAGAGCGCTGAACATCAGTGCTCTTTCTTTTTGTTGCCATTCCGGAGAATGAGCTGATGAAAATTTATTTTGCCGGATGGTGATAAATTCGTATCTTTGCATCCAGAAATCAATTATAATATAATTGTAATGAAAACAGTGTTGATAGTGCTGATTGTGGCTGTTGCGGTGGTTGCGCTGATGATGGCGGGTCTTGGGTTGAAGATGCTGCTGCACAGGGAGAAGGAGTTCCGCCGTCCGTGCGCAAATGCCGACCCACGGACGGGCCGGTGCGCCAACTGCACTTGCGATCTGAAGAATGCCAGACATACAAAATGATGAACGAACAAACCACTGAGAAGATTTTTTCGCTCGAGGAGCTGGATTATTCGCGCTTCTGGGGTGCGAACGACAAGATGCTGGAATTTGTCAGGCTTCTGTTCCCGAAGCTGAAGCTGATAGTGCGCGGCGAGATGCTTAAGGCCGTCGGTCCTGAAGAGGAGATTGCGTGGTTCGAAGGGAAGTTCCAGGCGATGACGACCTACTACGACAAGTTCGGCCGCCTGACCGAGAATGCGGTGATGGGCATTATGGAGAACGGAGGCGCAAGCCCCGAGGCGGAGGTGAGCGACGAGGTGCTGGTGCACGGACGCAACGGACTCCTGATCAAGGCCCGCACGCCCAACCAGCAGCGGCTGGTGCGCTCGGTCTACGAGCACGACATGGTGTTCGCCATAGGTCCCGCCGGTACGGGTAAGACCTATACCGCCGTCGCGATGGCTGTGCGGGCGCTGAAGAACAAGGAGGTGCGCCGCATCATCCTGACGCGTCCCGCCGTCGAGGCAGGCGAGAACCTCGGCTTCCTGCCGGGCGACCTGCGCGACAAGCTCGACCCCTACCTGCAGCCCCTGTATGACGCCTTGCGCGACATGATCCCGCAGCAGAAACTGCTATCCTACTGGGAAGACAACACCATCGAGATCGCCCCGCTGGCCTTCATGCGCGGCCGCACGCTCGACAACGCCTTCGTCATCCTCGACGAGGC
>CAMVIT010000105.1:0-4998 GCA_947167635.1 uncultured Bacteroidales bacterium | reverse complement strand
AGATTTCCTTCTTGAAAATTGAAACCGAAAAAATACTACTTTTGCCCTCCAAAAAGTATGTTATGAGACACAAACTGTTATTGTACGCCTTATGCCTGCTCTCCCTCGCTGGCACGCCGCTCGCAGGGCTCGCGCAGTCCGATGGTCAAAGGGAGCTGTTGGAGCGGGCCTACGATACAAAATCGTACGTCCTGTTGGAACAGTTCTTCGACAATTGGCAAAAGGAATATACTGATAATGAGGCGGAAGCACCCGACAAATGGGTCGCGGAAGCGCACAAGGTGTTCGCCGCAATGCTACGTCCGGATATTTCCTCGGAGATTGGGATTGAGGTTCTCGGACCGGTGCTTATTCTACAAAATTCGCTGGATATAATCGGCTGCGTGAATAAGAAATCCACGGCTTTCAAAGATGGCGATTTGGATAAAACAATTTATGTCACCGTTGATTCCGCCATAGATTTCCGACCAAAATACCAAATCGAAGGACTTACGGCAGTTTATCTGACTGAAGGTTATAAAACTATCGTCAACGATTATCTTACAACATTCATGCTTCCTCCGTTGGAAATTGAAACATTTGATGATTGGGAGATGACGGAAACAGATAGTATATGGAATGTAACTGGCAATGAGAAGGAACCTTACGACTTAGAGGAGGCAAAATTACAAGAAGAATTAGAGAGAATATTTTTTTTGAGAGATTATGCCGGTTCGATACTCTGCCATTACTTTTTGGCGTCTGTGATCACCCCTTTTTTCTCAATAGACAAGATTATATTTGACCGCTCCTTTCAATATGCTGTTGTAGAATATCATCAGTGCAAACGTGGCGGCACCATCGTGCTTAAAAAAGTGAAAAACAAATGGACTTTCGACCATCTATTTGATTGGTGGGTTTCCAGTTAGTAAAGGGTTTCAGCTAATAGCACTTTCATTAGTGGTGTGATAAAATCTTCGCACGGGCAGCAGGCATCACCACCAAAACCAGCGGCAAGAATGCAAAATATTTCTTTCGATCATTCTTTTCAGTCGTTTTTTTTACGCGCAGATACGTGCGATACGCGGAGATAATATGTAAATTCATCCGCATATTTTGTGTACTTTTGCCGCCTGAAAGATTTAATGGCATGAATGAATCCCACAAGTCAAAAACCGTGACCATCCGCAGAATCTTGGGCATTTCCGCGCT
Organism: uncultured Bacteroidales bacterium; assembly: GCA_947167635.1. Lineage (GTDB taxonomy): Bacteria > Bacteroidota > Bacteroidia > Bacteroidales > WCHB1-69 > F23-D06. The sequence continues at coordinate 3,807 of CAMVIT010000105.1, read as the reverse complement.
GGTGTGCTGGGCCATAGTCATAGTGCCATGGATTATCCTGCCGGCCGGTGACAGATTGGCATGGCAGTTGCAGCATTGGTCCTTGATTCCGGCCTCTATTTTCACAATAGTGTATGCTATCTTGTTTACAATTAGGGCTAACAAAGACATTTGTCAGGATGAAAATAAAATTCTATATGTAGTAAGGATAAGGAATTGGTCGGTGTGCTGCATGGCAGTGATAATATGCGTAGTTTTCTTCCTCGTTGCCATACTTAAGGCCGACCATAAGGTGTGGAGCGACGGCAAGTACGTGATATATGGCTATAAAGTATCTGACGATGAAAATGGCGGCTTCCGCAGCCCATCGATATTTGTTTTTTACGAACGGAAAGGTATTGTGGATGATAGATTGGGTATGATCGGTGACATGCGACAATATCTGTTCAACACTGGGGATATGAGCCGGGTACAAAAGGTTGATTATACCATCTATGAAACGCTCGATCTGATAAAAGAAGAGATGGATTATGTGCCATACGACAGCGACAGTGTGCGTCATCTCACCTCCTTTTACCGCCTAAGCGACACATATTATTACGAGCAAATTCAGAATGACTCGCTTTTTGCACTTATAAAATAGGAACTTTTATGCCAACAAACCCCGATTCAGACAAAAACGAGCTCGACGGTCGCACCAAACTGCTGCGCAGTCGCCCGGAGCCGGATCTCATACTCTTTTTCGGTCTGTGTACACTCATCGGTTCTGCATTCTGTATTATCGGCTTGATTTCCCTTATCTGGTGGATAATAGACGAGTGGCCCGATATATTTGGCATATTGTTTTTTATATTGCTACTGATGTTACCTGTCGCTTATACTTTATATGCTTTGGATATGCTTGTTTGGCAGGTTAAGGGTGCCGAAACCGTGTCGTATGATGAAAACGGTATCGTAATCCATCTTAAAAAACTCATTGATAGGGAAACAACTATCCCGTGGAACAGTATTGTAGAAATTGAAAAATATGAGTCACCTTGGTGGACTTTTTTCAGGAGGTCGTACTTGTATAATGCCTCGCTTCGAATACATTACACGTCGGAAAATGGGAATCCGAATACGGTTAGATTCGGGTTGCAGCTCAACGAAAAACAGCAAGACATTATAATGGACAGAATTTATGAGCTTCGAGATAAATTTTCAACAAATATGGATTATAACGATAGTACAATCCACCTTTTCACACTGAAAAACGCCCACGGCCTCCGGGCGACCATCACTAACCTCGGCGGGCGCGTCGTTTCATTGTTCGTGCCCGACAAAAACGGCATCCTGCGCGATGTCGTGCTCGGGTTCGAAAACGTGGAAGACTACCTTCCCGAAAACCACCGTTCCGACTTCGGGGCGGCGATTGGACGGTACGCCAACCGACTGAATAACGGGCAGATAACCATCGACGGGAAAACGTACCAGCTGCCGCAAAACGATGGCAAGAACTGCTTGCACGGCGGTCCGGACGGCTGGCAGTACCGCATCTTTAACGTTGAAGAAGTGGGCGACAACCGGCTCGTGCTGAGCTTGGTTAGCGAGGACGGCGACAGCGGGTTCCCGGGCAATGTGTGTGCCCGCGTCACCTACATGCTGACGGACGACAATGCGCTGGACATTCAGTATGAGGCGGTTACGGACGAGTCGACGGTCATCAACCTGACGAACCACAGCTACTTCAACCTCAACGGGGACGCTTCCACCGACATCCTCAACCATCTGCTGACCATCGATGCTGACCGCTACACCCCGATTGGGGAAACTTTCATCCCCACGGGCGAGTTGGCATCCGTGGAGGGCACGCCGATGGATTTCCGGCAGGCCAAGCCGATTGGTCGCGACATCGCCGCCGATTTCGAGCAGCTGCACATCGGGCACGGCTACGACCACAACTGGGTACTGAACACGAAAGGCGATGATGCCCGACCGTGCGCCCGATTGGAGAGCCCACTCACAGGCATCGCGATGGAGGTCTATACCACCGAACCGGGAATGCAGGTCTATACCGGCAACTTCCTTGACGGCACGGTCGTCGGGAAGGGTGGGGTAGTCTATCAGCAGCGGGCCGCCGTCTGCCTCGAAACACAGAAATTCCCCGATTCGCCGAACCAGAACTGGCCGGAATCGAATGCCTTTTTGCGACTGGGCGAAGTGTACCGCGGCAAAACATTTTTCAAGTTTTTGTGATTTTTACTATTTTTGCAGAATCTTATTCAGGAATCTAATAATCTATATTTTTTATATCAAAACCATTACTTATGAAGAACTTGCCTAAAATTGCCGTTTGTTTCATAATAGGTGCTTTCTTGTTCTCCGCTTGCCACAAGGAAGGCCAATATCTTCCCAAGAAGAAAATTGCAAAGATCGAACATGTCATGACCACGTCAATGTGGGGTATCAACACTACTGCAGTGACCGATTGCCAGGAGTGGGAGTGGTCGGGCAAACTGCTCTCCAAAATCACTCTCAGAGACGGTGACGGAGGCATTGACGGTGCCATCGTGCCTCAGTACGACAAGAAAAAACGAGTTCAGTCGTTGCACTGCATGTCGGGTTCGGATGTGGACGATTACAATTTCATGTACGACGGCAAAAATCTGATGAAAATCACCCATTATTCCAGCGATAAGGATGTGGCTGAGTACACCTTTGTGAAAGATGGCAAGAACGTGGTGGAAATCACGGTCACGGGCTATTCCAAGACTAACGAAATCGCGGGTATCAATCCGCTGCAATTGGTGCTGCCCAGTGAAATTGCTGAAGTCATCAAGCCTTCTGAAGAAAAGGCCAACGTTGTGTACAAGCTGGTGTGGGATGGCAAGAATGTGGCCAGTATGGAAAAATATGTAGGCGGAGTGCTCTATGAAAACTATAACTGGTCGTATGACAATGCCATCAATCCTCTGAAAGGCCTATTCTGCAACGGCCACAGCTCGTTGAACGGCTTCGAGGAGCTCTATTCTGCCAACAATGTTCTGGAATCCCATACTGTCACCCACTATACGTTCTCAGATGTTGAGCAACATGTCAAATATTCTTACGAGTATGAGGATGCTTTTCCGGTAAAGAAAACTTGGTCAAACGTTGCTTCGACAGGGTTGGAAGTTGTTCACACTCATAATTACATGTACAACTAGATGAGAGGGATTTTTTTTCCAGACGGAAAGCATCGTCAATACCGTTTTTTTGCCCCCGGCCGTGTGAACCTAATCGGTGATCACACTGATTATAATGGGGGACTCGTCTTTCCCGCCGCACTTGCCATGGGTACATATCTTACGGTGACTGAGCGCTTTGATCACTTTTCCTGCAGCTTTTCTTCCGACAATGAGCCCAAATCCTTCATTCTTCGGGGCGGGCAGTTGTCGGAGCCTCAGCACGCTTGGGTGGACTATCCTTTGGGGGTGCTCAAGGAGTTCTCCGACCGTGGTTGGAGTGTGGAGGGGTACGATTTCCACTACCGCGGCGACCTGCCCATCGGGGCCGCGCTCTCCTCCTCAGCCTCCATCGAGATGGTGACCGCCGTGGCTCTCAACGCCCTGAACGGCAGTCCGTTCACGATGTTGGAGCTTGTGCGGATGGCCCAGCATGCGGAGAACGACTTCGTGGGGATGAACTGCGGCATCATGGATCAGTTCGCTTCGGGATTCGGGAAGAAGGATTGTGCTATCGCGCTGGACTGCAACACGTTGGAGTACAAACACGTGCCGTTGGAGATGCACGGGCTGAAGTTCGTCATCGCCAACACCAACAAGAAACGCGGACTCGTGGATTCGGCCT
>CAMVIT010000104.1:0-5116 GCA_947167635.1 uncultured Bacteroidales bacterium | reverse complement strand
TTCCACTGATAATCATTCTTCACGCCGGAAAAGGGCATCGCATGGCGCGGCGACATCGGGGAGACGAAATGTCCTGCAGGCTGCGCCCATGCACACAGCGACATCAGGGATGCGGCAAAGAGTATGATCTTTTTCATATTGCAACGGTTTTTTGGAAATGCAAAGTTACAAATATTTCTTGAAACAGTTGGCTGCTATTGTTTCGTCTTCGTGTATCACATAATGTTAATTGTCCATTGAATCCGAAGGATAACGTCCTGCTATAAACCGGCCGGTTATTAAAACCAATAGGGACGATGCGTGCATCGTCCCTATTGGTTTGCGGAGAGAGCGAGATTCGAACTCGCGGTAGGGTTTCCCCTACGACAGTTTAGCAAACTGTTGGTTTCAGCCACTCACCCACCTCTCCGGGCATAAATACTGAATAAAATGGTCGGGGTGAGAAGACTCGAACTTCCGGCCTCTACGTCCCGAACGTAGCGCGCTACCAACTGCGCTACACCCCGCCGTTTTGAGGTTGCAAAAATACACTTTTTTTGTTTCACTCGCCATCTGTTTGACAAAAAAATATTTGTCATCCAATTATAACATTGATAGAGCTTTAGGTGGTGTGGTATAAAAAAAGCCTTCCAGACAGAAAGGCTTTTTTGTATCGGAAATGGTCGTTTTTTAGAACTTGTCTTCGTTGTCGGCCATCAGTTTGTTCTTCTTGTTGTAGGTGACAATGAGGTAGGTCTCCATCAACATGCAAAGAATCATGATGACGATGGCCGCGATGGCGATGCTGCCGTGGTTGAACTTCAAGAAGAAGGCGCCTTCGGCGAAGAAGGTCTTGTACAGCACGAAGTTCATCAAAAGGGCGCTGATCAGGAACAAGCCCCACCAAATGCCGAGGTTGAGACCGGAGTTGTCCACCTTGTCGGTGTCGCCGGCCACAAGGTTCTTGCTCTCCAGTACATAGTCGGTCTCTTCCCATATCTCCTTGATAAAGGAGACTGGCTTGAGGAGGTTATAGACGGGCACGAACCAAGAAACGTATGACATGTATGGTGCCATGCCGTCTTTCATCCAATTGGCCACATTGTGGAGGTTTTTGGAGTTTTTGTATCCGTAATGTGCCAACACGATCGTTTTGATGATGAAGATGATCAAGGTGAGGACAGCTATCATCACGAAGGATTTCTTTGCTTTGTCGTTGGCATTGTTGACGTCATCCCAATGGGCCTTGAGAGCGGCGTAGGAACCGGTCAATTCCTCGACTTTGGCGATGTGCTCGTCACGTAATTTGATTTTTTCGGCCAGAATCTGCTTGTTGTTCTCGATGCTCTCCGCCAAGGCCTTGCGCTCGTCCTTGGAGGCGGGAGTCTTTTGCATCAAAGTGTCAACTTTGTACTGATAGTAGGCGACCTCGGCGCTGTCCTGCTTGAGCGGGTGTTGTGCCATCACATACTCTTCGTACGCTTTTTCATAGCCGTTGCGCTCGGAAACGACCACATTGTTGGTCTTGTCGAACTTCATCAACATCAGCATCGCGATGATAAAGAAAATGAGGACTACGACGTTCAAGATAATCGTCAACTTGCCCAGCATCGTGTTGTTTGTAATCTTCTTCATGTTACAGTTTATTTTAAGTTATTAATAATCAAAACGATAAAAACAAACTTCTCCTAATTTGAAGTCGTCGCAAAAATAAAAAAAATATTTTGACGATGCTCCGACTTTGAAAAAGATTTTTCAAATAGTTTATTGTCCGGCTTTCGATCGCATGGCCCTGTCTTTTTGCAGACTTTCAAGGTTGAAGAGGATGTTCTGGTTGTCAGGGGCGAATTCGAGCGCTTTTTTGAACAGTTGTTCGGCTCGGTCGAACTCGCCTTTGATGGCGTATGCAATCCCCATGTTCTCGTATGCGCTGGCGAATGTGGGGTCCTTGGCGATGACTTGCTCGTAGATGGCGATGGCCTCGTCAAGACGGTTCATGCCGCGTCCGAGCACGTTGCCCTTGACGTTGAGGGCAATCAGACTTTCAGGATGTTCCTTGAGGTAATCGTCTATTTGTCGATATGCCTCCTGGATCTTGTTGGGATCTTGCAAGGCGATGCCTTCGTCCAGCAAAGCCGTGATGGGCTTCAGGAAGTCGTCTTCGGTGACGGCGACCATCAAGGCGAGGTTGTCCTGCGCCAGTTTGTTGTTCGGGTCGATCAGCGTGGCGTTGCGATAGGCCTGGTATGCCCCGGCCTTGTTGTTGTCGAGGTACATCAGCTCGCCGAGCAGCAGGTAGGCGTTGAGGGCATGGTCGTCCAGTTTGAGCGCCTTTTCCAAATATCGGTAGGCCTCCACTTTGTCGCGTTCTTTGTGGCTTTTTTTCCATATTTGCAGTTTGCTGCCGCCGGCGGAGATGTTGCACTTAATGCTCTCGTGAGAGGTCTTCACGTCGGTTAGAAAGAGTGAAAAGTCATTGTCCCACACAAAATTGCGGGTGAATGTCTTGATGCCGAAAAGCAGCCCGACGACTGCTATGATGCCGATGGAGAGCTTTTGCATCGAGACGCTCTTGGCCACGGACAACAAGTAGATCCAGTAGCCGACAATAAGTGTGAATCCCAAGGATGCCATGAAGACGAAACGTTCGTTCATGAACGTGCCTACGTTGAAGAGGAGGTTGGAAGTGATGGAGAAGGTGATGACAAAGAAGAGGATGCCGTATGAAACGACAGATTTCTTCTTGAGGTTGAGAAGGGCATACACCACCAGCGCGACACAGCCGGCCAAGATGACCCAAACCAAGGGGTTGGAGAAGTCGGTGATGGCAATCTGGTGCGGATAGTAGTCGTGCGTGAGCGGGTGCGGGAAGAAGAGGAGCTTGAAATACATGCCCCATGTGATGAGCACGGTGGCTATTTCCTGCGCTTTTGTGGAGTGTATAAAGGGGTTGTTCAGGATGTTTTGGGTGGAGTCCTCGGGCATTAAACCGCCTAATGCTCGGCTGCGCACCCACACAAAGAATATGCTGCCAACGACGATCGGCAGTAGGGTGGTGAGGTAGTCGGTTTTTTTCTTGTGCTCGTTCTGATAAAAATAGAGTGACAAGGGCACCACGGCCAAGTATGTGATGGCGTTCTCCTTGGAAAAGAGACCGAAGGTGATGGCCAGCAGGCTGAGCACAAGATACCACCATTTGCGGGTATCCACGTATTGGAGACTGCACCAGAGTGCTGCTGTCGCGCCGAGCATGGCGAAAATTTCGTCGCGACCCTTGACGTTGGCCACAGCCTCGGTATGGATCGGATGCAGCGCGAATAGCACCGCCGCCAAGAAGGCTAACGACTGGAACCATTTGTCGCCTTGGTATTTGCGGAACAGTTTTCGGAGCACGTCATACACCAGCAGACAAAGCAAGATGTAATAAACCATGTTCATCAGATGGCAAAAGAAGGACAGAAATGACCCCTTGAAATATTCCTCGTGGGATGGGTCATGGAGGTTGTCGAAATCGTGGACATCGCCGATCTTTTCCTTGATTTTCTTGCCGAAGAGTGTGGCCTCGAGCATGAAGGAGAGTTGGGACATGGGACGGTAACGGCCGCCAACCACGACAGACTTGTCGTTGCCGAAATAGCCGGTGAATGTGTCCTCTGTGAAGATGCTCCTGACACCGTCCCAACTTCCGTCAAGGGCGAATTCGTTCTCCATGACGACCATGCGGTCGTCAAGCGCGAAGTCGAGTGAAAGTGTGTTGCAATAAAAGAGGACGATAAGCGTCAAGAGGATGATCTGGTGGATACGACTATTTTTCATAAACAGCTTTTCTGATCTTGATTAATTTTTGGAGAAGGGGTTTTAGTTGCTTTAAGGGGAGCATGTTGGCGCCATCAGACAGGGCTTGCGTTGGGTCGGGATGCGTTTCCATAAAGAGGCCGTCGAAGCCGACAGCCACACCGGCCTTGGCGATGGTCTCGATGAGGTCGGGGCGTCCGCCGGTCACGCCCGCGGGCTGGTTGGGCTGCTGCAGCGAATGGGTGCAGTCGAGTACCACGGGGCAATGGTTCTCCTTCAGCGCTTTGACGCCTCGGAAATCGACAATCAAGTCCTGATAGCCAAAAGAGGTGCCGCGTTCGGTGATCATCACGTCTTTATTGCCGGCGTCGCGCACCTTCTCCACCGCGAAGCGCATCGCTTCCGGGGAGAGGAACTGTCCCTTCTTGATGTTGATGAACTTGCCCGTTTGGGCGGCGGCCACCAAAAGGTCGGTCTGGCGGCACAGGAACGCCGGTATCTGCAGCACGTCGGCCACCTCGGCGGCCCACGCCGCTTCGGGATCCGTGTGTATGTCGGTGACAATGGGTACGTCAAGCGTCTCTTTTACCTTGTGCAGCACAGCCAGTGCCTCCTCGTTGCCGATGCCGGTGAAGGAGTGCAGCGAGGAACGGTTGGCTTTCTTGTAGGAGGCCTTGAAGAGGAAGGGGATCTCCAGCTCGGAGCAAATAGCCTTGATTTCACGGGCGATGCGAAGGGTAATATCTTCGCCCTCCACTACACAGGGGCCTGCAATGAGGAAGAAGTTGCCGTTGTCGGCAGCCAGTATCTTGCGAATATCTTTTGTCATCTTGATAGATTTGAGGTGCAAAAATACGTTTTTTTTGCTATTAGACATTAGCTGTTAGCCGTTAAAATGGAAACGCTATGTCTCACTCCACGATTGCCAATCCACCCATCGCCGTCTCCTTGTACAAGCTGGGCAGGTCTTTGCCCGTCAGATTCATCGTTTTCACCACCTTGTCGAAGCTGATGAGGTGCTTGCCGTCGGACATCATGGCGAAGAGGTTGGTGTCAAGGGCGCGGAGGGCGGCGAAGGCGTTGCGTTCAATGCAAGGGATCTGCACGAGGCCGCAGATGGGGTCGCAGGTAAGCCCGAGGTGGTGTTCCAGCCCCATCTCGGCGGCGTATTCAATCTGTTGTGGTGAGCCGCCGAAGAGCTGGTTTGCGGCGGCAGCGGCCATGGCGCACGCAGAGCCGATCTCGCCCTGACAGCCCACTTCCGCTCCGGACAGGGAAGCGTTGGTGCGGATGATGTTGCCGAAGAGTCCGGCCGTGGCCATCGCCTTCAGGATGAACTTGT
>CAMVIT010000103.1:0-5292 GCA_947167635.1 uncultured Bacteroidales bacterium | reverse complement strand
AGCGCAACGGCTGGACGCTGTTCTCCACGCTGCAGAACCACTACAACCTCCTCTATCGCGAGGACGAGCGCGAACTGATTCCCGTGGCCAAACAGTACGGCGTGTCGCTCATCCCCTATTCGCCCCTCGCCAGCGGGCACCTCACCCGCAAGGAGTGGAACAGCGCGTCGAAGCGCAACGAGACCGACAAGATGATGCACTGCAAATACGACCACGCTATGGAGAACGATATGCAGATAGTCGCCCGTGTGGCGGAGGTGGCGGAGCGTCTCGGCGTGACGATGACGGAAGTCGCATTGGCCTGGCTGCTGAAGCGGGGTGTCGCCGCGCCCATCGTGGGAGCCACGAAAGTGCCGCACTTCAACGACGCGGTCCGCGCCTTGGATCTCGACCTCAGCGACGAAGACGCCATCTACCTCGAAGAACCCTACAAAGCGCATGAAGTGGTGGGAGCGTTGTGAGCTTCGCTGTTGATGAGCCTACGGCTATTAATGACTTCGTGTTAACATTCACTTATCAACACGAAGTCATCAGCCTTTCGCTTCATTCAAGAAAAGTTGTATTTTTGCAGAGTTATTTTGAATAAAACGAATATGAAAGCACTCCTCATCAACGGCAGACCTAACGGCCTGCGATAAAACGCACCGCACACGCCGATGCTACCGAGCCCGGCAGACCTGACGGCCTGCCAACCTTCGCGACCGTAACAGATTCGGACAACCGTTTTAGCATAACGAAAAATCATGACACAAAACAAGTAAGGCAACAAGTATCTCATCATCTGGCAGAACGATACATCGGCTTCAAGTCCAAACTTCTCGGCTTCGGTGATGAACTCCGAGGTCATCATCCTCGCCTGTCTCAACAACGGCGACAAGGTGCCTGTCCGACGAGAAAACGATATGGGCTTTCAAGGAGAAATTGACAAAGAAAGGTTTTTTGAACAATTGCTCGATAAATTCTACGCTTTCCTGGAGGAGAACCTTCACGGAATGTCCAGCCGAGTGGTCGGTTTTGCGCGGAACGCGGCCTACAACACCCTGACAAACCTGGTCTACAACCTGTGCCGGTACGAGCAAGTCATGCGACTCGGAATGAATTAAACATAATAACTAATTGATAATCAGAAATATATTACCCCACCTAAAAAGAAGAAAAAATCAAAAAACAGACCGAACTAAAAGAATATTATGTAGATTTGCAGCGTCATATTTTCAGATTTTGTTCAACGGACCTCGCATGGTCTGGAGGTATGGCGCGAAAATGGTAAATTTAGAGGTCCCCAAAATATTTGTCCAATGAAGAATGTAATCAAAATTAGTTGCTTTTTTCTCCTTTTAATTGGATTTTTGGTTGTCTCCAAGGCACAAACAACCACGATTACCTTTACAGGACGGGGAACAAACAATCAATATGTACCATTACAGAAAATAGCTGTCGCCAATTTGACACGCCAATGGGAGGACACGTTGTGGTTTCCGGACACTATTCTGCTGTTCGGCACAACAAACATCGAAGATTATGAGAAACCGATGCCTTTTGGGTTGCTTCAAAGCGCGCCGAATCCTTTTGATGGAAAGACAACGGTCAGCCTGCAGATGCCTCAGAGTGGGATGTTGCATATAGATGTGTCTGATTTGCGAGGAATGCATGTCACTTCCTTTTCGGGCCATCTGCCGGAAGGAATACATGCGTTTCAGGTTCAGTTGCATAAACCTCAAGTTTACCTGTTGACTGCGCGTTGCCAGGAAAGCACTGCCACTTTGAAACTTGTAAATTATGGTCAGGCGGGAAGCGACAAGATAGTTTTTGCTGGAGAAGATAGAAACGTAAAGTTCGATGTGAACCTGAAATCAGCAAAGGATTCGAGTTTGCTCCCGTTTCAAATCGGCGATTTGATGAGATACACTGGCTATGCTGTGAATAATGGGGAAGAATACACCCACGAAGTGACGAAGTATCAGCTGGAAGGAACAGATTTAGTCGTCTTCACTTTTGGAATATATGAGCTTCCCGAAGTGCAGACGGCGAATGTTACGAATCAAACCTCATTTTCCGCATGGTTTGGTGGCAATGTCTTGTCTGAGGGAGGAGGGACCGTGACAGAGAAAGGTGTGTGTTGGGACACGGTGCCTGAGCCGGCGATTACAGGCCGCCACGTTGTTTGCGGAGATGGTTTGGGCGTGTTCACCCATTTCCAACCCGCTTTGACCCCTTCAACCCGTTATTACGTTCGTGCATACGCAATCAACGAGGCTGGTCTATCGTATGGCGAAATCGTTAGCTTTGAAACCCTTCCGTTCAACTGCGGAAGCTCTGTGGTGGTAGATCACGAGAACAATTCGTACAATACCATACAAATAGGAAGTCAGTGTTGGACGAATGAAAACTTGCGCACGATTACCTCCCCGCGGACGGGAAGCTATATGGTGGCATCTTCGTCACCGTCACTTTCTACCAACAGCTATTGTGGAAAGCAGGCACGGTGGTATAACAACGATAGCCTGTCCAGTGTCCAGTCTGGCTGGGGCCTTTTGTATAATTGGAACGCCATGGCAGACACCTTCAACGTGACCATGGCCGAAACAGCGCAAGGGTGTGCTTCGGAGCTGACCGTGAATCCTGTTTTCTCGGCTTATCGTCAAGGTTTGTGTCCACAGGGCTGGCATGTGCCGAATGATGTCGATTGGGATACGCTGCTGGTGTATTTGTCGAGCCAAACCGTCTATCGCTGTCTTGATTCGGTCAACTATATCGCTAAAGCCCTATCTGCCCAGATAGGATGGGCTTCGAGCACGAACACGTGCGCTGTCGGCTTTACTCCTGCGGGAAACAATGTTTCTGGATTTTCCGCCACCCCTTCGGGCTATTTCGGCACTGGATTTGGCGCGGCAATGGAAGCGTCTTCCTTTTGGAGCCTCTCTTGTGACCCCGACACCCCGCACAAAGCCCGGATAGTCAGGATGTCATTTGACAAGGCCGTAGTGGAACGCGAAAACTCCCCGAAATCTGAGGGTTATTCCGTGCGTTGTGTGCGGGATGTCCATTACACGCTCATATTTGATGCGAATGGCGGTAATGGAGCGATGCCAGACCAACTTTTCGACCAGGGCTTTCCTCAGTCGTTGCACCAAAACACCTTCACAAAGGAAGGATTTCTTTTCGTAGAGTGGAATACGGAAGCTGATGGTAGTGGCGTCCCTTATTCCAATGGTTCTGCCTTGACGTTGTCATCCGACATGGTTCTTTACGCGCAATGGCAGTATGGTTGTGTGGTGATGAGTTCGAGCGCTAATGAAGAAATCAGCAATAATGGGATTGTCGGTGTCAGGGACCATCAGAACAACCTTTATGGTGTGGTTCAAATAGGGAACCAGTGTTGGATGAAGGAGAATATGCGTTGCACCACGTCGCCGAGTACGGGATCGTATTTGATTCGTGATTTGGATGAAACATACTATACGGTGGCGTCAGGAAAGAGGGCTTTCTATCCGAATAATGATTCTGTTACCGCCATGGGACCTGCCGGTGTGCTGTACAATTGGTGTGCTGCGGTTGACACCTTCAATGCGTCGCATGGCGAGATGTCGGAAAACTCCACGGCACCGAACGTGAATTTTGTCGGTCACCGTCGGGGAATATGTCCTGAAGGATGGCACATTCCTTCTTTTTCCGAGTATGATGAGATGTTTGTGGCCGTTAATGCCAATCCCGCCAATCATTGCAGCGGTGTTAGCGGAAGTATCGCAAAGGCGTTGTCTGACACCATTGGTTGGACTTCTGCCTATTATGGGTGTTTGCCGGGCAACAATCTCCATACAAACAATAGTTCCGGATTTTCTGCCTATCCATCACATAATCAAGGCTGTATGTTTGTCACGGCGAACCAGTCGGGACAAAACACGGTGAATGTTCGCGAAGTTAACAACTATTCCGCAACGGTGTCAGGGGCAGTAGCCTCCAAGTCCTATGGCATGACAGTCCGTTGTGTTCGGGATGAAGCCCCGCGACACACGGTCTATTTCCTTGCCAATGGAGGAGCCGGGAAGATGGAACCGCAACATGTCCTTGTTACAGAATCCAAGCCTTTGGATGCTTGTTTGTTCCAGCGGAATGAATACACATTCACAGGCTGGAACACGGATCCGAACGGGAACGGGACATCCTATCAGGAGGGACAGACGGTCACTCTTGCTGAAAATTTGGTCCTCTATGCCCAGTGGTCCGCTGGAATGCTGGACTTGGACACCAGCAACAAGGCCTCCTGTGTGGTTGTTTCTCCCAATACCAATGAGACTTCTTACGGAAACCGAATCGTTTCTGTCCGAGATCATCAGAACAACAGTTATGGGGTGGTGCAAATCGGGAACCAGTGCTGGTTGAGGGAGAATATGCGCTGCACCACGTCGCCGAGTACCGGAACCTATATCGTGGAGTGTCCGGCGGTGAAATTTTCTTTCGGTGGCAAGAGGGCCTATTATTTGAACAATGATTCGGCTACCAATGTTGCCGGAAGAGGCTTGCTTTACAATTGGTGCGCGGTCATAGACTCCTTCGGCTTTTATGGAGAGACGGCCTATGTCCCGTTCAGTTCCGATGCCTTTTCGGCCACATTTGTCGGAAACCGGCGTGGAATATGTCCCGAGGGCTGGCATGTGCCTACATCTGACGAATGGGGGACACTGAAAGCGTATGTGTCTTCCCAGTCGGAATGCCAGTGTGATGGTGCTTCGTATAAATCAGCGAAATCACTTTCGTCAGATTGGGGTTGGAATTACCATTTTACGGGATGTGCGATAGGAAATGTGCAGCAGTTGAATAACATAACCGGGTTCTCTGCGTACCCTATGGGGAGGTATTATTGTGACTATAACCATGATAGGGCCTATTTCAGTGAGGCTGGCTCTTCCGCACGCTTCTGGACATCAACCGCAAGAATGGAAATTTATATGAATCATGATTATGAAGCAGCATACCAGCAAGAAACATACGTTGCGCATGGCAGCTCGGTCCGTTGTGTAAGGGATTGATGGTTGCTATCACATGGAAAATGAAAATCTGTAGGTCACAGCGCCCTCCCGACTGAAACGCCAACCCCCACTAACAGGGGAAGTGCGCCTTGGCGGGGATAAAAGTTGGGTTAAGAATGAAAATATTTTTGGCTATAACTGATATTTTTTTACCTTTGTAGCCAAAAATAATTAGACTGTTTTTCATGCAAATAATTGGTAGAGAGAAAGAAATAAAAGAACTACAAAGATTGAAAGAGTCGAACCAAGCGGAGTTTGTTGC
>CAMVIT010000102.1:0-5422 GCA_947167635.1 uncultured Bacteroidales bacterium | reverse complement strand
TCCATTCCTTGAATTTTTGACGCTGCAAAACTAAAGGTGGGGTTATTGAGAGGGTGTCCCTCCGGGACATAGAGGTAATAGTTAAGAGTTAATAATAGTTTTCCTTGAGCACCCCCGCTAGGGGCAAGAGCTTGGTAGCCAGGGGTTAAAGCGTGAGGAACGAGCGCTGCAACCCCTGGGAGGGGTGTGTACGCGGGATAATCGCGGCGCGGGAGAAGGTTGAGACGAGGTTGTGCGTTGCTCGCCGCGAAACGGATGTGGGGTTCGACGAGCCTGCGTGAGGGATTGAAGCGGAAATGATTTTGGCGGGAATGCGTTCCCTGGCGAGACGGAGGTTCCGCTTGACGCTTCGCGTCTCGCGGAATGGTGGTGTCTAAGCCAAAATCATTGCAGCGGAAAGCCCGACGGCGCGGCGGCATTTGATGGTGTGTGCAAATGTGACATAATTACCGTCGCCGCGCCGGCACGCCCAAATCAAAAAAAAGATGCAAAATCCCTGATTTGTGCCATCAGGTATATAATTCCCCAAAAAAATGTCTGAAACATCGAACAGGTTAGCCGTATCTTCGGCGTATGCAGCGGCAAACTATCTGCCGGCAACATTGAAAACCAACAAGTCAGGATGGCTTATTGAGTATTATGTGGAGAATCCACAGACCCAGGAGACAACCGTGTTTCTTTTGCTGAAAGACCATCATCCGACACACCTTCAGCATCTTTAAAGACGAATTGCAGAAATTCGGACAAATAGAGCCTCCAATTGCGCCAAGTATGGCCTCCTGCGGTCTCAAAATACAAGCACGGAATTTCTTGTTGTTGCACTTTACGGACAAAACGCTTGCTTTGTGAATGAAAGACATCACTTTTGCCAGTGCCTACCCAATAGAAGGCATTGCTATTGACAGGCAGTTGCTTGCGATGCAGAATAGGCGAAAACAATCCCACATATTTAAAGTTGTCCTTGTAGAGATTGGCAAGGGTGGCTGACTGGGTGCCGCCAGCCGACAATCCGGCTACGGCACGCATGTGCATGTCGGAGGAAATACAGTAACGGATGGATAAAAAGCTGTCCATTTTTGGAAATATTTGCTCAAAGTCCTGATGGGACCAGGAATAAAAAAGGAGAAGATTCCGCATCAATCCCACATCCTCGTTTTGGCCGACAAGCCTTTTGGGGTTGGCATCAGGCATCACCACAATCATCGGGTCGGCCTTGCCCAGGCGTATCAGATTGTCAACCTGCTGCACAGCCCGTCCCCGGTCGCACCAAGCCATTTCATTCCCGTCGATACCGTGTAGCAGATAGAGGACCGGATAGGTCCGCCCAGCACGGTCGTAATCTGGCGGCAAATACAAAAGGATGCGGCGTGTCTTTCCGCAGGCGGAATCCCAAAACTCGCACCGCTCGGTTTTCCCGGACAACGAGTCTGTCAGACATAAATTCAACAATGGGGAACCGGAAATGACGAACACGCTTCGTTTCCCGTTCGAGACCCGGATGGAGTCCGCGTTATGGGGATCCACCAGCTTCCGCCCGCGCGATTTGAACCGGTAGGTGTAAACTTCGGGGGCAAGCGGCAACGTGGTATAAGTGAACAGACCGCTTTTGTCATGGATCATACGGGCCGACTGCAGCTTATCCCTGTTAATATTGTACTTTCTGTTCCGCAAAGCACAGTCGCAATACACCCGCACTTTGCGGCTCTCAGGCATGTTTACAACAAATGTCACGGAACCGTCCTCATTATATAGGGGAGATTCCGACGCAGGCGATTGCGCTCCCACGAGAACGGGGAACAGCAGAAGCAGCATAATCAGTCTTTGACTAATCATTCTTATTTTTCGTCTCATTTTCTGAAATTTCTTCCAACAGCATATCCTCAAAGTGCGATACAGACTCGGCTATGTTGTATTGTTTGGCAAATTCAGCATATTTTTTCTCCATCTCCTTCCTTATTTCCGGATGTTCAATCCAGAAATCGATTTTTTTTGCCAGCAGACGCGGCTTGCGAGGCGCAAACAGACTGCGGCAGTCCAATGCAAATTGGGATGTAGCACTCTGTGTGCTGCACGAAATAAGTGGCACCAGCCCGCTGCTCATCGCCTCCAGACAGGAGAGAGACTCCAACTCCACTTCACCCGCGTGGACATACAGGTCCGCGTACCCCAATGCGTCCATCAAATCCTCGTCAGACATATAGCCTATGCAAGGCGGATTGGACAACCCCCTCCCTTTCTTGCGCAATTTCTGTTCACTCAAGCCTGTCCCCACCAGTATCACTTGGATACGAGATTCGTATGCCGAATGCCGGACCGCCTCCAGAATGGTTTCCTGGTGCTTTTCCGGTGACAAGCGGCCCACCATCAGGACAACAAACTTGTCGGCACACCAAGACGGTTTAGCGCATTTGTGCCAATGGAATTGCGGGGGACAGCCATTGCTGATGACGTGCATTTCACCAGTGTACCCAAGGTGGACCAAATAGTCGGCTATGAAGCGGCTCGGACAGTGTATATGACGGAAAAATCGGAAGAAAAAACGGTTGTAACCATTATAAACAATTGTATTCAGCCATTTGAATTTTTGCATGTGAAAAGTGGCTGTCACATTCTCAGGTTGTACATGAAATGCAGCCGTACAAGGCTTCCCCATCTGGTCGGCCATACGTTTTGTAGCCTTTTCCAATCCGAAGGGCATAAAACAATGTGCCACATCGCACCATTCCAGAGCTTCGCGTATGACATCCTCATTCGGTTGGGCATACTTGAAGCCATGACGCTTCACCAGACAATCCACCAGCGGGAAATGGTATTCAGGTACCGTGAAACGACAGGCATCCGGTGTTCCTGTGGTGAGAAACCTAACCTCATGTCCGCGGCTTCTCAGTTCCGCTGCGAACCGTTTGGCGGAAACGCTCGTCCCATTATGATTGTCAATGGTCTCAATAACAAAAAGAATCTTCATATTCCGAGTATTTTTTATGCCATCACTTTGCGTGAAAAACGGCGGCAAAAATACTACTTAAATCGTACCAAAATGCTTTTATGATTTATTAAGACAGTCAATATACTGATAATCAGAAGAATAAAAAAGTTAAAAAAAGTTAATTGACATAATAGCACCTTTTTTAATGCGCACTAACGCGTCAAATGAAATCTGGCTCCACCTGACAAATGTCGGCTTCCTCGACCTCATTATTACGATAAATGAGGAAAAAAACGGCCGTGTGTAGTGGCTCTGTTTTTTTATGTTTACTTGATATTATAACCAGCGCACAAAGAGCGATCTGTCCACAAAGTAATCACTTGTCAAGGCTTACAATGTGGTACTTGCGACTCCCAAGGCCTATCATTTCCGCCCACTCGATAGTGTGGATGCCGTGCTGCTTGTCAATGCGGCCAAGCAAGTCGGTGGGGTCATTGGTGGGTGTCACCTGCTGGTTATTGATGATGTCGATACAGGCCTGGTCAAGGGCCACGGGGTCGGTGCTGGCGAGGATGCCGTAGTCCTCCAGTTTCACGGGCTCTGGATGATCCACGCAGTCGCAGTCGATGCTCATGTTATTCATCACGCTGATGTAGATGATACCTTCTTTCTGCTGGAAGTAGTTCGTCACCGCTTGCGCAGCAGCGGCCATGCTTTCGAGAAAACCGTCCTGATCACCGATGTATTCAGGAGTCCAGAGTTTCTCCATGTCAAGTTTCTCCATTTTGCCGGCGGAGTGGATATAGGCTTTGCCGTTGGCACTTGCACAGCCGATGCTCAAATTCTTCAGCGCACCGCCGTAGCCGCCCATCGGATGACCTTTGAAATGGTTGAGCGCGATCATGAAGTCATAGTTGGCCATGTGGTTGCCCACGATGTCGTACCGGATGTGCGAGGTGTCCTGCACGGGAATCCGCATCTCGCCCTCCTCATCCATAATGTCCACTTTGAACATGGGCGTGAAACCATGACGCGCGATGACCTTCCAGTGATTGGCAGAGGTGTTGCGGTCATCTTGCTCATTGCCGGGACCGCTGCTGTAGGCCGTATTGCACTCCACGATGGTACCATCGACAGCCTCCACCAGCAACTTGATGAGTTCGGGCTTAAGATAGTTGGGATTACTGCCCTCCCCTGTGCTCATCTTGACAGCTACCCTACCCTTTGCTGTCACGCCTAATGCCTTGTAGATGTTGAGCAACCCTTCCGGGCTGATATCCTTGGTCAGATAAACCGCCGCGCCCTCCTGGGGTTCTTGAGCCTGCGCGTTTTCTGTTTTCTGTTTGCAGCCCACCAGTATCAGAGCGACAGAGATTGTGAATAATACTAATTTCTTCATCATTTTTATTTCTATTCTTGAGTTTTTCATAATTGGCATGAATACTATTTTTTCATAAGCGGATGCAAATTCACATTCCTAATGTGTCTTTTGTTTTCGCCTGCAAAAATAAACATTTTCCATTAGCAGGAGGCAAACAAATGAATTTAAAAGCCGCCAAAATCACCATAAATGAGGATTGTACCGCATGGTAGAATTACTATTTTTGCCTCGCCAAAAAATAATAATTGAATGCAACGGAATTGCAACTATATGAACTACTTACGATTATTGTCAGCCTTCTTCCTGATGGCCGTCGCATCGCTTGCGAATGCCCAGTCTCAGGAACGGCAGCTTTTCGACGGTGGCATGATGGTTCACACGGGATACCTGCAAGGACATTTCAACGCCCTGAATTACGACGCAAAAGGAATGACCTTCGGGCTTGGCGGAGTAATACGTTTCCATCTTGGCAACCATATTCGTCTTGGCGGCGAAGGGTATGTCTCCACCCTGCGCCAAATGAAAAACGGCAGCTACATCCGCACCAGTTGGGGCGGTCTTTTGGTGGATGCCTATTGGAAGTTTGGTCGTTGGCAGCCTTACGCCGGACTCACCATCGGGGGCGGAAGAGGTTCCACACTGCTGCTGTTCGACGGATCATCGGAAGATTGGGCACCTGAAAACAATGCGGTGATGCACAACGAGACTTTTTTCTGTCTTAATCCCAACATCGGGGTCGAATTTGCCCTCACGCCGTCCGTTCACCTCTCGTTCAAAACAGACTGGCTCATCCCACTGCCCACCCGAGAGACGCCCTCTGGTGCTCGGTTCTATTTGGGGGTGGTTTTTGCGCATTGAGGTGGACGATGCGACGGCTACCGCGAGTTGGAAAAACAGCAGTCCAACAGTCGGCCGTAATCGTTCCATTCGCCGAACATCTTTCCCTTTTTCGTCTCTTCGATCAGATGTGCGAGGGCTGGTTGGTACATCTGAGCATCCCGATTCTTGTAGTTGGTTATTTCATGTTAACACCTTATTCATATCGCTTGTTTTTTGAGTTTGCAAACATACATAAAATTCTCGAATTTTATGCCGGTTGAATAAAAATGTCAAGA
>CAMVIT010000101.1:0-5426 GCA_947167635.1 uncultured Bacteroidales bacterium | reverse complement strand
AATTTTGAGCATTCAACAAAAACAAAAGTGGTTGGAAGTGCCCCGGGGGGACAACGATGGAAATAAACTCCTATCTCTGTCGCAACGATGCGGAAGTACTGGGTAATATCTTTAAGGAACTTGGCGTGCGGTAAAGACCATAAATCCAGCTGTTTTGTTCTGTATAAGTTTTTTTTACAAAAATGTGGTTGAATCGAAAATAGTTGTATTTTTGCAGCGAATTTGCAGAAATAATCAGAAAGCGATTAGTTTTGCTTATAAACAGACAACAAGACGATTACGATGGCAGATATTAAATGTTTGCAAGACTGGGTTACCCATGAAATGGTGAGAGGCCGGTACATTTTCACGAAGGAAGATGTGCTGAATCTGCACCTGCCCATTTCAGACCAAGCGTTGCAGAACAGTTTGACCCGACTGACTGATCGCGGCATTATCATGTCACCTTGGCAAAACTTTTACGTCATCATACCCAATGAGTACAAGTTGAGAGGTGTTGTTCCTCCTTCGTTTTACATAGACAAGTTGATGAGTTTTCTGAAGCGTGATTATTACGTCTCGTTACTGACGGCTGCTGCGATGAATGGAGCTTCGCATCAACGGGCCATGGTGTTCCAAGCAACGGTCAATGGGGGACCTATCCGTTCAGGAATGAAAAACGGCGTACGCGTACAATTCACTCTAAGACAAAATCTGCCACTTGAATTCACCAGGCGTGTGAAAACCTTGACTGGCTATATGACTGTGGCAGAACCTGAGTTAACTGCTTTGGACGTGGTGGCAGAAGAACGCAAAGTGGGAGGTGTGAGCCGAGCTGCTGAACTTTTAGTGGAACTGTGCGAGTCAACCTCCTGGGATGACAAAAAGATGCCATTGCTGAGTTATTTCAGCAGTGCCACCATTCAACGTCTTGGCTATCTGCTTGAACAGATTGAAGAGCAGGATCAAGCTGACCAACTCTATACATTATGGAAACAAACAGGTAGGATAATGCGAAAGACTCCACTGAAACAAACGTATGCCGTTAGCGATGATATGCTCATAGACAAGCGTTGGAAAATTATTATAAACTACGAAGTTGAAATTGACGAAATATGATTCCCCAATACTACATACAAGAATGGTACGAGCAAGTGCCTTGGAACACTGATGCGATGGTCGAACAAGACCTCATCATCTGCAAGGCCCTGGTCTGCATTTTCAACGATGAATTTTTGGCTTCGCAGCTGGCATTTCGCGGAGGTACGGCGTTGCACTGAACGATCTTGTCAAGAAAACCTTCATCGACCTTATGCCCGGAAGTAGAGATTAGATTTTTGCAAATAACAATTAAAAAAACAATATTATGAAAAAAATCCTGCTTTTTGCCATCGCCGCGCTGTTGTTTGCGGCATGTAGTGATTCAGAAAAACAGCTGCAGAAACGTGCGGCCGAGCTGTGCCAGTACATCCCCGACCACGAACTGTCGGAGAAGTCGAAACCGTATATGACGGCGGATTTCTACAACGTGCTGGACACGATGTTCAACCAACTGCCGGAGTTCGAGGCCATGGACCACGAGTGGCTCTACTATTTCGTGACCGGCAACGGCGGCACCATCGCCGACTTTGAAGTGGCCGGCGTGGAAAAAACCGACAACACTCACGCGGTCGCCACCATCAAGGTGCGCCAGAAATGGGAGGATGGTTCGTTCGACGAATCTTCTGACGTAGAGGAACATAAGCTCTATATGGAGAAGGTGGACGGCCAGTGGCTGATATCCGACTTCGACGAACACAAGGCCGATTGCATCCGCCATATCGCCATCAATAAAAAGGAACAGGTGGTGCGCAACGCCATCAGCGACTATCTGGTGAACGAGATTGGCGAGCACTACCAGAAAGGCGAGCTCTGCATCCCTATGATGATTATGGTACACGAGGAGGACGAACTCTTTATGGGCGACTTCTGGGTGTACTGGTACGACAAGTCCGGCGACACGCTGAAGTGCGTCTCAGGCGGCAACCACGCAGGCACGATGACCCTGAAGAAGGAAGGCGACCAGTACAAGGTGGTTTCTTTCGAGCAAACCGTTGACGGGGCCGGCAACGAGGCCAGCGCACAACGCATCTTCGGCAGCTATTTCGACATCTACCAGAACATCCACTCCAACGAGAAGGTTCGCGAGGCCGTCCGTCAGGAACAGCTGCGCGAGTATGTGAAAAAACACAACCTCGACATCAAATACTACCAGGACTACGGCTGGCCTGCCGTGGAGTTGTAAGGTTGACTGTTTTGAGCTATGAATCCCTCCGCCATCCATATCCCGGCCTCCGCGTTGAAGGGACACCAAGCCCGACATCATGCCAAATAATAAAAAAGTCGGCAATCACCTACGCGATTGCCGACTTTTTCATGTATTCAAGAATATTACAGTATCTCGAAACTTCTCTTCACAAACTCGCCGAGTTTCTCGCCGGTGAGGATGTTCTGCGACAACAAGGCCAAGTCAATCATCTGTTGTACCAACTGGGTGCGCTTGGTCTCGTCCTCCTCCGACAGCACACGCGAGGCTAACGGGTGGTTGCCGTTGACCACAATGTTGTAGTGATCAAAGTTGCCATAAAATCCCTGCTGTCCCGACACTTTCTCCATATCCTTGAAGCGGCGCATAAACTCGTTCTGCGTGATCATCACGGGCAGGTCGGTCTCACTCAAGCTCTCCACCATCACCGTGAATTTGCTGTCATCGGCACACTTTGCAAAAAACTCTTTGAGGTCTTTCTGCTGGTCGTCGGAAAGTTTCGAGGGGGTTACATCATCCTTTTTCTGGATCAACTTGTCAATCACGTCCGCATCCACACGGGTAAAGCGAACCTTTTCGTTCTTTTGCTCCAACATCTGGATGGCATGTGCATCGAGAAAACCGTCCATCAGCAGCACATCGTATCCCTTCTCCTTGGCGGCGGAGATATAAAGATTCTGCTCATCCACGTTGGCGGCATACAAGAAAATAACATTGTCGTCCTTGTCCGTCTGCAACGCACTCACCAAATTCCTGTACTCTTCAACAGTATAATATTTGTTTTCCGTGCTCTTCAAAAGATAGAAATCCTTGATTTTTTCATAGAATTTCTCGTCCGTCAAAGAGCCATATTGCAGAAAGACCTTCAACTCATCCCATTTCTTCTCGAAATCCTCACGGTTTTCTTTGAACATCGACTCTAACTTCTCGGCCACCTTTTTGCTGATGTAGGTGGAGATTTTCTTGACGTTGGCATCGGATTGCAAGTAGGAACGGGAAACGTTCAACGGGATGTCGGGCGAGTCGATGACACCATGCAACAGGGTCATGAACTCCGGGATGATACCCTCCAATTCGTCTGTGATAAAGACCTGGTTACAATAGAGTTGCACACGGTTCTTTTTGAGATCAAGTTGATTCTTGACCTTCGGAAAATAGAGGATGCCCGTAAGGTTGAAGGGATAGTCCACATTGAGATGGATTTGGAACATAGGATCCTCGAAGTTCATCGGGTAGAGTTCGTGGTAAAATTTCTTGTAGTCCTCATCGGTCAACGACGAGGGTGATTTTTGCCACAATGGGTCGGTGTCATTGATAATGCGGGGCACCTGCACCGCCTCTTCCTTGGGTTCCTCTTTCTTCTCATCCTTGTTTTCATCGGTGGCCTCTTCGGGCTTTGGTTCGGGTTTGCGCCATTCGGTCTTGGTGCCGCAAAGTATGGGGATGGGCAGAAAACGACAATATTTGTTGAGCAGTCCCACGATCTTGTTCTCGTCGAGAAACTCGGCAGTGTCGTCAGCGACGTGCAGCACGATTTCACTGCCGCGCTCGCGGGGGTCGATCTCCTCCAAAGTGAAGTCGGGCGAGCCATCACAGCTCCATTTCACGGCCTTGGCACCTTCCTTGTAGGATTGGGTCAAGATGTCCACGCGGTCAGCGACCATGAAGGAGGAGTAGAACCCCAAGCCAAAGTGTCCGATGATGTTGGCGGCATCCGTGCCCTTGTACTTAGCCAAGAAGTCTTCGGCACCGGAGAAGGCAATCTGGTTGATGTATTTGTCCACTTCCTCGGCCGTCATGCCGATGCCACGGTCGATGACACGGATGGTTTTGTCATCCTTGTTGACCTTCACCTCAATAGTCAAGTCTCCCAACTCGCAATTGGCCTCGCCAAGACTCACCAGACGTTTGAGCTTCTGGGTGGCATCTACGGCATTGGAGATCAACTCGCGAAGGAATATCTCATTGTCGGAATAGAGGAATTTCTTGATGACAGGAAAAATGTTTTCCGTTTGAACATTAATTTTACCAGTTTGCATATTGTTGTGTTTTAATTTTTTAGAAGAAATAGCGTAAAACGCGCGTTTTTATTGCAAAATTTGTGCCAAAAATAGCCCGTGACAGATTGGCAGAATCATCAGAACAAAAAACATGATGACAAGACATATCTGCAAAGATCGAATGGGAATCCGACATCATGTCAGTTTTTTATACTTTTGCATTTCAAATAAAAAGCATTATAAAAAAGGTTAAAAATATGAGAATCATAAGTTTATCAAATCCCAAACGCCCTACCCTATCCTGTATTTTATGCGTCATCTTCTTGGCATTCATAATAATTTCGACCTCGTGTTCCGGGAAAAAAGCGGCGGCCGAGACCGTTCAAGCTCCCGTTGAAGAGCCCACGACCGCAGTGGGGGCAATCTCCGACGACTATCAGAATCCTGAAGGATTCGTGCTGCTCACGGATGTCATTCCAGATGCCATTCTTGAAATCCGCTATTACAGCACCTACAATTTTGCAGGCACCCGCATCGACGGTTATCTCCAGCCTATCGCGTTGCTTACGGTGGAGGCCGCCAACGCCCTCAAGAAGGTGAGTGACGAGCTGAAGGAGCAAGGGTATCGGCTCAAGATTTACGATGCCTACCGTCCGCAGCAGGCCGTGGATCACTTTGTCCGCTGGTCGAAGGACCCGTACGACACCCTGACGAAGCAGTATTTCTACCCGATGTACGACAAACCGTACCTTTTCGACCACGGCTACATTGCCCGCCGGTCGGGCCACACGCGCGGCTCCACGGTGGATTTGACGCTGTTCGACATGCGCACGGAGAAGGAGGTCGATATGGGCGGCACCTTCGACTGGTTCGGTGTTGAGAGCCATCCCTCGCACACCGCGACACTCACGCGCCAGCAGCTCGCCAACCGCATGCTCCTGCGCAACACCATGATCAAGCACGGATTCAAACCGATTGAAAGCGAGTGGTGGCATTTCACCCTCAAAAACGAGCCCTACCCCGACACCTACTTCAACCACCCTGTTTACTGGAACGTGCGGTAATCGCTATATAATTGTTTTTTTATTATCTTTCCTCTAAAAATCTTTCTTTCCGAAACGCGGAAAGCCCGAAAACACGAG
>CAMVIT010000100.1:0-5464 GCA_947167635.1 uncultured Bacteroidales bacterium | reverse complement strand
ATGAAACGTCTGATATTCTTATGTGTCCTTTTCGGGCTGGCCATCTCCCTCTTCGGCCAAAACCCAACACCGACCTGTTATCGGGTCTATCTGAGCGACAAAAATAACTCGCCATACTCCATAAACAATCCTTTGGAGTATCTCTCGCAACGGGCCATTGACAAGCGCACCCGGTTCAACATTCCGGTTACAGAACAGGATTTTCCCATCAATCCCCAGTACAAGCAACAGATTTTGGCTTTAGACCCGCAGATGCGTTCGTTGGCCGTGTCCAAATGGATGAATACGTTCACGGTCTATTGTCCCGACAGCGCGATTGTTCCTCAAATATTGAACCTGCCCTTCGTGGATTCTGTGATGGCGGTGGCCGCGTACCATTTTAAAGATTCCCTTGTGGCAGAACCTATGCCGGAGAATCCGACGCCGATGGTTTACAACACACCTACATTCAGCAAAGATACGCTGAACTATGGTCTCGGTTTTGCACAGATTGCCTTGCACAACGGTCATCTGTTGCATGCGGAAGGTTTTCACGGCGAAGGAATGCTCATTGCTGTCATAGACTGTGGTTTTGGATTGATTGAGGATATTCCCTTTTTTCAGGAGATTGTAGATGACGGACGTTTTTTGGGAAAGTATTCATTGTTGCCCAATTTGGATTCGCTATCAGCAGGGGGAGTTGTTGATGAACCTGATCATGGTACAGCTGTTACATCCGCGATGGCGGCAAATATTCCTGGAAAATTGATTGGAACAGCCCCCGCCTCCTCTTACGTTTTCATAATATCTGAAGTCGCAGGAACAGAGCAACCTATTGAAGAGGATTTTTGGGCCAATGGCGCGGAACTTGCTGACAGCATTGGAGCAGATGTTGTCAATTCCTCGTTGATCTATCACAGTTTTCCAGATTTCCCGCAAGTCAGTATTGGCTACGAGCAGATGGATGGCGTATGGAGTATAGCCTCCAGAGCCGCTACTATTTTAGGACAAAAGGGCGTGGTAGTTTGTGCCAGTGCCGGAAATACAGGAAATTATATAGGACATCCTGCCGATGCCTTTGATATTCTTTGTGTAGGAGCTACCTCTGATAGTGTTATTCTCGGTATTTCTTCACACGGTCCAACTTATGACGGACGTGTGAAGCCTGATGTCGTGGCCGAAGGAGAGAGTGTATATTGCTATAGTATGGCCCCTCCTCATTATCATTACGCTAGTTATTGGCTTAGACCTTTGGCAGGTACCAGCATGGCAAGTCCCATCATAGCTGGTCTCAGTGCCTGTCTTTGGCAAGCACTGCCATGCTATACTTCTTCCCAAATCATGCAGATCATTCGCGAGAGCGGCCATCTCTACAATAATCCTAATCCGGAGTATGGCTATGGCATTCCCGATTTCTACAGGGCGTACACCAGCCACGTCGGCATTAAGGACTACAAACCACAGAATCTCAGTATCTATCCCAACCCCGTCACCGACTGGTTGAATATCCTCAACCCCGAAGCCAACATTCAAGCTGTTTCCGTTTATAACGCCGCTGGTCAACTCGTCCTGCAAACCGCTGTTCCCAACTCCCCAATTCTTGAAGTCAATATGGCTGGCTTGCCCAATGGATTCTACATAGGAATGGCAACGCTTGATAACCACCAAATTGCCACATTTAAATTTATGAAACAATAATTCCCTACCGGACTTTTGCCCCAGTCGGGCACCAAAAATAGATGCAATGATATAGATTGTTGACCTATAGTTTTTTGGTTATTACGGATTAGCATAACAGATTACATTTGCAGTTGCAGTCTTTGTTATGATCAGATGCACATTATTTCCCTTGTCCGCACACCCGTGCGGACATCCCAAGACTCCCCTTCTATTTTAGAAGGGGTGGCCGCAGGCCGGGGTAGTAACATGAAGAATTATAGTACTTTATAGAAGAGAAGACCGCTATTAACAGCATCAGAATCAAAGACCGCTATGATCAGAATCTCCCTTTGAATAGGAATTTGTCGGTTGTTTTCGAACGAACCGCAAGGCGGACAACAAGGATGGCCTAACGGCCAATCTCTCATATTAACTACCCCGCCCTTCGGGCACCCCTTCTGAAAATCAGAAGGGGAGTTAGCGCCTTGTGGCACGAAGGTGCCACAGGTGTTTAAGGGATCCGTGCCCGTTGTATTTGTCTCTCCAGGTCAACTTCTATGTCATTGCCTTTTTATGTCAAAAAAACACCCCGAAAATCTTCTTTTCTGAAGCAGAAATTTCGTAGTTTTGCAACCTGTTTTGATGATTGAAATATGGAAGAGGTAAAGACCACAGCTGATTTTGAGGAACCTATGGCAGAAAATTTTTGGGAACGTATGGCTCGCAACTGGTGGCGATTGCCGCTGGTGGTATTGCTGTTTAACCTTGTTAGATTTCAGTTCAGCTGATGACGCTCCAGTCCACTTCGCCGTGTGCCATTTCGGCCACCTTTTCCCGCAGGCGGCGGTTCTCCGCCTTCTCTAACAGCGGGTCCTTCTCTAACACTTCCATGGCTAAGTTGCGGGTGTAGGCCACCAACTTCTCGTCTTTGGCCAAGTCGGCCACGTGAAGGTCGAGCATACCACTCTGCTGCGTGCCTTGGATGTCGCCCGGCCCGCGCAGCTGCAGGTCGAAGTTGGCGATCTCGAAGCCGTCGTTGGTGCTCACCATCGCGTTGAGGCGTTTGCGTCCTTCGGAGCTCAGCTCGTACTTGGACATGAGGATGCAGTACGACTGGCTGCCGCCCCGGCCCACGCGGCCGCGCAGCTGGTGGAGCTGCGACAGCCCGAAGCGTTCCGCGTTCTCGATGACCATCACGGTGGCGTTGGGGATGTCGATGCCCACTTCGATGACCGTGGTGGAGAGCAGGATCTGCGACTGGTTCTTGGCAAACCGCTGCATCTCGAAATCCTTGTCTTCCGCCTTCATCTTGCCATGCACCACCCCGATGCCGTACCGGGGTGGGGGAAAGGAACGCGTCACGGCCTCGTAGCCGGCCATCAGGTCCAGCAAGTCCGTCTTTTCCGACTCCTGGATGAGGGGATACACCATGAAGACTTGCCGTCCTTTGTCGATTTCCCGCTGCATGAAGCCGAACAGCTTGAGGCGGTCTTTCTCGTACAGATGTTCGGTTATGATGGGCTTTCTGCCTTGTGGCAGCTCGTCGATGACGGAGATGTCGAGGTCGCCGTAGAGCGTCATGGCCAGGGTGCGCGGGATGGGTGTGGCGGTCATCACCAGCACATGCGGTGGCATGATGTTTTTGCGCCACAGCTTGGCACGCTGCTCCACCCCGAAACGGTGCTGCTCGTCGATGACGGCCAGACCGAGGTTCTGGAACACGACGTTGTCTTCGATGAGGGCGTGTGTGCCCACGAGGATATCGACATCGCCGCTTTGCAGCCCCTCCAGAATCTGCCGCCGCTTGGCGGTCTTGGTGGAGCCCGACAGGAATTCCACCCGCATGCCCAAAGGGGCCAGCTGGCGACTGATCTTCTCGAAATGCTGGGTGGCCAGGATTTCCGTGGGGGCCATCAGGCAGCTTTGGAAGTTGTTGTCTTTGGCGATGAGCATGGAGAAGAGGGCAACGATGGTTTTTCCGCTGCCCACGTCGCCCTGCAGCAGCCGGTTCATCTGCCGTCCGCTGCCCATGTCGGCTCTGATCTCGCGTATGACCCGCTTCTGGGCGTTGGTCAGCTCGAAATGGAGATGCTCCTTGTAGAAGGTGTTGAAATAGTGCCCCACGGTGTCGAACCTGTGGCCGGGGATGCGCTGGGTGTTGATTTGTTTCAACAGAAGCATCTTCAGCTGCAGGAAGAAGAGCTCGTCGAACTTGAGGCGCAGCACGGCGCGCGACAGTTTCTGGCTGTCTTCGGGGTAGTGGATGTTGCACAGAGCCTCGTTCAATGACAGCAGGTTGAGACGCTTCACCAGGTCGTCGGGCAGCGTTTCGGGGATGACATTGCGCACGATGGGCACCAGGTTGGCGGTCAGTTTGGCCACGGCCTTGGAGTCAAGGGTCTTGCGCTTGGCGAAGTCGGAGGTGTTGTAGAGGGGCATGAACCCTGTCGGCACGGGCGACCCGCTTTGAGCGTCCGGGTCGATCATCTCCGGGTGGGTCATGTTCCAGCGGCCGTTGAAAAGCGTCGGCTTGCCGAAAATGATGAACTCCTGCTTCTTTTGCAGCAATTCCTGCACCCATTTGATGCCGTTGAACCATACCAACTCAAGGCTGCCCGTCTCGTCCGCGAAGTTGGCGACAAGGCGTTTGGCGCGTTGCTCGCCGAGCACCTGCGCTCCAGTAATCCGTCCCCTCAACTGGATGTAGCCTCCCTCTTCCACGATGTCAGTGACATGGTGAACATGCGATTTGTCCACATGACGGTAGGGATAATAGTGCAGCAGGTCGCCGAACGTGCGGATGTCGAACTCCTTTTGGAGCACTTCAGCCCGCTTGGGCCCCACCCCCTTGAGGAACTCGATCGGGGTTTGCAACAGGTCTCGTTGTGCAGTCATTGCGTTGATGTATGCTCTGTTTCGTTTTTTTTAAAACAAAACGCAAAGATATATTTTTTTTCTTACAGCACAGTGATGCTGCCACTTGTCATGCTCGGTTCACCATTGATGTTGCGGTAGTGGATCACATAGTTGTAGATGGTGTTATGATGGAGTTGCCCCTTGTATTCACCATGCCACTGGAAGTATTTGTTGGTGGACGTATAGACGAGTTCGCCCCAACGGTTGTAGATGTAGATCTGAAAGTCCCTGTCTTGAACCTCGGCGAGAGCGCCCTCTGGGAGGCAGAAGTAGTCGTTCAGACCGTCACCGTTGGGTGTGAAGGCGTTGGGCAACATCAGCGGGTGTACGCAAGGTCTGATGGTGATCTGAGACTCAAGCACACACTCGCCTTGCGAGGCGGTCACGGTGTAGGTGCCGGGCTCGTAAACGGTGATGGTGGGAGAGATCTCTCCGTTGCTCCACAGATAGTCGGTCAGTTCGCACTGCACATTCAGGACGGCGGACTCGTTCTCGCAGAAGTTGCTGGTGAGCGTGACGACCCTGATGTCGGTGCTCACATAGATCAGATGCAGGGTATCGACTTGCGTGCAGCCGTTCTCGTCGGGATGGGCGAACGTGTAGTCGCCATCTGTTGTATAGGTGTGCCCGTTCCAGACGTAGTCGTCGCAGACATAGACGGTCACGGCGGTGTGCGTCGGGAAGTTGACGGTGAGGTGGAGGGTATCGACTTGCGTGCAGCCGTGTGCATCGGGATGCTCGTAAGTGTAGGTTCCGGACTCGGTGTAGGTAAGACCGTTGCCAAGCGCCCAGGTGTATGTCTCGCACTCGACGACGGTGATGGCCGTATGGTCAGGGTGATAGACGGTGAGGTGGAGGGTATCGACCTGCGTGCAACCGTGCGCATCCAGATGTGTGTGGGTGTATGTGC
>CAMVIT010000099.1:0-5647 GCA_947167635.1 uncultured Bacteroidales bacterium | reverse complement strand
GTGGTTGGGGTTGGGAAGCAGGCGGTACTGCGGAGCGGATGTTGTGGCGTTTTTCGGAGCGGTTCCGTTGTCCGGGTCGGTGGAAATGCAATGCATTGCGTCTCTATGGCCATCATTTACCATATCATCCTGTGTCGCAGAACTGTTGCCACCACCGTTCACGGCCAATGCCTTCAGTGTTCCCATGGTGTCCGGTACCGTAACAGCGAAGCAGAAGAAATCGCGCCCGTTTTGGTCTGTGTCCCAGTGTACATTATTGTATATGTAGTGACCGAGGCTGTCCAAGCCGGTGGATTGCACTTGTTCGGTCTCTCCTGCCGGGAACTCGCCCGTGCCGCTGCGGTCGATCAGTAGAGACGGGGCGCCCCCCGTCTCCACGGCCGTCGTGTCCAACAGGACAAAGGTGTTGTATGTGTGGGCATCACCTGTCACCTGAGCCATGCTGCGCCCGATGACCCCGTAGGTCTCGCCGCTCTGCGTGTAGATTTCGGAAACAGCGGGCAGGACACCGTCCATGCCGAACAGGATGAAATCGCCGTCGGCGACGAACGCGGGGTTGTCCTCGTTGTTTTCCGTCAGCGCGTAGCCGCCATAATATGACAGCTCTGCAATGCCGACAATTAAATGGCCGTCTGCATAATACGTCTGTTTCTGGTACAGTCCCACCGAGTCGTCCCTGCCAAGACCCGCGATGGAGGTGCAGTAGTCGGGATAATGGGTGCAGTCCCATATCACGTTGCGGCGGCTGTCCAGGTAGTCGGTCTGTGCGAGAGTGATGCCGTATTTCACGGCCAGGTAGCTGATCCACTGGATGACGGCAGTGTCGCTGATACGGCGGTCGAAGTACAGGGCCTCGGCAACGCGCCCATGCAGCCGCAGGGAATCCGCTGCGCAGAGGGTGAGCGTGGGGGCGCACACACCGGGCTTGCGCCACGACTGCGAGAGGTAGTTTACGACGGGCTTCAGACGATTGGCCGTGTCGTATGCGATCTGCCCGTTGTCGTTCAGGATGCGCCGCGTGGTCTGCCCGATGCGCTTGGCAGTGTCCAGCTGTACCTGCCACAGGGCGTTCTCGTTAGCCGTGTCGTAGGTCTCATAGACCACGATCACGTCGGACAGCCGCGAGTCGTTGATGCCCAACGACAGGGTGAAGGTCCCGCCGTCCACCTCGAAGCACTTGTTGAAGTTCATGCGTGAGAAGCTGGCGGGCATCGTGCCCGACAACGGCACTGCGGCGAGCCCGTTGCCGGAGACATCATTCCACGATGACGCATTCAGCACCGCACTGTCGGCACGAAGCCACGCGGCGGGGTGCTGGACTTGGGACTGGGCTGTTGCAACCAGCCCGATAATCAAGCAGATTATTAGATAATCTTTTTTTCTCATATTGCAGTTGCTTGTCAGGTGTTCCTGTGTTGTTTAATCATTCTCGTACGACGGTCCCTCGCTGAAGAACAGCCCCGTGAAGGTGAACTGCAGGGTCGTGCTGTCGCGATAGACCATCTGCCCGGGAATGTTCAAGTAGTAGTGGTTGTTCTTATCGTCAATGTAGTCTAACGAACGGTCCGGCATAAGGAAGAAGTTTTCCGAGGTAAGGTCGAACGTGTCGGTCGTGGTGGCGTTGATGGTGGCACCCGCCTGCTGAAGCTGCACGGCTGCTGAGGTTGCGCAGTAGTTGCCGTGGCCCATACAGTTTTTATGAATCAACTGTCCTCCCTGCAGAACACAACCATTACAAGTCTTTCCATCGTGCCCTATGTTCATCATAAGGACAACCGAATTTCCTGTCTTGCCATACTCAGAAGTGAGGATTACGCGGTTGCGAGACTGTTGATGTGCCGCGTTTTTAGAGTTCTCTTTCTCGCATGCACCAAACAGCAGAGTCGCGATTAGTGCCATTGTCAATACCTTTTTCATTGCTTTTTGATTTGTTTATAATAATCTGTTCTTTTTGTGGCGGCAAAAATACCATCACTTTCTCAATGTTTTTATCCGCCAAAGCAAGAATATGTTCCGTCACACCAAAAATATGACGTTGCACTGTATGGAAACCATTAGAATAATACAACAAAAATCTAAAAAACAGGGTCTTATGTTAAGATGCGGATTTAATCCGTCAAGACGCCGTTTTGGCGGGTTAAATAACAGCAGAAGGAATTACTGGCGAAAAAAATGACTATCTTTGCCGCTGAATCAATATATGAAAAGGTATATGAAACACAAGAACACAATTGCCTCCATCTTGCTGAATGTCCTGTCCTGTACCGTCCTGCTTTGGTTTTTCTCAAGGAATGCGTTCCTCAGACCGTATTTAGGCAGCACTGCCAAGGAATGCCTCTCCGGATTGTTTCTGTTGGCTATTTTGTACACCAACTATTATGTCTTCTATCCCAAACTGCGCCAAAGATACATATTCCTGTATTGGTTTGTGGTCGCTGCCGCCTCGCTGGCGGCAGGGTTCGCTGATTTGGCTGTAGGCTACTCCTTTATTGCAAAAAACAATGCGCAATGGATTAGTGAAGAGGGATTATTTCATTTCTTCTCCCCTCACCTGTTCCTTGTCTTTTTCCGTAATCTCGCTTTCAATACCATCCCCTATGTTTTAAGGGAAATGAAACAGCTGCAACAGTCTTTGGAAATTGAAACCAGAACCGTTTACCAGTATGCCCGGTTGGTTGATGTTTGTGATAAATACAACAATTGCCGACATATTTCCGTTGACGATGTCTTTTATTGCAAGAAAAAGGGAAATTACACGTATGTCTATACAGCGGACGGCGATGTGTTCACCCGCAATTGCTCCATCAAGTATATGGAGCAATACCTTGGCGACAAGGAGTTTATCCGAATATCCCCCTCCGTTATCGTTTCCATCCAGTATGTTGACTCGTGTGATGAAAAGACTGTGGTTATGAGAAAGATGCCTTGGATGAAAACACCCCTTTCTTTCAACTTGGACACTCAACACAATCACTGGACAGTCGTTGTCATAGGATCACATCTCCATGCAAATCAATGTGATAAAGAAAATTGGCCATTGGATGTTGAACAAGAAAACGGGAAAAAAAGCATTTATGTTCCGTCTGAAGAGAAACAGTATGCCGTTCTACAATATATCTGCAAGCATCCCGGATGCAAATCTGCAGAAATCTCTGCCAAAACCAAACTCTCGTCGAGGACCGTCGAGCGCAGCATCTCAGAACTCAAAAAGCAGGGCCTCATCCAGCATACCGGCAGCAAGAAGACCGGCGGCTACAAGGCTGTCAACAATCCGCCGGAAGAAAACGACGAACCGACAGCCAATAGCTAAAGAAAAATCAGAAAACAGAAGTCAAACCACCTTCTATTCAGAACCTCACCCTGTTGGCCTGCAGTATCCTCCTGGCGTCGGAGACGTGCAGGTACCTCTCCGTCATCGACAGCGAGCGGTGCCCTGCGAAGTCCTTCACGAACTTGGACGGCATTCCCGACTCCAGCATCTCAGTGATGCACGGTGTCCTTGCGGAGGTCTTTAGCCTTCCGGTGTACATAGTTTGTGGCTGCCTCCACGATGGAGAGGCGCTTCTTGGCGGAGGAATCCTCGCCGGTGAGAGGGTTCCAGCCGCTGTAGAGTTTCCTGTTGATTTCCGCGCAGAGCAGGGTCGTGTATCTCTTCCTTTCCCTGGGGCACTTGACACGGTTGCAGCGGACGCGCATGCGTTTGAGTTTGTCGCTGGTGGGGTCAAGCACGTAGTAACAGACATACAGTTCCTTGTCCCCCATTACTTGTGCGGGTCTGAAATCGATGAAAGCTATAGCCATAGAGTAAAAAGATAGTAAAACCAATTAAAATTGTATATGTAATATTAATGTGTTTTTATCCGAAAATATCGCGTTTTCATAGTCCTTGGCGCAGTTTTGGCGCAGTTCAGTCAACAAAAAAGCCTGTCTCAAAGGTGTTTCAGTCGATCGCTAAAAAAAAAGATGGCGCAAAAATAACCTTTTTCTTTTATATTAAAAAAATACTATCTTTGCAGCACCAAACAATCACGTATGAGCCAACGCTTTACATATTCCATTTCACTCTTGTCCCGCCCCCCTGCGGAGTCTCACACCTTCTCCGCCAAAGAACGCGACTCAGAAACCGGCTTAAGCTACTTTGGCGCACGCTATTACAGCAGCGATTTGAGCATCTGGCTCAGCGTCGATCCGATGAGTGAGAAATATCCGTCGTTCTCGCCATACGTTTATTGTGCAAATAACCCGGTGAAGTTGGTGGATCCGAATGGGGAGGATGTTGTGCCGTCCAACAAGTTTATAGCATCCACATATTATGCCGTTTTTCAAAAGATGCAGAATAATAGTGTATATAAAAAATTATCTTCCCGTTTTTCAGACAACAATAATACAATAAATTTTCATTTGGATTACAATGCAAATCCCTTTACATCAGATGCAGGTCGAAACGGAATCGACAACAGCACTTTAGTATGGCATGATGGTATTGTCGTAAGTGGGAATGTTTTTTCTGAATATGGAAGACCAAACGGGATAGAGCTTTCGGAAATAGCAAAGGTTCAAGTACTACTACACGAGATCATTCATGCTAACAACAAGTTAGACAATATTAAAACACCCGATCATAATGATTTTGACAGAGAGAAAGTACTTCTGGGGCTCATAGAATATAATGAAACAAATAACTTGGGCTATTCAAATGATGATTTAGAGATTCTTTCTTGGTGCGGATTAACACAATCAAAAGATTTTACGGAATACATAAATAGCCAAGCAGAAAAAAATGGAAATTCTAAAGAAAAGGAAATACAATCTTTTAATATACGATTGAATTTATTACTAATGAATACGGCTCCCGAAGCTCGTCAAGAAGATTAATCATGATTAGGCAACTGTTTTTTTTATTCGTTTTCCTGTTCTTCGTGTCAATACACGTATCAGCACAATGTGAAGAATATGTGTTTGATTCATATAATGAATGGAGTGACTCGACATTCTATGACCCCTTAATCTTAAAAATAAAACATTATAACCACAACACATTTTCCATTATAGATGAATCAGCATTCCAAATGCCATTTGACAACATGTTCAAAAAGCAAAAAGGGAAATGGTATGTCTCAGTTAATAACGGGAAAAAATGGTCCCTTTTTTTTGATAAAAAGGGAAATCAACAGGGACCATTGGATATCAATGGATACAAAATGTTGATTATTTGGCAAAAAACAGAATGTAAGGATGGCAATCAGGATATCTATTGTTTCAAATATAGACCATATAACGATGTTGACAATCCTATCATTCTCAATGATAGCACGGTTCTTTACTATGTTGAGTGGGATAAACCTTTTTTTTATTTCACATATAATGATGGAATAATTGGCACAGAAACAACAGGGTGCATTCCGACTCTTTTCATCAGACAGGATAAAGTATATTTAAAAGAATGTATGTTTCTGTTTGACGCCAGGTTGTTCTCTGATTAAAGTATTCTTTGTTTTAGCAATAAGAACAGGTTATGATTGTGTTCCGCATGTCACACTATAAACCACCACTGATGCACCGTTGCCGACCATCCCGTCTTGTGCATCCCCTACGGGTAGGCTGCTCAAAATAGTGTTTTAAAAACCAGCAGCCGAAGATAGGGTTC
>CAMVIT010000098.1:0-5655 GCA_947167635.1 uncultured Bacteroidales bacterium | reverse complement strand
CCTTCGACCACGTCTGCAGCACCACCGAGACGATGATCAGCGCGATGCCGAGGACAAACGAGAAGTTCAACTCGTGGTATTCCTGGAAAATCAACATCGCGAGGATGATGCTATAGACGGGCTCCAGATTGTAGGTGAGGTTGACCGTGAAAGCGTCAATCTTCTGCAGGACAATGATTTGCAACAAGCATAGCCCGATAGTGCAAACCACCACCATAAAGGCCATATAGGGATAGTCCATACCCGTCGGAAGGAACTTACCGACGGGCAGGATGGCGTTGTAAACCGGCAGGATGACGCTGAGGACAACGATGCCGCCGACCATCTCCCAAAAGAGCATATTCTTGGCTTCGTAGTCCTTGCCGACGTGCTGGTTGGCGATGGCGAACAGGGCGTACAAGGCCGATGAGACGATTCCCAGGGCAATGCCCAAACGGTATCGGGTGTCGAACTGGAAAATGAGATAGACACCGCATACCGTGAGGATGCTGAACAGGAACTCGCGCACGGAGAAGCGGTGCCGGTTGATGATGGGCTCGAGAAGCGCGGTGAAGAATCCGACCAAGGAGAAGCAGACCACCCCGATGGAGACGTTCGACGCCTTGATGCTGGCGTAGAAGAAAATCCAGTGCAGGCACAGCAGCACGCCCACGCCGCCCATCCGCGCCATATCCTTGAAACGGAAGTGCCGCATCTCTATCTCTTTTTTGATGAAAAGAAACAACGCCATCAGGGCGGCCGCCCACGTCATCCGGTGCCATACGAGCACCACGGGATCCAGCTCGATGAGCCGTCCCAGCACCCCGGTGAACCCTGCGATGAACACGGAAAGGTGCAGCAGGAGGAAGCCCTTATGGTCTTTTGTGGTCACTATAAAGCATCAAACAGTATCTTTTTGTGTATTGACAATACACTTTTAGCTATTTTAATGTGCAAAAATACAAATTTCTCCGGAAGAGGAATCATCGACATGATTTTTTCCCCACATCGAAAAATTTCTCGCGTCACATTTTTGATATTTTTGCAACTAATATGGCAAAACGACCCTGACATGAGAGACCTACGAGAATCGGAATTCATGGAAATGCTGGCGCGGTGCGAGCGGACGCTGTTCAAGGTGTGCCTCTTCTACACCGACCGGCAGCCCGACAACGTGCGCGACATGTACCAGGACATCGTGTGCAACCTCTGGCAGGCGTGGCCGAACTTCCGGCACGAGAGCAAGGAGAACACCTGGGTCTATCGCGTGGCGTTGAACACCGCTGTCTCACAACTGCGCAAGCGGAGCCGAACCCCCTCGTTCGTGCTGCTCACCGACGAGATGGTCGCCACACTCGCCGACCTCAAGCACGAGGAACTTGCCGAAAGCCTCTACCACCTGATCGACTTCTTAGGCAAAGCCGACAAGTCGCTCATCCTGCTGTACCTGGACAAGATTCCGTACGCTCAGATAGCCGAGATTGTAGGCATCAGCGAGGCCGCCGCAAGGAAACGGGTGGAACGTATCAAACAGAAGTTAGTCATATTAAACACCGAAAGCAATGGAAAAGACATTTGAACAGATAGAAGCACTTTGGCAGCGGCAGGACGAGCGTCTGCAGCGCATCGAGCACGTGCAGCAGGAGTCCGTGCGGCGGCTTTTGCACCGAAGCATCACCTCGACCCACCGCCGCTTCCTGATTGAAAACCTCAGTGCCGTGGTTCTGGGCATCTTGGTGGAAGTCTTCGTGCTCTCGAAGGCAGGGATGTGCTTCGCCAGCTGGAACTTGGCCGTGCCCTACCTGATATTCAACGTTTTGTTCATCGCCAGCGTGGTGTGGTACGCGGTTTGGGTGGCCCGTTTTTGGAAGCACGACCCGCTGAACTCACCCACCCTCGAAGCGATGCGCTTCGCCGACCGCTGGCATCTGGCGCTGAAACGCTCTACAATATGGGGATTCAGCCTCGTCCTGCCTCTTTGCCTTGCCGCAAGCTTCCCCGTTTTCGCCTATATCTTCTATCGCAAGCCATTCCATTTTACGGATCTCCAATATCTTACTCCTCTGCAGATTCTTTTGTCCGCGCTGTTTTACGCCGTCTGCATTGCATACGCGGTTTACGAGCTGCGACTGACCCGCGAACTGAAGGAAAACCTGAAAATATACGACGAACTTTTAGAAAACTAACTACTACTTCATTAAACTTTGAACATTGAACAGTGAGACGATGGAACGTTTGCCTGAGGAAAAGCAAATCTTCTTGCTGAGTGCCCTGTAGATTATATTCGAAATCGCTGGTGGTGCCTGCTGCGTGCCGGGCCCGGCGGAAAACGAGTGTTACGCCATCGCCACTATCCTGCAAGGGAACAAGTAAGTGATGGTAACGGATGACAAACGCCCTGGCAAGTCTTGAAATCCCGATTGTCCATCCCCAAAAAAATCGTACTACAGCCTCATTTTTATCTGTCTGTGTATATTCGTAATTTATGTACCTTTGCAGCTCTGTTTTTGTCGAAAAGGGAGAATGCCGTCAGACCTTCCTCCCCTCAAGCAATAAACACTTTCAATCATCGTTGTCGAAATGGAAATATATAAAATTAGAATATTATGACAGAGTTACTCATTCTTTTGGCGGTTTCGCTCGCTGTTTCGGCCGTGGGCTGGAAGTATTTCATCTATTTCTTCAGCCTCGGCTACGGATATGGCGTAGCGGCCTTGGCGATGACCATGGGCGTGATGTACCACGGTAATCTCAGTCTGCCGACGATAGCGCTTCTTGTCCTGCTGTTTGTCTTCGGTGTGCGACTCGGTACCTATCTTTTCTTGCGCGAACGCAAGGCGGCGGCCTATCGCAAAATTCTCTATGACCCGTCGTTGCAACAGAAAAAGCCTTTGAGCGTGATCCTTACGGTGTGGCTTTTCTGTGCCGTACTGTATGTTGCGCAGGTGAGTCCCGTGGCGTTCCGGCTTTCCAATGCAGAGCAAGGTGTTGCTGTCAGCGAGACTTGGGCTTGGATTGGTGCTGTTGTGGTGCTCTGCGGCATCCTGCTCGAAGCGCTCAGTGACGCACAGAAGTCCGCCGCCAAGAAGCGCAACCCCAAGAGGTTTGTCAGTACTGGTCTCTATCGGATTGTGCGCTGTCCCAACTACCTCGGTGAGGTGGTTATCTGGACGGGCGTGGTGCTCAGCGGCATCGGTGCCGGCCTTGTGTGGTGGCAGTGGCTTATTGTCGCCATCGGCTACATCGGCATCGTCTATGTGATGTTCAGTGGCGCCCGTAGGTTGGAGCTGCGCCAGAACGAGGTCTATGGCAACGACCCCGAATACCAGGCCTACGTCAAGAAAACCCCCATTCTGATTCCGTTTTTGCCCATCCATTCCCTGGCCCGCTATAAATGGCTCCAGGCTTAAGCGGCTTTCGGGACCGAATCACCGGCAAAAACAAGGTTGCATCATGAAATAATGAAGCGATGAATCCAATCATTATCGGAATATTACTGCCCTTGTTAGGTACAATGTTAGGGTCTTCTTTCGTGTTCTTCATGCGAAAGGATATCCCCGACCGACTGCAGAAGACGCTGTTGGGGTTCGCCAGCGGCGTAATGGTGGCTGCCAGCGTCTGGTCGCTGTTGATACCGAGCATCGAGATGGCGGGCGAGAAGATCCTTCCGGCCTCCATCGGCTTTCTGGCGGGCATCGCATTCCTGCTGCTGATCGACGAGCTGACGCCGCACCTGCATATCGGCTCGCAGAAGGCCGAGGGGCCGAAGTCGAAGCTCTCGCGTACGGCGATGCTGGCGCTTGCGGTGACCATCCACAACCTGCCCGAGGGTATGGCGGTGGGAGTGGTCTTCGCCGGTGAGTCGCAGGGGCTTTCGCTCAGTGCCGCCTTGGCGGTGAGCATCGGCATCGCAATACAAAACATCCCTGAAGGTGCCATCATCTCGATGCCTATGCATGCGGAAGGAAACTCCCGTATGAAATCGTTCCTTATAGGCACCTTGAGCGGCGTAGTGGAGCCTATTGGCTCGGTGGCCATCCTGCTGCTGGCAAGTGTTCTTGGGGTGGCGCTTCCTTATCTGCTGGCCTTTGCCGCTGGTGCCATGATGTACGTGGTGGTAGAGGAACTCATCCCCGAAACCGCCCAGGGCACCCATACCAACCTCTCCACCATCGGTTTTGCCATTGGCTTCGTTATGATGATGGTGATGGACGTGGTGTTAGGGTGAGATAGAATTTCACGGTTTCAGATGTGTCTGTACTGTTGAATGACTTTATTGATTGGTATTGGCAAAAAAGTAGCACGCATTCTGTCGGTACTGCGCCATGTAGTCGCGCCCGTCAAGGGCATTGAAGATTTCGCACTGCCGGATGGCCTCGGTTTTCAGCGCAATCAGTTCCTCGTCGGCATACGAGTACTCGACACCGGCGTTGCATTTTTCGAGGTTGGTCATACTTTTGTTGGTTTTATAGGTACGCATTCAACAATGTTATTACTGAAAAAAATATGGTTATTTGTCAGAATAATTCAATCCATTAGTTATCTCTTCGGCAATCATCTCCGCCTGTTTCAAGACCGTTTCTGTGGCTAATTGTTGCATATCAGGCGGATAACCAAACCGGCGCAACAAACGTTTCACCGCCACTTTCATTTTTGCCCGCACATTTTCCTTGATGGTCCAGTCAATAGAGGCGTTTTTACGGATGGTTTCGGTTAGCACAACTGCCAACTCGCGAAGTTTGTCCTTACCCATCAGTTCCTTGGCACTTTCATTATCTGCTACAGCGGAATAGAAAGCATATTCGTAGGTTGTCAACCCCATGCCTTCCGCTTCCTGATCCTTCTCAACGATAGTCTTGCTGAGTTTTATTAACTCGTCGATAACTTCAGCGGCAGTGATAATCTTGTTATGATAACGGGTGATGGAACTGTCGAGCATCTCCATCAATGTACGGCCTTCCACCACATTGAACTTGGAACGCGACTTGATTTCACCCTCCAACAACTTTCGCAGCACTTCCAAGGCAATGTTCTTATGCTCCATATCTTTCAACTCCAGCAGAAACTCTTCTGAAAGGATGGAAATATCCGGTTTTTTGATACCAGCCGCATCGAACAGGTCGATGACCTTTTCTGAAATCAACGCTTTGTCAATGACCTGACGGATGGTGGTTTCTATTTCTTCATTGGTCTGTCCAAAGCCAGATTGGTCGAACTTGCAAAGTCGGGCTTTCACCGCTTGGAAGAATGCGACCTCGTCCTTCACGTCCATAGCGGCGTCTTGCGGGATAGCCAATGCAAAAGCTTTCCCCAAAGCGGTCACCTCGTTTACGAATCGCTTTTTGCCGTCGTCCAAGCCCAAGATAAAGTCCTCCGCTTTCAGAATCCAAGAGAGTTTGCCCGAAGTGTCGGCAGTGAAATACTGTCTGTAGTCGAAGCCGTAGAACATCTGCTGTACCACTTCCAGTTTCTCCTGCATCAAGGCCACTGCCTGCTCTTGTTGTTGTGTTGGGTCACCCTTCCCGCCGGAATCGGAATAGAACGACAAGGCCTTCTTCAGATCGGACGCAATGCCAAGATAATCGACCACTAATCCACCGGGTTTGTCCTTATACACACGGTTCACGCGGGCGATGGCCTGCATCAGGTTATGGCCCTGCATGGGCTTGTCGATGT
>CAMVIT010000097.1:0-5758 GCA_947167635.1 uncultured Bacteroidales bacterium | reverse complement strand
TCGCCGACGAGCCCACCGGCAACCTCGACAGCAAGAACGGCAAGGAGGTGATGGACCTGCTCACCGAGCTGCACGACGAGGGCACCACCATCGTGATGGTCACCCACTCGCAGCGCGACGCGGGCTACGCCGGCCGCGTCATCGACCTCTTCGACGGCAGGATTGTGGAGGATGTGCTGCCGGAACTGTGAGCGGCGAACAAACGTCGGCGAATTGAGCGAATTACACGAATTTTATCATAGAACATATTCCAAAAAGGGCTGAAAGCCCGACCTATGTCAACCCAGTGTGAGCGAAGCGAGCTCTGGGATAAAACCAACATGATATGAAATCGTACCTCAAATTCCTCAGCAGAAACAAACTCTACACCGCCGTGGAGGCGGTGGGACTGGTGGTGAGCCTCGCGTTCGTGATCATCATCGGCAGCTACGTATGGCAGCAGTACAGCATCACGCGCGAGAGTTCCGACCGGAAGGACATCTACACCTTCGGAACGCCAAACTGCACGGGGCTCACCTACGCCTTCCCCGATGAGCTGCTCGCGCGGGTTCCCGAGGTGGAGGCAGCGGTGCGCTATTGCGGGTGCCAGACGACAGTCGCCCAGATGGGGGACGAGTATGTGCCGGTGAATGCGGTCGCCGTGGAGAAGGACTTCTTCACGATGTTCCCGCACCTCGGCCGCTTCGTCGAAGGCGGTCCAGAATGCCTTGATGCGCCTTCGAATGTGATTGTTTGCGAGACCTTTGCACGACAGCACGACCTGAAATTTGGTCAGACAATCCGTATGGAAGGAGAAGAGTATCTCGTCGCGGGCATCATCAAGGATTTTGAAAACACCATTTTCGAAAACAGCGATCTGATTGTCAATGTACGCCATCCCGCCAACCGGTTTGCCATCGAATCGCCCTACGATGGTTTCGGTACGACTATCACCTTTGCGAAAATCGCTAAAGGCACTGACCCACAGGTGGTTTACGACAAAGTGAAAAAAGTCTGCAAGGAGATTTATCCTCTCCATTACGGTCATGGATCCTTCTTCGAAGAGTTGGAAATGACCCGATTCGACCAGCTGTTCTTCAAAGAGGATATTAACAGCTTTTTCAATCAAGGAGACCTTAAAACGCTGAAACTGTTGGCACTCGTCGGGCTGTTGTTGTTGCTTTCTGCGGTGTTAAACTACATCAACCTCTCGTTCGCGCTCACGGGGAAACGCGCCAAGGAGATGGCCACTCGTCGCCTGCTCGGAGCACAGAAAGGGGAAATTGTCTGGAAATATGTCTCTGAATCATTGGTGTTTACGACGGTTTGCTTCAGTTTCGGACTGTTGTTGGCCTACCTGTTGGCACCGTCGGTCAATGCCTTGCTTAACAATCCCGATGTGCCCATTCGGGTACGGATGTCGTTTACGTATATTTTGGCCTATCTTGCTGGTATCTTGGTGGTTGGTGTACTCAATGGCATCATTCCGGCCTTGTTTGCCAGCCGCGTGCAGCCCATCGATGTGGTGAAGGGCACTTTCCGCCGCAACACGAAAATGGTGTTCAACAAGGTGTTCATCGTTGTTCAAGGCATCTTTGCGGTTTTCCTCATCGCGATGGCCATCGTGATGGAGGCGCAGTACCGCACCTCGCTCCACCGTCCGAGGCACTGCAACACACAAGACAAATACTATCTGTTCGTGCCCACTCAAAAACCTCAACCACAGTTGTTTGAGAAACTTGAGAAACTGCCCTGCGTGAAGCGGATTGGCCGAAGTGCAGGTGCCCCTGGTTATCTTTTTGGGATACAGTATAATTGGACAGAGGACCGGAACATCACGTATTGGCATTTGCAAATGGATACGGTTGCCTTTCAGATGCTTGATTTTGAGGTGCTTAAAGATTACAAAGCCCCAATTTACAATTCAATCTGGTTTGGTGAGCGGGCTTTTGCCGCTACAGGTTTCAGCGAAGAGGA
Organism: uncultured Bacteroidales bacterium; assembly: GCA_947167635.1. GTDB lineage: Bacteria > Bacteroidota > Bacteroidia > Bacteroidales > WCHB1-69 > F23-D06. Next base: position 3,802 of record CAMVIT010000097.1, on the reverse strand, counting down.
CCACGTCATCAGTAATCCTATTACTCCGGGAAAGAAGGAATGCGAGCAGGTGGCGGGTGTGATTCGTGATATTCCCGTTAACAACAACAATATGGGCGAAGAGGCCAATGTCATCATCAGCGTTTTGAGGGAGGAAGATGTTCCGGTGGCTGGTTTCCTGATGGAGATTGCAGGCGACCATTCGGAAGCCGCGAAAGCCATCACCAAGGTGGTTGATGACTGGTGTGGCGAACAGCAGATGTTTTATTATGCCAACGGTTTTATTGACGATTTCTACCGTGATGCGTTGAAACCCGCCAAGAACAACATGCGCTTGTTGGAGATTTTCATGCTGTTGGCCGTGCTGATTTCGCTGCTCGGGCTTCTGGCCATGAGCACCTACTATGCGGGCGAGAATGCCAAAGGCATCGCCGTGCGTAAGGTGTTCGGCGGCACCGTCAAGAGCGAGACCCGGCGCACCGTGCGGGAGTACATGCTGCTGGTCGCGGTGGCCTGCGTCATCGGTGTGCCGATAGCGGTCTGGGCGGCGCAGCGTTACTTGGAGGACTTCATCGTCAGGCTGGAGCACTACGGCTGGATCTTCTTCGTCGCCGTGGTCATCTCCCTTGCGATGGCCTTCCTCTCGGTGCTTTGGCAGACCCTCCGCGCCGCGAAGACGAACCCTGCGGTGGTGCTAAAAAAGGAATAAATGTGGGTCAGATAAAAACGTAAAACCAAACATCAATTAATATGTATCGAAAAAGTAATCTCTTAATCCAAATACTCTCCCTCGGGGTGGGTCTTGCAATCGGCATCGTGCTGATTGCCAAAGTGTGCTTCGAGTTGTCGTACGACAGTTTCTATAAAGACGTGGACCGTATCTATTGTATCCGTTCTGGTTACGAAGTACAGGGCGAATCCAGAGATTTCCCTCAGGTGAGTGGTGCGGTAGCATTTGGCTTCAAGGCAGAGGTGCCGGGAGTGGAAGAAGCCACTCGAATGACTTTCTATTTCAATAGTGACCGTTATTTGGACGAGGATGGCAATGTCATCACCGGAAATCTCCGTTTAGCCGATTCATGCTTCTTCCGCGTTTTTGATCGTCCCATTCTGGCTGGCAATCCGGAGAAAGTGCTGTCAGAGCCGCTATTTTTGATGGTGTCGGAGTCGTTTGCCCAAAAAATGGGTGGCGTGGAGGAATGTATTGGCAAAATCATCTACAACGAGGATGTCCCTTTGTTGAAAATGACTATTGAGGGCGTATTCAAGGATTTCCCTAAAAATGGTTCTATAGACGCCGACATTTTGCTGTCGATGGAGAGTTATTCAAAAAGCAGCACGGAGAACTGGGTCGGTAACGACCGCTATGTGGGATTTGTGAAATTGCAACAAGGTGTTGATCCGCAATCGCTTAACGATGCCATCCGTAGGATGCAGGAGGCTCATCAGCCTTTGCAGGAGTTTGAGAAGAACGGCATGAAGCTGTGGTATTATCTTGCACCATTTGGTAAAACCCACCTCAAAGAGTCTTCGGTGCATTCAATGGTAATACTGCTTTCCGTTATTGCAACAATGCTGATTGTCATCAGCTTACTCAACTATATCCTGATCACAATTTCGTCTATGGTACATCGAGCCAAAGAAATTGGGGTACGAAAGTGCTATGGTGCGAACGCTTTCAGTATTTATGGATTATTGGCTCGGGAGTCGATAATACATCTATTATTGGCACTCGTTTTGGCAGCTGCCATTATTTTTGCCACAAAAGGATTGATACAGAACTTGTTGGGTGTGCCATTTGGGACATTACTTGTTCCCCAAAGTATTTGGACTATTGTGGCTGTGCTGTTGCTTGTGCTGTTCGTTTCCGTTTTCGTTCCTGCGCAGCTTTACATGCGCATTCCCGTTTCGGTGGCCTTCCGCAATTATACGGAAAACTCGCGGCGATGGAAAATAGGACTGCTTGGCGTTCAGGTGTTTATCAATGTATTTGTCGTTTCGATGCTGATGGTCATCGCTTCGCAATATCATAAAATGATGAACGACGACCCGGGCTACAATTATGAGAATGTGTTGTTTGTGGACATGTACGACGGGAATCAAGAGGCTCAACAACGTGTGGTGAATGCTCTTGGCCAACTTTCTGAAGTGACACACATTGCAGCAAGCTATGGTCTTCCTTACATTTGGTCGAATGGCGACAACATATATCTTCCCGGTGATGATCGTGAATTGTTCAACGTGGCCGACCAGTACGAGGCCACAGCGCAATTCTATGCTCTTTTCGGAATGGAGTTTGTTGACGGTCGCGCGCCGGCCGATTCCAATGAAGTGGTGGTGAGCAAGAGTTTCGTGAAACGAATGAATGACTTCACGGACTGGAGCGATGGAGCGGTGGGGAAACAGATTATGATTACCGGACACGAAGACTCTTTGACAAATCTTAAATCATTCACGATCACAGGTGTTTACCGCGACTATCGTCTGGGTAGCCTCTTGGATATGGATACCCGACCGAGCGTGCGTTTCTACGGCAGTTTGGAGGACGGAGAGTCTTATATGCCGCATCTGGTTTTCAAAGTGAATAAAATGGATGAAACCACGATTGGGAAGCTGAAGGACGCCATTTCTAAGGCCCTTGATGGAAAAGATGTACAGTTGAAAGTATATGCGGACGAAATGCATTCAGCATACGAAGATAGTCGCAAGATGCGCAACACCGTTTTCATCGGTTCCATTTTTGCATTGATGATTGCCATGTTGGGCCTCATCGGTTTCATACGCGATGAGTCGAGTCGTCGGAGCAAAGAAATGGCCATCCGCAAAATTAACGGTGCTACAGAGAGAGATGTGCTAAGCATTTTTGCTTGGGGTGTGTTGAAGTTATCTCTTATTATGTCGATTTTTGCGTGTGTTTTCGCCTATTTCGTTGCCGACAAATGGCTTGAACAGTTCGCCGAGCACATCAGCCTCTCGCCGTTGTATTTCATCTTTGGCGCAACTGTGGTTCTTCTCATCGTAGCAGTCGTAGTCGTTATGAGTAGTATCAGAATTGCACGGACTAACCCTGCGGAGGCGTTGAAGAAGGAGTAGTTACTTGAAAAGGTCAATTGATATGTGCAAAATGGTCCAAATAACGGTTGAGCGCGGCAAGGGTGTCCAAATCCCCATCAAGGAAAGCCCCGCAGTAAAGTTCCCGGAATCGGCAGAGCTCTTTCAGGAGGGCTTTGCGGTTGGGTTGCCCATGCCTACCGTATGCGATGGTCAAGTCGATGAGCTCCTGCATCCGCTCAAAAGCCTTTTCGGCGTTGTCGCGACGGCCCTTGGCGAGCCATTTCGTGGCACGATAAGTCTCGCTCCCAATATTGGCCATCTGTTTTGGAAAGGGCATATCGGCCCACGCTCCGTTACTGAGTGTCTCGTGCTGCATTATTCAACGAATTTAGAAACGATGGATTTTATTTGTTCCCTGACTTCTGGATTCTCAACATCACGGCTGCGGTTGCCTTATCGGCCACACACTTAATCATATCAATGAAAGTATTGGATGCCAATTCTTTAAGTTGTTCTCTTGATATTTTTTCAGTAAGTACCTGCATAAATCATTTTTTCGGCAAAAATAATAAAATATCAACTTCCTTGAGCAGCCCCGGAGGGGCAAAACGCGCGAAGCGCAATTAACCCCACACAAGCGCAGCGCAGTGTGGGGCTTGACAAGACAGAAAGATCCAGACTGCGGAAGCAGCGATAACGACAAGTCAAAGCCGCAGTGTGGGGCTTGACAAGAACGAAAAACCAACCATTATGCGAATCATCCAAAAAT
>CAMVIT010000096.1:0-5861 GCA_947167635.1 uncultured Bacteroidales bacterium | reverse complement strand
CGGCTTTGCCATCGGCTTCGTCCTGATGATGGTGATGGACGTGGTGCTGGGGTAGCCCGATCCAAAAGGAAGATTGCAACTAACTATTTCACCCCTTTGAACTCGAAGCCCGCCTGCTCCACGGCCTTGCGGATGTCGTTCTCGCTTGCGGTGCCCGTGACCACAAGCGTGTTGGCGGCCGGGGTGGCCTCGCAGGTCTCAACGCCTTTCAACTTGCCCACCGACTGCTCGACGGCGGCCTTGCAGTGGTTGCAGTGCATACCCTCGACGGCATAAACCACCGTCCCGGCTTCGGTTTCCTGTTTCTTGAATTTGTCAAAGAATTTCATACCCAGTGCAATTATGATGAATAAAACTAATAATGACGAACATACGATTTGGAACACGCTGGGCGTGGCGGCCTCTGCGTGACAACAGGCACCGTGCATTCCGCAACTTTCGGACATGCCGACGATATTGATGCCGAAAGCGTTAATCAGCAGTCCGAACAGAATGGAAAAGCCCACGATGGTGAGCAGATAAATCCACGTGAAACGGCTGCCCATCGACTTTTTCACCACGAGGATGGAGGCGATGTTGACCGCCGGACCGGCCATCAGCATCACCAAGGCGGCGCCGGGCGAGAGGCCTTTCATCATCAGGGCCGCAGCCACGGGGATGCTGCCGGTGGAGCAGATGTACATCGGCACCGCAACCGCCAGGATGACCAGCATCTGCAACAGCGGCTGGCTCCCGAAAGAGAGGAAGAACTCGTCGGGCACGGCCACATTGATGAGGGCGGCCACCAACAGCCCGATGACCAATCGCAGCCCGATGTCCTGAATCATGTCGAAGTAGGCGTACTTGAGCACGCGCCATAGCCGGTTTCCGCTTTCCACTTTGCAGGTTGTTTCAGAGACCTGTCCGCCCTCGTCGGCTTTCACGAAACGGTTCACCAGGAAGCCGCCGCAGATGCCGGTGACCAGTGCGGCCACGGGGCGCACGATGGCGAAGCCCAAGCCCATCAGCGAGAAGGTGGCCAAGATGGAGTCGATGCCCGTCTGCGGCGTGGCGATGAGGAACGAGGCCACCGCGCCTTTCGAGGCACCCTCGTTCTTGAGCCCGACGGCCGTGGGGATGACCCCGCACGAGCAGAGCGGCAACGGGATGCCCAGCAATGCCGCCCACAGCACGGAAAGCTTGTTGTCGCGCGACAGATACTTGGCATAGAACCGCTTCGGCACGAACACGTGCAGGACTCCGGCGATAAGGAATCCCAGCAGCAGATAGGGGCTCATGGCGTTGAGCACAGACAGAAACGATAGCAAAAAATTACCGATTGTCATATCATTTCATTTACGGTTATTTCTAAACTCGTATCAAATCCTCGCCAAGCACAAGCGAAATTTTGGCCAATGTCCGGAGGGTGAAATTGTGTGTGCCGCCAAGCCAACGCGAAACCTCGGCTTCGGTTTTATTGGTTCTTTTCGCCAATTCGCGCTGCGACATGCCTCTCGCTTTGAGTATGCCGTCGATTTTTTCAGCAATAGAATCCGAGAAGCGCAACTGCGTCTTCAGTTCGGCTGGGGTTTCGTCAACAATTTGCCGAAACAGTTTCCGTCCTTCCAAATCTCGTTTCATAAGTCATATTTCTTATAATCAGCACCAAGGATTTCCGTTTTCTCAATGCGTACCAATCCGTTCTTGATATCAGCTTTCAGCAAAGCATCAAGCTTTTGAAGACTAATGACATAGCCGTTCAAATCTTCATTTTCTTCGTAAGTTTTAGTGTCTTTCACGCCGCCATTGCCGACAATCAACACACTATCCGACATTCGCAAGCAATACAGCCGAAGTCCGCTTTTGTAAACTGGCAGTGCGGCGACACCATCGTTCATTTTTCCTTCTGGGCGGAACCGACGTTCTTCAAAACCCTTCAACAGCATTTTGTCAATTTGGTTGAGGATGATTCTCAAGTCGTTCTTTCTGACGGCATCATCTTTGAACTTGTTCACAAACTTCACGAATTCCGATTGATTCTCATCTTCGAAAATGATGGTAAACAGTCCTGCGTTTTCGGTTTGTTCTAATGAGAGTATCGTAGCTTTTGTCATATCCTTACATTTTAACGCGGCAAAGATACAAAAGTTTTTCAAAAGTTTACTTTATAAGGTAAGTTTTTTTTTCAAGAACGGAAGAAACGATCCGCAACATAAGGATTTCGCCAGTGTTGCGGATCGTTTGGCATGGTTTACTGTTCATACACAGATCCGAATCTGTTCATAGAGTCACTACTTACTGCACTCAATGTAAAACACGAAATTCTTTACACGCTTGACCTTTTCTGTCAAGGACAATGTTGAGATTGTATTATTGGCAGGGAATTGAATGTTGAGGCCAGCACTTTCGATGAGAATTTTAAGATAGGATGTCTTGATTGCGTAACCCACGTTTTCTGCTCCGGGCACACCAGCTACTACTATGCCTATTACATTGCCCTTGTTGTCGAACATAGGTCCACCACTGTTTCCAGGTTGTACAGGTGCAGACATTTGATAACACGCTACATCTCCTTGAAAGCCTGTGCGGGAACTGATGATGCCATTGGTCAGTTTAATCTCATTGCCTAATGCCTGAGTTAGTGGGTAACCTAATACAAATAAATCTTCTCCAACATCGGCCATTCTTGAAGAGATACGGTAAGGAATATTCCCAAATCCTTTAAAGTTGTCATCTGTAATCCTGACTATTGCAACGTCGTTCACTTTGTCAGATGCTACTATTTCAGCTTTGTATCCATTGTTGATATCGCCACTTACACCTTTTATTTGGATTTCCGTCGCCTCGCCAACGACGTGGTAATTTGTTACTAAATAGCCATCGGCAAGGGCAAAGCCTGTGCCAGTCCATAATTCTCCATTCTCTTTTGAATTGGTCACACTCCCGTTTGAATTACCCATCTTAATGTAAACAATTGTTACCAACTCATCCGTCAAAGGATGCTTACTATTTAGTGTCATTGAGGTTGCATCAAACGTTATTACAGCATCTTGTTTCTCCTTGTTAGCAAGAAGCCACGTTGCTTTGTATACGTTTTTTGATGATGTTGGACGTAGAACACCTCGTACTTCTCCACATTTCCATTTGTCATTCTCTTCACTATTATCCCTTACAAAAACAACATAAATAGTGTTGTTTTTTTGTAAAACTGCATACGTCATTCCATTTTCAATGGACTCATAAAAACCTGCAATACTTAAAGAAGTATTATCTACTAATGTTTGTATTTCTTTCTCCGTATTCGCTATTAGTATGGATTGTTTAGGTTTTACTATCTCAACTGGTCGAATCGAAATACCATAAACTTGTACTTTTTCTGTAATTAAATCTATTTTGTTCACACCATTCGGAAGGGGTGGAAATATTAAAGTGAAAGAAGCATACCCATAACTTGCAAATCTCATTGCATTTTCACCTGTTTCTCTTCTAATATCTTTGGAAAACACCTTTTGAGTTGCCCCATTTGTTGGATTTATAAATACCAAACATGCCCCTGAGTTAAAATTGTATGTACCAGATATTGCCAAGGTCATAGTAACCTCGTCATCAGAAGTACCTATGCCAATCAGTTTCACATCAGTAGTCCACGGTTTCTTCTTTTCATAACTTGGAAGGTCTGTGTATTGTGCGGTCACACTCAAGACAATAACACAAAACAGGAAAGATGATAAATATTTTTTCATTTTTATTTCGTATTTGATTGTTTGACATCATCTGTCTTGACAAAATAGTTTTTGACAACGGCAAATTCAAAATCATCATCTACACCAACATTTATTCTTCCGAAACGCTCATTAGTGTTTTTTCTGTAAAGCCAAACATAAACTTGTTCTCCTGTTGAAGTGATGAATTGTTTTGGCAAAACCAATATATAGAAAGCAGATGCATACTTGACCAAACTATTATCAACCATATATTTTCTTCCTATTTCATTCAGGTAGCATTTCTCTGTCGAATTAAAAATTCCCTGGAGTTCTACCTTTGTCCATTTATTTCCACATAATTCATTCAATTGATGGCATACGGTGTTGCTAACTTTCCCATCAAAAGCACTTTTGATTTTTACCTTCATTCTTTCATTCATATTTTTCTTGCCCGTTTTATCCCGTAGGCTCTTCAGTTTTTTTGTTTGACATTTCCTAATTTGTGTTACCGTTCAGATTGAGCATAAAGAAAGGCGCGTGCCTAAACTTTTTCATCTGTGGCTGTGAGAAGCGCCATAAACCCGAAAGTCAGACCCACGCCTATGCGTGGCATCTGCTAACATCTATCGGGTCTAATTTAGAAACTTCTCACATTTCAGATGAATCCGAACGATAGCAAACGCTATGATTTTTAATATGTTAGTTTAACTACTCTTCTTTCTTTGTTTCGTTTATTATTATTTTGACACTCAATTATTTATCGTGCTGACCAATTCACCAGGCTCAGCATATCTTTTTTGAACTTGCAAAAGTACAAATTATTTCGAAATCCATTCTAAGAATTGCAATACAACAAAAAATTCCTCAACCCAATCCTTCGCCTTAGTTGCGGATTGTCTTCTTTATAGCAACTAACGCCGTAGGTGTCCTATCGTCAAGGAGACGTTTTGCTTTTCGACTTCTCCTTCGGCCGACAATATCTCTGCGCCTTGAACGGCGTTGCCTGTGACGGTCAATCTGTATTCAATATGTGAGCCGGCTTGACTTACTCCATCCACTGTGATGTTGTCACCCTGCCAAGTACCTTCCACATTGATAGGCACGCAATAGTCACATCGCGTGACGACACCCGTCACGTCGTTGCCGTTCTTATCAAGCACCATGCTGGCTTTGTCTTCACCAATGGCACTCGTCAGACGGTAGCTTTGGGGGTAACTTGCCGTCGGGTCCGTTTCTTCCGGTGCCATCACCTCCGTTGAATCAGCAACGGCTACGCCAGCACTTTCTGCCTGCGTTTGCCTGCCACGACATGCTGTAAGCATTATCAAGGCAAAGATTATCAAAACATTTTTCCTCATATCACGTATCATTCTTTCGTGTTTATTATTCCATCTTTTGAGGCGGCAAAAGTAAAAAAAATAGGATTCTTCATCCGCGCCAGCATCTTGATGCCATACACAGGCCAGTAGGGCACCTTCTCGATGCCCGTGCGCACCCGCGGGATGTCCAACAGCAGGAACGCTGTCGTCATGAACCCCGCCGCCCACACGATCTGCCCAAAAATCTGCTTCAGCGTCACCGACATCATCGAATGGAGGTAGTAGCCGTTCATGAACCCGTTCATGTCGAACTGCTGCATATCCACGCCCGTCAACGTCAGGTACGAGCTGTATCGCGACATATTGTCGGCCATAAAATGCTGGAACAACGAGGTGTAGAGTCCGTAGCCCGAGGCACCGGCGAGGTACATGTGAATCACATTGAAGATGAACAAGGACATGAAGAAGTGCTCCAGCTCGTGTACCGACTCGTGGAGCGACCACATCAGCGACACCGCCAGCACCGCGTAGGCGCACCCCCGGAACACCAACGCCCATCGATAAGCAGTAATCGGCACATTAACATCCATCTTGAAGTACATCCACAGCGCATACGCCGTGATGAATCCGAAGCCGATGGCGAAGAGTTTCCATACTTTCCATTTTCGGTGTCCGAGCCAGAAAAGGGTAATGACTACACCGGCATATACGCCCGGCAACGACCACAGGCACAGTCCCGTCTTGGTGTGTTCCTCCAAACCGCGCACCTCGCTCCAGTAGATTTCCTCCAACGTGTGCTCCGCACCGAGCAGCAATTCCGCCACCACGGTGACCAACAAGATGGCCACCACGTTTTTAT
>CAMVIT010000095.1:0-6048 GCA_947167635.1 uncultured Bacteroidales bacterium | reverse complement strand
TCGCCGCTATCGCGTCTCGCGGAATGACGGTGCCGCGCCTGGGGTCAAAGGGGAATTTCCCCCTTCTCTCTTTCGGCGGCCCGTCATTCCGCCGCCGACGTCAGGCGGCGGCGGAACCTCCAACTCGCCAGTGTATGCATCAACGGCGAGGCGGCCCCCCCCCCCTCTCGCCAGTGTATGCAGCTTCTAAACACACTACTTTTGCTGCGAACCTATCAACTCATCCATAACGCGTTTCACCTGCTCTGCCCATGGTGTCGGTTTCTCACAAAATCCATATTCGGAGACCAACTCTTTCCACTCTGGGTTGCGATTGTTGATGAGTGTAAGCTTCTCGTTTCTAGTCATATTTTTTATTTGTTTTTCACGCCGGATGGCAGAGCTGATGTTGGGGAACTCCTCGAAATACACGCAATATTCGCAATTGTAACGATCCGTAAATGAGCCTTTGAAATAATGACTCTTATGTTGTGAGACTCGTTTGACAATGTCGGAGGAACAGCCAGTGTAAAGTACATTGTGATACTTGTTGGTCATGATATATGTGAAACCTGATTTCATCTTTTTTCGATTTATATGTAACAACTGTTATTTTGTCAATTTGAAGAAGAGTCTCCATTTCTGGCGACCTTTTTGCGGCAGGAATGCCGCAACTCCAGAACCGCTGCAAAGATACTATAAAAACTGCTTCCTGCCAAGGTGTTTTATGATTTTCGCATTTTGTTGACAACCAATGAAATGCGCACCTTAATTTTACAATTGGTTTGTGGATAGTTAAATTTTATAAGGGCGATTTCGCTGGAAAGCTATGACGGCAACATCGAAGGTGTGTTTTGTTGGAGGTTCCGCTCGCCGCTATCGCGTCTGTAGGGAGGTGTCTGCGTCCCCGCAGACACACTGGTGTAAGTAGGAGGTTCCGCTCGACGCTGCGCGTTGCCGATGCAGCGTTCACTGGCGAGAAGGAGGTTCCGCTCGACGCTGCGCGTCTCGCGGAATGACGTGCACCGCGCACGGGGCAAAAGAGGGAAAAGATGGGCGGCGGAGATGGTGTCACTGGCAACGGAGCGCCTTTCCCCGCCGCCCATCTTTTCCCTTCCCCTCATCCGGCGACGCACGTCATTCCGCCGCCGACGATAGGAGGTGGCGGAATCCCCAACGACGACCATGCGGTTCTGTCCGTTGTGGAGGCGGTTCATTTCCACCCGTATCTGCTTGACGGAGGCCTCCACCTCCTTGACGTTGATGTAGATGGTTACCCTACGGGTGCTTGACTTTGCCATAAACGTTAAGTTTGCGGCAAAGATGCTTCAAACGTCCGTCACGGATAGGGACGGTTACGGGAAAACGCTGTCGTGCTGGTTGACTGCGTTTTCATCTTCCTTAATACCGCGACAACGATAGCGGTTATGAGCACGGGGTGCAAAATTTGAACGGATAGCGTGCCCGGTCGCCCCAAAGAAAGGAGGAAGAAAACGAACATTTACAAAACAAATATCATTCATAAAAATGGTAACGTACTTGACATAATCCCTTCCTCCCGAAGCGTATCTGTTTGACGAAGGCCTACTAAAGACATCACCAATTGTGTGATATACTGAAGTCGTTTATATGTTTATTCTTAAACCAGTAGGGTATTGTAATATTTTTTGAAAAGAGTCCATAGTTGACGCTATCATAACCTTCAAATAACAGTTCTGAATCTTTTCGTATTTCCATACTTTGAATCCATTGACTAATCTGGAATTGGGATTCCAAATTTATAATTTGAGCCTTACTGTTAGGAGTTAATTTAACCCTTTCGTAATATGGTATATTACAAGACACAATAAGATTTCGTATTAAATCAATGTCCAAATCAGGAGCCTGTATGTAACAATCCACATTATAAGGCATGAAAAGAATAACATCAATAAAAAAATCATTTTCCATAATTAATTATCTAGTCGTGCTGAGCTTACGAGTGCGAGACATCGAGGTTCTAATGCCGTAAGGTGTGGAAACGCGCCTCCAGTTCTTGGATTCGCTCCAACAACTGGCCAAATGGCAACCTTTCGCCATAAATCATTGTCTGGCACATGTCGTTGTAGTCCGTTTCCCATGCGGTTTTCACATTGGCAGGCGGAACCAGCACTATCTCTTTGCGCAAATCTTTGGCGTAGTCCACATTTTGTACTGCGGTATAAATGCTTCGATGGTGTTGGATGCTCTCCCACAAATCGTTGTCGTTGATGGCAGCGACGGCAAAAGGCATGTCCATCATGCGTTCCAAGTCGTACAGATGTCGTGACCGGTGGTTGGCTTTTCCTGCGTGTTCGTTTACCGAGAACAACTCATGAAGCAGGAATGCCTTTTCCAAGAAGGTTTTTGCGGGTGTTGAAGTGGCAATCGCCGGGTCTTGGACGGAAGTTCGGATATTCGGGAAATTGGCTTCCACAAGACTCTTCACATGCAGCAGCTGGACGGGCTCCATCAGCGAACGTGACCCGATTTCAAGTACAACTGTGTCTTTCAAATAATCATATTGCTGCGACACGATTGACGGATAACGTACAAATATGCGTCTTGGTTCCGGATAGGTGGCATCACCTTCCCCTTCGGGTTCAACATCGACCGTCAGGAAATGGTGAAGATTATTTGATTGGATAACTTCACGGAGCTTTACGGCAAGTGTTTGCTCTACAAACAGTGAAGACGCTTTGCGAAGATGTTTGATCTGCTTTTTTGTCAAGTCCCCGCTAAAGCCCAAAACAGCGGGATTGATGGCGATGTCAATGTCTTCCGAAAAACGCTGTATGAGATTGCCGGCTTTGCTTAACGATGTTCCTCCTTTGAAAAGAAACTCCGCGTGGATGTCTATGCTGAAAAGCAACTGCAAGACACAAGTAACCCACAAATCCTTTTCTATTGCAGCGGCAGGCAGGCCGATTTTGGTTTCTGCGGAAGACAGGATGAGGCGTTTCTGTTCCAACGGTAGTGTATAAAAATCATTCATCATATAATTCGTTTATAAGTTTTCTAATCCAGACAGTCATTAGGTTCAAGTCCTTTTCCGATATGCGCGGTTGCTCATGGAGAATGCGTTTGAGCGTGTTTTTTTGCTCGGAATCGAGATTGTCTTTTCCGATTTCCTTGAGTGCTACCGAAAGGAGTTGGGCGAAAGAATTCTCAAACGCGAAATTTCTCGGCGCGGCATGTTTGAAGAGGATGCCTCTGCCGTTACGTATCACAACTTTGCGGCTTTCTCCGCTGGTGAGGAAAACGGCATTCATAGGCACCTGTGTGCTGAGTCCCAATTTGTTCACGGCGTATGCTCCCGCAGGAACAATCTGAGCCTTGTCACGTTTGGCAATAGCTTGGGCAATCTCATCAAAGCCGGGATAGATGACACCCAGTCCCAAGTCTGTGTCTGTTTTCGGGTAGCAATAGATACCCCTTGCCACGCGAATGATGCGGCCCTCATCTGTGAGTCTTTCAAGTGCTTTTTGCACCGCGACAGCTGTACCATACTGCGAAAAACGCGAAGGGGTGAACACAGTCCCTCTTCCGCATTTTCTAACAGATTCAAGTATCTTATCATCAATAGATTGCATATTATTATACCTTAAAAATTTGTCGCAAAAATACAATATTTTTGCGACAAATTCAAAAAAACGTTTTTTATTACGTAAGAAACAATTGATTCCAGCAATATGGTTTATAAACGTGGAAAACGCTTTCATGATGGTCGAATGCGTTTTCCACGTCCTTGATTCCGCGACAACGATAGAAGTGTTTACAAGCACGCCAGTGCGCAGTTTGAACGGATAGCGTGCCCGGTCGCCCAAAAGAGTTTATTTGACCTTTTTCAGTGTGGCGCGGTGCTTCTGGCCGAAGGTTTGCGCCCAAGTGTCGGAATATAAGACGAGTTCCTTGTTCTTGTATGACTCTACCGTCCAAACCTGATGGTCGAAGGTCAGAAGACCTGTGGATTCGTCATAATTCCAATTGAGGGTCTCCGTAACACCTTCGCATATATCCTGATAGGTGCCGTCGGCGGAGAAAATGTAGGTTTGCACAGGGTCGCTTTCCGACAGTTCCTCCACCCACTCGGTACTGTTTACCGCTTGGTGCTGGAAACTCTTGAGTTCCCATTTTCCGATAAATGTTTCTTTTGTCACCTTCTTGTCGGAACAAGAGGTCATTACGGTTACTGCGGCGAATGCCATCGCCAGGATAAAAAATACTTTTTTCATTTTTTTAGTTTTTGATGATGAATAAAATTTGGTTTAATGATGAATGGTTATTTACAGTACCTTTATTTTGGAAAGGGACTACTCTCATCATCGCTGTGAAAATGTCTGAATCTGAGGCTTGCTATTTTTAAATCGCGCTGTTCTATTTCATACGAAATTTCTAAAATGTCTCCTTTTTGGGGGCTGACAAAATAATCCCTGCCCAACATTGATTGTAATATTTCTTTTGTTGTGCCTATTCTAAAAGCTATTATCTCCCAAGAGTCTCCATTTTGGACAACATAATGATAATGTCGATAATGACACGGGTGACAATAGTCTATGTTAATACAACCATTTATGTCATATACGCAATTCACCCAACAACAATCAAACCCCAATTCAACACTAGGTCTATTTTCATTTACATTTTGGAAGGATAGTGTTGACGGCCAATCTGACAATGTAAATATTTTGTTGAAAAACGGGCTGCCCATATCCAAAGCAATGACCAGTTTCCCTTTGTAGTAAAAAAACGTTCTTGCAAAACACGCTATTCCCTGCAAAAAATAATCTGTGATTTTGTTATATGGTATAGCCATAATCTTTATTTTTTTTTCCTGAAAATAGCAAAGGAAAAAATAGTCGAACTGGAGGTTGTAAAACACACATTGATTCAATTCATTATCAATAAAGTCCAAAACATCAATCAAAGAACTGTCATTAACTGAAACAAAATAAACGTTACCAACAGTATCATTAGTAGAATGTTGTGCATAAGAAGTAATAACAACACTCAAAAAAAACATGGCTAATAATATTTTTTTCATTTGGGCAGATTAAGTGGGTTAAAATAAGCATCTGTTTTGACACCATTCTTATAGTATATGGTTGTCTTCCCTCCCACCCTGATACCTGCTGTTGCGCTGGGATGATTGGATATCAAATCATTCCAAAAATTCATATCCTTTGTTGAGTATCTATATGCTTCTAAATCATCATGTCTTCGCATTCGATGGCTATGGTCATACCTCAGCACTTTTATATTATCATAAGTCATACTGGATACAAGAGGCTCTTCATCTTCATTATGAGAAGAGCCTACGAAATAACTTCTACTTCCATCTGGATTTTCACTTTCTAAATACCCCCATTCAACCTGTGTGTGATCTCCCAAAAAATTAAATATAGTTTGCGCATCATCTTTCCCCAAACCAGTAAAAGTGGTCTTATCAGGTACCATTTTCCCTTCTTTATTTTCTTTCATTTCTTGTGAAACATGCTCTCTAAAAACTCCCTGTGCTGATAATCTCTTTATCCTCAAAGATTCCGTTGATACCAACACGTCTCGACCTTTTTTTTCTTTTATTGAATAACTACCATCACTGTGAATGGTTATAATATCCTCCCCATTTGGATCCACCAACTTCACCGGATTATCCGCGCAATACACATACGGACTCAAAGAGGGATATTTGTCACTCATCGGATCCACGCTCAACCAAACGCTCAAATCGCTGCTGTAATAGCGTGAGCCAAAGTAGCTTAGTCCGGTTTCCGAGTCCTTTTCTTTGGCGGAGAACGTGTAAGACGAGTTAGCAGTTAGCAGTGAGTAGTTAGCAGTTGTGGTGTAGGCGGAGGGGTTCGGGTGCTCTTCCGCGCAGGCCGTAGGTCTGCAGGGCTCGGTAGCGATGGCGGCGCACGAACACACACGCACGCCGTAGGTGTGCGGGCGCATGGAGCCGTCTGCGTCCCGCAGACGGGGTGCGGGGACGTGGCGGGCGGGGCGATATGTTCGGTCGTGGTTCATACGCGATTGTTCGACGGTGCAAAAGTA
>CAMVIT010000094.1:0-6062 GCA_947167635.1 uncultured Bacteroidales bacterium | reverse complement strand
CTCCCGAGAAGAGCCCAAGAAGAGTACAATCAGAACAATATACAGGATTTGTTGTATTGCACAAATCCAAGAAAACGGGGATTTACCTCTCTCCGCCCCTTATCTCCGAGGCGGAAACGCCGAGGTTCTGGCGGATGTAACGGCTCAGATAAGCCTCAGAAGAAAACTCAAACCGATACGCAATATCGGCAAGCGTCGGCATAAATGTAAAGAAGAAGAAACCACCAAAAAGCATCACTTCTTCGTTTTGCTGACCACGCTCGCAATAAGTGAGTTCTATTCCGTTGTCTAAAACGAGGGAGGCTCTTGGCCTCCCCTTGAATTTTGTTTGCTTCCTTGATTGTTATCTTTTATTTGTTAAACATGTGCGGCGGGGTCGGGCATGCCCATGTAGGCGTACTCGTAGATCATGTCGCCTTTGGCTTCGCGGGTCTCGCCGCCGGCGGGGGTGAAGCGGACGCCGCCTTTGGCGTAGTAGCGGCAGTACTGCATGCGCATACCGATGGCATCGTAGCGGCGCTTGAGCTCTTCGCCGGCCATCTCGTACATATCCCAGAACTCGAGCTGGTCCTCCCACTCGATATCGAACTCGGCGCGCGAACCGTCGGCGTTGGTGAAGACGTAGTGGCTCTCCTTGGGGAACTCGCGGCCCTGGTGCACCTCGGGCTCCAGACGGGTCTTGAGGTCGAAGTGGCCGTCGGTCATGAAGACCACCTTGCCGGTCTTGTTGTCCATCAGGCCGAACATGGGCAGCTGCTTGTAGCCGTACTGGCGGGCGGCGACGAAGTCGTAGATGTAGATGGTGTAGAGGTCGGTGTACATGCGTCCCCACAGCCAGTGGTGGTAGAGGGCGAAGTGCATCGTGTTCATCCACTGGTGGTCGTGGTAGCCGAGGCCCTTCACCTCGTGCCACTCGCCGTCGTAGAAGAGGCGGCCGCTGACCTGGTTCTTGGGCACTGCAAGGTCGGTGTGGTAGAACTCGTCGTTGTCGCCGAAGGCCAGCAGCGAGGTGCCCTGGCGGAAAGGTTCGGTGAGGGCGTCGTAGTGCAGGTCGAGACCTACGCCGTGGACGGGCTCGAAGTGCAGGTCGTAGTGCTTGAAGTCGCCACGGCACCAGTGGGGACCCACCTTGGTGTCGCATTGCTCGCGGCTGAAGCAGCCCTCCTCGGCGGGGTAGACGATGTCGTCACGGAACTCCTTGCCCTCAGGACTTTTGACATAGATGTTCACGTGGGGCGAATCGACCGTCTTGGTCATGCCGTTCATCGACTTGGGACGATAGCCGACCATAAACTTGGTGCCGTCGTCCATCGTGCCGTCGAAGTACCACACCTCGCTGCCCACCTCCTCGGTGCGCGTGCGGCGTCCGTCTTCCCATGTCTCCACCTTTTCTGGGTTGATGCCAAGGCGTTTGAAATCTTCAGGTTGATTCATCAGTCGTGCGCGAAGCACTTTTGCATTTGTTCTGTTTTCCATAACTTGTTGTGTGTTTTAAATTTTGTATTTATTATTTATTTAATTGATTCCTTTCAGTTTTGCTGCGGCCTTCATCACGGTGCGTTGCAGGAATGAGGGTTTCTCGTCGCCAGTGGTTCTGATTTTCGGTGCAAAATTACTGCTTTTTCTTTATATATCCATTACCTTTTCATGTCAAAAAATGTCCTTTTTGCGGAAAAATGCAGTTTTTCCTTGTTTTACTCATAAAATTATATTATCTTTGCACAAAATTTATAGTGAAATGAAACCGAACTATTCTCAAGTGGTATCCCTGCCGGATGTGCAGCAATACGTAGATAACAATCTGACTGACCGATATGGTTGCGATGATTTTCTATTGGTACGCAACAACCGCATGTTCGTGGCTGCAAAGACGGATGTCACGGTACCGATACTGATGGAAAACCTGCACTTCCTATATATGCTGTCGGGAGAAATGGATGTAATGCTCAATCTGGAACATGTTCACTTGGAAACAGGTATGATGTTAGTGATAGGACCAACCAATATCTATCAAATAGAGCGGTACTCCGAAGATATTTCCGCGACCACACTGGTCATCTCGTGGCAGACCTTGGCACGCATCTTCCATGACGGTTTGCCGGCATACATGCAAGAAACGCCTTTTGTGTTGCTAACGCATCCCGATGAACAGCAACGCCGTTCGTTTTCTGCCTTGTTGGATGTACTGCTCACACATGCTCATTTCACCCCTCGCAACGAGTTGTTGTGGGATGCATTATTGGCTATGCCGGTGTATTTCCTTTCGCAATCAGCCAACCTCCGGGAAATAGGATCAAGCAGAGAGCAGGAAGTGTTTATCCGTTTCTTGAGATTAGTCAAGCAGAATTGTAAGGAAGAACGGCATTTGGCGTTTTATGCCAATCGATTAGCCATGACGCAAGATTACCTTAGCCGCATCGTCAGCAGTTACAGCGGTACTACAGCCAAAGAGTGGATTGAGCAAGCCGTTTTATTGGAAGCAAAAGTCATGTTGCACTACACCAACAAACCTGTTAGCGAAATCACGTATGACCTTGGTTTTCCGAATGATAGTTTTTTCTGCAAGTATTTCAAACGTTTGACGGGTATCACCCCAAAACAATTCAGAGACCGGCACAAATAGATACAATCAAGAAATAATAGTTTGCTATAGAATCAGGGTTGGACGATGGCGTCAAATTCATCAATCGGGATGGGTCTGAAGCTGCGTACAAGGGCGATGGCGTCCACTTGACGGATAAGCGTGTAGGTGTAATCTTCAAGGCGAACGGTGATGTTGCAGAAATCATCGTAATTCCATCTTTGTTCTACGATGGTATGGCCTTCCGCCAACTTGTCGGAAATCAGATAAAAGGCATGAATACATACATGCCAATCCTTGAAAGCCACCTTCTCCACATAGAACTGCTCTCCGTCGATAAAAACCGTCTCGCTTTTCAGAAGTCTGCCCTCCTGCATGATTCGTTGAGGCTTCTTTTGCCTTCGATAGACTATGATGGCAAGTATGCCGACCAAAGCCAACGTTAATATCACCAAAAACAAAATCATTTTTGATGCGCTCTAACTAATTCAATGGCTTCTTTGCCGGAAAGGTGGTCAATCTCCATACAAAGAACCGCCACACGCGTATGAAGAATGCCGCCGGGCATGGCGACCGACTTGTCTATCTCGTGCTGCAAACCGGCATGGTCTCCGGGGTTGTATTTGCCACCCAAGAGACGCAAGCCGTGCAAGATTTCCTCCATGCTCTCCAGCCGGCGGATTCGTCCGAACGCAATTACGCTGCGGAAATAGGTGGTATATTCGTCCGGGTGTATCTCATCTTGGTCAATGACCGTGAATGAGCACTTGTCTTCGTGTGCTATGGCGTCCAATTTATGTCCCTCTACCGCCGAATGAAAATACAGTTTGCCTTCGGCATAGACATAACTGATGGGCACGCCGTACGGATAGCCGCCATCGCCGAGGACAGACAGCACTCCGGCGGTGGCGTTATTCAAAATCTTCTCACACTCCTCTTTCGGGAGTTCCTGCCGTTTCCGGCGCATAGGTCTGAATTCCATTATGAAAGCGATTTTAGTCCGACAATAGAAATGATTAACGTGGAGATAAAAAAGATGCGCCAAAAGGTAGCAGGCTCGTGAAAGAAAAAGATTCCGATGAGCACCGACCCGACCGCTCCTATACCTGTCCACACGGGGTAAGCCGTTCCGATAGGCAATGTTTGGGTGGCCTTCGCCAAGAGTACAGCACTCAGGATGTAGAGAATCACAAAACCCGTCATCCACTCCCAATACGGCAGTCCTTCCAATCCTTTGGTTTTGCCCAAGCAGAACGCGAAGCCCACTTCGCATAGTCCTGCCATAACAAGAATAATCCAACTCATAAAACCGTCATGCTTATTGAGGGCTGCAAGACAATCTCGGCGTCTCCTTCCAAAGCGAGTGCAAAGGTACAACTTTTTTTTGAATTATGCAAAAAAGAATGCGATTTTCTTAAATTTGCCGGTTGGGACTTTCCCCAAGAGAAAGAAAAAAGAAAAAGAAAAGAACCAAAAGAATAATAAAAACAGAAAGGCTAATCAAAAGCGACTCACATCGCTGTGAGCCGCTTACTTCGTACATTGTACTTTGTCACTTGGTACTTTACTTTGCTTCTTCTACAAGGTGCTTGCCGAGGTCGAAAACGTTCTGAAGGTCCTTGGGGAAATGCTCGTCGCGGTAACGGCGGTTGCCCTGCTCGTCGTAGTCATACGTGAAATGCGGGAAGATCAGCCGCTCCATGAACGAACGGGTCATGCCGGACGGGTAACTGAAATACACCGGCGAACCGATGATGAGCACATCCGCTTCATGGGCTTTCTCCAAGACCGGACGCAAGTCATCTTTGATAGCACACACACCGTCCGTTTTGGCGTTCTTCAGCTGGCAGGCAAAACAACATTACCCAAAATTATCCAAAAATTATTTTTCTTTTTGATCTTTTTGGGGGCGTTTTGGACTGAAAATAAAAATTTTCCTTAATTTTCGATAATTTTTGACTGATTAAAAATGTTGTTTATGTTTTTGTCAAAATTTCAAAGATCATGTGGGAAAGTTCAATTATTCAATCATCTTAATCACTTTTGCCGGCACACCGCCAACGATCGTGTTGGCAGGAACATCCTTGGTGACCACTGCTCCAGCAGCCACGATGGCGTTTTCGCCGATGGTGACACCCTGCAGAACGGTTACATTTGCGCCGAGCCATACTCGCTTGCCGATATGAATGGGTTTGGCTATCATGCCTGCCCGTTGTGCCGGGTCAGGAAGATGATTGAGCGTGCAGAGCGTGGCGTTATGACCGATAAGGGCATCGTCGTCAATGAAGATACCGCCTTGGTCTTGGAACTTACAGCCCATGTTGATGAACACCCGTTCGCCGACATGCGTGTTCTTGCCGCAATCGGTATAGAACGGCGGAAACATACCGAACGACTCCGGCACATCTATCGCCCATAGTTCAGATAGTAGTTTACGCAGTTCTTCGGGGGTATGATACGAGCCGTTTATCTCGGCGGTGATACGCAGGGCTTCCTGCGAATATTGATGGAACTTCCTATGCAAGTCCGAGCCGCCGATAATCGGTTCGTCCGTTGCCATCCGTTCACGAAATTGGTCTATTGTCATACTTATGCAATCATCTTATTTAGCGCGGCGATAAAATCGTTCATGAAGGTGTGCCGCGTGCGTTCATCCACCATCAAAAGGGAGAGATACGGGTTCAAATCTTCCAACTCCACCAGCAACAACTCGCCTCTTTGCGTACGGCACGCATCCACTCGCTGAATACCATGACGGATACCATTCCAGCGGATAAACCGCTCTGCAAAAGCTACATCTTCCGCAGTGCAGCTATACGGTTGAAGTTCCCAACGTTTGGACTTGTCCGGCGCATAGAGGGCGTATTCCAGTTTGTCGTCCACGAAATAGAAAGACAACTCGTACAGGAAATCTATCTTCGGCTGAATAAGCATTGAGCCATCGACTATGGTTCGCGCTTGCAGTTCTTCGCGGGAAAGGAACTCCAAGCCGATAGAATCTGCTCCATCTTTGGGCTTAATCACATATGTGTCTGTTGCCGGCAAGAGGTAAATATCGGCTTTCTTGTCCACCGTGGGAATAACCGGAAAACCAGTTGCCGTCAAGTCTAATAAATACTGCTTGCCTTGCATGTCGGCTTTGCCCGTTAGTTCGTTGTAAACATTCAGGTTAGATGCCTTTGCCCGCTCCACAAAAGCACGGTATGTGTCGGGAAAACCACTCACGCCGCCTGTGTTGCGGAAAACCACCAAATCGACATCCTTCTCAAAAGCCGCGGCGTTCTTGGGATGGCATAACACGACATCAAAATGCTCCCGAAGTTCGCCGGTGATATAAATATCTTCGTCACAGTAGGTTCGCCCTTTTGCCACGTAGTTCAAATCCGTCAGATACAGAATCTTTTTCTTAGTCATACTTATGCAACTGTCCATTTGCAACGAACGGGTGAAACGATGGCACCTTCTTTCTTGAGGTCTGCAA
>CAMVIT010000093.1:0-6140 GCA_947167635.1 uncultured Bacteroidales bacterium | reverse complement strand
TTGGTAAAGAGCTAATTGATCTTTTTTGATCTTTTTTGTTAACGTTCGATCTATTACCGCTTTTTTCAATTCTTTACGCTAATTTTGCATGATGTATGAAGAAGTACAGCATAGAAGTGTTGGAGGTGCTATGCCGCATTGTTGAAGTGGAAGCCTCAGACGAAGAAGAAGCCGTTGAAACGGCAAGGCAAATGTATCGAAAAAGCGAAATTGTGCTGGATGCTTCTGACTACAAAATGACTGAAATAAGCGTAATAGATGAAAAAACTGAGTGAGTGCTTGTAGCTTTTCAAAAGAAATGGCTATCTTTGCACCGCTTTTGATATTCATCAAAGTAAAATTGACATCGTGGGAATTAGATAGCAGTATCTAAATTCGAAGAGACCTCAGACATAAAAAGTCCACCAAACATTTTATACAGAGGGGCTCGGGGAATGTGGATACGCCTATCATTGTATAGGCGTACCCCTTCCTTTCCTTCTCTCTGTATGGGCTTCTGTGGTGGACTGCCTTTGTCTGAGGTTGGAAAGCGAAGGAGGTGCGCTCTCTTTTTGTCCACACGAAATGCGACAAAAAGACGATGAGTACAGAAGCAAAGCCTTTCTTAAAATGGGCGGGAGGCAAAGGACAGCTGTTGCCTCAACTGTCCGAACGTCTGCCTAGACGTATTTACAAGGAATCATTTACCTACATAGAACCATTTGTAGGTGGCGGCGCAATGTTGTTTTATATGTTGCAACGTTTTGGCAACATCAGGAAAGTTGTTATCAACGATATCAATGAGGACCTTATTCTGACCTATCGCACCATCAGAGACGATGTGGAACAGCTGATTGCCCGCCTTGAAGAATTAGAAAGCAGGTATTTTTCAATTGAAGACGAAGAAGGCCGGAGGACACTGTTCTACACCATCCGTGACATTTACAACCAGCGTCAGAGAGACAACGTTGTAAGAGCCTCTCAGCTGATATTTCTCAATAAGACTTGTTTCAACGGCCTGTACCGAGTAAATGCCAAAGGGCTTTTCAATGTACCCTTTGGTAGATATGCCAATCCAACCATCTGCAATGCCGACTTGCTCCGCGCCGATAGTCGGATGTTGAAATCTGCTAACATTGAGATTTGCCAAGGTGATTTCTCTCAGATACTAGAACATGCTGAAGGCCTGACCTTCGTTTATTTAGACCCTCCTTATCGACCGCTTGATGCTACTTCAAGTTTCACGGCTTATGCTAAAAGCGACTTCAACGACGATGACCAGCGGAAGTTGGCCTTTTTTTGCTCCAAACTGTCCGACAAGGGATGCTTGTGGATGCAGAGTAATGCGGATTGCTCGGCGAAGAACCCTGAAGACACGTTCTTTGAAGAACTCTACAAAGACTATCACATCGACAGGGTCTTAGCTTCTCGCTTCATCAATGCTAATCCCAGTAAACGGGGAAAACTGACAGAACTATTGATCATGAATTATGAATAAGGATTTTGCTCTCTTCATGTCTCAGCTACAAGAGACTAACCAAACGCTCGACTTCTTCTGCGACTTCGACAAGATATCGGCTAATGTCGCAGAGGTTGAAATGAGTCTGAACACGCTCAACTATCTCATTGGAAAGGATGATTTGGCCAAAGGAGTAATCGATATATGGCAGCGCGACCCTAGAGTCTTTGACATCCTAGGCATTCTGATTGCAGTCAGAGACGAAGGCAAGAAGCCTGTTGTTGACTGTAATGGAAATGTTGTGCTGATGAAGAGTTATTTCGAATCGGCCGAAAAGGTTGTGGAATTTCTGTGCGGTACTGGCCTGGCTGATGTTTTCCGCTCACGACGTATAAAGAACCTGGTGGACTATGTGTTCGGCATTGAGACTGGTCTAGACACCAACGCCCGCAAGAACCGAAGTGGGCACATCATGGAAGGAACCGTTGCTCGCATACTGAGAGAGAATCGCATCGAATTCCGCCAAGAGGTCTACTCATCTGAGTTCCCCGAGCTGGCTGTTCTTGGTGCCGATGAAAAACGTTTTGACTTTTTCATAGAGACGACACGCAAAAAATATCTGATAGAAGTCAATTTCTACAGTGGTGGTGGCTCAAAACTAAATGAAGTGGCACGCGCCTACACGGAACTGGCTCCGAAGGTCAATTCTTTGTCTGGCTTTGAATTCGTTTGGGTTACTGATGGCATAGGCTGGAAATCGGCGCGCAACAAGTTGGAAGAAGCCTATAACACTATACCCTGCGTGTACAACCTGACCAATATCTGCTCGTTCATAGAACTGCTGAAAAATGATTAAGCCCTACTATAAATCTCCTTCTCACGACTTTAACCTGATTTGTGGCGATACGTTTGATTTGCTTCCGCAGTTCAATTTCCAATTCGACATGATATTTGCCGACCCGCCTTATTTCCTGTCAAGCGGAGGAATCTCGGTGCAGAGCGGTAAGGTGGTTTGCGTGGATAAAGGAGAATGGGACAAGAGTAGGTCTCAGGAAGACATCAATGCCTTTAACCTCAAATGGCTGTCGCTATGCCGGGACAAGCTGAAGAAAAACGGTACGATTTGGATTTCCGGTACATACCACAATATTTTCTCTGTCGCCAACTGCCTCACGCAATTGGGCTACAAGATTCTGAATGTCATCACATGGGCTAAAACAAACCCACCGCCCAACATCTCGTGCCGTTACTTCACCTATTCTACGGAGTTCATCATCTGGGCTCGCAAGAGCGAGAAGGTGCCACATTATTATAATTATGAGTTGATGAGGCACATCAACGGTGACAAGCAGATGACAGACGTTTGGCGTCTGCCAGCCATCGCTCCATGGGAGAAGACTTGCACCAAACATCCTACACAAAAGCCACTTGGGCTGTTGAGCCGCATCATCTTGTCATCGACACAGGCTGGCGCATGGATACTCGACCCGTTTGCTGGGTCTTCAACTACTGGAATTGCCGCCAACCTGCTTGGGCGACGTTTCCTTGGCATTGAGCGCGAAGCAGAGTTTGCAGCTATCAGCAAAGCCCGTCGCCAAGAGATAGAAGACGGCCATACATTCACGACATACAAAAGAAAGATTCCCGACATCGTCAAGGCTGAGGACACACAACTGGACTGCTTCGCTTGTCATGAAGACGTGATTGAGAAGCTATCTTTCATAACGGATATGTCAATTGGCGACGACGTACTGATGTATGCTGCTGGCGCCGCTAATAGAACAAGAGCTGAGTCTTCGGGTAAATTGGCCTTAGGGCTAAAAGACGACGTTTTGAACATTGTCGAAGATAGTGACATCGTTTACATCATGTTCCACTATTGGAACAACGATAAGGCGGAGCTTTATAAACTCACAAGCAAACCTAAAATCGTCAGCAAGAAAGATATTCCTCAAGACTACATTCTTCGTATGAGCAAGGGTGCAGAGATGTTTCTTCTGATGGAGTATAACGCCAACCAACCTGTGGACATCGGGGCGTTCGACATCATGAGAGTGCAGCGGAAAGGAGAAGGCAGATACCTACCATTCGTGACACCCCTCTATAGCATTCTACTTCCATAACCCCATCGTGACTATGGGCGAAGCGTCTGCGTTTCCACAAGAATTCACACAAAAGAACCATCAGTATTTTCGATTCATTACATGGATATTCATGTGGCGCCGCAGGCATAAGAGAACCGGACCTCTTGGAAACGGAGGGCCGGTTTTTTTTGTCTTCACGTCGTCACCCCACCCCTGCG
This sequence comes from uncultured Bacteroidales bacterium, assembly GCA_947167635.1. GTDB lineage: Bacteria > Bacteroidota > Bacteroidia > Bacteroidales > WCHB1-69 > F23-D06. The sequence continues at coordinate 2,400 of CAMVIT010000093.1, read as the reverse complement.
CCCCTCCCCTGAGATGGGAGGGGAGGGGCTGCGCGCAGATGGGGAGACACGATTGGAACGGAAAACGAAGCTTTATTCTTCTCTTGTCGTTGTGGAGGGGGCTGCTGCCGTTGCGATATCTCTTTGTTTGCCGGCGGCGCTATATGTAATGGGCGTGGATATCCATGAATGGGCGATGATTCATTCTGATTTCGGGCGGTACGGGTTTGGGGGGTGAGTGGGAGGCGCCTGGCGATGGGGGGAAGTCTTTCTGGCGGGTTTCCTGAAAAAGATTGGCGGATAAAGTGAAAAAAAGTGGCAGATAAAGTGAAAAAAAGTGGCGGGAAAAGTGAAAAAGATTGGCAAATAAAATGATGTAAACTGGCAGATGGGTGAAACAAGGGCGTTGGTTTTGCGGAACGATTCCATTGATTTCGCTGAACGATTCCATTGATTTTGTTCAACGATTCCATTGATTTCGTTGAACGATTCCAATGGTTTTGTTTCAGCCATCTGCCGCTTTTGCTTCTTCCATCCGTCGGTTTTGGCGTTTGTTTTCGGCAATAAACGGACGGGGGGATGCGCCGACTGGCTTCTACAAAAAACGGATGTTGCCGCTAAAGCCACTGTGTGCGGCGGTTTTCCGCTGCAAACACCTACACATCATTTCCTCCAAAAGCGGAGCTGAACGGCAAGGGAAGAGGCGCAGGGCTACTCGTTTCGCCCTACGCAAACCTTGACTGAGCGCTGGTCGGCCTTCACGATGTAGACGCCGGGACGCAGTGCGGACAAGGACACGACGGCTTCGGGGCGGTGCTGATCGATGAGCAGCGTGCCGTCGGTGGCGAAGACCTGCAGGCGGGCAGTGGCCGGCGGGAGCAGCAGACGGTGGCCATCGAAGCGCAGCGAAGGAGCGTCGGGCGTGGCGATGGCGTCTGGTTTTCCTGCATAGCAGAGGTGGGGAATGATGGCGAACGAGGCGGGGTCGTCGTCGTTGCGATACCACACATCGCCGCCGCCGGGACCGATGATGCTGCCGTTTCCCTTGAGCTGATGGTAGACCGTGCACAGTTCGCCATAGGCACGACGCACACATTTCATGGCGACCTTGTCGCCCGAGGCGTTGGGAAATGGGCCAATCACGACGAAGAAGGGACCGTCGACAGCCACCGGCTCGGCGAAGTCGAAGAAGGTGGTCTGGGTGGTCGACTGCGCGATGTCGCCTACCTTCTTCGTGCTTGTTGCCAGCACGTCGGCGGGCTTGCCGTTGGAGCCGACGGCGGCGATGGAGACGGTGAGGTCCTGATTGGTGGATGTGGCCTCGTAGGAGCCGAACATGATGCCCACCTGGTCGATGGTGGCGGGCTGCGACGGCTGGTGGAAATACTCGGCAAACTGCAGCATGTCTATCCAGTTGGTGCCGCCATACCATCCGTACCACGCCAGTGCGATGACGCTGAGCGACGGTTCCTCGCTGGGAAGAATGTTCCACACCTCGTGGTCGCCGCCCGCACTAATGGACTGACCGAGGCTGACGGTGTGGCTGCCGTCGGTGAGCGTCACGCCGTAGTTTCCTTCTTCCGCGTAGCTCACGGTGACTTCCTTTCCCTGCGCCTCGGCCGGTGTGGCGCCCTCAAAGGTCCACGTCCAGTCGGTGGTGCCGGGGGCCTTGAAGGTGAGAGGCGTGTTCAGGGGAACCACAAACGAGCCGTCGGGGCTCTGGAATCCTTCGGCGGGCCAGTCGATGGTCACCGATTCCGACTGTGCCATGATGCCGATGAGGGCGGGCAGCAGGGCTGCAATGGTGAAAAGTATTCTCTTCATGATGATGTGCGTTTTGATGTATGTCGCTGCAAAGGTAAGCAAAAAAACGGACAACAGGCAAAAAATGTGGAGGAAGTTTCTTTCGTCATTTGTTTGCATATATGCCCAATAATTGCTACTTTTGCATCGCGAGAGGTATAGCAAGACAAAAAACAAGGCACATGAGCATCACCACATCACCCATACAAAGCCTCATGCAGCAGAAGATGCTGCTGGAGATGGAGTACAGCGCCGAGAAGGAAGCCTTTCGCCAGCTCACCGAACAGATGGGACTGGCGCGGAAGGTGAAGCGCGGCGATGCGTGGTACCCGTTGAAGCCCGGCCGCAGCTACTACAACAGTCTGAACCAGCACTGCATAGAAGTGATGCGGACTGGCGACGACGAAACCGAGCACAACTTCGAGTACGGACGTCCCGTGGCCTTCTTCCGCACGGTGGGCGACAAGCTGAAATACATCGGCTATACCGGCACGGTGAGCTATGTTGACGGCGACCGCATGGTGGTTGTGGTGCCCGACAACGCGCAGGTGGGCGAGGTGCTCAACAGTTCGGAGCCGGTAGGCGTGCAGCTGTCGTTCGACGAGACCAGCTACCGCA
>CAMVIT010000092.1:0-6257 GCA_947167635.1 uncultured Bacteroidales bacterium | reverse complement strand
ATGACGCCCACGATGCCGTTGGGCGGCAGGTTGAAGTTGAGGTCCTCGAAGAGCAACTTGTCGCCGAAGGCCTTGCGCACGTGCTGGGCCTCGATGACGACGTTGCCCAGACGCGGTCCGTTGGGGATGAAGATCTGCAGGGTCTCCTCTTTCTCCTTGACATCCTCGTTGAGGAGTTTGTCGTAGGCGTTAAGTCGGGCTTTCGACTTGGCGTGGCGCGCTTTCGGAGCCATACGCACCCACTCCAGCTCGCGCTCGAGGGTCTTCATACGCTTGCTCTCCTGCTTCTGTTCCATTGCCAGGCGGTTCGACTTCTGCTCTAACCAGGAGGAGTAGTTGCCCTGCCAGGGGATGCCCTCGCCGCGGTCGAGTTCGAGGATCCAGCCGGCCACATGGTCGAGGAAGTAGCGGTCGTGGGTCACGGCGATGACGGTGCCCTTGTATTGTTGCAGGTGGGCCTCCAGCCACTCCACCGACTCGGCGTCGAGGTGGTTGGTGGGCTCGTCCAGCAGGAGGATGTCGGGTTCAGTGAGCAGCAGGCGGCAGAGGGCCACGCGGCGCCGCTCGCCTCCGGAGAGGTGCTTCACCGGCGTGTCGCCGTCAGGACAGCGCAGCGCGTCCATGGCGCGTTCCAGTTTGGAGTCGAGTTCCCAGGCGTCGTATTGCTCAATGAGGTCTGTGAGCTCGCCCTGCCGCTCGATGAGCTTGTTCATCTCGTCGTCGTTCATGGGCTCGGCGAACTTCATGCTCACCTCCTCGTACTCCTTCAGCACATCCACGATCTTTTGCACGCCCTGCTGCACCACCTCCTTGACGGTGAGCGTGTCGTCGAGCTGCGGCTCCTGCGGGAGATAGCCGATGGAGTAGCCCGGAGCGAAGACCACCTCTCCTTGGAAGGACTTGTCAATTCCGGCGATGATCTTCAGCAGCGTGGATTTTCCTGCGCCGTTGAGGCCCAATACGCCGATTTTCGCTCCGTAGAAGAAGGAAAGGTAGATGTTCTTGAGGATTTGTCGTTGTGGCGGAATCGTCTTGCTGACGTTCACCATCGAGAATATGATTTTCTTGTCGTCTGCCATTGTGTTGGGGGATTTTGAATATGAGGGTGCAAAGATAGGATTTTTTTGCTTCTCGCGCCTGACGGTGTGTTTGAGTTTCAGCATCGCCAGGTTGAGTTCCAGAGTGGTTTCGCTGCTTTGCACGGGCATCACGTCGTTGAGCAGGTCGTCCACCAATTGGCCGCCCCGCTTCAGCAGCGACTCCTGTTGGGCCTTGTCGCCCTCGTGCTGCGGAATCTCGCTCATTACCCGCGTCAGTTCCCTGAGTTTGGCGTACGCCTCCACAATGGCGATGGTGGTCTCCACAGCCTTCGGACTCTTCAGGATGGTGGCCAGCATATAGAGGCCCTTACGCCATACAGTTCCGCCACGTCGGCGTCAACGATCACCTGTTGTCCGCGCAGGGTGATGATTCTGTTTTCTACTTCGATAATGTTTGTCATATTATTGTTGATTATATTGTTAATGAATTTGTGACAAGAATACGATTAACTCTCCTCATCCGGGCGGATGAAGCCGATGGGTCTGGACGGGATAGACTCTGCGTCGTTTGAGGCCTGCAATTCGGACAATGCCGTGCTGATGGCATCCAGTTGGGCTCGCGTGATCTCGTTGATGTCATTTTGCGCTGATAGAATCTCATCGACCTCTGTTCTAAGATCTTCAATCTGTTTCCTTAATTCGATATAGGTCGCGGCAAGCGGCATTTCCGCCAAATGCCGGTAGCAGACAAATGCACGCATTATTTTTCGGTTTGCATAAATGGCTACTTCAGACCTTAATACGCTGCTAAGCATAGCCACGCCAATTTCTGTGAAAGCATAGGGTTGGAAACGTTGCTTTTGGACTTGTCTTGCGGTCACATTTTGTGACCGCAAAGTTGTAATATCTTGATTGTCAACAATGTTTATATTAGTAATCTTAACTTTTACCTCACGCCATTCTTCTTTCGTAAGTTGAAACATAAATTCTTCGCCTTCAAAACGTTTAGCATTTCTTTTAACCGCTTGATTTAATGTTTTTGTCTCCACGTGATACAGACGTGCGAGGTCGAAGTCAAGCATCACGCGCTGACCACGGATGGTGTGGATGAGATTTTGGATGTTGTCAAGTTGTTCCATAAATGTTTCTTTTTTTAATTCTGATAAAGAGGCATTGCGAAGGCCTAAAGTGAGCGTTAAATGTTGTATGCGAGGATATTGCGCGACTACGTGTTTTCCGGTTTCTCGCGCCTGACGGTGTGTTTGAGTTTCAGCATTGTCAGATTGAGTTCCAGAGTGGTTTCGCTGCTTTGCACCGGCATCACGTCGTTGAGCAGGTCGTCCACCAATTGGCCGCCCCGTTTCAGCAGCGACTCCTGTTGGGTCTTGTCGCCCTCGTGTTGCGGAATCTCGCTCATTACCCGCGTCAGTTCCCTGAGTTTGGCGTATGCTTCCACGATGGCGATGGTGGTCTCCACCGCTTTTGGACTCTTCAGGATGGTGGCCAGCATATAGAGGCCCTTCTCGGTGAAGGCCTTTGGATTGACCGTTGAATGTTTCTTCTTCTCGAACCGGTCAAAATTTTTGACCGGTTCATCTTTTGATGTCAATGATGTTGACCTTAAAGAGTTAAACTCTTGATCTTCAAGTTGAAAAACGTAGCCTTCCGGGAATTTCTCCGGATTGTTTCTCACTGCTTGATTGATTTCTTTGGTTTGAACACCATATAATTCCGCCACGTCGGCGTCAATGATCACCTGCTGACCGCGCAGGGTGATGATCCTGTTTTCTACTTCTGTAATGTTTGTCATATTATTGTTGATTATGTTGTTAATGATTTTTCAACAAAGATATAATTAATAGTAGTGTTTGTCAAGTGCTTTGTGTAAATTCTTTTCAACTAATAATCAGGATATTACAAAATTATATTAACAATCACATCTTTTAATTGTTAATTTTTGAATTTCATTTCGGAGAAAATGGGGTGTTGGGACGCGAAACCGCTCTGATTCGGCACAGAATGTCTGGAATACTGGCCCTGTGAGGAACTAAGAAGTTAAGGAACTAAGGAATTAAGAAATTATGGGGTGTCTTAGTATATGACAAAAATTTCAGTCGGGTGTAAGTATTTGATTAACAATTGCTGAGAAGTCAAAAATCGGTATTTTGTATTCATTTCTGCCTCTCAACAGGAACTCCGTCACAATGTCGAGGCCGTAGCGGAAGATGCTCTTGGCCTTTCTGCCGTGTTTGAGGATGCGGATGGGGTTGTACTTCAGCCGCACAAGCTCGATACTGTTTCAAAAAGTGTGTCCGAGAATAGAAAAAGTTCGTGAATTTTATAGTTTTGTAAAGTGAAAGAATAAAAAACACAAACCTATAAAAAAGCACGAACTTATGGAGTTTACAAAAGAACAAATTTTTGAGCTAACTTCCAAACATTTGGAAAAAGAAAACGGGATACCGCCTCTACCTCCATCTTGCTGAACGCGAACAGCTTCTTGCCGAGGTCCTTGAGCGAAGCGCCGAGATGATAGACGGTGTTGTCAAGTATAAGAAAACGGTCGTGGAAACGGTCGGAAGTGCGGACCTCCACAGCAGGGTATTGCCGGTTGTGACGCTCGATGTCAAGCCTGAAGGCGTCGGAGATGTGCCGGGTGACGATAGAGGCACTGACATTGTCAGCACGCTTGGTGAGCATCTTCAACACCGAGTCGTCCACATAGTTGTCAATAAGGATGATGCGTCTCTTCGCCGCGCGGATGAGGTCCGCCGCGAAGGTGTACGCGTCGAAAATCTGCCCGTCGCAGAAAACACCCTGCACCGGGGGCAGGGCGGTGCGCACGAAGAAACCTATTTGCTTGTCGTGTTCTTCCACTCGCCGCTCAAGATTTTCGATGCGCTGTGTCATGGCATATCCACGCAAAAGGACATTTTTTAGAGTCTGTGTGGCCCAAATCCTGAATTGTGTTCCACGCAGACTTTTAACCCTATAACCAACGGATATGATCACATCAAGATTATACATTACAATCTCATTACTCTGCCATTTATCTTGAATGGCCCCGTGGGGAGTGGTATGTGCAAAATTTGCACATACCATAGACGGATCCAGTTCTCCCTCCTCAAAAATTTTTTTTATGTGTCTCCCTATGACCGTTCTGTCTCTTTGGAATAGTAATGCCATCTGCTGTTGCGTCTGCCAGACGGTCTCATCCACCATCCGCACCTCCAGCCGGATGCTGCTGTCGGGTTCGTATAACACAATTTCCCCTTTTTCAGAAATACCAATGCTTTTTTCTTCTCTTGTTTCGTTGTCCATATAGATGTTTTTTTAAGTTCCATAATACCGCTGCAAAAATGTAATTTTTAACATATTGATAATCAATTGTTTTTAACTATTGACTGTTAAAATTGGACTGGACGGTTGATTTGTCTTTCGCTGCGGAATGCCGACAAAACGCACGGCAATAATAAAAAAACAACGGCCCCCGGAAAACCCGGGGACCGTTGCCTATCTTTCAGTAAAAGCTAACAGCCAACAGCTACTTCTTGGGGATATTCTTCAGCACTTCCACGAGGAAGTCGAAGAACTTGCCCACGCTGTCGATGTTCACTCTCTCGACGGGGGAGTGCGGGTGCTCGATGGTGGGGCCGAAGGAGACCATATCCCAGTCGGGATAGCAGGCGCCGAACAGACCGCACTCGAGGCCGGCGTGGATGGCCATCACCTTCGGGTCGTTGCCGAATTTCTTCTTATAGACCTTCATACAGGTGTTCATAATCGGAGACTCCATATTGGGTTTCCAGCCGGGATAGGCGCCGGTGAGCTCGATGTCGCATTCTGCCAGTTCGGCGATGGCGGACATCTTGTCGGCGAGGGCCTCCTTGGCACTGTCAACGGAGCTGCGCAGCAGGCAGCAAGCGCTCATCACCCCGTTCTCGGCCTTGATGTTGGCTAAGTTGTTGGAGGTTTCCACGAGGTCCTTCATAGAGTCGCTCATACGGACCACACCGTTGGGGATGGCGAAAATCATATTGAGGAACTGGTTCTGAGCCTTGGTGCGGATGACCTTCTTGGGGGTATCGACGGCCTTGACGCTGACGGCGAGGTTCTCCTCGGTGGCGGAGAATTCGGCCTTGACAGTGGTCTCGTATTTCTTGACGAAGTTCTTGAAAGCGGTGGCCTTCTTGGCGGGCACGGCGATGATGGCTGTGGCCTCGCGCGGGATGGCGTTGCGCAGGCTGCCGCCGTTGAGGGTGGCCACACAGGCACCGAACTGCTTCACGGCATTGGTGATGCAACGCACTAACAGCTTGTTGGCGTTGGCGCGACCCAGGTTGATGTCCATACCGGAGTGGCCGCCGTGCAGACCGCTGACGCAGACTTGGAAGCCTTTCATATCTTCAGGGACGGGCATGGTGGTGTATTTGCGTTGGAAATTGGCATCCATGCCGCCGGCGCAACCCACATACAGCTCACCCTCCGTCTCGGAGTCGAGGTTGATGAGGATCTTGCCCTTGACGAAGTTCTTCTTCAGGCCGAAAGCCCCCGTCATACCTGTCTCTTCGTCAATGGTGACGAGGATTTCCAGGGGACCGTGTTCCACGCCCTTGGTGGTAACGCAGGCCAAAGCCGCGCAGACGCCGATGCCGTTGTCGGCACCCAGAGTGGTGTGGTTGGCGCGCACCCAGCCATTGTCGATGATGGGCTCAATGGGGCTCTTCAGGAAGTCGAACTTGGGATCGTCGGCTTGGGGCACCATATCGCAGTGGCCCTGCAGGATGACGGGCGTGAGCTTCTCCATACCCTTGGTGGCGGGCACGGTGAAGAGCAGGTTGCCGGTCTTGTCTTGTTCAACTTTCACATTATGATCCTTGGCCCAGCTCTTCATCCAGTTGACCACAGCGGTCTCGTGCTTGGAAGGGTGCGGGTTGTCGCAGAAATGGGCGAAGTTCTCCCACAAGTCGTGGGGATACAGTTTCAAAAGTTCGTTGTTCATTGAAATGGGGGTTTAAAGGTTTATAATAATATTGTAATTGATATTTACACTTTTTCGTTGTTGATGGTCGGCTTGCCCCAGAAGCGCAGCAGCGTGATTTCCGCCAGAAGGCAGAGCAGGGCCAGAATGATGAAGTAGGGCCACAAGGGCTTGCCGTTGAGCTTGTCGGTGATACTCTTGGCAATGTTCTTCGTGTCGGCGGCCACCACCTCGAT
>CAMVIT010000091.1:0-6719 GCA_947167635.1 uncultured Bacteroidales bacterium | reverse complement strand
CCATTGTCGTGAAGGATGGCAAATTCGTCTACGTGGGCGACGAGGCTGGCCTTTCGGCGTATGAGGGCGAAGTCACCGACCTCGGCGGGAAATTCATCATGCCGGGCATCATCGACACCCATGTGCATATCACGACAGGCACCGCATTCGAGTATGCTGATTTGGGCGTGTACGTCCCATGCAACAGCAAAAAGGAAGCCTTGGCTTTTATGTCGGAACATATCGCCAAAACCCCCGGACTGGAGCCTTACAGATTCATGTTGGAGCGCGCAGCCCTGAATGGAGAAGAACTCTTGAAAGAGGACCTCGACGCCATCTGCCCCGATAGCGGACTCGTCATTCTGGAAGGCGAAGCGCATAGCGTTTGGGTGAACTCCAAGATGCTCGCGCAACACGGCATCAACGACAACACGCCAGACCCCGTGCCCGGGCTTGCCTATTACGTGCGCAAGGACGGCCACGTGACCGGAAACGCCTTTGAATCGGCAAGCTGGCCCTTCCTCTTCGACCAATTGAGAAAGAGCCTGACCAATGAACAGATAGGGACAGCGGTCTCGCGTTGGATCGATTTCTCCAAGGAATACGGCATAAGCGCTGTTTTTGATGCCGGATTCCCTGAGCACAACGACATCCACGAGCGGATCTACGCCTATATGCGCGATTTGGACAGACAAGGCAAACTGCCGGTTTACGTTGACGGATGCTATATCCTCACGAATCCGAAAAAGGTGAAGGAAGCCCTGGAAGAAACGAAGCGTTTCAACCGCGAGTTTACCACCGAGCACCTGAAGGTGCATACATTGAAGATTATGATGGATGGCACCTTGAAGATTGAGACTGCGGCAATGGTGACGCCATACGAAGACACCGGAGCGGTTGGAGCCACAACCTTCACTGCCGAGGAAATCGCGGAAATCCTCAAGGAACTCAACAAGGCCGGACTTGACCTTCACGTGCATTGTGTCGGCGAACGCTCGTCGCGCGTGGTCCTTGACGGCGTTGAATTAGCCAAGAAGGAACTGGGCGACAGCTTCCGTGTGAAGGTCACCTGCTGCCATCTTTGGGTTCAGGACGATGCCGACCTTTCACGTTTCGCGGAACTTGGCGTGATTGCCAACTACACGCCCGCATGGCACAACGGAAACATGGGCTTGGGCTGCGAACCTTCAGAGTTCTGGCCCAACCTGATTGGCGAGAACCGCGCCAAGAAAATGTTCCGCAGCAAGACCGTCTGGGACAGCGGCGCACTGGTGACCTGGTCAAGCGACGACGTCGACTTCGGCGAGTTCCTGACCTGGAACCCGTATTATGGCATGGAAATCGGCATGACTCGCTGGATCAACGAGAAGACAAAGATCATGGAAAGCCAAAGGACGCTTAAACCGCTTGAACCCGCCAATGAGAGAATGAACATTGAGGAAATGATTCTGGGCTACACCATCAACGGCGCCAAGCAGTTAGGCATCGAAGCCAACAAAGGCTCCATCGCCGTCGGCAAGGACGCGGACTTCTTGGTGTTCGACAACGACCTGCTCACGGCGGAGCACGAGGGCTTCAGCCACAACATGCCGAAGGAAGTGTATTTCGGCGGAATGAAGATGTAATGTCAGCAAAGGATTCGACATATCAGCTTCCGCAACGTTATTCCTTCAAATCCATCTGGAAGACTACATTCCCCATCCTTGTAGCCTTAGTGATGGAGGAGTTGCTGGGCATGACCGACACGGCCTTTCTTGGCCGTGTCGGTGAGGTTGAATTGGGCGCCTCGGCCATTGCGGGCGTGTATTTCAGCATTCTGTACATGCTCGGCTTTGGCTTCTCCATCGGTGTCCAAATCATCATCGGTTGGCGCAACGGAGAGGCTAATGAGAACGGGAAAGGCTTTGATTCCATCGGGCGTGTTTTCTGGCAGGGCATCTGGTTCCTGGCAGCCTTGGCGCTCGTGACCATCGTCCTGTCGCACTTCCTGTCGCCGCCGCTTCTTCGTTCGCTCCTGAAATCGGATAACATTTTTGAAGCCGCCAAAATCTATGTTGATTGGCGACTTCCCGGATTGCTCTTTGCCTTTATGACAGCGCTGTTCCGTGCTTTCTATGTTGGGACGCGGAAAACAGCCTGCCTCACATGGAATTCCATTGTATTGGTAAGCTGCAACGTCCTGTTGGACTGGTTGCTCATCTTTGGCCACTGGGGGCTGCCCGCCATGGGCATCAAGGGAGCCGCGTTGGCATCGACCATTTCGGAAGGCATTTCGTTGCTTTTCTTTGTGATATGGGCTGGCTTTACGGCCGATAAGAAATATGGTCTTCAGAAGCCCGTCAAACCCGTGTGGAAGGAACTCAGGCGCATGCTCTCCACCGCCTCTTGGGTGATGGTGGAGTATGTGCTGAACATCTCGGTGTGGCTGTTTTTCTTCCTCTTCATCGAGCATTTGGGCGAGGAGCAGTTGGCTATCGCCAATATCGTCCGAAGCATTTCCGAGGTGCCGTTTGTATTTTCGGCGGCCTTTGCCTCTACTGCGGCAACGTTGGTGAGCAACATCATCGGCGAGGGTCATCCCGAAGGCGTGATTCCCATTATCCGGCGGGTAGTCATACTCTGTGCTCTGACCATGCTGCCGCTGCTGGCCGTCTTCGCCCTTTTCCCGCATTGGATTATCAGCCTGTTCACCGACATCCCCTCATTGGTCGAAGGGTCCGTTGCCACGCTTTGGGTGATGTGCGCCGCCACCCTCGTCACGCTGCCATGGAATGTGTATCTGCAATCGGTGGCCGGGACCGGAAACACACGGATATGCCTCCGTTTCGATGTGGTGGCTTTGTGCATCTACGCCGTGTACTGCACCATCATCATCGGCATCCTCAAATCCAGCATAGCGTTGTGCTGGACGGCCGATGGCATCTATTCGCTTTGCATCTGGATCCAGTGTATCGTGTACATCCACGGGAAAAAATGGCGCAAAAAAACAATATAATCTGATTTTGAGCAGTTACTAAACAAAGAACCTAACAATATGCGTAAACATAGAATCGTCAGATTATTTGAGTCAAGGAAAGGTCATCTTGATTCACGAGTGATGCAGGATTATATCAGTAATGGAATCGCCACCATTCCCTGCCGCGTTTCCGACTACTACGATATCATCAGCACCTATAGCATCAAGAGTTTTGAGACACTGAATACGGACTTCGTGGAGTATCTTAAAATATCCGCCGAGGTGATACCGTCCGAATATCCCCTTGTCTTGGAATTCGTTGAAGACACCCTGTCGCAGGAAGAAAAGAAGACCATCACAGAAACCATCCGCGAGTATTTCGCCTATAATCTCGGCATGGTGGAAAAGGACTTGAAGCGACATACGAAAAGGTTCATCCTTATGTGTTTCGGCATGATTCTGTCTGGTGTGTTGCTGTGGCTTTCGCAAGAAATGGCAGAGGTGCCGCGCGAAATGTTCTATGTCCTGTTCTGGTTTTTGGGCGACATCTTGTGCGACTATATCTTCCTGACTGGGTACGATCTCCGCAAGGACAAGCGGACGGCCGGACGGCTTGCGAGTGTCAAAGTGAAGTTCTCCAAACACTTCGACGAGTCCGACTACACGGAAAAAGAAGTGGACAAATTGTATTCCGAAGTTGAAAAAGACGTAAAAGAAACACTATAAAATACACAAAGCATAAAAATTGAAATTATGAAAGCAGAGAAAATTATTCTTGGGAATGTCATCACAATGGATGCGTTCAAACCCTATGCTGAAGCTATAGCGGTGGCCGATGGAAAAATCATCTATGTCGGAAGCAAGGATGCTGCCATGAAACTTCAGGGGGATAAGACCATGGTTTTGGATTATGGGAGCAATACCATTTATCCGGGTTTCCTTGAGGCACATTGCCATCCCGGATTTGCAGGTAATATCATGTTCGGCAGGGCCAACCTGGCAGAAGGAAACACGCCAGAGGACTACCTGGCCATTCTGAAAAAGTATGTCGAAGAGAATCAGGATAAACCACACATAGTGGGTTCGGGCTGGGCAGACGATCTGCTGTATCAGCTCAATGCCAAGCAATTGGACCAGATATGTCCGGACAAGCCCATGATCAATCAAAGCAGCGGCGGCCACATGATGTGGGTCAACACCAAGGCTATGGAGGCCTTCGACATCAATGAAGAAGCCGTGAAACAGTGGGGGACAGAATGTATCCATGTAGATGAGAATGGCAAGCCGAATGGCCTGCTTGCCGAAAAGCCCGCCATCGATCTGGTCAAGAGGGTCCAGCCGGATCTTGCGCAGGCGAAGAAGGAGCTGCTGGGCTTCCAGCAATACGCTTTTTCAAACGGGTATACGGGTGTATATGACGCTGGCTACCAGCTTCTGACCAAGCATGACCCCCGTGCCTACAAGGAGCTTGACGATGAAGGCAAGCTGAAGATGTATTCCTTCTGCGGCAGTTTCGTCAATGACAACACCGATACTCCGGAAGAGGACATGGACAGGATTGCGCAGGAGGCAAAGGAGTATAACGGCAAGCATGTGAAGGTAATCGGCGCCAAAGTCTTTGCCGATGGAGTCGTGGAGGGTCATACCGCATGGATGCTGGACGACTATGTGGATAAACCGGGGTACAAAGGCGTAAGAAGATTCGATGACCATGACAAGATGGTAAGACTCGTCAAGGCGGCGGCGACGCACCAGATGAACGTTCACATCCATTCCATCGGCGACGGCGCCACCCGGGCATGGATCGACGCTATTGCCGAGGCGCAGACCGAAGTGGGTAATTTCGACATGAGAAATGCCCTCGCTCATCTGCAAGAAGTGACTCCGGAAGATGTGAAGAGAATCGGTGAATATAACATTATGGCTGTATGCGGTATCATGTGGGCCATCAAGCATCCTGCCGGCTTTCCGCAGGAGGTTGCCTATGTGGGCGAAGAGAAGTCCAACAATGCCTATCCGGTCAAATCCATCATGGATGGAGGCGGTGTGGTTGCCAACCATTCAGACTACCCTGTATCCCCCCTGTTCAGTGCCGTCCAGGCATTCTGCATGGGAGTATTGAAGAAGCTGCCGTCATATCCTGACGAATATATCAGAAATATCGACCAGGCTGTCAGCCGGTATGAAGCACTGCAAACCCTGACAAGCAATGTGGCCTACATGTGGCATGAAGAGGATAGGATGGGGTCCATCAGCATAGGCAAGCTCGCCAACTTCGCTGTCTTGGACCGTGACTTCATGCACGACGATTTTGCAGAGATTGAGAAGGCCAACATCATTGCAACCATCGTGGACGGCGAGGAAGTCTATTCGCGTTAAATACATGACACCTAACAAGTTTATCTATATAAGGAGAACATTATGATTTTTAGAGAACTCACACCTAATCATCCCGACATTCCTGCGGTCAAAAAACTGTTCGAGGAGTCATTTCCTGAGAATGAGCGTACCATGAGCATGGACGTCATCCTCGCGAACCTAAAGCTGATGCCCATCAAGCTACTTGGCATCTATCCCGAAGAAACCCCCGACACCTTTGCCGGATTTTTCCTAACAGCTGAGGGCAAAACAAGCGTTTATCTGACTTATCTCGCCATCCGTCCCGAACAGCGTTCGAGCGGCATAGGCGGCAAGGCCATGAGCGCCATCAGGGAATACTATAAAGGCAAAACGCTCCTGTTTTCATACGAAAGCCCCTTTGAAGAAAGCGACAACGCCGAGCAGCGCGAAAGAAGACGCAAATTCCATCTGAGGAACGGCTTTTATGAGACCGGCTGGTTCGCAAAGCTGAATGGCACCGAGTTTATCATTGCCTGCTCCAAAGAAGACTTCGACAAAGACGAGTTCTTGTCGTTCATGGCAGGCATGACGCCCGCAGGAGCCCCTATTCCGGAATTGTACAGGCGCGACTGACAAACCAACCTGTTCGTAAACGAAAGAAGCTACGGGACAATCCAATGTCCCGTAGCTATTCCATCTAACTAAAAACAACAATCATGCAAACAAGATTCAAAGAGAGAGGCAAAGTCATAGACATCGTGATTACCGCCTTGGCCGTCATGCTTTCGGTGGGCACGATGCTTTACGGCATCTTCCATTACGGCCTCAAGGACACCTGGCCCGAACTGGTGCTCAACATCTTCTACATCGCCTGTGTGGTGATGATTTGGATGTATTTCTTCAACCGTCTCCAAGCAAAGCAGTTCAACTATTGGTGCACCATATCCGTCGGCATCACGGTGATGTTGCGCGATATTCTTTTTCCGCCACAGCTGGCTTACTACCCCATCAGCTTGGCATGTTTAACGCTGTCGGTGGCATTGCTCATCCTACTGACCTACTTTTATGCCCGCAAAGACTGGAAGAGCTACACCAAGCGGAATCTTTGGCTGATTTGCATCATCGACATGCTCATCGCTGTACTTTATAACGTCGACATCCTTCTTGAGCCTACCGATGAATTGACTGCGTATTTGCTCACCGAAATCTGGATACGCCCGACCATCACCTACGGGCTTGTAGCCTGTTTCGTGGCGGAAACCAAAAAGAAGTAACGAAAATGAATAAAAAGCGCAAAAGCATATACATTCTTGCGGCATTGTTAGCCATTGCAGTGCCGGCCTTGGCCGTTTTCACCGGGATGGATTTGGACGCCACCTTAGCCAACCTGCGGCGCGAACTGTTTCAAGACTACCAACGAATCTCACAAACGCAAGACGAGCTG
>CAMVIT010000090.1:0-7534 GCA_947167635.1 uncultured Bacteroidales bacterium | reverse complement strand
GTCTGGGTGATCCGCTACAGGAACGCACGGGAGGAGATGCGGGTTGAGAAGGGAAGCGTGATGGTGATTCGATGATAGTTAATATTTAATGGTTAAGAATGGGCAGTGAGAAAAGTGAACAGTGAATCTTCATTTCTTAACTTCTTGGTTTCTTAGTTCCTTAACTATGACCGTGGTTTCCGCCGGCACACCAACATAATGATGTGGAGCCCCTGATCTCTACCATCAGGTATATAATTTCTACCTTTTTACTGCTATTGAATGAGCTTCAGTCTCGCGCACTTGAGCGTGAGGTCAATGCGCGCCTCCGTGAACTGGTCTTGTGCCTGGCTGTAAAGCGTGCGCGCCTCCAACAACTCTGACACGGGCACTAACCCCGCCTCGTAGTTGGTCAGCACACTCTCCAAGTTCTCCTTCGCGTCGTATAAAGTGGATTCCGCTAATGCGACTTGTGCCTGTGCCTCCTGTACGTTGTGGATGGCCTGTTCCGTCTCCAATGCCATTTTCTCTGTTAGGTCGCGGCTGCTGTTCTCGGCTTGTTGTATGCGTATCTCCTGTTCTTTGGCTTTGTGCGTGGTGGCCCACCAGTCGGTCAGGGGCACTTGCAGCGTGGCGAAGGCAAGTCCGTTGGCACTGTATCGATCCACGATGAGGTTGCCGTAGGAAGCACCTACGCCAATGGCCAACTGGGGCAGTGCCTCTCCGACAATCATCTTTTTCTTCAACTGTTCGGCCTGCACGTTGAATGCTAACAGGCGGCTCTCCTTGCGGCGCGCCACAGCCTCTGCAATGCGCACGTCTATGTCGCTTGGCTCGGTGCCCACCGTGTCAGTCAGTTGCAGGGTGGGGGAGTACTCGATGCCGGAAAGTTGGCATAGTGCCATGGTGGCCAATTGTATGCCGTTCTCAACTTTCAGCAGGTTAGAACGCATTTCGTCGCGCTTGAGGGCGACCTTTAGACGGTCGTTGCGGGTGACGAGGCCGGCCTCTTCTGCCGTGAGGACATCGCGGCCTAACGTGTCGAGGAAGTCGAGCGCCTGCAACACGGTGTGGCGTTTCTCGTAGAGCGACACCACAAGCCAGTAGCTCTCCTCCACGCTCATCAGCACTTTCTCTTGAGAAAGTTCTTGTTGCAGCTGTGCGGCCTCCACGCCTAACTGGGCGAGGCGGTTGCCGTTGACGATGCGTCCGCCCGCATAGAGGGGTTGCATGGCCGTGGCTGCCACTGCCGTGCCCTTCTCGGCTAATGAGATGGAGGGCGGAATGCCTATCGAGCCGCCGTACTCGGACCACAAATTGTAGAGGTCTTGCCGCACCTGGGCGTTGTCAATGTCGCCGATGCCATACTCGAACATCGGGTTCAGTGCCCGATAGCCCAAGGCCGTCGCACTGACAGTGGGGAAGTACTTGGTGAAGGCCTGCCGCTTGACCTGCTCGGCTGCGAGCACATCTAACCGGGCGTTCTCCAATGTGACATTGCGTGCCCCTGCCGCCTTCAAACAGGAGTCCAGGGTGAGTGATTGCCCCGTGCCCGAAAAAGCAACGCACACCGTCCCTGCGACGATCAAGATCTTGCGAAAATGTTTTATTAAAGGTCTCATTTCTATTTCTGTTTTCTTATTTCTAACCACCAACATCCAACTACTATTTCCCAAAAATCTTCCAATACATCACGGGCAGCACCGTGACCACCAACGGCAGCGAGAAGAGCGTGCCGAAGCATATTACCACGCCCATGGGCATCCATAGGCCGGTATGGGCGATGATCATCGGGCATACGCCCAATGCGGTGGTGGCGGAGGTGAGGAAGATGGGGCGCATGCGTCGGCAGCCGGCCTCGAATGCCGCCTCGCGGGCGTCTTTTCGCCCCTCCTTGCGCAGCGACTCTGCATAGTCGAACATGATGATGGCGTTGCGCACGATGATGCCAATCAGGCTCACCACGCCCAAGACAGCAGTGATGCTGAAGTCCAACTGGAAAATCCATAACCCCAGACAAGCCCCGAAGATGCAGATGAGCGAGGATGACAGGGTGAGAAAAACAATGTCGATGCGCGAGAAGTGGTAGAGCAGGAAGACAAACAGCACCAGGATGGCTGCCACGAAGCTCAGTGCAATCTCCGGGATGACTTGCCCGTTTATGCTGGTGAGACCGCCCGGCGATATGGATATCCCGTCCGGCAGTGTTGGCTTGATCTCCTTCTCAATGTATTTGTTGATGCGCTTCATTACGCCAGGTTGGCTGTATCCGTACTTTAAGTCTGCACCTACTGTTATGAGCCTGAGGCTGTTGCGGCGATTGATGGTGGCGTCTTTCCATTCGGGGGAGACGGTGGCCACTTGCCGCAAAGGAACCCATACCGACGGAATGGAAGTCGGTATTTGGTAATCTTCCAAATCTTGGTAGCTCATGGAGGAGTCGCCCTTCTGCGTGTAGAGCGTCACGGGTACCTTGTAGTCGTGCTCCCACACGTCGGTCAGCGACTGCCCGCGGAGTGCAGAGGAGAGGTATAGCGACAGCAGGCTTTGCGTCACGCCAAGGCGTGTGGCCTCGTCGCTCTTCAGTTCGACTTTGATATTTTGCGAAGTCTCATCCATGTCGGAATGCACCCACGTCAGTTCGGGCTGCTCGTTCATGAAGGCCTTGATTGATTCTGCGATGGCTTTCGTCTGCCCGAAATCATCTCCGATGATGCGGACTTCCACGGGATTCTTGACGGCTTGGTAGTCCATCTGCTTGAAACGGATGTAAGCATTGGGGAAGAGGAACTCGTATTTTGGAGTGTACTCCTTGAGGATGTTCAGTGTGGAGAGCTCGCTCTTGGTGTTGACGATGAACTGGGCATAGTTCTTGCGTGCCATCCGGGGCGCGTAGGTGGCATGAAAACGCGGTGAGGAGCAGCCGATGAAGGAGGTGACACCCGTGACACGATCATCGGCGCGCAAGATATGCTCGATGCTGTCGGCCACCGCCTCCGTCTGGGCGAGCGTGCTGCCCTGTGTGAGGTGGATTTCCACGGCGAAGCAGTTCCGGTCGGCTTTGGGCAGCATCTGGATGTTCAAGCGTGTGAAGAGAAAACCACCCAACGTGATGGCCAGCATCGCGGTCACGATGACGAGGGAAGGATGTTTGAAACAGTGATTCAATATTTTTTCATAGCCGTCCTGCAACAATTTGAAGAATCGGTTCTGGCCTGCCTCAAATCGATTGGCGGGCATGTCTCGTTTGCCGTTGCGGATAAACTGCGTGGCCAAGTAGGGGATGATCCAGACAGAATAGAAAATAGAACAGACCAGCGCGAAGGCCACGGTCCATGGGAATAACTGCACGAAGTCGCCTAACGGCCCCGTGATGATGTGCGTCATCGGGAAGAACATGCCCGAAATGGCGAGGGTGGCCAACGACATCGGCACAAACAGGATTTGAGTGCTGTTGACGGCCGAGTACCACCGCGAGTGCCCCTCGCGCAGCATGTCCATGTAGCCATCCGTGATGATGACAGAGTCATCCACAATCATGCCCAGGACCACAATGAGGGCGGCTAAGGTCACGGTGTTCAGTTCGATGCCGAACACATACATCAACCCTAAGGTGATGGCGGTGCAGACAGGCACGGACGAGCCGGCCACCAATGCTGTGCGCAGCGGGAACAACAACAGCATCACGGCGATGACCACGAGGATGGAGAACACCAAGTCGCGCAGGAAGGAATAGACGGACTTGCTGACCACCTGCGGCTGGTTGGTGATTTTGTGCATCCGCACGTCGGGCGGCAGCAACTTCTGGGCTTGGGCCATCTGCACATCTACTTTTTTGCCGAAATCAACGATGTTGTTGCCGGGACTCATCTCCATCGAGATGAGCACGGTCTCCTTGCCGTTGTATTTGATGAAATTGTCGGGCTCCTTGTAGCGCCGCCGGATGTCGGCGATGTCCTTGAGTCGGATCACGTCGCCGGTGGGATCGGTGTAGATGATCTGCTCGCCGATTTCGTACTCCGACTGGTAGGGGATGGCGATGTGGATGGGTGCGTCGCCCGCTTCGTTGCTGATGCTTCCGCCGACAGTGCGCAGTCCTTGCACGGCCAACTCGGCCAACAGGGTGCGTTGGCTGATGCCGTAGGCGGCGAGCTGCTCCTGATCAACGAGCACGGCGATCTCCTCGTGCTGCTGTCCCACAATCTTGAGGTTGCCCATGGCGGGGATGGTGCGCAGATGGTCGCAGACGGTCTCGGCATATTTCTCCAGCTCGCGTGGGGTGCGCTCCGCCGACTCCACGGCGAGCAGTATGGAACTGGTGTTGCCGAAGTCGTCGATTACCACCACCTCCAATACGCCTGCCGGCAGAGAAGTCTTCTTGAAAAGTTGCAGTCCGTGGCGGATTTTGGACCACACCTCGTCTTTGTCGCGCACCGTGACACGCAACTCCGCGAAGATGTAAACGATGCCGTTCTCCGTGATGGAGTAGGTGTTCTTCTTGTCGATTTCCTGATATGTGAAAAGGAAGCGTTCCAGCGGCTTGGTCACCTGCTCCTCAATCTCCTGGGCGGAGGCGCCTGGATAGACGGCGGCCACCACGCCCTGGCGGATGGTAAACTGCGGGAACTCATCCTTGTTGAGCCGCGTCAACGCGAAGATGCCGAACAGCACCAGCGCACCGGCGATGAAGTGGATGATGCCATGCGCGCGCATCGCGGATAATATGTGGTTGCCTTTCTTCTTGGACACTTTTTTAAAAATCAAAATTCAATGTGGTTGATGCAGGGTGGCTTATAGTTTTTGTACAGGCGCGTTTTGGTAGAGGTGCTCCATGCCGGCGGTGACGAGCGTGTCGCCGTGCTGCAGGCCGGTGGTGACAAGCACGCCGTTGGCTACGAACTCTGTGGCTTGCACCATGCGCCGCACGGCTTTGCCGTTTTGGATCACCCAGACACCTTGCCCGTCGGGGCGTGTCTGCACGCACTTGGCGGGCACAATGATGCCACGGCTGTCAGGCGCGGCGAGATAGACCTTGCAGATCATGCCGGGTAACAGCCTGCGCTCATGGTTGGGCAAATCCACCTTGACGGTGTAGCTGTGCGACACACGGCTGGCGGTCATGCCACGCTCGACAATCTTGCCGGTCAGTGTCAAGTTGTCAAGGGCGGGTACTGTCAGGGTTACCTCTTGGCCTTCGTGTACGGATGCAATCTCGCTCTCCGGAACAGAAAAGTTGACAGTCACCTGTTGCACGTTCAACAGGGTGACGGCACTTTCGCCAGGCAGCAGCGAAGCGCCCGCCGTGGCACGGCATTCGCCGACCACTCCGGAGGAAGGCGCTACCAAGGCGCAATCTTCCAGTTGCTTGCGGGCAATCTGCTCCATCGAGCGCGCTTTCTCCAAGGTGGTGAGCATCTCCACCCACTTCACCTCGGCCAACGAGCCTTGGTCGTGGACCTTCTTGAGGCGCGTGTAGGCATCTTCGGCTTGGTCGAGTGTCGCCTTGGCAGAGTTGTAGGCATTCTGGGCTGTGCTCTTGCTGATGGTGACCAGTTTCTGCCCCGCAGTCACACGGTCGCCGGGACGTACTAACACGCGCTCCACCTTGCCGCCCGTGGCGAAACTCAGCGCAATGCTCTCCTTGGCCTCCACCTCGCCCACGTATGTGCGCGTCAGACCACCGCCCATGGAGTCGATGGCCATCACCTCCACACGCACCGGCGCCCGCTCTGTTTCAACGGTTTTGTGCCTGCACGCTGCCGCCAGTCCTATCGATAGAATGAAAAACAAAACTCTTTTAAACGCCTTCATCATCTTGTGGTTTTATTCGTTTTTTTCTGCCAGCAGAAGCATCTTGCCGCCTTCCAGCCGCTCTGCATCGTTGCTGCTTTGAGTGCCGCTCCACTGTTCCTCAATCAGGATGATGTCCCCGTTGTGAATGCCTTTGCCCGAGGCCGTGATGCTGAATACGAAGGAATGGTCCTCTTCCCAGGGGTTGATACTCTCCCCTGTAATGATGTTGGTGGAAAATGAGTGCGGGTCCACAAAGAGGGAGTCTCCCTTGACGAGAGCGGAACAGTAATATGCCCCGCCGGTGCTTTCGTTCAACGTGATGGTGACGTGGCCATCGGAGATATAGTCGCGGAGGATGTTCATCTGCCCGCGCTTGTTGACCATGAGATGGGTGACTTCCCCGTTTTCAGCGGTGATGGTTACCTCTCCTGAGATTTTGTAGCTGTAGTCGCCCAGAATAGAGCGTACTCCCCGCTGGCAGGAGACGCAGCACAACAACATGGCGGTGGCCAAAGTGCATATTATAAGTATCTTTTTCATAATTATGATGTGTTATTTCTGATTGATAAAAGAAAGAATGTTGATGTCAAAATCGTTGGGGTGTGTGACGAACTGCGTGAAAACACTGTTGATAATCAATTCGATAAGCATCTTGTAGGAGGATTTGTAATGCTCGTATTTGTCTTCCACGAAGAATGTGTGGCTCAACCCGTTGAGGGTGACCTGTAGCATATCGGCAAATGCGACAGCTTGTTGCTCGATGATCTCTGCACTGCATTGTGTCGGCTTGGCGTACCACACCTTTTTGAAACAGGCGTGTTCCCATTCGTTGAACTCGGCCATTATTTGCTGTAGCCGCTCGAAACGGTAGTCTTCAGGAGCGAGCAACTTGTCCTTGATGGCCACCCGCAGGGTGCCGGCCTGGGCGATGAGCTCCATCCGCTGTAGCAGATACTGCCTCAGACGGGGCAGCACCAACTGGCTGTCGTCCGCCACCACCGCCGCCAATGACTGCCGGATGTGGTCCACCTCGGAGATGACCGTAGAACAGAACAACTCCTCCTTGTTGCTGAAGTGATTGTAGATGGAGCGCTTGGCTTTGTGCGCCTGACTCGCAATGTCGTCCATGGAAGTTTTCTCGAATCCGAACTTCCTAAACAACTCCGTCGCTACCCGCTGGATCACTTCTTTGGTTTTTATTTTTTTCATTTTTGCACGATCTTCGTTTCAGGGTGCAAAAATAGAAAAAAATGGTGACTATATACTTGTTGACAGAAAAAAATTTAGATTTGCCTAAAAATTCGTAGTATATTTGTAGTAGGTAATATTTAGGCAATGATATAGATGTTGACCTATATTTTGGGGAATTATATACCTGATGGCACAAATCAGGGCTTTTGCATCTTTTTTTATTTGGGCGTGCCGGCGCGGCGGCGGGAATTATGTCACATTCGCACACGCCATCAAATGCCGCCGCGCCGTCGGGCTTTCCGCTCCAATAATTTTGGTTTAAGACACCACCATTCCGCGAGACGCGAAGCGTCAAGCGGAACCTCCGTCTCGCCAGGGAACGCATTCCCACCAAAATCATTTCCGTTGCAATCCCTCACGCAGGCTCGTTGAACCCCACATCCGTTTCGCGGCGAGCAACGCACACCCTCGTCTCAACCTTCTCCCGCGCCGCGATTTTCCCGCGCACGCACCCCTCCCAGGGGTTGCAGCGCTACCAAGCTCTTGCCCCTGCCGGGGCTGCTCAAGGAAA
>CAMVIT010000089.1:0-7658 GCA_947167635.1 uncultured Bacteroidales bacterium | reverse complement strand
AGCTGGCGCGGCAATGACTACACTGTGAGCGGCATTTACAGCGACACCCTGCAGACTGTCAACGGTTGCGACAGCATCCTGACGCTGAACTTGACCGTACATCCCACTGTCAACAGCCATGACACCGCTGTGGTGTGCAGCAACGCACTGCCTTACACATGGCGCGGCAACAACCTCACGAACCCCGGTCTCTACACAGACACCATCCCGAACCTCTATGGTTGCCAAGACATCTATCACCTCCTACTCATTGTCAACCAGGCCATCGAGACGACCATCTATGACACCATCTGCCAAGGTGACAGCTACCAAGCTCACGGCTTTGACACGCTGCCGACACAATATGGCACCGTTTATGCGCAGCAGCTGCTCACCTCCGAGGCCGGTTGCGACAGCATCGTCAACTTGGTGCTGACTGTGAACCGCACCTACGAGTTCGTCACCGACGCCTCCACATGCGACAACGAGTCTTACGAGTGGCGCGGCCAGCAATACGCAAACGCTGGCACCTACTATGACCGTCTCACCTCCTCCACTGGCTGCGACAGCGTCTATGTGCTGAACCTCACGGTGACACCGACTTACGAAATCTTTGTCGAAGACTCCGCTTTGAGGAACCACCTCTACACAGGCTACGGACTCACCCTCACGCCCGAGGATTCCGGCACTTACACCTATGACATCCGGAACTACACCATCAACGGCTGCGACAGCATCATCCATCTGACACTGCATGTGGCCTTCAACTACGGCATCGAGCAGCACATAGCTGAACAACGCGAGTTCACCGTCTATCCGAACCCTGCCACCACAGTGGTCAACATCAAGGGTGAGGACATGCGCAAGGTGCATGTATATAATGCGTTGGGCAAGCTCGTCCAAGTTGTCGAAGCCGAAGACGAGGAGCATGTACAGATCATGGTCCACGGCTACGCCCCGGGTAACTACTTCCTCAGAATACTTTTGTCCGACGGACAAATTGTGAACAAGAAAATTATTGTCAGGCCTTAAGGCCCGGCAATAACTGAAAAGGGTAAATAATAGTGTGAAAAGGATTTGACTTGCGTCAAATCCTTTTTTTGTCCTGTATGGCACGGTTTTTGCAAACAAAAGATTTTCAAAACAAGGTCCAAGAGCGGCTTACTTCTGCTTAGATCCAGGACTTCGGTCCTTGAAAACAGCCGCTCAATTACCTTGTTTTTCATACATGAATCGTAAGGATCACTTTGAACTCTGCATCATGGACGAGAAGACTCTGCTCAGGATTGCGTTACGCCAAAAGGCCGTCTATCTGAACAACGGCAGCACTCCCGGCACCCCTTACCAGCCCACTGCCGAGTTGTTGGCTTTCACTGCCCGTCTGCGGGGAAACGGCTATGTGCTCAGCGAAGAACTTCTGCATGCCCTCGCCCATGCCAGCACCCAGCAACTGGAGAGCATTACCGACATCATTGACGAAGTCCTCGGCACCAAACTCAACTGGATGCCTTTGGTCAAGGGATGGAACGTGCCCACTGGGGAGAGCGCCATTTACCACTTTCTCACTTGGCTTGCCAACAGTCTGCCGGAAGGCATTTCCGTTGAGGGCACCCGCCTGCCGTGCGGGCACCTCATTCCCGACGGGACCTTCCCCCTCGAGCGCTACAACGGCTGCCCCTTCTGCGGCATGCCCTTCAAAACCGCCGACTTTGTCTATACCGGCCAAGGCAGCAAGCTCCAAGAGCTACGCCTCTTCACGGACACCGACATGCAACACCTCCTCGCCTCGCTCCTCAACTCCCCCACCCCGTTAGACGCCACCCAGAAAGATTCGCTGCAACTACTGCTTTCCCTCTATCCCCTGCCTGAAAATGTCAACATCAAGATGAAGGAGACGACCATGATGGTGGTCGATGCGTTACTCGCGCTTGGCGACGAGCAGGCCGCAGCAGCCTATATGAGGACACCTGCCGATGTTCTCCGCTATCTTTGGTACAAGAAAACAGGATTAGTGCAGATCATCGAACCCAAAACACTGATCGAGCACGAACGGCGGCTCAACACGCATATTTGGATGGTTGAAGACAAAAGTGAGGAGGCGGCAGCCAGCAAGCGTGAAGGCCTCAAGCTGAAATACGATCGCACATGGTGTCGCCGTGTGGCCCGCTGGCTCAACGACCTGCCCATGAGCCACACACAAGCCTGCGAGAACATGAACCCCAAGCGCGGCCTCTGGGTGCGCATGATCCACGCCCTGCGCCTCGGCGAATACTCGCGAAAACAAGGTTACAAGAAGCTGCACGACCTCCTTGACATGTTCTACAAGCAGAATTACACCACCTGGCAAGGATGCGTGGACAAGGCCCGTCAAGACAATGACGCCGACACCACGCTCACACTGCTGCAGCAACGTCCCGGTCTCTTCGCCCGCGCCCTGTTCGCCACCATGCTGCGTTTCGGTACCGACAAGACGCTGAAGGCCTTCATGCAGGTCACCGACACGCTGCCTGCAAGACTGCTGCTCTCGCTCGGCAACGCCGCCGAACTATACTTCGCCCCCAACGGCACACGCCTTGTTCGTCCGCTGACAGGCGGACAAAAGGCTATCGAGCCACATCCACTCGTGAAGACAAAAAGTGCGCAAGCGTGTGCGGAAATAGTCAAGCAGGTCCATGAGCTGTACGCCAACGCCATGCGCCGTAAATTCGCCACATCAAAAACTGGTGACGAGCCCTCCAGCATGTTCATCGACCCATCGCTGTATGACATCCCCGTCAGCGTAGGCGACCGTGCCACCACCACACAGGACACGGCCTGCGCCCTCACTGGCACCCGTTTCCCCGTGGAAGGCGGCGAGGTACGCCTGTTCATGCAGTGGGGACAAGGATTGCCCGCACAGCCTCTCGACATGGACCTCAGCTGCCGTATTGTCTTCACGGGACGAAAGCCGGTGGAGTGCGCCTATTTCAACCTAACCGCCCCCGGTGCCAAGCACTCCGGCGACATCCGCCACATCCCCGACCAGGTGGGCACCGCCGAATACATCCAACTCTCCCTGCCGGAACTCACGGAAGCCGGTGCCCAATATGTGATTTTCACCTGCAACGCCTACTCCGAAGGCGCCATTGCCGCCAATCTGATGGTTGGCTGGATGAACTCCGCCAATCCCATGCGACTCTCGGAGGAGACCGGCGTGGCCTACGATCCATCTTGTGTGCAGCATTTGGTGAGAATCAGCGAAAACAACCTCTCGAAGGGACTTGTTTTTGGCATGTTGGATGTGGATGCCCGCGAAATCATCTGGCTGGAGATGCCTTTCATCGGGCAAAACATCGAAAGCATGGACACCCGAGCCGCGGAAGCACTGTTACGGCGACTGCGCAACAAGCTGAGCATCGGGAAACTTTTGGAAATCAAGGCGGAGGCACAGGGCATCACCTTAAAACCCGCCAACGAAGCCGAAATCTGCTACACCTACGAATGGGCGCTCAACCCCGCCGAGGTTGCAGCACTGCTGGGATAAAAAAAGAGACGCACAACTGCACGTCTCTATAAAATCCAGTGTAAGATTTCTAAAAAATTGCGATTGACCATCGCATTCTCATCATCTATTTCGCCCGAAGAAAAAGTCGTTCATCGTTACGCGGACAAGGACGCCATAGTTGGGTGTGAATTTATTGCCAGTCTGATACTTGTCCGGACCGTTCTTGGTCTGATAGACAGCCAAATGACTGGCCGCGAAATAGAATGTAGGGTCTATGGAGACACCCTTCGCCACCACAAACTTGAGTCCCGCCGAGGCGGAAAAACCGTAACCGGCCCCGCCATACACCACATCGTATGCCTGAATGCCTGGATAATAACTCTCACCCATGTAGGGATCCAACATGTTGTATGTCTTGTCCCCAATCACAGCATTCAGCATCTTGACCCGCGCATAGTTGAACTGCGCACCGACCTCCAAAAAAGGCTTCACGACGGGATGCATTTTGCTGAAAACATACGACACGGACAAGTCAATCATGGAACGGTCCTCCTTGCCTTGAAAATACATCTCCGGTTGCTGGGTCGTGTTACCAGACACCGAATTCGTGCGCAACAGAATGCTGGATGCCGTCGTCAACCTGCAGAAAGAATAGGACAAGGAGATGCCCCACCCGTCACGGATCTTGTAGCGCGCACCTAATGACACAATGGTCTTGAGTTTGTAGTGCAAGTTCCAGTTGAAATCACTGTTTAAAGCAGGATCTTCTTGATAAGAAACCTCGTCATTGATACTTACATTAGGATAGAGGCGGACAATCTCCTGCATAATCTCATCATACCAATATTGGTTATTGTTAAACACATAGTCAAGGTTGCACTCGTTGAGGTTGCTGCCGTTGTAGTAGTTGGCGTTGTACTTGTTCCCGATGAACATGCCGGCACCAATATAGACATCGAATCCTCTATCGTGCCATGTGGTGTCAGAATAGTGGACACGGGTAACAGTGGGGCCATTCTGCGCGAAAGAGACTGTCACCGCAAAAATCATCAGCAATATGAAATTGATTTTCTTCATCATTAAATATTTTGACGTTATCACCATTCCGTCGCACCGCGGCGGAACCTCCAACAATTAACGGACGCATTGTAGAGACGCAGCGCGCCGCGTCTCTATGCACGCCGCGCCCCTACAAGTGTACACACTCCTTGTAGGCATCGGCGGCGGCTTCCATAATGGCCTCCGACATCGTGGGGTGCGGGAACACGGAGCTGATGACATCCTTGCCAGTCATCTTGTTCTTGCGGGCCATCACGGCGCCGGCGATCATCTCGGTGACGTTGTCGCCGATGAGATGGCAACCGAGCCATTCGCCGGTGTTCTTGTCGAAGATGACCTTGACGAGGCCGTCGCGGCTGCCAGCAGCGGTAGCCTTGCCTGAGGCGGTGAAGGGGAACTTGCCGATGAGCACTTCCCTGCCCTGCTCCACACAGGCGCGCTCGGTGAGACCCACGGAAGCGATTTCCGGTGTGGTGTAGGTGCAGCCGGGGATGTTGCTGTAATCGACGGGATCGGGGTTGTGACCGGCGATCTTCTCAACGCAGACCTCAGCCTCGTGGGAGGCCACGTGCGCGAGGGCAGGACCGTGCACGATGTCGCCAATGGCATAGACGCCCTCCACGTTGGTGCGGTAGTAGTCATCCACAACGACCTTGCCGCGCTCCACGGCCACGCCGCACTCTTCGAGGCCAATGCCCTCGATGTTGGTGGCAACGCCCACGGCGGAGAGCACGATGTCGCACTCCAGCTCGGTGACCTTCTCCTTGGCGTCCTTGACGGTGACCTTGCACTTGTTGTCCACCACCTCGACCTTCTCGACGGCGGCGCCGGTCATCGTCTTGATGCCGGCCTTGCGGAAACAGCGGGCAAGGGTGGCGGCGATGTCGTCATCCTCCACGGGCACGAGCCGCGGCATATATTCGACGATGGTGACCTTGGTGCCCATCGTGGAGTAGAAGTAAGCCAATTCGCTGCCGATGGCGCCGGAGCCCATCACCACCATTGACTCGGGCATTTGGGGCAGCGTGAGCGCCTCGCGGTAGCCGATGATGTGCGTGCCGTCCTGGGGCACGTTGGGCAGGCTGCGCGAGCGGGCGCCGGTGGCCAGCACGATGTGGTTGGCCTCATACACCTCCACGGTGCCGTCGGCTTTGGTCACCTCCACCTTCTTGCCGGGGAGCAGCTTGCCGGAGCCGGCAATCACCTCCACGTTGTTCTTCTTGAGCAGGTACTGCACGCCCTTGCTCATTGTCTCGGCCACGGTGCGGCTGCGCTTCACCACGGCCTCGAAGTCGGGCTTCACGGTGCCTTCGACCTGCATACCGTACTCGGCGGCGTGCGACATATATTTGTAAACCTGTGCCGACTTGAGGAGGGCCTTGGTGGGGATGCAGCCCCAGTTGAGGCAGATGCCGCCCACTTCGGCACGTTCCACAACGGCCGCTTTCATATTGAGTTGAGAAGCCTTGATGGCAGCCACATACCCGCCGGGGCCGCTGCCGATAACGATAAGATCAAACATAGTTAAAACCTAAAAAATTATGTATATGGTTAATAATTATCATTATTATACGGCGGCAAAGATACAAAAAGATAATGACGAAAAATTGTAAAAAACAAAATTTCGTCATTAGGGCACGTTGGCTGGGCAATGAAGACGATGAGGCGATGAAAAACGAGGAATGGAATTGCGGTGAATCGGAAAAAATGTATCTTTGCGGCTGGAAATACTAATGTCAGACTAACAGTTATGGGTATCACTTTTGATGAAAGTACACAACAGTTCGTGTTTGATTTTGAGCACGACAACGAAAAGGACATCGTGCAACTGACCAACGAGGGCTACCAAGTAGAGGCGTTCGGCAAGTGCTTCTACTATGGCTATGAATTCTCCGAGCAGGTGGACAGCAGTGTCCGAAGTGCGTTCATCCAATATGTGAAATTCTCCGAAGATCTTCAAAAGGACTCGAATCTGACGCAATTCATCAAAAAAGCTATCGATGACTTGAGCCGGAAGATCAACCTGTACGATTATCAGATGGTGATTATGCCCGAATCCTCCAGCAAGGTAAACCAGTATATGTTGCGCTATATCTATCGGTTCGCGCAGCCCACGCTCCACAAAATGCAACTCGTGAAGGCTCTGCCCCAAAATATTTCTTTTGATATGGACGGATACGAAAAACAGTATCTGGACGATGTGCTGGAAAACGGGCGCCCCCGTTATACGGAAAAACAAAAAGAGGAAGCGAGAACCGCCATTAACAATATGATTGATCTCATTCATCAGAAAGATTATTTTACAATTGCTAAAGATGTGAAGAAAAGCCGCTTACGCCCATACATTATGCATTTCCTGAAATTCGCCAACGAAGAAGATGAACGGTTCTGCGCTTCCATTCGAGACCAGAACGTGCTCCTTATCGACGATGTGACCACCAGCGGTTCCACGTTGAACGAGATGCTTCGAACATTACGGATCCTGAACGAGGACAATAACATCGTCGTTTTCAGTTTGATAGGCCGCAAAGACCTAATGGCGGATGCTATTATGTAGTTGAACGGTATTTGGGCCGCCGGTATTCCTTTTCGTGGCCACCCTCTTAGATTCGCCCGACGGCTGCGCGGCGGAGGCAGAGCGGTTCGTGACCTGTGAGAGATGAGCAGCGAGGCAGGCACAAAAAACAAAAAGGAATTATATACCTGATGGCACAAATCAGGGCTTTTGCATCTTTTTTATTTGGGCGTGCCGGCACGGCGGCGCGGAATCACATTGCATTCGCACACTCCATCAAATGCCGCCGCGCCGTCGGGCTTTCCACTGCAATGATTTTGGCTTAGAACCCACCACCATTCCGCGAGACGCGAAGTGTCAAGCAGAACCTCCATCTCGCCAGGGAACGCATTCCCGCCAAAATCATTTCCGTTGCAATCCCTCACGCAGGCTCGTCGAACCCCACACCCGTTTCGCGGCGAGCAACGCACAACATCGTCTCAACCCTCTCCCGCGCCGCGACTTTCCCGCGCACGCACCCCTCCCAGGGGTTGCAGCGCTACCAAGCTCTTGCCCCTGTCGGGGCAGCTCAAGGAAAATGATTACCCCTATTGTCCCGGAGGGACATCCTCTCAATAACCC
>CAMVIT010000088.1:0-8325 GCA_947167635.1 uncultured Bacteroidales bacterium | reverse complement strand
GGAGGTTCCGCCAGCGGAGCTGGCGGAATGGTGGTGGGCGCGCGGCGAGGGTAAAAAAATGGGCGGCGGCGGGTGGGGAGTGGTAGTTGGGGATCAGCTCCCGCCGCCGCCCATTATCTTTTTTTTTCGGCGACACCGCACCATTCCGCGAAACGCGCCAGCGTTGAGCGGAACCTCCACCAATACCCGACCACCCGGCACACAGCACAATCACCGCCCATCTATGGAAATTCAAAAAATTATGTACATTTGCAGACTTTTCCGTAGAAGCGGATATTTTTATTATTTTACTGAATAAGAATAATTTATTATAAAAAACATACGAATATGAAACGGATTTTCCTCTCATTACTGTTCATAGGAGCCTTGGTTTTCGTCAAGGGACAATCGGACAACGACGTGCTCATCCGCATCGGGAAGGAGAACGTGACGGTCGGCGAGTTTGTGAATGCCTTCCAAAAGAACAACTCTCTGAAGGAGGCATCGGAGAAAGAGTTGCGCGACTACCTTGAACTCTACACCAACTATCGCATGAAGGTGCAGGAGGCGACGGCCCTGAAGATGGACACCTCCGCGGCGTTCAACAAGGAGTTAGCCTCCTATCAAAGCCAGTCCGCACAACAGTATCTGGTGGACTCCGAGGTGAGCGACCAGCTGTTGGAGGAGGCTTTTGAGAACTCCAAATACCAGGTGCGCGCCTCGCACATCCTCGTGAAGTGCGGTCCCAACGCCTCCCCTAAGGACACGCTGGCAGCCCTGCACAAAATCCTGCAGATCCGCGACAAGATTGTGAAAGGCATGGATTTCAACGAGGCCGCCTATCTCTATTCCGAGGACGAGTCGGCGCAGGATCGCGTCAACCCGCAGAATGGCCGGCTTCACCACGGCAACAGAGGCGAGTTGGGCTACTTCTCCGTGTTGGAGATGATCTATCCCTTCGAAAAAGGCGCGTTCAGCACGCCGGTGGGACAGGTTTCCATGCCCATCCGCACGCAGTTCGGCTACCACCTCATCTACACGCAGGACAAGATACCCGCCGTCAGCAAGGTTTACGTCTCGCAAGTGTTTGTGGAGGACACGGGGGCGCTGAACGGGGTCAAGCCCGCGATTGCGGAACGCCTGCGCACCATCCAGGACCAGTATGCAAGCGGGAAGATGACCTTTGCGGAGTTAGCGCAGAACTACTCCGACGACCGTGCCAACCGCGACAACGGCGGCCGCATGGAGCCTTTCGCGCCCAACCGCCGTCCCGGCAACTATGTGAGCGCGGTCATCAGGCTCAAGCCCGGCGAGATCTCCCAACCTGTGCCCACCACGATCGGCTGGCATATCCTCAAGCTCGACTCCGTGGAGTACGTCCGCAGCAGCGAGGAGAGCAAGTTCATGCTCAAATCCGCCCTGGGTCGCGACGCCCGCGCCCGCAAGAGCAAGGAGTCGCTCGTCGCCAAGCTCAAGAAGAGCTACAACTTTGAGGAGAGCGGCAAGAAGGCCACCATGAAATTCCTCAAGAAGAACCTGCCTGCCAACTACTTCCAGTCCACCGCGACCGACATCACCACCCTGAAGGGCATCGACAAGCTGAAGCCCATCTGCACCTTCGCCGACCAGTCGGTACCCGCCCTCGATTTCGCCAAATTCATCTCCCGCTACCAAGGCACTCCCCTCAACGAGCCGATCATGGACTTCGTGGAAAGCCTCTATCCCAACTTCATCAACGAGACCATCATCCGCTACGAGCGCAAACACCTCGCCGACAAGTATCCCGAATACAAGGCATTGGTGCAGGAATTCCACGACGGCATGATGCTCTACGAGATCAACTCCGAGAAGGTGTGGAACGCCGCCATCAAGGACACCGTGGGCATCGAGCGCTTTTATGAGAAGATCAAGACGGAATTCCCCGTCACGGACAGCACCGGCGCCACCACCTACAAGCCGCTCAGCGAGATCCGCGCCATCGTGGTCAGCCGCTACCAGGACTATCTGGAGGGCGAATGGATCAAGGAGTTGCGCGCCAAGTATCCCGTCGTCGTGGATGAGAAGGTGTTCCAAAACATCCTCAAGAACCGATGAAAAAAACGCTGTTGCTGTTTTGCCCGCTGTTCATAGCCTTGTTCCTGACCTCCTGTCACGGGAAGAGGGACAAGGTGCTGGCACAGGTCTATTACTACCGGCTCTATGAATCGGAGTTGCGCCAGAACATGCCGACGGGCCTCGCGCCCGCCGACAGCATCGCCTTGGCCAACGATTTCATCGACAACTGGCTGAAGGAGAAAATCCTTCTGCACGAGGCGGAGAGAAAACTGTCGCTACGCGAGAAAAACTTCGACAAAAAGATCGAGGCCTACCGCAACAACCTGCTCATCAACCGCTATTACGACAAGCTGACCGCCAATGCCGACACCATCCAGATATCCGACAAGGAATTGGACGATTTCATGAAGGGTTTCGACAACCGCTACACCATCGAGAAGGAGATTGTGAAAGTCAACTATGTGAAGCTTTCCAAAGGCTCTCCCCTACTGGCCGTGGCCAAGGGCATCCTCTTCGACGACAACCGCCGCGCGGAGGAACGGGACGCACTGATCACGCTTCTCGGCGACTCCATCGAGTATCTGTTGGACGACAACACCTGGTTTTATTTAGACGACATTCAAAACGAGGTTTCCTTCGACTTCTCGGAGGATGCCGCGAAGCGCAAATATGTGGAACGGGAGATCGGAAACTACCACTACCTCATGGTCATCCTCGACTACAAGAACCAGCGTTCCGTCAGCGAGACCGAGGAGGAGCGCGCCGCCGCCCGCATGATGCTGCTCAACCAACGCAAGCAGCAGCTCATCCGCGAGCATGGGGACAAGCTGTACAACGAGGCGCTGAAAAGCGGGGAAATCGCGCAATGACCGACACTGTCGGCAGGGAACGCCTGAAGGCGTTGTCCGGATCCCTCAATTCTTCACATGCACATCCAACTGGTTGAACGGGATTTCAACGCCCTCTTTCAACAGGGTTTCGTACACCTGCTGGTTGAGGTCGTAGAGCACGGTCCAATAGTTCTCCGGCAGCGTCCAGACAAAGAGGGTGAAGTTGACGGAACTTTCGCCGAGATTGTCCACGGGGGCCATCGGGGGCTTGGGGGTTTGCAGCACAAGGGGGTGGGCATTCGCCACACGCAACAGTATCTCCCGCACCTTTTCCACCGACTCGCCATAGGCCATGGCCACGGGTATGGTGACCCGGCGCTGCGGCATGCTGAAGTGGTTGACCAGCGACTTTGTGGCCAGCTCCGTGTTGGGCACCACAATCATACGGTTGTCGTACGTGCGCAATGTCGTGCTGAAAATCTGGATGCTCTCCACGAAGCCGGCATACGTGCCTTGCTCGATGAAGTCACCCACTTTGAAAGGCTTGAGCAACAAGATGATGACACCACCTGCAAAATTCTGCAAGGTGCCCTGCAGGGCCATGCCCACGGCCAAACCGGCCGCACCGACGATGGCCACGAACGAGGTCATTTTGATGCCGGCGATGCCCATGGAGGTAAGAGCCAACAATATCTTCAACGTAATATCAATCAGAGAGTTGAGAAATTGCTGCAACGACGGATCGACCGTATGGCGCTTGTAGGTCTTCAACAAGACCTTGTCCAACAACTTAATGAGTTTCCAGCCGATCCAAAATACCAGGATGGCGACGATGAGCTTCGGGATGCTCTTGAAAAGGACGTCCGTCATGAACGCCTTGGCGGCATCGACAAATTGATCCATATTGTTTTTTTAAAAATAATTATCCTGTTTGACCTTCGTAAGGTTATTCACGGTATTGTATTCAGGGCTATTCGATTTGTAATGAATTTTCAAATAGGCCACATCTTTGAGAAAATTGATGTGTCCCACCTCGACATCGAGAATCCGGAGTCCCGTGCGCTCTTCGAGATCGGCCTTCAGTTCCGCCTCGCGCCCTGCCTTGACCAACTCTATTTTCTCGTAAAGGACGATTTTGGTCTCGGTATGGTTCTTCCATTTGAGACGCTCGAAAATCCACACCGCAGCCAGGATGATGACGTTGGTGAGCAACAACTCGGCATAACTGGCTGTCATGGCGAGTCCGTTGATGACCGAGAGCCCGATGGTGACAAAGAGGTACGTCATTTCGCGGATGGGTATCGACTCCGTGCGGTATCGTATCATGCCGAAGATGGCAAAGAGTCCCAGCGCGAAACCTATCTGCACCCTGACATTGTCCATCAGGAAAATCATGAAAAAGACGGTGATGCTGAACATCAGGAAGGTGAAATAGTAGTCGCGGCGTTTGCTTTTCCGATAATAGAACCGGCCTACGATCACCCAGCAGAAAACCATGTTGATGGCAAAGCGGAAGAGCATCTGCCACAACGTGGGGCCGTCGAAAAAGGGGATGCCGAACAGTTGTCCGACATTGTCAATGGTCTCTGTCCCAAACTCGCGGGCTATTTCGGGATCATATTCAGGAAAATCTTGAAGCATATTTATTATGATTGTATTGTTTTACTGACACATTTATTTATTACAACACCCAAAAGCCATCGATCACGGCTGGCTGGCAACAGCCAACTCCCTGCCGACCAAATTGCTCACCATCCGTATTTTGGGCTTGAACCGATTGTACTTGACATGGTTGTCGGTAAGGAGCATGCCGAGACAGTATTTGCTGAGCCCGTGGCTCTGGATGCGGGCATCGAGCAGCAGCCGCTTGAAGTCGGAGGGAATGTTGCCGTTCTGCTTGACCTCGATGATGACAAGTCCGTCGGCGGAGGCGTCACGGCCGGTGAGGAGGTTATGGAAAGAGATACCCGAGTCGATGGTGACGCGCTCGCTCTTCTGCCGATTGACAAGTGTGATGCGTTGAAAGGCATTTTGCAGGCGCGGATGCAACTCCTCCTGCGTCACCCACACCTTCTCGGCCAAAAAGCAGCGTTTCTGCTCAGTGTCATACAAAGAGCCAAAGCCCTCCATGGGAATCTCAATGCGTTTTTTCTTGGTCCGTCCCGTATTGACCTTGTTCTTGACCTCCAGAAAACAGGTATTGGAATCGACATAGATGCGTTCCCGAATCTTCTGCCGGTGGAGATGCTTGTTATGATGGATGGTGTAGGTGAGGGCATCGGGCGTGTCGAAATAGAGTGTCTTGTACCGTGACACCCTTTTTTGCAGATTCTCCTGCACAAAGAAGCGTCCCTGCCAGTGTTGCGCCAACTGCTCCAGCATCTGATTGTTGAGCAGATACTTGGTGTCAGTGCGGTTCATCAGCTTCACGGCATTCATCTCTTCCAGGGAGATGGGAGGCAGCATTTGCAGAATATCGGAAACCGGTGTCATCAGCAAAAATGCACATTAGGGTTTTATATACTCAAACTCCTTAACAGACAACAACTTGCCGTTTGGAGAATAATTATACTGCTTATGTTTGGTGCCATCCGGGTTGTATTCAAACTTGCGAATGCGCACCACTTTCTTGTTCTCGCCATAGACAATTTGGCGCGACACCTTCCCATCGGAGCCATATTCGGAGACGACACGGCTGCGGACAACCCCGTCAGAGGTGTATTCAATCTCCTCATACTTACGCCCTTGTGCATCATATTTGGTAACATGGTCCAAAATGCGGGTACCCTTGCCGTTCGCGTCCTTTTTCCACTCCTTGACCGTCAGGTTCTTCTTGGAGTCCTTACCGGATGATTGCGAGAAGGCATACGACACCAGCAGCACCAGAGAGAGCGTAATCCATATTTTTTTCATTGTACGGTGTTTTAAATAGTGTTAGAAACGCCGATCGAGAAGGATTATTGCAGCACTGTCAGCTACTCGACCATCACTTTGCGGATAGACTTGCCCATCGGGGTGGACATTTCGAGGATGTAGAATCCCGGTGCGAGCGAAGAAACATTCAGAGTATGTGTGTTCGCGCCGGCGCCGGCGGCAAAGGACTCCATGCCGACGGTCTTCCCGGCGAGGTCGGTCAGATGGAAGCGGACAGAAGCCGGTTCGGCGAGCGTGAAGCTGACATGCACATCATTAGCGGCCGGGTTGGGATAGACAGAGATGTCATCCATGCCGTTGTGGTCCTCCACGGCATCAATGGCGTAGTAGCTGAGTTCGAATCCATCGCGCTGGTCGTAGTTGTCAGAGACGAAGTTGATTCTCATCTTACGGAAATCCACGTTGTAGATGCCTACCGGCATATTGTAGATATCGAATCGCTGATAGAGTGTCGGCGGGTTGCTGTTGGCATTGTAGATATCCACGAAGTCGCCGTAACCAAGGTCGAACTTGGTAAAGTTGAAGGCGTATCCTGCGATGTACTGCAGGGTGACATTCCAGGTACAGGTGGATTGAGCGCGGTACGGCGTGCCGTCGCCGCTGTTGTCGGACAAAATGGTGTGCCAGTCGGTCACGTTATGCACGCCGGCGCAGGAGGGTTCCTGCAGTTCGCTATCGTAGCTGATGAGGAAGCCATAGTAGTCGTTGTTTTCACTTGCCGAGCCTGTGGAGGTGAAGGTGATGAGCACACTGTCAGCTTCAACGTGATAGGTGGTGCCCGGCACTTGGGTGCCCGTCAAGGTGGCGGCCACGCCGCTTTCGACGGTGGGTCCGTTATAGATGGTCACGAAATCCACGTTCGGGTTCAGGCTAAGACGGTCGAACTTGAAGTTGTAGGTGTTGGCATTGGGGGCAGCCACCATCCAGGAACAGTCAGGGTTCGGCTGGTAGGGTTTCGCGGTGGGGGAACCGTCGGCCACATAGCCGAAGGAAGCCGTGTTGCGCTGGTGGCCCTGGCAGTAGGTGTCAGGCACTGCGCCGGAAGGGAAGATGCGGATAATGCAGCTGGCATTGTAATCGTAGTGGGTGTTGCCCGCCACAAAGTTCGTCAAGGCATAATCGCCATTGGAGGCCCCACCCCACCCGTAGTTCAGGTGGAAGCGGTCTTCATCGTCGTAACCGTCCAGCACGTAAGCGTGGCAACTGGTGTTGGAGCAACCGGAATAATAGACGGGACGGTTCATGTCGATTTCGCCTTTGAGGAGATCCGTATAATAGGCGTTGGCCACGCCAGTGGTATCATCCAAATAGACATCATACTGGGCGATGCTGGCATCATACCCGAACTTTTCCCTCAGCTGCTGGCGGGCATCCGAGGTTTGTGCGCCGGAGCCGTCGGCGGTGTAGCCCATCTGGATGGCCACGCCGAAGTGGTAGGCCAGCTTGGCAATTTCACAAGCGTAGCTCTCGGGTTGGTTGCACATGGCATCCCAATAGTAGTGGTGCTGATTGAAGAAGACCGTCTGACGGGGGTAGCCGGGGGGCAAGTATGTCGTGGCGCCAGTGGCATGGTCGGGATAGCGATGGTAGTTCATGATCTGGGCGCAAGCCAAGGCGACACAGCCGTTGGGCACGCGGTAATCGTAGTACGGACCGGCAGCCACATCCCACGGGCAGTAGGTGTTATAAAATTTATTCTGATTCCAACGGGTGGTCAACAACGGTCCACGGACCGGGGTCTTGGGTGCCCGTGGGGTAAAATTCTCCGCCAGGTATCGTTCCCACTTGGCCACCGACTTGGCGTCGGTCGGAGCATTGCCTGTTTCGGTGGCGCGCACCACCTGCTCATAATAGTGGAAAATATCCCGCACCGGGGGGATCATCTCAAAATCCTCGTCGAAAGAATAGGCCAGCACCGGCATCACACGCCGG
Organism: uncultured Bacteroidales bacterium; assembly: GCA_947167635.1. Taxonomy (GTDB): domain Bacteria; phylum Bacteroidota; class Bacteroidia; order Bacteroidales; family WCHB1-69; genus F23-D06. Next base: position 595 of record CAMVIT010000088.1, on the reverse strand, counting down.
GAGGCGGAGACGACAACGAATCCCGTGCCGTCAAAGCCGAAACGATACAGGCAGGTCATGCCCTCCGCATCCGTGTAGGTTTCCTGCAACTTGACGGTGGAATATCCGCCCGGGAGGGAAGCCTGATGGTCCAAAAGGAAACGCTGACAGACGAGAGCCGCCTGTTCAGGCGTCACAGTTTGCGCCATGGACACGCCTAAAAAGGCCACCCACAACGCCATAAAAAGGGTAAAGATTCTCTTTTTCATACTTTTTTTCATTAAGGGCGCAAACATACATAAAAAAATTGAGATTAGACACCCCTTTGTGGAGAAAAATTGCAGGGGACAATTCCATAAAAAAAGGGAACGGAATCACTGTTCCATCCCCTTTCTTGTACGTTGAGTAATAAAAGACTACAGTCTGTCGATGCAGTTCAGGTCGCTGAAGGCGATCTTGAGGCGCTCGACCACAGACTTCTCGCCTTCGCGCAGGAACGCGCGCGGGTCGTAGTACTTCTTGTTGGGCTTGTCGTCGCCCTCGGGGTTGCCGATCTGGCCCTCCTGACTTTGACACTCTAAAAAAAATATTTTTGCAACACACTGATAATTTGAAA
>CAMVIT010000087.1:0-8824 GCA_947167635.1 uncultured Bacteroidales bacterium | reverse complement strand
ATGCGACCGGCAAGAAGGGAGAGGAGACATGATGCAGCACGTCATCGAGCGCGTGGCCGAGCTGGGCATCTCCGACCGTTTCCACTTCACGGGCTTCCTGCGCGGCGCCGACATCGACAAGATGTTCGGCATGAGCGATGTCTATGTGATGCCCTCCATTTCGGAGCCTTTCGGCATCTCCCCGCTGGAGGCCATGCGCGCCAAGGTGCCCGTGGTCATCTCCAAGCAATCCGGCGTCGCCGAGGTGCTCCAACATGCCATCAAGGTCGATTTTTGGGACATCGACGCCACCGCCGACGCCATCTACGGCCTGCTGCACTACCCTGCCCTCTCCAAACTCTTCGCCGACAAGGGCGAGGAAGAGGTCAACAACCTCAAATGGGAAAACGTAGCCAAGAAACTCAAAGTCATTTATGAAAAAACGCTCCACTATGAATAGAATATGCTTCCATTTCCAGATCAGCCAACCTTTCCGGTTGCGCACCTATCGTTTTTTTGACATCAACCAAAACCACGATTATTTCGACGACTACCAGAACCACTACTTGGCGCAGCGTCTTGCGGAAAGATGCTATCTTCCCGCCAACAAGATGATGCTGGAACTCATCCGCAAACATCCGAAGAGTTTCAAGCTCAGTTTCAGCATCGCGGGGAGCTCCATCATGCTCTTCAAGAACTACTGCCCCGAGGTGATCGAGAGCTTCAAGGAGCTCATTGCCACAGGGTGCGTCGAAATCACGGGCAACACATTCACCCACAGCATCGCCTCCTTGCATGGCAAAGACGCTTTCATGGAGCAGGTTCACCTGCAGGAGAAGCTGCTGAAGGAGACCTTTGGCGTCAAGCCCGTCTCTTTCTGCAACACCGAGGTCATCTACTCCGACGAGATCGGCGAGTGGCTTGGCGAGGCCGGCTACGAAGTCGTCCTCACGGAGGGCGCACGGCACATCCTCGGCTGGAAGAGCCCGCAATACCTCTATTGCAACCCCTACCAGACCGACGTGCGACTGCTGCTGCGCTCCTACCGTCTTTGCGACGATGTGACCCTGCGGTTCAACGACCACAGCTGGGATCAGTATCCCTTGACCGCCGAGAAGTACATCAAATTCCTTGACAGCACCAACACCAGCGGCGATGCCCCCTTCATCAACCTTTATTGGGACTATGAAACCATCGGCGAGCATTACACCGCCGACACCGGCATATTCGACTTTTTCCGCAACCTCATCGACCAGCTCTCCGCCAACCCGAACTACAGCTTCATCACGCCCAAGGAGGTGCTCAAGATGGATGCCAGCCCCGCCACCATGCATGCACCGTGGCCCATCTCATGCTCCGGTGAAGAAAAGGACACCAACGAGTGGGTCGGCAACGTGCTCCAGCAAGAGGCTTTCAACCAGCTCTTCAAGCTCGAGCCGCTGTACAAGAAGTCCAAGAACAAAGAAGCCAAGCTCAGCTGGCTCCGATTACAAGGTGCCGATCACTTCAACTTCATGAGTTCCAAATGGTTCGGACACCGCTTCGTCAAACGTAATTTTGAAGTCTATCCATCCCCGTATCAAGCATTCATCAATTACATGAATGTTCTGAACGATATCAAGATACAATTGGAAAAGAAATAATGCCATAAAAAGTCGCCGCCCTGCACGGCGGCTTTTTTTTTACTTTTGCCGCGCCTTTATAAAGACGACAAATTACGACAACATTTTGATTAACAGTAAGATTTAAAAAGCATGGCAAAAAAGGGAAGCACGAAAAAACGCGGTTTTTGGAAAACAGTCGGACAAATTTTGTTGATATGCTTTTTGTTGAGCATACTCTTCCCCCTCCTGTACCGATGGGTCAACCCGCCTGTGACACCGCTCATGGTTATCCGTAAAGTGCAGCATGGTTACAGCATTGAAAAGAAATGGAAACCCATAGAGGAGATTTCACCCTACATGGTGCGCGCAGCCATTGCCTCGGAGGACAACTATTTCCTGGGGCACAACGGTTTTGATGTCATCGCATTGGATCAGGTGCTGAAGGAGCGCAAAAGCGGCACACGCAAGCGCGGCGGAAGCACCATTTCCCAGCAAACGGCCAAGAATGTGTTCTGCTGGCCCCGCAGTTCCTGGATTCGCAAAGGTGTAGAAACATACTACACGTTCCTTATTGAGTTATTTTGGTCCAAAGAACGCATCATGGAGGTCTATCTGAACGTCATCGAAATGGGTCCCGGCATTTACGGTGCCGAGGCGGCCGCGCAACACTATTTCCACTGCAGCGCCAAGCACTTGAGCGCCCATCAAGCCGCCTTGATCACGGCGTGCTACCCGGCTCCGCTCAAACGCAACCCTGCCCGCCCGTCAGGACACCTGTCGCACAATGCCTCCGTCATACAAGGGCGCATGGCCCGGTATGGGAACCCTCGATTCGACAAGGATTACATCCAAGGATGCCACGAACGCTACCTCAAAGCCGTGGCCAAGATGAAAGAGAGAAAGAAAAAGAAAAAATAACCAAGCCCGCAGACAAAGCAATCCAGCCGTCTAATCTGCCACGACCCCTTCGTACAAATCCCGGTAATTCCGCCCCACGGTGTGGTTGTGCCATAGATAGACGAAATCGCCCTCCACGGCATTGCAACGCTCACGCAAGCGTTTGAAGAGTGTCCTGCTCTGCCCAATATCAAGTTTGAGATAGTCAAAAAGGGAACCGTCCATCAAGACAAGCGGATGTTCCACGACATCCGTGGGCTGGTCGTCAAAGAGATTGTAGAGCCTGAAGGGATGGCAGGTGCCGCAACGGAAACCGGGCTGCTCGGCGTAGCCTAACGTGTAGTCGTCGCGAAGACCCGCCGCCTGCCACACCTCAAGGGTGCCGGGATGGGTAACCTCCATCATCTGGCGGGTGTCTTGACCACCGTAAACCGAGTATCCGGCGTTGACATAGCTTTTCAAGAGATTAAAGCGCAGGAAATGCTGCCGCCCGACAGTCACCGCTTTCCCTGCAATTTTCTCCAACCGTTTTTTCTCCTGCAAATAAAGATCCGGGTTGTCATAGCTCCGGTAGCTGCCATGCAGGCCAATTTCCATGCCGTTCTTTTGAATCAGATCCACGATGTAACTCACCAGCGGGTCACAGACATCGTAAGTGCAGTCATATTCGCCTATTGTTTGAGCTTTCAGGAAGAAAACAGCGTGTTCGCCACAACGGCGGGCGTGTTCGATCAGCTCAGAGACCGCCAACACATAGGGGTCTTGCCGCTTGTCGATGCGCCACTCACGATACTCCTGCCACGATTGACGCACAAGTGGCACACTGCGGTTGATGAGCAGGTCACGCCCCAAAATGGAACGCATGGCCTGAAGGGTGCCGGTATAGCGGCACAGGTGGTCAATATCGTGCGTGGGCACCACGCGGGGCATTCGGGGGCGCAGCAACATGTCGGGCCGCAACCGCTCAATGACCCACTGGCGCAACAGCATCGCATACTCGTCCACAATCGGGAGATGGATAAAATGATAGCGGGCGGCCAAGCTGGAAACGTATGGGAAGCGATTATGCTGGTCGCGGGGCGACTCCTGATACTCTTCCCAGCGAGAAAGCATGAGGAAACTGGGAGTGATGATATCGTATGGGACGTGCAGTTCCCGACTATCGGAAGAGACACGGACATCGGGGGCGTTCAATTCACCGGAAGATACAGGACGGAATAGGGGGATCTGTTCCCGACCGTCAGCAGAGGGGAGCATCACCGGCACAGCCCCGCCAGACACCCAGGTTTGCACCTCGTCGTCGTTCAGCAGCGCGATGCGAAAGGAGCCGCCGCCAGGGAGAGCCACGACCGCCGCGTCATCCGTGCGTTCCAAACGGCATTCAAGGGCAGGTTCTGCGGGCAGGGCCACGGAGAGCAAATGATTCACAGTATATTTCAGGGCGTCCAGCGACAACATAACAGTGCGGTTTAGGGGTGCAAAAATAATCAATATATGGATATGAGAATGAAAATTGCCGACAAAAAACAACATCGCCCCGTTTCCACATTATTCCAACAAAAAATGTATTTTTGCCGCTATATTGAATTAACCATTAATACCTAAAAAATAATACTGTCATGAAACGATTTCTCCTCCTTTTCCTGATGTTATTCCTGATGGTCCCGTTCCTGCTGGCTCAGAAGCACTACGACTACATCAGCTACTCGAACGATGCCATGAACGTGCGCATCTACACGCTTGACAACGGCCTCAAAGTCTATCTGTCGGTTTACAAGGATGCCCCGCGCATTCAGACGCTTATCCCCGTGCGTGTGGGCAGCAAGAACGACCCTGCCGAGACCACAGGCTTGGCTCACTACCTTGAGCACCTCATGTTCAAGGGCACCCAGCATTTCGGCACTCTCGACTACGATGCCGAAAAGCCCTTGCTCGACGAGATCGAGCACCAATTCGAGGTATATCGCCGCACTCATGAAAAGCAGGAGCGCGACAGCATCTACCGCATCATCGACAGTCTCTCCTACATCGCTTCGGGCTACGCCATTCCCAACGAGTACGACAAAATGATGAAGTTCATCGGCTCGCAGGGCACCAATGCCGCGACATCGAACGACTACACCGTCTATATCGAGGACATCCCAGCCAACCAATTGGAAAACTGGGCATACATCCAGGCCGACCGTTTTGCACACCCCGTGTTCCGCATCTTCCACACCGAGTTGGAAACGGTCTATGAGGAGAAAAACCGGTCGTTGTCCAGCGACAGCCGCAAGGCCTCCGAGGCGATGCTCAACGCCCTTTTCCCCAACAACCCCTACGGGCAGCAGACCACCCTCGGCAGCACCGAGCACCTCAAGAATCCCTCTCTGACCAACATCCGCCGTTTCTTCGACACCTACTATGTGCCCAACAACATGGCCGTCTGCTTGGCCGGCGATTTTGACTACGACGAGGCCATCGCCATCATCGACAAATACTTCGGGCAACTCAAGAGCAAGGATCTGCCTCACTACGTCGTGCCCAAGGAGAGGCCGATTGCCACGCCTGTCGTGCGTGAGGTGACGGGCCACGAGGCAGAATTTGTGACGGTCTCCTTCCGCCTCGACCTGCCTGCCAACCACCGCGACCTCTACATCGTAGAAATGCTCGACAATGTTCTTTCCAACGGCCGTTGCGGCCTTATGGACCTCAACATCACCCAAAAGCACCTCGCCTCCCGCGCTTCAGCCTATCTCTACAGTCTTTGTGACAACTCAGCATACGTGCTCAGCGGCCGTCCCAACGATGGACAGACACTCGAAGAGGTGCGCGACCTGATGCTCGCCCAACTCGAGCTCATCAAGAAAGGCCAGTTCGACGAGTCGCTGCTACAGGCCGCCATCAACAACATCGAGGCCTCCAAAATGCGCCAACTCCAGAACAATCGTTCCCGCGCCAATGCCATGGCGCACGCCTTCGAGAACGACATCGACTGGTACCACGCCTCACAGGAACTCGATTACTACAAAAAAGTCACCAAGGAGGACATTGTCAAATTCGCCAACCGTTATTTCGGCAACAATAATTATGTAGTCGTCTATAAACGTCAAGGTGAACCCATAGAGACCGCCAAGGTCACCAAGCCCGCCATCACGGCCATCCAAGTGAACAGGGATGCCGAGTCCGACTTCTTCACCAAGCTCAAGACACGCCCTGTCAAGCCTATCGAGCCGGTGTTTGTCGATTTCCAGCAGGCCATCACCTTCGACCAATACAAGGGTGTGCCCATCGACTATCTGCACAACAACGAGGACCAGACCTTCACCTTGCGCATGGTCTTCCCCGCCGGCGAAATGAACGACATCCTTCTGCCGTACGCTGCCCGCTACATCAACAACTTGGCCACGCCCGACCGTTCCGTGGAACAAATCAAGACCGATTTCTACACATTAGCCTGCAACTACAGCATTTCCTGCTCCGATGACGAAACCTATGTGTCGATTAGCGGCCTTGGCCACAACATGGACAAGGCCCTCAAGCTGATGATGGACGTGGTGCGCAACGCCCAGCCCGATGCCAAGGCCCTGCAAAACCTCATTGACGATGTCATGTTGCAACGCAAGAACGCAAAGTCCTCACAAAACAGCGTACTGGAATGCTTGCGCACCTACTGCGAATATGGGCCCGATCTGGTACAATACCAACTCAGCAACGAACAATTGCAGCAGCTCACGGGCGAGCAACTGCTCCAGTCGCTGCGCCGGCTTTTCAGCTACAAGCCTGAGATCCTCTACTACGGTCCGGCCACGGTGAAGCAGCTCAAGAAGTCGCTCGCTGCCAGCTACAAACCGCCCAAGAGTTTCGGCACGCCGCCGCCCGCCAAGAAGTTCGACCGCCTGCCCACGACCCGCAACATGGTCTATTATGCCCCCTACCCTGCCAAGCAGTCGCGTCTGGTCACCATCAATCGCGCCGGCAAACTCGACACCAAGCTCATCCCCATCTCCCGGATGTACAACCAATACTTCGGCGGCAGCATGAACGCCATTGTCTTCCAAGAGATGCGCGAAAAACGTTCTTTGGCATACACGGCACAATCCTCCTTCCTGATTCCTTCCGACACCGCGGCCTACATGTACAACTACTCGTTCATCGGCACCCAGAACGACAAAATCCTGGATGCCCTGACCGCCTTCGACTCTTTGTTCAACGCCATGCCCGTATCGCAAAGCGCTTTTGAATTAGCCAAGGAGGGCGCGCGCAACAGCATCGCCACCAACCGCATCACCAAGATGGCTATCCTCAACACCTATCTCAACAACCGCCGCATGGGCATCAACCACGACTATCGCAAAGACTTCTACGAGCTTATCAACGGATTCACTCTCAATGACATCGTCAAATTCAACAAGCAATACATCAAGGACAAGCCCAAAACATACATGATTCTTGCCACCGACGGCGAAGTGGATCTCGACGCAGTGGCCAAACAATTCGGTCCCGTCACAAAGCTGACGCTGGAAGATATTTTCGGATACTAACAATTTTTTCTGTTCGATATGAAAAAAAGAGTTTTCCTGACAGGGGGGACAGGTCTCATGGGCTGGGCCGGGCTACAGGAGATGCTGAAACACGAGGATCAGCTTGACATTGTCGTGTTGGCACGGCATAGCGAAAAGAACATCAAGAAGTTGGCTCCCCTGCAAGACCGCATCCAAATCGTATGGGGCGACTTGATGAACTACGAAGACGTGTTGAAGGGCGTGACGGGGGCGGACTATGTGCTTCATGTGGGGGGCATGGTCTCACCCGAGGCTGACTACCACCCGGAAAAGACGCTGAAAGTGAACATCACGTCTTCCCAGAATGTGGTGAAAGCCATCCTGGCGCAACCCAACGCCGAGGAGATCCGTGCGGTCTATATCGGCTCGGTGGCACAGACCTCCGACCGCGGGGTCGGCACCCGGTGGGGACGCACCGGCGACCCCGTTCTTGCAGGCGTCTATGACTACTACAGCGTCAGCAAGATCGTCGCCGAGCGCATTTTCGCAGATGCAGGCCTCAAACGCTGGGTCAGCCTGCGGCAGTCGGGCATCCTTTACCCCGGCATCCTCAAAAAATACGACCCCATCATGTTCCACGTGCCCATCATGGGCGCTCTGGAGTGGGCCACCATCGAAGACTCGGGGCGGCTGCTGTCCAACCTCTGCACCTTGGATCTGCCTGACGAATTCTGGAACCGATTCTACAACATCAGCAGCGGCCCCGACTACCGTCTCAGCAACTACGAATTCGAGAGCAAACTGCTCAAGGCCATCCACTGTCCCAGCCCTGAAAAGATCTTCAACTCCAAGTGGTTCGTGCTGCGCAACTTCCACGGGCAGTTCTACCTGGATGCCGACAGATTGGATGAATACCTCCACTTCCGCGCCAATGTGCCCGTGGACGACTATTTCCGGCAGATGGGCGACCGGCTGCCCAAGTACTTCAAGTTGGCGGGCATCGTGCCCGCGCCCATCATCAAGGCCGCCATGCTGCCAATGGCGTACAAGAAGAAATATGGCACCCAATGGTGGCTCAAGCACGACGAGCAGCGCGTCAAGGCCTTCTTCGGCGGACGGGAACAGTGGGAACACATCCCTAAGTGGAAAGAGATGGACCTTACCGTATCGAAAGACCCCGCCAAGGCCCATCGCATGGACCACGGCTATGACGAAAAAAAGCCCTTGGAACAGCTGACCACCGAAGAGCTGCGACAGGCCGGCGCGTTCCGAGGCTCCAAGCTGATATCCCCCGAATATGACGGCAACCCCGAGAAGCAGTTGGAATGGGAGTGCCATGACGGGCACCGCTACAGCATGTCGCCCAAGCTGATGCTATGGGGCGGCCATTTCTGCCCAGATTGTTTGCCGCCCGCATGGAACTACGACCACCAAGCCAAGCACAACCCCTTCTTCGCGCAGGCATGGTACGCGACCCACCGTCACGACGAGGACAACCTCTATGCATAAGGCCGGCACCCGGTCACGATTCTCACAACTATAATAAATAAAGAGAACACTCGTTTTATTTTTTCAAAAAAAAACAATTCCCACCCAAGATTTGTTTCACAAATTCCGTTATACTACATGAGTGAACGTAGAGATGAAGAGTTAGCCCGCTGGGTTGAAGGCTGCAAGGAAGGCAGCCGTCGCGCGCAGCACAAGCTGTTCAAGCATTTCTACAGCCCGATGTTCCGTCTTTGCATGCGCTATGCAGACAGCACCGACGAGGCGGAGGACATGCTCAGCGAAGGTTTCATGAAGGTGTTCACGAACATCGGAAAGTATGAAACGACTGGTTCTTTCGAATCTTGGATGAAG
>CAMVIT010000086.1:0-9001 GCA_947167635.1 uncultured Bacteroidales bacterium | reverse complement strand
AGGCTGCTTTTTTCATATCCTTACTCTTTCACGCCGCAAAAATGCACATTTTCTGTCAGAAAGGAATCCCTATAAATGGCTATTTTGCGGGGAAATCTCCACGGATCGTGCGGATCTGCGTGGATTTGCAATAGATGATTTTTGCCCGAGCCCCAACTGGTGGAAATGCTGACGCAGGTGAGGAACCCTCGCTGGGAATTGGCTCAAATCATTGCGAAAAACAGGGATTATCGGTGCTGATTGAGCCGATAATTTGCAAAAAATTACTATTTTTGCACCGATACGGAATAGAACAACCTGCACGCTTTCAAGCAGATATTCATTTCGCAGTACGAATTTGCCACGGAAGAGTGTTTTTAACGGGGACAATGGGTGGAGGTTGTCGCCAATGAAATGATGATGGAAGAAAAGCGACAATGCCGGATTATGTGTGGCACCGAAACAAAGTGCTCAGACCTGACATGAAAATATTTTTTCGAACAACTGTCGCATAATCAAAATTTATTGTATTTTTGCATCGCCGTTGCGGATATTCTTGAAAAATCCGCAATGACGTTGCGGAAATTTTGTTCGTTATGTACCATAGAATATTCGATATTGAGAACCGTTTGGACGAGGCTATGTTCTTGTTCGGAGGCCGTCAGGTGGGAAAGTCAACGCTGTTGAAAGAGCGTTTCCCGAAGGCTGTTTACTTCGACCTCCTGAACTCTGAGTTGAGAAATCGATTCCGTCAGCACCCTGAAGTTTTTCGTGAATCGTTGCTGCGTTATCCGCCTGAGACGTTAGTCATCGTGGATGAAATCCAAAAAGTACCCGATTTGTTGGATGAAGTCCATTGGCTGATGGTGAACAGGGGGCTTTTCTTTATTCTTAGCGGCTCCAGTGCCCGAAAGTTGAAAAAGAGCGGTGCCAACAATCTCGGCGGGCGGGCTATTCCTGAAATGCTATTCCCTTTGGTCAGTGCGGAGATTCCGGATTACGATCTCGAAAGGGCTGTACAAAACGGTATGATTCCACGGCACTATATGGTCGCGAATGCCCGCAACCGCCTTAAATCCTATATTGAACTCTACCTGAAGGATGAAATCATCGAAGAAGCCGTTGTTCAAAACGTGGATGACTTTGTCCGTTTTCTGGAGGTGGCTGCCATTTCGGACGGTGAGATGCTCAATTATGAGAAAGTGGAAGCGGATTGTGGCGTTTCTGCCAATACGGTCAAAGCTTATTACAAGATACTTTGTGACACCTTGTTAGGATTCGAGGTGCCCGCTTACTCGAAAGTCATCAAACGGAAGCTGGCCAAGGCTTCGCGGTTCTATTTCTTTGACGTGGGCATCGCCAATTATCTGACCGGCCGTCATCATCTCGCCCCAAAGACTCCTGAATACGGTCATGCTTTCGAACATCTTGTGATGCAGGAGATTGTGGCGTATCTCGGTTACAGCGATAGCGAGGAAAAGTTGGCGTATTGGCATACGTACGACAATCTGGAGGTGGACGCTGTCATCGGGGATGCGCGGGTGGCCATCGAAATCAAATCAACCGATTCGGTTCAAGCAAGTCACAAGAAAGGTCTTGCCGAATTTGCCAAGGAGCATCCCAACGTCAGGCAGATTATAGTTTCCCGTGACCGCGTCACCCGACGGAGCGGGGATGTCGATTTGTATTATGTGACGGACTTTTTCAAAGAATTGTGGGAGGGAAAGATTATTTGAAAAACCGACAAGCCGCCACCTTTCGGCTTTTTGCCATCATAATAAACATAGGATTGCCTGTACGTTCATCTTGCAGAACAAGTTTGGCGGCGAGGAATGTCAAGCGTTCCTGTGTCGCTGATGTGGTCGCGTCACGGATTCTACCTATTTGCGGACTACCCCAGCACCACGTCCATCACCATCATCAGGACGAAGCCGATGGCAAAGCCGATCGTGGAGAGGTTGGTGTGGGCGCCTTGGGCGGTCTCGGGGATGAGTTCCTCCACGACCACATACATCATGGCGCCGGCGGCGAAGGCCAGTAGGTAGGGAAGCGCCACACCGAGCACGCCGGCCAGCAGCAAAATGGCCACGGCACCGATGGGTTCCACCACGCCGCTCAGGGTGCCGATGAGGAACGACTTCATACGGGAGTTGCCCTCCGCGTGCATGGGCATGGAGATGATGGCGCCTTCGGGGATGTTCTGTATGGCGATACCGATGCTCACCGCGAGGGCGGCGCTGAGGATCAGCCCTTGCGCTTCACCGGCGAAGACCACGCCCACGGCCATGCCCTCGGGCAGGTTGTGGATGGTGACGGCCAGCGCCAACATTGCCGTGCGCGCGAGAAAAAAAGTCAGATGCCCTGACATAGACGCCAAGCCCCGCTGATTTCTTCAAAAGCGCCAGACAACAAGTGGTTACGGATTTCGGCGGTTTTCACCGAATTTTTCAATTAGGCGATAAAAAAAAGTGTATCTTTGCCGCGTTCAAAAAAGATATGGAATATCTTTCGTGTTCATTGAAATATGCAGTCACTGAGGTTCTTTCGTCTGAAAGATTAAAACGGGAATCGTGTGAAAATCACGAGCTGTCGCGCAACTGTAAGCACTTTGATGTCGCATGCATTTATGCCACTGAAGCAATTTGGGAAGGCGTATGCGATGTGCGAGCCAGGAGACCTGCCCCAGATGATTTGGCAATACTTTCGCGTAAAAAGTAGCGTCAAGTAGCAATCTCGTCATCTTATGATTATTACATCAGGGATAATATGATCCTACTTTTGGACAATGCGGTTACTACACCGGTTTTCCCTCTTTTTTCGTACTTTCCCGCCCGTCAGTAATGTCGGGTGCGGGTTGTGTTGTGCGAAGGCGTTGTCATTGCATCCTTTGGTTATTTTATAAGTTTTCTATAAACAACAAACTTTTTTTACAAATAATTAAAAATATCATAGTTATGATGACAAGAGACCAATACATTGAAAGCCTTCGCAAGATGAAGATGAACGTCTGGTACATGGGTGAGAAAATTGACAACCCTGTGGATCATCCCATGATTCGCCCGTCACTCAACTCAGTAGCCATGACCTACTGGCTGGCCGAACAGCCTGAATATCAGGATGTGATGACCGCTGTGAGTAATCTTACAGGCAAGCGCATCAACCGCTTCTGTCATCTTCACCAAAGCACTGAGGACTTGGTGAACAAGGTGAAGATGCAGCGTCTTTGCGGTCAAAAAACGGCAGCCTGTTTCCAACGCTGTGTGGGCATGGATGCATTCAACGCCATCTACAGCACCACCTACGAAATCGACCAGCGATACGGCACGGAATACCACAAGCGTTTTACGGAGTATCTGAAATGGGTACAGGACAACGACCTGACCGTGGACGGCGCGATGACCGACCCGAAAGGCGACCGCAGTCTCAGTCCCAGCAAGCAGGCCGATCCCGATCTGTTCCTCCACATTGCTGAAATTCGTCCCGACGGTATTGTGGTGCGTGGCGCAAAGGCCCACCAGACTGGCGCGGTGAACAGCCACGAGCACCTCATTATGCCCACCCAGGCCATGAAGGAAGATGACAAGGCTTATGCAGTAAGTTTTGCCATTCCCACCGACGCCGAGGGCATCACCATGATCTACGGCCGCCAGAGCTGTGACACCCGCAAGCTGGAAGAATATCACGACATCGATCTCGGCAATTCGCAGTTCGGTGGTCACGAAGCCCTCGTGATTTTCGACAATGTGTTTATTCCCAACGACCGTGTCTTCATGTGCGAGGAATACGACTTCGCCGGCATGATGGTGGAACGTTTCGCTGGCTATCACCGTCAGAGCTACGGTGGATGCAAAGTGGGTGTGGGCGATGTGCTCATTGGTGCCGCTGCATTGGCCGCAGAAGCCAACGGCGTGCCGAGAGCCAGCCATATCAAAGACAAAATCATCGAAATGACGCACCTCAACGAGACCCTGTACAGCTGCGGTATCGCCTGCTCGTGCGAAGGCTGCCAAATGGCTGCCGGCAACTATATGATTAATTTGCTGTTGGCCAATGTCTGCAAGCAGAACGTCACCCGTTTGCCTTACGAAATCGCTCGTCTGGCAGAGGACATCGCCGGCGGTCTGATGGTTACTATGCCCAGCGAGGCCGACCTGCGCAGCAAGGAAATCGGTCACTATGTGGAAAAATTCCTCAAGGCTTCGCCCAATTTCACCACCGAGGAGCGCATGCGCATCTTGCGTCTCATCGAGAACCTCACCCTTGGTACCGCTGCTGTCGGTTACCGCACGGAGAGCATGCACGGTGCCGGTTCTCCGCAAGCACAACGCATCATGATCAGCAGGCAGAGCGACCTTGAGGCTAAGAAACAGCTGGCCAAAGACATAGCTAAAATCAAATGAAATAAATATGGACTGGAAATCAGAATATAGAAAACGACTGACCACTGCCGAGGAAGCAATCAAAAGCATCAAGGACGGTGACACCGTGGTGATGTCCGAGTGTGCTGGTGTGCCCCGCAAGATTATCAAAACTCTTGCCGAGCACCATGCCGACTTCCACAATGTCACCATCTACCACATGCTCACCCTCGGCGATGGCGAGTGCTTTTCTCCAGAATGCCACGACAACTTCCATCATCTGACCAACTTTGTCGGTGTCAACTCCAGACAGGCCATCTGGAATGGTGCCGGCAGTTTCTTTCCCGCCTATTTCAAGGATATTCCCGAAATGCTGGGCAAGGATATCCCGTGCGATGTGGCGGCTATAACAGTCACCGAACCCGGGTCTGACGGCTACTGCTCGGTGTCGCTTTCGTGCGACTATGCCGTTGCTGCCGCCAAGAAGGCTCGCGTGGTCATTGCCGAAATGAACGACCAGTTACCCTTCACGTCGGGCGGTACACTGTTGCATGTTACCGAGTTGACCCACATTGTGCCGGTCAACTATACACCGCCATTACTGCAACCCGCCAAAATCGGTCCCGTGGAAGAAGCTATCGGCCGGAACTGTGCTTCCCTCATCAAGGACGGCGACACGCTCCAGTTGGGCATCGGCGCCATCCCCGACGCTGTGCTGGCAGAGCTGAAGGACAAGAAGCACCTCGGCATCCATACGGAGATGTTCTCCGACGGCGTGGTCGATCTGGTGGAGGCCGGTGTCATCGACGGCGAGTGCAAGACCCTGCACAAGGGCAAACTCGTCGCCACCTTCCTCATGGGAACCCGGAAACTCTACGATTTCGTGGATTGCAACCCCAACGTGGCGCTTTACAGCGTGAACTATGTCAACGACCCGTATGTTATTGCCAAGAACGACAACATGGTGGCCATCAACTCCTGCATCGAAGTTGATTTGCAAGGCCAGGTGGCCAGCGAGACGATGGGCACCAAGCAGTTCAGCGGCACGGGCGGACAGGTGGATTACGTACGTGGTGCGGCCATGAGCAAGGGCGGCCGAAGCATAATGGCCATGCCTTCCACCGCTGCGAAAGGCAAAGTGAGTCGCATTGTGGCCACATTAGCTCCCGGCGCGGCCGTTACCACCTCGCGCAACGACGTCGATTATGTCATTACCGAATATGGTATCGCTCACCTCAAGGGAAAAACCATTGCCCAACGCGCAGAAGCCCTGATCGCTATTGCCCATCCCGATTTCCGCGACCAGCTCCGCACAGACTATGAAAAAGCCTATAAATTCTAATCAAGAAATAAACCAATAATGTTCACAGTAAAAACAAATGTCAGGAATTATCAGACTTTTGGCGAGTTCGCGGAAGCCTTCGCCTTGTCTGAAGACGATTTGGTGATCACACAATCGTTTTTGTATGAGCCTTTTATGAAATCCGAAAAACTGCCGTGCACGTTTGTCATGCAGGATAGGTATGGCGGCGGGGAGCCTTCCGACGAGATGATAAACAGCATCTTGGAAGAGGTGAATGGCAAGCCGTTCAAACGGGTTGTCGGTGTCGGAGGCGGCACAGTCATCGACATCTCCAAACTTTTTGTGCTCAAAGGGCTGGAGGATGCGACGGATGCTTTTGAGCGGAGGATTCCCATCGTGAAGGAAAAACGGCTGGTCTTGGTGCCCACCACCTGCGGCACGGGAAGCGAGGTGACGAATATCTCCATTGCCGAGATCAAGTCCAGGCATACCAAGATGGGTTTGGCCGATGATGCCATCCTGGCCGACGACGCGGTACTGATTCCCGAATTGCTGCGGGGGCTGCCCTTCAAATTCTACGCCTATAGCGCGATTGATGCGCTCATTCATGCCATGGAGTCCTATCTTTCCCCGAAGGCCAATGTCTATACACAATTGTTTTCTGAAAAAGCCATTGGGATGATACTCAACGTGTTCAAAGGCATCTCGCAATATGGAGAAGAATACCGTTTCGACCATTTTGAAGCGATGCTGACGGCCAGCAATTTTGCCGGCATTGCGTTCGGGAATGCGGGAGTCGGGGCGGTGCATGCGCTGTCCTATCCGCTGGGTGGCGGATACCACGTGCCGCACGGCGAGGCCAATTACCAGTTCCTCACCGCCGTGTTCAATGTATATTATGACAAAGATCCGCAAGGGAAAATATGTGACTTGAACGAAATTCTGGCTGAAAATCTTGAGATAAGAAAGGAAGAGCTTTCAGGCAACCCGAAAATCGTGTATGACATTCTTGACCGGCTGCTCGGCAAATTGGCCCCAAAAAATTCACTCCGCCATTATGGTATGAGGCCCGAAGAAACCGGTGAGTTCACCGTCAGCGTACTCAAGACCCAGCAACGGCTTCTGGCCAACAATTACGTCCCTCTATCCGAAGAGGACATTCGAAAAATTTATCAATCTTTATATTAAAAACCCAAAAAATGACAGCAGTAGAAGAAGTAAAAGCAATGATAGACAAGGCGCGCAAGGCTCAAGCCGTCTATTGCACGCGATTTGATCAGGACGATGTGGACAACACCGTGAAGTTGGCCACCCGTGCCATTTTTGAGGACGCCGAGGAACTGGCCAAAATGGCCGTTGAGGAGACACAGATGGGCGTTTACGAGGACAAGGTTTCCAAAAACCGTAACAAATCCAAGGGTGTCTGGTATGATTTGAAAAGCAAGAAGTCCATGGGCATACTCAGCATCAACGAACAGAACGGTCTTATTGAGATCGCCAAGCCCATAGGGGTGGTGGCCGGAGTGGTCCCCATGACCAACCCGATTGTGACCCCGATGTCGAAAATTGCTTTCGCCTTGAAAACGAAAAACGCCATCATCATTTCCCCTCACCCGAAGGCTAAAAAGTGCTCCACCGCAGCTGTGAAGTGCATTTTGGAAGCCATCAAGAATATGGAGGTGCCGGATGGTATGGTACAGATTATAGAGGAACCCACATTGGAGAAGACGCAGGCTTTGATGGCCTATTGCGATGTGACCGTGGCCACCGGCGGTATGCCAATGGTGAAATCCGCCTATTCCTCTGGCAAGCCCTCTTTTGGTGTGGGTGCCGGCAACGTGCAGGTCATCCTTGACCGAAACATCGAATACCCGTTGGCTATCAGCAAGATCGTCACCGGACGTTCTTTCGACAACGGCATCATCTGCTCAGGTGAGCAGAGCGTCATCTACCCTCAGGAGGCACATGATGAGATTATGGAGGCTTTCCGCAACAACAGAGGTTATGTCACCACCTCCGAAGAGCGCGAAAAAGTGTTAGCGGCCATCTTCGAAGACGGTCACACAGCCAGAGATGTAGTCGGTCAGTCAGCACAGTACATTGCCATGAAGGCTGGTATCAAGATTCCAAAGGACGCCAAAGTGATTGTGATCGAATCCAACGGCACTTTCGGTCCCGACGACCCGGTCAGCAAGGAAAAGATGTGTCCGGTGCTGGGCGCGTTCCCTTACCAGTATTTCGACCAGGCTATCGAAATTGCGCAAACCAACCTCTCCTTCGAGGGCAACGGACACACGGCAGGACTGCACTCCAACAACCAGGCCAACATCATCAAGGCCGGTACGGAGTTGTCGGTTTCCCGTCTGATTGTGAATGCCATCTGCGCCACCACCGCAGGCGGCTCCATCCAGAACGGTCTCCCGGTGACCAACACGTTGGGATGCGGAAGCTGGGGCAACAATTCCATTTCCGAGAACTTCACCTACAAGCACCTGCTCAACATCACCCGAGTGGCACCGCTACGGACCCGCATGCACGTCCCCAGTGACGAGGAAATCTGGCGTTAGCACGTTTTTCACTTTTTGTATTATTGTCCGGCAAAAGACCAAAAGCAGTGCCTTATGTTACAGCAATTCAACTTTGTGGAGATTTTCAGCTCTTTTATGGTGATGTTCGCCATCATTGATATTTTGGGTTCTATCCCTATCTTCATGAGTATCCGGGATAAAAACCAGGATATCAAGCCAATGTATGCCTCTTTGACAGCTTTGGGCTTGTTTTTGGTCTTTTTCTTTGCCGGTGACGCCCTGTTCCTGCTTTTCGGCATCAATTCAGCCTCTTTTGCGGTAGCCGGTTCCTTGGTGTTGTTTATTCTCGCGGTAGAGATGGTGTTGGGACGCGACATCATCAAGAATGAACCCACGGGCGGAGGAGCAAGTGTCGTGCCCGTGGCTTTCCCGCTCATCGCCGGCCCCGGCGCCATCACCGCCTTGCTTTCCCTCCGCGCCGATTACGCTGTGGTTAACATCTTGTCAGGCTTGTTGCTGAACATCGCCCTCGATTACATTGTCATCCGCCATATCGACAGAATACAAAGCCTGTTAGGCACCAATCTGATTTTTATTATCCGGAAATTTTTCGGGGTGATCCTGTTGGCCATGGCCATCAACATGTTTATCAACAATATATTGGCCATTATCCATCCATAGCAGTAGCGTGAGAAAAACTATTGACCGTCGCGTCAAGGTGTTCCTTCCGCCTCACCCCAGCACCACATCCATCACCATCATCAGGACGAAGCCGATAGCAAAGCCGATCGTGGAGAGGTTGGTGTGGGCTCCTTGGGCGGTTTCGGGGATGA
>CAMVIT010000085.1:0-9508 GCA_947167635.1 uncultured Bacteroidales bacterium | reverse complement strand
ACTCACGACCTCCTGACTGCCAGTCAGACGCTCTAGCCAACTGAGCTAACGCCCCATCCGTCGTGTTTTGAGGGTGCAAAGATACACTTTTTTTTGTTTGATAGAACACCTCGATTCATTTTTACACATACACCATATCATATTTAAAATCAACAATATATAACTCAATTTTACAAACCAGGAGTATAGACAAAGGACTTAACAATGGGCAAAAAAGACACATTTTCATATTTTCCCGCAAAAAAATGACATCTATTTGACAAAAGCATCCAACCGTGCAACACTGGCAGGCAGTCATCAACACCACACTGATTTCCCGTGCCCATCATCGTGCCCCCACTAATTAATCTCCAACGCATCTTAATCCACAAGGTGCCGGACACGATGACAATCATCACACGGGCAGCGATGTTCTTTCCATTATAAGTCTTGCACTTGGGAAACCCTCTTTAACATTTGCCATCATGGCATCTGGAAACGCCAACGACCAAACACGATAATCATTTTGTTTTCAACAAGTTATCAAGAAGACACATCGCTTCTTTCACAGAAACGGCTTCCGAGACACGTTTTTTGCCTTCATACACGCACACCATGCCGTGAGAGGCACCCACAATGCCGAAATCAGCATCGGCCATTTCGCCCGGACCATTCACGATACAGCCCATAACCCCGATTTTCAAGCCGGGATAGTCCGAAAAGCGTTCCTTGACCTTGGCGAGTACCGACTGGATGTCATATTGCGTGCGCCCGCATGAGGGGCAGGCGATAAACTCTGTTTTGCTCATCTTTATGCGACAGGCCTGAAGGATGGTCGCCTCCAGCTCCGCACAACACGTCGTCCCGAAATGGGGATTGGTCAATCTCACATTCTTGATTGCATGATTGTAACAGGCATAGCCTGTCAATGCCGCGCACTGGGCCATCCAAGTCTCGTAATCGTCTTCCACTGAGGTCCATTCCAAAACACGATCATGAATGATGCAATTCTCTGGCGACAACTGTTGCACGGCCTGCACCAACTTATGGGCAAAAGGTGTCTCGTTCTCGGGCGCTTCCGTCAGGGAGACGCGAATGGTGTCGCCCACGCCCATCATCAGCAAAGCACCGATGCCGGCAGCCGATTTGACCCGGCCCTCTACCCCGTTGCCCGCCTCGGTGACGCCAAGATGCAACGGATAGGTGCATCCGCGCTCTTCCATCTTTTGATGCAACAGCAAAGTGGATTCCATCATTGTGTGGACATTGGAGGACTTCATGGAAATCACAACTTTATGGAAGTCATAGTGCTCACAAATATCCACCCATTCAAGGGCCGACTGCACCATAGCCTGCGGGGTGTTACCGTAACGGCTCACGATGCGGTCGCAAAGCGATCCGTGGTTAATGCCCAACCTCAACGCAGTGCCATGTTCCTTGCAGATCCTGAAGAGCGGTTCGGCACGTTGTCCCATTCGCTCCACAGCAGCATCATACTCGGCATCTGTCAAGTCGAGTTGGCGGAAACTGCGCTTATCCACATAATTACCGGGGTTGATACGTACCTTCTCCACAACGGATGCCATTGCCTCTGCCACCTTGGGATTGAAGTGGACGTCGGCCACCAAAGGCGTCATAATGCCATCCGCCCGAAGCCGGTCGCGAATGGCCTGCATGGCTGGCACCTCCTGAAGCGAGGGTACCGTGAGCCGAACCATCTGCGCGCCCGCCACGACCATGCGCCCGACCTGAGCCACGGAAGCCGCCACGTCGTTGGTGTCCGTATTGGCCATTGACTGAATGACGACGGGATTCGTCCCACCGATGTTCACATTGCCTATGGGAAAAAATGTCTTACTGTTCATCCAATCTGTTTTTGAAAAATCCGATCATCAAGCATTGGCGAATCCCTGAGCTCTGAGTTCCACATGGTGGTTATCACCCGTAACGATATGACATCCGGCGGATTCCTCCTTGATATATCCAATAATGGAGACATTGTCAACCTTCTTGATCTTCTCAAAATCCGACTGTTTTATGGTAAACATCAGCTCGTAGTCGTCACCGCCATTGAGGGCGGCCACTGTGTGAACAATATCCAAGTCCTTCAACGTCACGAAAGTGAGTTCCGTCATGGGGAGTTTTTCTTCAAAGATGTCACATCCGCACTGGGAGGCGTGACAAATTTGCATCACGGAGGCGGCAATGCCGTCGGACACGTTGGCCATGGCGGTGGGCAGTATGTCTTCGCGACGCAGGGCCTCCACAATGTCCAAGCGCGGTTCGGGCTTGAGCTGCCTGCGCAGCAGGTAATCCTTGCCCGTGAAGTCGGGTTGCACCGTGGGGTTGGCCTCGAACACCTTCTTCTCGCGTTCCAGCAACAACAAGCCCGTGTAAGCGGCGGCAAAGTCGCCAGATACACAGATAAGCTCGTTCTCCTTGGCACCGCTGCGCGCGACCAAGCGCGCAGGCTCGCACTCACCCAAAGCTGTGACGGCAATCACCAGGTCCTTGCGGGAGGTGGAGACATCCAAGCCCACCACATCCACATGCGCAGTCTCGCAACAGGCCCGCATGCCGTCCAGCAGTTCCTGCACCGCTTTCAGGTCAAAGCGGTTGGAGATGCAGATGTTGACCGACAGTTGCGTGGGCACGGCATTCATGCCCAACAGATCGGAAATGGCCACCGTGACCACCTTGTAGCCAAGATGGCACAAGGGCACGTAAGTGAGGTCAAAGTGGACATTTTCCAAAAAAACACGCGATGTGGTGACAACATTCTCCTCCGTGGGGTCAATGACCGCGGCATCGTCGCCGACACCAATCACCGTTGAGGCGTTTTCCGCCGGGAAAAGTTTGGCCAGCTCAGCAATAAGGTCGTATTTGCCAAATTGAGGAGCCGATTTTGAAGTCAGGTTATCTTCCATGATAGGTTATAATTGTTTCTAATAGTAGTCAGACGAGGTCGGCAAACCGGGCACCCACCAAAGTGGCCAGCCGAACTGGGGACAGTTCCACTTGGAAGCCCACCTTGCCGGCACTACAGCAGATGGTGTCATACAGAGTGGCGCTTTCTTCGATGAAGGTCGGGAACGGCTTCTTCATGCCCACGGGCGAGCAGCCACCGTGAATGTAGCCTGTAAGAGGCAGCAATTGTTTCTGCTTGATCATCTGGATGCTCTTCACCCCGGCAGCCTTGGCGGCCTTCTTCAGGTCAAGAGTCGCACATACCGGGATCACGAAAACATAGTGACCGCCATCGTTCCCCTCCGTCACAAGGGTTTTGAAGACCTGCATCGGGTCCTCGCCCAGAAGACGGGCAATGGTCTCCCCATCCGTCATGGTGTTGTCATACTCATGCGGAGTGAAAGGGATGCCCTGCTGGGTCAACACACGCATCACATTCGTTTTTTCCATTGCACATTCAAAAAAATACCAGGTCTGCACCCCATTTGCGACACATCCCTGGCAATTTGACAAGTTTCAGCGGGAATTTATCTGAGCCGGTCTGCTGCATGCACCAAAGCTTCGTCCTTCTTGATGAACTTGTTGGCCATGTACAGACAAACAGCCTCGATAGCAATCAGCACCACCAACAATATCTTGTGCGCGAATTGGAACTCATAATTCATCTGATTGATAGCAAAATATTTCTTGAAGATGACATCAGGGCAAACCCACAACATCAGCATCAAGGTAATCAGATAGACAATCATGGTGATAGAGACAATACGCATTTGCCGAATTCTGTTTTTGTATGTAAACAGTGCCCAAATGGACAAGCCAGCGCAAAAGACGAGGCAAAGAGCCACATAATAGAGTCTTATCACAGCGTGTCCGTCCGGGTAGTTATATTTCAGCACAAGAGAGTTGAAAACATACTGACTGTCCTGGGTATTCACAAATCCGATGGGAATAAAAAGCAGCACGATGGGTATGATGGCTGCCACGAGCAAGAAAAGAGACTGGATTCTCTGAATCATACTGTAAAAATGAGTTTTGATTACTAAATTAATGAAAATGTTTTATGATTTTGACAAAGCACTACTGAAATGTCTTATTCAGCGTGATAGTCGGCAATTTGACGCTGTTTTCACTGCTGCCCGCATACGGGGTAAGCTTGACTTTCACATTGGACTCTTTGCCATCGCCATAATCGGTGAGATTTTTGACGAAGTTGACCACATCACCCACCTGCCCGTTTCTGAAAATGCTCACCAAGTCGGCCTTGATAGGGACAGGCACCTTCAGCGTCGTGTTCGGATGAATCGTGTAAGTGTGGTTTTTGTTCTGTCCTGAAGCGATCGGGGAGTTGTCCAATAACAGATCATAGTCAAAGGCGAAGAGTTTGGCAATGTTCTGGGTCTCGTTTTTGACATTCACATTGACATTGGCGGAGATAGCAAAATCCTTGTTCAGGATAGCAGTCGCAGCCTTCTGCAGATGAGACATGGAGAGGTCGGAGACACTGCGGATATTGCTAAGGTTGATGCCCGCCCAGGTCACGTCCGTGATGTTGGCCAGATTAAACTTGCAATTCACGAGGTTCACAATTTGTGTCAAAACGGCGCACCCTGCAAACAAGAAGGTGGCACAAGCCATCAAGACGACGGCGGTTTTCTTCAAAGTTTTCATCTTTCTAGAATTTTGAGGGTTATGATTGCACTTGGCCATCCTTCAGAATGATTTTACAATCGGAGAGGGTGGCAAGTTCTTCGTTATGGGTGACTATGATAAAGGTTTGGTGAAATTGGTCGCGAAGATCGAAGAAGAGTTGGTGGAGTTTCTTGGCATTGTCGGTGTCGAGGTTGCCGGAGGGCTCGTCGGCGAGGATGAGTTCCGGATTGTTCATCAGGGCGCGGGCCACGGCCACACGCTGTTGTTCGCCGCCGGAGAGCTGCGAGGGCTTGTGCTCGGCACGTTCCTTGAGTTTGAGGAAGTCGAGCAGCTCCACAGCGTGCTGCAGAGCCTCTTTCCTACCCTTTCCGGCAATCATGGCCGGCAGGGCCACGTTCTCCGCCGCCGTGAACTCGGGCAGCAGATGGTGGAACTGATAGACAAAGCCGATGTGCCGGTTGCGGAACTCCGACAGTTGATCGTCGCCCAGTTTGCCCAGATGCGTGCCGTCGATGACGACCTCTCCCTTGTCGGGGCGGTCAAGCGTGCCGATAATATGCAACAAGGTGGACTTGCCGGCCCCGGAAGGGCCGACAATCGTGACCACCTTGGAGTTCTCAATCGTGAGCTTGATGCCGCGCAGCACCTGCAGGGCACCGTAGCTCTTTTCGACATCGCGAATCTCGATCATTACTTCTTGATTTCCTTGGCGAGGCGAGCAGTCAGCAGGGGTACCACCTTGTTGAGGTCGCACACGATGCCCAGGTCGGCCACGCCGAAGATGGGCGCGAATTTGTCCTTGTTGACAGCAATGATGAGGTCAGATTCCTCCATACCAGCCAGATGCTGGATGGCGCCGGAAATACCCAAGGCCAGGTAGAGGTCGGGGCGGACGGTCTTGCCCGTCTGGCCCACCTGACGGTCGTGGTCCATGATGCCAGCGTCAACCATGGCACGGGAGGAAGCGACTTCACCGTTGGGGAAAGTCTCCGCCAAGCACTGCAGCTTGTCGAAACCCTCCTTGCAGCCCACGCCACGTCCGCCGGAGACCAGAATCTTGGCCTCGGTGATGTCCATCTTGCCCTTGTCGTCTTTCACGTTCTCAATGAGACGCACTTTGAACTTGGAGGCGTCGAAGGTGGGTTTGAAGTCGATAATCTCGCCCTTGCGGGAGGCGTCGCGGCTGATGCGCTGCATCACGCCCGGGCGCACAGTGCTCATCTGCGGACGATGGTTGGTACACATAATAGTAGCCATCAGGTTGCCGCCGAAAGCGGGACGGGTCATCATCAGCTCACCCTCCTCGGAGATCTCCAGACGGGTGCAGTCGGCGGTCAAGCCGGTGTTGAGATGGCAGGCCAAGCGCGGGGCCAGGTCACGGCCGATGGTAGTGGCCCCAATCATCAGGATGCTGGGGTTGTATTTCATCACCACCTGGTGGATGGCTTGGGCGTATTGCTCGGTCAGATAGTCCTTCAGTTCGGGCTCGTCGATGCAGATCACCTCGTCGGCGCCGTATTCGATGAGCATCTGGGCCTGGTTGCGGATTCCTTGGCCAGCCAGGATTGCGACGACCTTCTCGTTCAGCACACCAGCCAGCTCGTGGGCTTTGCCCAGCAATTCCAACGCCACGTTTTGAACGACGCCCTCGCGCTGTTCGGCAAATACAAATATGTTCTTATAATCAGATTTTTCCATAGTGCGTTCGTTCTTTTAGATGATGAATTTTTCTTTCAATTTGCTGACAATAAGCTCAACAGCCTCCTCGGCATCGACTTCGTACAATTGGCCGGGGGTCTTCTGGGGCTTGGTGAAGGACTTCTTCACGCGGGTGGGAGAACCGGAAAGACCGAGACGGGACTGGTCCACATCGATTTGGTCGGCGTTCCAAACTTCCACTTCGCGGTCGAAGGCTTCCATAATGCCCTTGACGCTCATATAGCGGGGCTGGTTGGCGGTGGCCAGGACAGTCAGCACGCAGGGAGCCTCCACCTCGAGGATCTGGTGGCCCTCTTCGGTCTCCTTGGTCACGGTGCAGAGCTTGCCGTTGACGGAGAGGTCGGTGACGTAGGTCACTTGGGGCAGGTCGAGGTGCTGGGCCAGGGAGACGGGCACCTGGGCGGTGTCGCCGTCGATAGCCTGGCGGCCGCAGATAATGAGGTCGTAGTCGAGGGTCTTGAGTGCGCCGGCGAGGGCATAGGAGGTGGCCAGCGTGTCGGCGCCGGCGAAGCGGCGGTCACTGAGGATGATGGCGCGGTCGGCGCCCATAGCAAAGGCCTCGCGGCAGATGGCGTCGGCTTGCGGCGGACCCATCGTGATGACGGTCACGTGCGCGCCGAGCTGGTCTTTCAGACGGAGGGCCATCTCAAGGCCGCCCTTGTCGTCAGGATTCATAATGGAGGGAACACCGTCGCGGATCAGCGTGCCCGTTTCAGGGTTGATTTTGATCACGTTCGTGTTCGGGACTTGTTTTATGCAAACTATGATTTTCATATTGTAAAATTTCTTGGTTTATTTGAACAACTTGCCGGCGATAACCATACGCTGCACTTCGGAGGTGCCTTCGTAGATCTCGGTGATTTTGGCATCGCGCATCATTCTTTCGATTTCATACTCGCGGGTATAGCCGTAGCCGCCGTGGAACTGGAGGCACTTGGTGGTCACCTCCATCGCGGTTTCAGCGGCGAAGAGCTTGGCCATAGCCGCATCCACGGAATACGGGAGGTGCATATCCTTCTTGTAGGCTGCCTGACGCACCAGCAGGCGGGCGGCCTGCACGCGGGTCTCGAGGTTGGCCATCTGGAACTGCGTGTTCTGGAAGGCGGCGATGGCCTTGCCGAACTGCTTGCGCTCCTTGGTGTATTTGACGGTCACATCCATAGCACCCTGGGCGATGCCGAGGGCCTGGGAGGCAATGCCGATACGGCCGCCGTCGAGCGTCATCATAGCGATTTTGAAGCCCTTGCCGAGTTCGCCCAGAAGGTTTGCTTTGGGGATGCGGCAGTTTTCAAAAATCAGCTCGCAGGTGGCGGAGCCGCGGATACCTAATTTCTTCTCCTTCTTGCCGATGGAGAATCCCGGGGTGTCCTTCTCCACGATGAAGGCGCTGATGCCCTTCGTGCCCTTCGACTTGTCGGTCATCGCCATAATCACATAGACGTGGGCGTAGCCGGCGTTGGTGATGAAAATCTTGCTGCCGTTGAGCACCCACTCCTCGCCGTCAAGGACAGCGGTGGTCTGCTGCATAGCGGCGTCGGTGCCGGCGTTGGGCTCAGTCAGACCGAAGGCGCCGATCCACTCGCCGGAGGCAAGTTTGGGCAGGTATTTCTGTTTCTGTTCCTCCGTGCCGAACTCCAGAATCGGGTTCATACAGAGGGAAGTATGGGCAGACACGATCACGCCGGTGGTGGCACACACGCGGGAGAGCTCCTCCACGGCCATAATGTACATCTGGTTGGTGCCACCCTGGCCGCCGTATTCCACGGGGATGGGGATACCCATAATGCCGATCTTGGCCATCTTCTCCACGGTTTCCATCGGGAAGCGCTCCTGTTCATCGACCTCAGCCGCCAACGGTTTGACCTCGTTCTCGGCGAATTCGCGAATCATCTGCAAGAAAAGTTCTTCTCTTTTGTTTAAGCTAAAATCCATTGTTGTGTGTTTATTCGTTTATTGTTTATTGTCGGTAGTGAACAGTGAGCAGTGAACAGTGAGCAGTGAACAGTAAAATGACCAAAGAAGAAAGTGTTACCTATATTCCTGATCACTGATCACTCATCACTGATCACTAATCAAGTTGCATCGGTTTGAGATCCGGGGAGATGATGAGGGTGGCCTCGGTGGCGGCCTTCACATCGTCAACGGTGAACTCGGGGTTGATTTCGGTGAGAACCAGTCCCTCCTTGGTAACCTTGATGACGCCCATCTCGGTGACGATGAGGCTGACGGCGTTCTTGGCGGTCAGCGGCAGGTTGCAGGAGTGCAGGATCTTGGGGTTGCCCTTCTGGGTGTGTTCCATCGCCACGATGACGGTCTTGGCCTGCATCAGGTCCATAGCGCCGCCCATACCGGCCACCAGTTTGCCTGGAACCATCCAATTGGCGATGTCGCCGTTCTCGGCCACTTGCATAGCACCGAGGATAGTCTTGTCAACGTGACCGCCTCTGACCATACAGAAGGAGTCGGCGGAGCTGAAGGAGACGGCGCCGGGCTGTGCGGTGATGAAGCCGCCGCCGGAGTTGACGAGGTTCGGGTCTTCCTGGCCTTCGGCGGGCGTGGGGCCCATACCCAGCATACCGTTCTCGGTTTGCAGAATCACGTGCACGTCACTGGGCAGATAGTTCGGCACCATCGTGGGCAGGCCGATACCCAAGTTCACAACATCGCCGTCTTTCAATTCCTTGGCGACTCTTTTTGCAATGGTTTCTCTGATTTGAGCTTTATCCATAGTCTTTATATTTTAAAAAGTTATACTTAATTCTATTACACCCGATAAGGGCGGGCAAAGATACAAAAAAAAGAGAAATTACAATTCGATATAAATATTTCGACCTTCAAAACTCTCAGAAAAAGAACGATTTTGACGAAGACGTCACCACTCTTGGCGCGAAAAACATACGGAAAGCGGTTTTGCAAACCTTGGACAGATTTGCAACCACCTGATTTACAGTGTAAAAAATATTTTCATATTTTCATTGGCTTGTAAAAGAATTTTCATACATTTGAAGCGTGGGTTTTTATCATACGCGCAAAATTAAAGTGCAACCATAATTAATAATAAAAACTATGAAGAAACAAATATTACTTTTTGCCGTAACCATCGTTACCATTTTCTCCGTCCTCACCGCCTCCGCCCAGGGCGAGTGGAAGTGGGCGCACTACTGGACTGGAAATGGTGGCGACTTGAACGATA
>CAMVIT010000084.1:0-9554 GCA_947167635.1 uncultured Bacteroidales bacterium | reverse complement strand
TCATGCCGGCGTTGGTGAACATCAGCGTCGGGTCGTTCTTGATGACCATCGGCGCACTCGGCACCACATGGTGATTCTTACTCTCAAAGTAGTCTAAAAAAGCTTTTCTTATCTCGTTCGATGTCATTTTTATTTATTGTTTGATTGCTTGATTGTTTGATTGTTTGAATAATTTGACTGCGTAGCACTCACTCAAGCATTAACGCATTCAAACATTCAAGCAATCAGAATTCTTCTCTCTCCACCATCAGTATGCCGTTCTGCGGCACGATGAAGTATTTCTTTCCGTCGTATTTTATCTCCACGGCGTTCTTCAGCAGGAAGATAGCCATATCGCCGGGTCGTACCTGCAGCGGCAGGTAGCGCGGTTCGCGGTCGGCGGGGTTCCAGTCCTCGCCGTCGGAGGAAGAGGGTAGAGGATAGCCGGGGCCGCACTTGAGGATATAGCCCGTCTGCACCTCCTCCTTCTCCTGATAGCCGGCAGGCAGCAGCAGGCCCCCTTTGGTCTTCTTGGTGGCCATCGACGGCTCTATCAGCACCCTGTCTCCGATGACTATCAGATTGTCTATGATGTTCTTCGCCATTTTTATACTTAAAATATAAATTGCAAAAATAGGAAAAAAAAGCGACATAACAAAATATTTTTTTCCACCGACCGCCGACTGTCAACCCCCAAGCCCGCCCTTCCCCTCTACACTATCTTATGTTCGCTTGTTGTTCGCTTGTTGTCCGCTTGTTGTCCGCTTTTTAACGAACAACAAACGAACAACAGACGAACAACAACTGCACAAGACATTAACTTGATGCCAATTAGATAGCCTTACCACAGGTTCGGCGGTGCGCCAGCCAAGAGAGTATTGGATTGCACTATGGTTTTAACGAAAAAATTACCATACTCCCGATTTTCTTAATAAAATCGAGAATACACTCTCAAAATTATGAGATTTTAGACAATCACCCGCAAGTCGGGTGACAAAGAACTCATTTATATTCTGGACTTCCTGAAAATACTCTGGGACGGGGAGATATTTTGAATGTTTTACCCGAAGTATTCTATCAGGCCGATGATGAAGGGAGGGAGGAAGAAGAACTGGATGGCGTAGCCGATAGCCGTCATGATGCGGCTGCCGGCTAGCTCGGTGCTGCTCTTCACCCAGAACCAGCGTGGCGGCACAGTCTCCGCCCAGCCGGCGATGCCGATGATGAGACCCGCTACTGCCGCCCCACACCCCAGCGTAATCGCCAGCGACGACGGATCCTCCAGCAGGTACAATCCCCCGAGAACAAACGCTATCGGGCTGATAAACTGAAATAACCAAAGAAATGCTGCCATAATTATATTCTACTTCAAATAGTCTAAAAAATTATCTCATAATCTTGTGGCAAATCTTTTTCCACTGTGGCTGTTGTCTGAATTATATGGCCTCTTTCAACTTTTCCCACACCTTGATCATCGCCCAGGTGTCGAGTTCGCAGTAGCGAAGGAGCGACTCGCGGGCGGCGGCGGCTTTGGTGGGAAGCATGTCTTTTATCTGCGGAAAGATGGTCATCGCCTCACCTCCGTTCTTCACACTGCCGGTGAGGTTCTCGTAGTTCAACTTGTCGTCATCGGGGAACAAGGCTGGCAGCACTTTCTTGATGCTGAACGAACCGCCCATGGCTGGTAGATAATAATGACCGCCCCGGAAGGGATCGAGAAGGTCGACAATATGATTGGCGATGTCGAGCAGATGCTTTGCCAAATCGGGGAAGGCAACGGCAAGTTCCTTCAGTCGGCCACACTCGAAGCTCTTATTGTAGGCCGTGGTGCACACACCCATCGGAATGTCGTTACAAAGCTGTTCGGCCAACGGACGGCGCGGGTCGCTACCGTCGCTGGGAGCAAGGAATTCGCGGTGCTCAAATGGAGCATTGGCATCTTTCTTGATATGCAAGGAGTATTGGAACGTTACCTGCTGGTAAGGGTGTGTGCCGTCGTACTGAGGCACGGCATCCTGCATCGTCTCGAAATCAAGGAAATAGAGCGGATAGGTCAGCCCGTCGAGGAATCGACGGATGCCTTCGTGATTGATGTACCCCTTGTCCGCCAGAGTACAATCTATCTGCAGCTGCTGGATGGACGTGAGCTTTTGCTTCTGCATGTCGGCCAGCGTGATGCGTCCGGCGCGGTAGTTCTCCACCTTTTTGGAAAACCACATGCCGTAAAGGTCAAACACCGTAGGCTCCTCCGTCGGGATGCCGTGCTGCTGCATACAGTGCTGGAGGAATGCGCAACGGTAAGGTTTGTTGCAGTTATCGGAGAGGTCCATGTCAGGTTCCTCCTTCTGCGAAAGCAGTTTCAAAGCTGTAGGCACACGGACTGGTACTTTTGCCAGTTCCTCCTGCACAGCATCGCGCATGTCGTTGATGATGAACAGTTGCTGAATGTCCAGGGCTCCGTGACGCACATAGTCGCTGTTGAGGCACACGAGGTTGATGCCCGTCACGTTAACACCGCACTGTCTCAAGACCCATGTCTGGTAGGCGATGTCGGGCAGGTACTTGTCTAGTTTCTCCTGGTTCCCGTTTTCATCCTTGGTGCCGGTGCTCTTCACCTCGTAGATGGCCCAGCCGTTGCTTTCACGGCGCAGCAAGTCGACGGCACAGTAGCAGCCGTCATGCGAAAAAGCCGCTTCGGCTATCACCGGCGTTCCGTCGGCCATCAATTGGCGCGTTTTCTCAAGCATGGCGACGATGTCGAGTGAACCATCAGCTTTGTGGGAGGTAACATCAATAGTGTTAGGAAACAGACGTTTGGCCAGTTTGCCTACCTCGGTGCCGTTGTCGAAACGCGCCTGTGCGGCAGGATCTACCTCCGCAGCTGTTTCCGGATGGTATACCCCAAGCCACATGTTCTTTGGACACTGGCAGAATGCCGTGTAGCGTGATTTAGAAATATTCATTAACTATATCGTTCTAATCAATGACCCGGACTCTTTTCTGAGTTCTGTCTTACCTTTGCTTGTCTGAATTGCAATGTCGTCACCCGACCAGTTGGCACTGACAGCATCTCCATTGCCGATGGTGCGAATCAAGCTACCACTCTCCTTGCGGATTTCCACCT
Organism: uncultured Bacteroidales bacterium; assembly: GCA_947167635.1. GTDB lineage: Bacteria > Bacteroidota > Bacteroidia > Bacteroidales > WCHB1-69 > F23-D06. Next base: position 6,451 of record CAMVIT010000084.1, on the reverse strand, counting down.
TACCTTTCACTGTGGTAATAACCACCAGCGACTGGTCCGAATTAAAGTTGGCGCTGACAGCATCGCCATTCCCGATAGTTCTAATCAGAGATCCGCTGTCTTTTCTGATTTCAACTTTCCCATTGTTAATCTTAATAATGTTCATAGGAGTTTAAAGTTCAAAGGTTCATGAGTTTAAAAATGTTCATAACTCTACGCCGTAAAGGCCTTTCCAGTATGGGGAGTTGATGGGACGGACAAGATATTCTTCCTTGTGCAGGCCGACAGGGTGCTTGTGCTCGAGGTTACGGTTTAGCACGTCGGCAATGTTGACGATGGCGGCATACACTTCATTATCGAATACCATCAGTTTGTACGACAGCGAGAGCAGCAGCACATTGGCTTCGGTGTGTGCTTGCAGCCAGCGGGCAATATTGGTGTCCATCAGCTTGGGCTGCACCTGGTGAGCGTCGACCGTAAGGCCGACTTTCTCGTCGAGGGTGCGTTGCATATCGTCGAAGAGTCGTCTCAGTGTGGCACGGTCGGGAGCTATGCCGCCCTCGAAGTCGAAACTCTGTTCACCCGTCTCGCCTCCAAATTCGAAATGCAGATGTGTACGCTCCTTGATTCGTTGCTCACCCACCACGACAATAATCCAATCATCCTTGCCGCGTCCTTCCAGTGTATCGGACAGGAATTGATTCAGCGCGGGATGGCCTTGATTCTGATCGGTGACGCTGTAGAAAGAACAACGCCGTTCGCGGTTGGCATGCTGCATAGAATAGCGCTCGTTGGCCACATAGTTGAAACCTCCCAACTGTGCCAGATGCCAGTCGAAATAGCTCAGCCCGTTGTCACCCACCCCGATAGGGTTGACGATGGTGACGCTGGATCCGCGCTCCACGTGGCTGCCGTAGTCGGTGTTGATGTGGAATTGGTTGACAACAACCCTATCGGCTTTCCTGTCACGTTCCATAATGGTGGCAGCGAGGTTCTTGATGCGCAAATTGCTTGAAGCTCCCACCGACTTCACAATCTCCTCGTCGCTTAGGTGAAGCAGTAGGGTAAGGTCACCGAAACTGATGTTTTTAGCAGGCCAGTAGATACCCTCGCGTTGCAGGCTGCGCAGCAACATCATCTCGTTGATGGCAGAGGCGTTGTCAATCAGTTCCTGTTCATCCTTCTCCTCTTCCATCACGTCGCTGAACGAACTACCCACCAAGCCTGCGGGCACGGCGAAGATGGCGATGCCGAGGATGCCCACCAGACAGGCAATAATCTGCCCCACGAGGGTCACAGGCTGCATATCGGCAAATCCGCCCGGATCACCGATATACTGGGCAAACGCCCAAATGACCGATTTCCACCCATTCTCATACACCTCGGGCTGTGCCTCGTGCTCCACGAAGTAGAGGATAAAGGAAAGGATGAGAGTAACAATGGCCAGGAACTCGAGCGAGACGAGCAACTCGCGACTCTTGTTGCTTATGGCTTTCGAGAGGATGCGGAACGCCTTGAGGTAGCGGAATACGCGCATCAGGCGAGCTATTCGCAATGCTTTAAGCAATTCATAGGGAATGGGAAGTAGGAAGGCAATGTAGAAGGTGTAGGTGGAGAGGACGTCTATCAATCCATAGAATGAGAAGCAATAGCGCACTCTACCCCAGAAGCCTTTGTACTTAGGGGCGATTAGGTCGGCGCACCAGATACGTAGCGTCACCTCAATGGTGAAGAATATCGTGGTAAAGAGGTCAACGATATTGAGCCACTCGCCATAATGTTGGCTGATGCCGTCGAATGTGGAGAGGAACACCTCGACGGTGCTGACAATAATAAGACCGATGATAATCCAGTCGGCGATATTCTGCCACTGCTTGGTGCGCAGATTGTCGTCGAAGATGCGGCCCAGCTGCTGCTTGAACTTTTGCATCATTTCTTTTTGGCTCTTTCGCGTTCGCGGGCGAGAGATTCCTTTGTGCGCTCGATTTCGCGTTTCAAGCTCTCGATACGGCGGTCGTGGCTGGCCGCGTGGTCGATTTTCTGTTTGCGGTAGCTGGCCTTGCTGCTGGGCGAACTAGCGTTCTTCACATAACCGGCATAACGTTCATTGTCTTTTTTCTTCGCCTCGCGCTCTTTGGCGACAGCCGACCTCAGGTCGATAAGGCGTTTACGGTAATATTCTACGCTCATGGGTTTATTGTTTAGAATTTGAATCCGGCGGGTAGTCTCCCACCCGTCGGATTGGGATTGGCAAAGAATTACTTGCCAGCGGCCACAAGGGTGACGCTGTTGTCGGCCAGTTTGCTGTTGGCCTTGTCAGCCACCTGCACGCCGATGCCGTACATTTCTTTGATTTTATCCTCAAAGTTGCCCACGCGGAGATTGCCGCCCACGGTGAGCTCACCGCCTTTGGCGCCTTCAGCACGGATGCTGGCCAGGGTGGCGTTGTCGTCGGCGAACTGCTTGCAAGCCGGAGTAGTGTACACGCGCAGCGTAGCGCCAAAACACTTGTTGAAGTTCTCTTTCAGACTTTTGACCTTCATGCGGCCATCTAATTTGAATTCTGCCATAATAATTTGGATTTAATGGGTTAATATAAAGTGTTAATTTTTACTTGGCGTACTTGGCCTTGAGGGCATCCATGTCGGCCTTCTTGGCGTTCTTGGGGATTTCGGGCAGTTTGGCGAGGGTCATCTCGTCGAGGGCCAGCACCCAGTCATCGGCCGAAGCCACCTGGACCTTCAGGCCGAAGTTTTCCATCATGTCCTTCTCGAAGCCGCCGACGGTCTTGCTTCCGCGGCACTCGTAGCTGCCGGTCTTGGTGGCTATCTCGCTCACCTTCTCAGCACCAGTGAGGCGCTTGTTACTTTGGTACACGCGTAGCGTGCCGCCGAACTCTTCTTTGAAACGCTCGCAGAGCGTCGACACCAACAGGCGTCCGTCAATTTTGATTTCCATAATTATTTTGTTTTCGGAGTTTGTTGTATTTGTTTAATAAATTTTGTTCTAGTTTCTTCAAAGAGGTCTGTATGGTAGCGACTAGTGTGCTTCTTCATTCCCTTCAAAAATTCCTGGAAATAAAAGTCATTAGGGTGACGATCTTTCAAGAATGAAAAAATTTCACTGTAAAATAGTTGTTTATAGTGTTCTTTGCATGTAAAACCGTCAGTGTTGTATTCGTCAAGATTGATTGGATTATAGTCGGGAGTGAGAATAAAAAACGCAGTTGCTTTTGGGTGTTTCTGCAATTCTATACGCATAAAATCGTCGTTATCCAGAAATTCGCCTTGAGCTTTCTTTTGTGCAATTTCATAATATTTCTTCAATTGTGTGCCGACCAACTTTCCTTCTTTTACTTGTATGCCATTGATTTTGGAGGTTATTTTGTTTTCGATGACAACAATTTGCTCATTGTTTTCAAGGAGCAGGTCAATATTTTTCCATTCCCTTAAAACACGAAACTCTTTGATGTCTTTACCAAAATTTTGCTTGGCAAATTCAATGACCAACTCGGGATATTTATTTATATAGTAGGACAAAGCATTGGAAAAAGCCAACTCATAGTCTGCCACGCCACAGATGTCAAAGAAATTGTCTTCATGTATCTCTGTTGGGCGTCCATCACTAGTAAGAGGATAGGTATCTTCTGTCCACAGATTTGTACAATCCACCAATGCTTTCAACGCACCATAGTCATCACTTTTGGAGTCGAAATACTGTTTGAGCGAACACTTGGCTTGTTTCGTGTGAGGCAGCAATATTATTTTGGCACCTTCCTCGCCAATGGTTTGTTTTTCTCCGTAGATAAGGTACACTTTGCGATTGGGGCGCATGACTCGTTTCGCCTCCATTGTGAAATAGACAGGCTGTTCTTTTTCTTTTTCCTTGCTACGGTCAAAGATATTGAGCAACGGCATACCACCATAGGAGATTCTCATATCGCGGATATACTTTGCGTGAACTTCCCATTGTTTTTTATAGTCTAAGGATGGGTCGAAAAAGTCTGTCAATTCAGTGGCCAAACCTAGCACTTCCAAAGCACTCTTTCCTGGTATCCCACGCACCATCAATACTGCACCAATCTTGCAATGGTGGGAAGATTGATATGTGCCATAAGGCTGGATGTATACGTAATTGCGGCCCAGGTCGTCTTTGTACATGTTCACAATTTCATGCCCGATATGGTCGTCGAGGAATTCTCCAGCGAACATGCGGTTAAGTACAATTTCTGGTCTTGCATTTTGCATGAATGATTTTTTTGCGGTTATTTCCACTCGCCCTTTTTGCAGCCGTCAGCTTCGCATTTCTTGTTAAAGGCGGCGAGGGTCATCTCGTCGGCTGAGCCGCTGGTATAGTAGCGGTGACCATCCTTTGCGGTGTAGCACACCTGAACGTAGAGGCCGAAGACAGTATCAAACTCTTTCTCCAAGGTTTTGATTTTTTTGTTTCCGCTGATGGAGATATCGCCACCCGAGTCGGCACGACGTACCGAAGCAAGAGTCTTGTCGACATCGATGCCGCTGATACTTTCACCTTTGGCAACAGCCTGACGGGCATAACTATAGCATATCTTCAGGCGCAGATAGGGGAACTGCTTGTTGAACTCCTTCATCAGGGTGCCCACTTTCTTGTTTCCGATCACGGAAATCTCAACGGCGGTCTTTATTGGAGCGGCCTTTTTTGCAGCGGGTTTTGTTGATGTGGAAGTCTTCTTCACGGCAGGCTTTGCAGCAGCGGTGGTCTTCTTGGTAGCAGGCTTCGCCGTGGTGGATTTCTTCGCCACCGGTTTGGTTGTAGTGGTTTTCTTTGCAGCGGGCTTCGCCGTCGTGGTCTTCTTAGCTGCGGGTTTTGCAGCAGTAGACTTCTTGGCAGGAGTTGCCTTCTTGGTAGTAGTTGCCATAACGTTAACCTTTAAACATTATTTGTATTCTCCACGGGCAGCCTGACCGATGGTGATATTGTTGGGGACGAGGACCTTGCCTGCCTTGTCCTTAATTTGTACGGTGACGCCGAAGTTTTGGTCAAAGAGTTTTTCGGCATCGCCCACCTTCATGGATCCTTTAATCTTCAGCCCGTCAGCTTTGGTATTGACCTCCTTGGTGGTCTTGCTATTGAGGGCTGCGAGTGTCATTTCTGGGTCGGCAAGCTGCACGCCTTTGTAGAAGGCCAGCGTGAGATCGAAGTTCTTCATGAAGTCGGCCGAGATGGTTTTGAGTTTCTTGTTTGGTGCGACGGTGAATTCAGCCTTGTTAAAGGCATCCATAATGTTGTTTAAAAGTCCCATAATGTGTATTTTTTGTTGGTTAATATGCAATAAAAAAGAACCGTAGGCTTCTTGTGGTGCCTGAGGTTCTGCATACCTTTCTACCAAACAAGGAAAGCTTACGGTCGCCCATAAGCATTTCCGCTTCACTGTTTGGTAGAAAGAGTGGATTAAATTTGCAGATTTCAGGCACTCTTGTGAAAGCAAAAACACTTTTTTAAGTCTACTATATCGTTGTCTATTACGTCATAATATTCATCTTTAATTACGACTGCAAAATTACGAAAACAATTTTATTTTTGCAAATTATTTTTACCAATGGTATTTTAGTATATTGAAAACAAAAGTGTTATATAAGTGACTTGCATAACGTTTTATGGGCAAAATATGGAGCAAGCACTATGACAAATTCTAAAATCAACCTTCCAAAGAAGCAAGATTAATCAGTAGAGAACAAAAAAAGTGGCCTTCCGGCCACTCTATCCTTTTGTTTTTATACCCCAAATTGGGGTTTTGGTTTCACGGTGCAAAGATACTATTTTTCTTTGATATTCTCCATTTCTTTCATCTCTGCATCTTCTGCCGGCAGCAGGTAGTCGGAAGCACGCTCGTGAGATATGACGCTATGTCCTATCTGTTTTTTACCTCGGAGAGCCATTGCTTAATGGGTTCGGCTTTCTTGGAAGGGATGGATTGGATGATGCGCAGCATCTGCTGTAAATCAGCCACATCGGTGTTGCGATTTTTCCCGTCAGCAGCGGGTAATTTCAATTGCTTACAATTTGTAAGCAGTTCATCGGCACCTTCCTCTTTCAAACGTTTTTTGAGAACCGCCCAATAAGTGCTTGCCTTGCGTGTTGTGGGTTGCTCGGTTAATATCTGCACCACATCCACAATGGAGAAATAGTATTTCTCCTCCTCCTCATTCCAGGCAATTCTTACCCGTTTCCCTTCAAAGAGTTGTATGGCGTTCTGTTGTGTCATCGTTTTCGGTTTCTTTTATCAAAAAGCGAATACGCTTCAATATGTCTTTATAACTATTCTATCCTTTTGTTTTTATACCATAAATTGGTGTTTTGGTTTCACGGTGCAAAATTACGAATAAAATCTGATTCCACAAAAAAATGTTTTTTTCGTTGGGGTGAAGTGGGGGAAAATATTTTTCGCGCGGGGATAAAATATTTCGCGCGATGTCGCGTTTAATGTATC
>CAMVIT010000083.1:0-9666 GCA_947167635.1 uncultured Bacteroidales bacterium | reverse complement strand
GTCATTCTCCTCCACAACGGTGCCCCACACTGAGCACGGATGCTTTTGCGCAAAGACGGACATACTGATTATCAGCAGGATAACGGCGAAGAAGATGGAGCGTTTGGGCATAAGAATCGGGGTTGTTTTTGAAAACAATTTGTGGCAAAAATAAAAAAAACGCGTGTCCATTGTATATCTGTTTTTTTTGTATTTTTGCAACTGAAAATTAGTAACAATGAGCAAAAAAGAAAAATTGACACGTAGGCTAAAAAATCTACCCAAAGACTTCACATACTCGGAGCTTATTTCTATTTTTAACATGTGCGGATTCATTGAGGAGACCAAGGGGAAAACATCGGGGTCACGAGTCAAATTCTACAACAGCGAAAAAGACATTGGCTATTTATTACACAAACCGCACCCTGGAAACATCGTAAAAGGCAAAGCATTGAAAGATGCTGTTGAGTTTCTAACAACAAATAACCTGATTTAAATCAAACAATATGGATACATTGAAATACAAAGGGTTTATCGGAAGCATTGAGGTTGAGGATGATTTGTCTCTTTATGGTAAAGTCCTTGGACTAGGGAGTAAAGCTTTGGTGACGTATGAAGGGATGACTGTGCCAGAGCTTGAGGCGGATTTTCATGCCGCCGTGGATGATTACATCGAATATTGCAAGGAACATAATCTTCCTCTTAGAAAGTCATACAGCGGAACCTTTAACGTAAGGATACCCCAACAACTCCATGCTCAGGTTTCTGAACTCGCCGTGGAAAGAGGTGAGAGTCTGAATGCCTACGTGCGTCGTGCTCTCGAAGCAGCAGTCCAGGCCGCGCAAGTATAATAATCTCGAGTGACTTTCCATGCACATTGCTCACAAAAATGGGTTTCCGTTACCGCATCCATCCTTCCAGCTTGTAAACCTTCGACAAAAGGCACTTGTCGCGTCTGGAGGCATTGTCGTGGCACCAGACTTCCACACGCACAGCGTAAGGTTCGCCCCAGACACCCTCGTAAATGGTGAAATCTCGTTTGTCAACCACTTTCCCGAATGAAGTATGGTCGGAGAACTCATGCTTGGTCCGTTTTACTATCTCTTTGGTTGACAAAGCAATATCCTTCGTCACCTCAAAACAGCGCAAATAGACATACCCGTCGGGTAGTGCCCGTTGAGCATATCCAACAGCTGCAATACGATAAGCAACAGAAACGCCAAGGGCCAGACCCACCAGTATCTCAGCAGGAAATTCCCTAATGGTGCGTTATTCTGACTCATGACAAGATTGTTTTACTGTTCATAATCCTTGTGAAAAACACGACAAAGATATAAAAATTGTCGACAGATTAGTTGACATTTTTTTACATCACTCCTCCGGATACCGATTGTAATATGCATTCTCATATTCCCAATGCAACGAGCGGGCAAAATCGTGGCCTTCTTTGGCATTGGCAAGAACAAAAATCGGATCCACCTGCTGTGCATCTTCATCCTTTATCCACAAATAGAACTCGTAATGGTCAGAAAGATAATGGGTAAGCGTGTCTTTCTGTTTCAAACTGTCTATCACAAAATAGATTCTGTCATAGTTGTCCACCAAATCTTGAACCGTGTTAAGTTGCAAGCCTGTATAGTTTTCCAAATCCTTTTTGCTGAATCCTGGCCCAACACCTCCATTGGAATCATAAAAAGTAAACGAATAATTGCCTATCTGTTCAAGTGAGTGCCATTTCAGTCCATCGGTTGAATCTTTTGAATCCCTCCACATATCATATATGACCATTCCGCCCTTGCCTTTGATATTGATTGCTGCGGAAATTTCCTCCAAGGTGATGTCCCTGTGTCCCCACATATTAAGTACCGTAACCCCTTCCATAGCATTCAACTGTTTCCCTATCTTACGCAGCTCTTTTTGATAGAAAGTACCATCGTATATTGCAAACGCAACGAAAGCGAACGAGATTAACGCACAAAGGGAAATCGCCACCCACATCAGGATTTTCAGGAAAATTCTCATATCGTATAGTTAACTGAACGGGTTCAGTAACGCAATTTCGGGATTATTTATTGCCTAAAGTAAATGTTAGAGGGGAATGGAAAAATTCCATCACATAGTCATTTGCTAAAAAAGCGTATCTTTGCCGCGTTAATAAAAAAGTAGAAAACACTATGGAATACAGCATCATCATAGAGAAAAACCCAACAACAGGCGTCTATGTCGGACAATGTTCACAACTCCCCGAAGCGATGAGCCAAGGAAACACTTTGGATGAACTCATGTCCAACATGAAAGAAGCCATTGAACTGGCCATTGAGTGCCGTCGGGACGAACTCAAAGAACTATATAAAAACCGTAAAGTATTTCACAGAAGACTGACCGTGAACGCATGAAAAAAGAAAAACTCCTGAAACACTTGAGAACAAATCATTGTTACCCAACCGGAAGACAAAAAGGCAGTCACGCCCAATTTATCAACGAAGATTCTGGTAAACGGACAATCATACCGCTACACAATGATATTGATGATATACTCGCGAAGAAAATTTGTAAGCAGTTGGGGATTCCGCTTGTAGGAAACAATTAGCAAAACACTATTCCGCCCCCAACTCCACCGAGAACTGATAATCAGCCTAGTCCACCGTGTATTCCACCACATATTCGTCACGGTGCTTCTTGCTGGTGTTCTCCAAAATGATCCAAAACTGCTTCAGGGCTGGTATTGTGCCGTCCCTGCCGGGACGAGGGAATACGCGGGGACATCCGTTTCTACCGAGCGGTCGCCCCTGCCGGGGCTATTCGGGAATCATGCCGATGTCCCGACCCGTAACATGCATCGCAATGTCCCGACAGGGACAAAAGCTCGGTAGAAAGGGGGCATTTCGGTTGCCACAGACCCCGGTAGGGGTCAAAGCTCGGTAGAAATTTTGTCAGACATCCCGCCATCTTGTCACCAAAAAGCGGACAATTTGTCAGAAAAGATAAAAAAATTTGGAAATAATTTGTTGGCACGCGGTTTGCATTATAGATAGCGTCGCCGATGCGAGAGCGGAGGCGACAGAATAAGAAAAAACAATAAAAAGTCTAACAATAAAAGAAAGGAGTTCATTATGCTACCCGTTATGTTTAAAAACAGTTGGTTTCCTACCATGTTTGAAGATTTCTTGAACAGCGACATCATGCCGCGCAACAACAACACAGCTCCGGCCGTGAATGTTAGAGAAGATGAAAAGGCCTACACGATGGAAGTGGCCGCCCCCGGCATCAAGAAGGAATTCTGCCGCGTGAGCATCAACGACGAAGGCAACCTCTGCGTCGCCATCGAGAACAAGATGGAACACAAGGAAGAGGAGAAAAAGCACCACTATCTGCGCCGCGAGTTCTCCTACGCCAACTACGAGCAGAACTACACGCTGCCCGAGGACGTGGACAAGGAGCACATCGAAGCCAAGGTGGAGCACGGAATCCTCACCATCACCCTGCCAAGAGTGCAGAAGGAGGAACCCAAGCTCGCCCGCACCATCACCATCGGGTAATTTTCAATCTAAGCCAAAGATTTCACGCCGCATTCGCAAGAGTGTGGCGTTTTTTATATGTGGAGATGCACCACGGCACGTCTCTTCATATTTTGATTTTTTGTAATTTTGCACTCCTAAAATGGAAAAACATGTTCCCATTCCTCCCTTCTTTTGCGAAGAGATTTCTTTCCGTTGTCACAATAGCGTTTCAATGGATGATGCTTTTCGTGTTGATGTTGGCCGTTTTGCCTGCCAGCGCACAATCGTTCATCGGCTGCCGCACCGCTGATGGCAGCGGCTGGGAGGAGACTCCGATGCTGCGGAAGAACATCCACTTGTCAAAAAACAGAATCCAATTAGGTGGCATCCATCTGGTTGTCACATCATTAGGTTGCCATGAGGTGTATGTCAACGGGCAGAAGGTGGGCGACCGGGTGTTGCAGCCCGCCGTGTCGCAGCTCAACAAACGTTCGCATAATGTCAATTACGACATCACCCCCTATGTGCACGAAGGCGACAACGAGCTGCTGCTGTGGATCGGACAAGGCTGGGGGCGCGTTTATGGAACGCCGGCAGCGGTGTCTGCAAGGGTGTTCTGTCCCTGGGAAGACAGCACGATGCGAGCCGTCTCCTCAATGCCGAATATGATTGCCTCCACCGACAGCACCTGGCAGGCCTCGCCGAGCGGCTACCGATACACCGGCAGCTGGCAACCCCTCCAGTTCGGCGGCGAGCGCTATGATGCAAGGATACAACCCGACTGGCGACCGGCAATTGTTTATAAGAAGAACGATTACAGATCTAATAATCAGACATTCAAGGGTAACCGTGTCATTGACACGCTGGTGCCGGTATCTGTCACGCGGACAAATGACAGCACCCTGCTACTTGACTTCGGGCGGGTGCTCGCCGGCTGGTTCCAAGCCGACTTCCAGCCGCAGCCGTCCGGCCACGAGGTTTCGATGGAGTATCTCGACCACCCGCACGCCATGCCCCCGCATACCGAAAGCGATTACTATGTATCGGACGGCAGTGGCCGCGACCACTTCACCAACCGCTTCCACTATCATGCCTTCCGTTATGTGCGCGTGACCGGTGGTGACATCAAGACGGCGCGTGCGCTTCAGATCAGCGCGCTCAACCCTGACGAGGCTGCCACTTTCGAGTGCTCTGACCCGCGACTCAACGCCATCCATGATCTTGTCCAATACACATTGCAATGCCTGACCCTCAACGGCTACATGATGGATTGCCCGCATCTGGAGCGCATGGGCTACGGTGGCGACGGCAACTCCTCCACCATGACATTAATGAGCATGTACGATGTTTCTGACACGTACTACAACTGGATAGAAGCGTGGGGTGACGCGATGGACAGCACCGGTTCGCTGCCTTACGTGGCACCGGCGTTCCCCACCGGCGGAGGACCCTATTGGAGTGGCTTTATCATCAAGGCACCGTGGCGATTCTATCTTAACTACGGCATACCGGGCAACCCTTGGATTGACGGCGGTTTTTATGGCCCCATGTACAACTACTATGGGCAGATGAAAAAGTGGATGGATTATGTGAAACGTTATAGCCAGAACGGTCTGCTGGAGCCATGGCCCGACGAGGGACGGATGTGGTTCTTGGGCGACTGGCTCGCCCCCGACGGTGTGGATGTGGGCGGAGAGTCAGCCCTTTTTGTAAGCAATTGTTTCATTGCAGACTGTCTTGTTGATATGGAGCGGATGGCGCAAGTGTTAGGGTATCCTGATGATGTGCGAACGTTTGCCCAGTGGCGCAAGCAGCTTAAAACCAATATCCACCAGAAATTCTATCATCCAGAAACCCACACCTACGCCAATGGGACTCCACTCGACCAGAGCTATGCCCTGCTGATGGATATCGCCCCCGACAGCAGTATCCGAACGGCGGTCAAGGAGCGGCTGTTAGCCGACTGTCACGACAAGTACCACGACCACATCGCCGTGGGCTTGATGGGCGTGCCAATCTTCACCGAGTGGTGCATCCGTGAGCGGCAGGCCAACCTGATGGCCACCATCCTGCGCCAGCCCGACTACCCCGGCTATCTCCACATGATCAACCACGGGGCAACCACAACATGGGAATCCTGGGGATGCGAGCGCGACAATGGGGAAAAAGTGGTGGAAGACCGCAGTCGCGTGCACAACTGCTACAACGGCATCGGCATTTGGTTCTATCAGGCCTTGGCCGGCATACGTCCCGATCCGGAGGTGCCTGGATACAAGCACTTCATCATCGATCCGCAGTCCGTAAACGGTGTTGACTGGGTGCGGGTCACGAAGCCCACCCGCTATGGCACCATCCGTGTGGAAATACGTTATCAGCCAGAGACCATCACATCGGGTGATTCTGTCGACTCGACAATTAAACATGCCAGCACTTCAACACTTAAGCTCACGGTTCCCGAAGGCACCACCGCCACCCTGTTCCCCGACACGCCCCAGGAGCGCATCGTGGCGGCTGGCGAGTGGGAGTTTGAGATGCCGTGAAAATTGCAAAACAATTAATCAAAAATAATCGGCTTTGCTGCCAGAGACTTCGAGACGCTAACGGGCGGCGCAGCAGCGTGTGCAGCATGGTCGTGCGCGCATCAAGATGTATTCAAAACATTACTTTTTGTAACTTATACTTGCTTTTTGTAAAGAATTGTGTATTTTTGCAGCGTCAAAAATATCATCATTCATCTTAAATATTCAAGGTTATGAAAAACACAAAATTCTTGTTACCAATCGGTTACAAAAAAGCAGGTTGGTGGATATTCGGAATCACCGTTGTACTGATTATCATCCATTCCATCTTCCAAAGCCAATGCGACTTCAGCCTCAACAACATCCGCGAGCTTTTCGGGATGGAACGTCTGGAAGGCAACCGAGACCTGTTCTCCGGCCCTCTTTCCTCCTCTTTCGGTCCAAACGATGACCTTCTGCTGACATTTATCGGCATTTTGCTCATTGTGGCCGGCATTTTCATCGGTTTTTCCCGCAACAAGGAAGACGATGAGTTCATCGAACAACTTCGGTATGAGTCATTGATCCTTTCGCTCTACATCAACAGCGGAATCATGCTGTTATGCCTGATTTTCGTATGGGGTCTTCCCTTCCTGTGGGTGATGATGATCAACATCTTCTCCATCCTTTATGTCTTCATCATTTGTTTTTACCTTCGACTGTTCTTTAACAAACGTTCCATGCGCTATGAAAAACAGGATTAAAGTGGCACGCGCCGAGGTGAACATCACCCAAGGCGAACTGGCGGAAAAGATCGGCGTGACCCGACAGGCGGTGAACTCCATCGAATTAGGGAAATATGTTCCCAGCACCCTCCTGGCGCTGAAGATGGCGCGATATTTCGGCAAAACCGTAGAGGAACTGTTTATGCTGGAGGAAGGAGATTAATCTTTCTGCAAAATCTGCGGGTTCAGCGGGCACATTTTCTCCCGCAGAACTCGCAGACTTACGATGATATATACATGGACAGGAGATTGAAAAAAGCGTATCTTTGCCGCAAATTCACGAACAATGAACGAAAGCTCCGCCTCTCAAACAATCCATCAGCTGAACCGTTTCCGTATGGCTTTGGCGGTTCTGTTGCCGCTTTCCGCATTGCTGACGCCCAAAGATCCTTCAGTATATCTGTCAAAATGGGGTGTTGCCGCTGTATCATTGTATATTCTGGGATGTTTGAGCATCTTTTGCGGAGACTTTTTGAGAACGAAATGGAAATTGTGCAACAATGAATATATTAAAGAGAACAATATAGCCAATTGGTTGTTTGCAACGGGAATTATAGGCTATCTTATTGTATGTTACTTAGTGAAAGACCATTATTTGTCACACATGGTGCTTGGAGAAACTTGGTTTGAGGGCGGAGTGGCTTTTGTTTTCATATTACTCATTCGGTTCATTACGCGGGCCATCTGCGAAACCCGATGGGGCAGATTCACAGGTGTCCATACCGTTCTGAATAAAATTGCCGGTTATTCTTTACTGCTCTACATTCCTCTAAAAACATTAGCAATCTGTTCATTCCGGATCAACAACTCAACTTTATTCGAGAATTGGATTCAATATTACATAGACATGGGCCTAATCGGAATCTATTGGCTCATCTATCTTATCGCTTTCGTCGAGGAACTGATTATCGCCGCCACTATGAAAGAGCAGTTTGATCCGTTCAGGAAAAGTATCTTTCAAAAAAGACAACAGTGATAAGCAATAACAGGGAAAAGTATTTATATAAATAGTGTATTTTTGCAAAAAATATCAAAAATACAGTTGTTATGGAAGTTAAATTAGAAAAATTAAGACTTCATGTGTATGATGATGAAGAGGCTTGCACATATTGTGTGCCAAACGAAATCAAAACAAGCAATATGGAGTGGAATAATTTTGCAAACAGTTCCCATCCGTTTGCCAACAAGTAGGATAATTTTGAGTCCCGATATTAATTATCAGTTATCTGCACAGCAGCTACAAGATGCATCAAATAAAGTGGCTGATGTGATTATTTTAAAATTTACCGATGAAAGAGATGGTATATGGAATAATGACAAGAATAAAGAACGGTTGAAACGAATGGTTGTGAAAAATAAAAACCAGCCTTTATAAGATGAACTTTGTGCCATCAGGTATATAATTACCAAAAAATATCAACAAGCTGCAACCTTTTGAAAGTTTTGCGTATTATGTGTAGAAATATGTTTTAATTTTGCAGCGTTGTTTGCTTATCTTGATGTTTAACGGACTTCGCATCAAGGTCGGCGGCAGCGCGAAGAAGTAAAAAATAGAAGTCCACAATATAATGAAAAAATAGAAGTCCCCAATATAATGAATCAGAGAGATTACTATAGTAGAATTCTGTTTCTTAAGGCAATCATAGCCTTTGCGTTGACCTCTTTTTGTATGACGGGCTACGCCACCGATCAGGAATCTGACGTTTTCCTTGATAATGGAAAACAGTATCAGTTATATGTCAACTGGGGACACCCGTCTCCGTTACAGGTCCTCTATATTCGTACTGGAACGGAGTCGCCATTCAGAAGCTTTAGCACAGGAAATTATCGCGGACATGTCGCTACTTGGCAAGTCTGCGACAGTGCACTCTATCTTGTCTCGGTGGACTCTCGCTCTCATTTTGGCGGTACAGGTACCTATTGGCCAAAGGACAGCACTCGCATTGACACGATGGCCAAACCTGCCTTTTTCGGTATCCAGTCATTGTCTGGGGCCGCCCCGGAAAAAGATGGTACGGTATTCGCGGATTGGTTTTCGGGAGTTTTGGAAATCACCCCGACATATCAGGATATTAAAAGCGGCGCATCTGAAGAATGGGTCCGCTATCTTTATTTTCGTAATGGTAAAATGTTGAAGGACGTCACCATAATGCCAAAGGATTGGGAAAAAATGAAGGATTTCAAGAAAAAATACAAGTCAAATGCAGAATTGATGGAAAAATATCAGATGGCATATCTCAACCAATGCTATCTTTCGTATTATTTGCGGAGCGGTTTGTCACACGACCAAGTGGTGTTTGGCAAGCATCAGGGACGGTTCCCTGCCCGAGATTTCCGTCCTATGCTGATGTTGCTGTATGACAATGACCCGTTGCAGTTTCCTTTCAATTGGGAAAATTTTGAAAAGAATGGTGCTCCGGTCTGTACCTGGGTCATTCAAAACGACTCTATCTTTCTCACCCAAGTGGTGCTCCAGAGCGGGTTGAGCTTGTTTGAACACGAAGAGGAAAGCGTTAGTCTGACGGAATTATTCCGTCCGGAGCGAATTGTCAGCAATCGTGTTTTTGCCTTCTGGATGAGCGGTAGTTTTGTTGTGGAGTATGGGAAAGAGGAAGAGGATATGTTTGGGATGAAAGAGATGAAAGTGGATAGAAGACAGACGATTACGTTAGATTCTGGTCGGGTAGTGAAAACAGAGTGGTCCCCATCCGCTTTTGATGAATAACTAGACATTTGTTTCAGCATTGAAGAACTGCAAGAGATTCGGAATTATCAAAATCTTTGGAGTCGTTAGTTTGCAACACCATCACACCCCCGTCCGAATCTTGCTCCTGTCTTCCCCTTCCGTTTTTCCCGCACCGGCCTTCTTGTAGGCGTTGAAGTTGTAGCTCACGCCTAACCAGA
>CAMVIT010000082.1:0-9901 GCA_947167635.1 uncultured Bacteroidales bacterium | reverse complement strand
TTCAACAACTCCATTCCTTGAATTTTTGACGCTGCAAAACTAAAGGTGGGGTTATTGAGAGGATGTCCCTCCGGGACAATAAGGGTAATCATTTTCCTTGAGCTGCCCCGACAGGGGCAAGAGCTCGGTAGCGCTGCAACCCCTGGGAGGGGTGCGTGCGCGGGAAAGTCGCGGCGCGGGAGAATGTTGAGACGAGGTTGTGGGTTGCTCGCCGCCGCGCCGGCACGCCCGAATCAAAAAAATAATGCAGAACCATGATTTGTGCCATCAGGTATATAATTCCCATATTTTGAGTTGAACATCAAGTATTTAATTCCACAAGGGGAATTCCTAAACGAAAAAAGGCGCCCTTGTGGGGCACCTTCTTTCAACCATGAAAACAAAATATTACTTTTTAGCCAAAAAGTCTTTCACAGCGGTGGACTCTACAACAGCTTCTTTGAACGTGTAGGCACCGGTTTTCGGTGAACGTTCCATCTTCACGACTCTCGTGTAGGTGACGCCACCTTGCTTTTTCAGTGTTGCAACAACCTTCTTTGCCATCTCTTTGTGTTTTTATTGTTTGTAATTATTTGACTTCCTTGTGTAAGGTCATGCGCTTCAGATAGGGATTGTATTTCATAAGTTCCAATCTGTCAGGCGTGTTCTTTCTGTTCTTCGTGGTTATATACCTCGAGATGCCTGGCACGCCGCTTGCCTTTTGCTCCGTGCATTCCAAAATCACTTGCTGACGGGCTTCTTTTACTTTCTTTGCCATTTTTCTCTACTATTTTTTAGTTGTTTTTTTGAGGCTGCAAAAATACACTTTTTTTTGTTTACTCCCCATCCGGCATCGTTTTTTTTTATTAAAAAAACCGGAATTTTCGACATTTGTTTGATAATCAGCTGGATAGGTGTTGAATTATTGAACAGTGCAGTGCTCAAATCGTGCGGATTTCTAATCTGCCAACAGCAGCCACAGCTTGTCTTTCAGCTCAGTCAGGTGGTAATCCGCGACAGAGGAGATGTCAATGACGGGCAGGTCGCGGGGCATTGCCTCCATGATTTTCGTGATTTCCTCCCGGGAGGCGGCATCGCATTTGGTGAGGGCGATGAGGGATCGCTTGTCGAGCAGCTCCGGGTTGTACTGGTTGAGCTCGTTTTGGAGAATCTTGTATTCGTGGAGGATCTCCTCCGCGCTGCGCACGCCCTCCTCGCCGATGACGGGCAACATATATAGCAGTACCGAGTTGCGCTCGATATGGCGCAGGAAGCGAATGCCGATGCCTTTTCCCTCGGAAGCGCCTTCGATGATGCCGGGGATGTCGGCGATGACGAACGACTGGAAATCGCGGTAGGCGACCATGCCGAGGTTGGGGGTGAGGGTGGTGAAGGGGTAGTTGGCAATCTTCGGCTTGGCGTTGGAGAGCTTGCTGATGAGCGTGGACTTGCCTGCGTTGGGGAATCCCACGAGCCCCACGTCGGCCAGCACTTTCAGCTCCAGCGACACCCATCCTTCGGAGCCGGGCTCGCCGGGCTGCGCGAAGCGTGGTGTCTGCATGGTGGCGCTCTTGAAGTGCACGTTGCCCAATCCGCCGCGGCCGCCCTTCATGATGACGAGCTCCTCGCCGTCGTCGAGCACTTCGCCGATGGTCTCGCCGGTCTCGACGTTTTTGATGACGGTGCCGAGGGGTACCTCGATGACGGCGTCGGCGCCGTTTTTGCCGAAACATTGGTTCTTCTGTCCGAAACCGCCGTTCTCGGCAAAGATGTGCTTGGTGTAGCGCAGATGCAGCAGGGTCCAGAGGTTGCGGTTGCCGCGGGCAATGACGCTGCCGCCCTTGCCGCCGTCGCCACCGTCGGGTCCGCCCTTGGGATTGCGGGCGAAACGTGCCAGGTGGGCGGAACCGCCGCCGCCGTTGCCAGAGCGCACGAATATCTTGACGTAGTCGATGAATTGTTCTTCAGGCATATTTATTATATTATTGTATAAGGCGGCGCGGAGGCCGCAATGTTAGACAGATGCAAAAATACGGAAAAAATGTGAGAAACGAGGAAAAGGGGCGATTTTTTTATTGGCAAGAGGTTTCACCGCATCATCCGCTCCAACTTCGTCTTCCACTTCTCCCACTGAGGCATCTCCTTGCTTAGCAACGCATAGAAATCTTTCGTGTGGTTGCGGTGTACTAAATGACACAGTTCGTGGGTGATTACATATTCTATGCAGCCACGCGGTGCGCATATAAGTCTGGGATTCAGGTATATGTAGCCGTCTTTGGTGCAGTAGCCCCATCGTTTTTCCATCTTTCTAACGGAAAGAGATTCGGGTTTTACGCCATAAACGGAAAAGTGTTCGACAATTGGTTTCGCATATTCTGAGAATTTGATTTCCGCCCGCTCTCGATACCATTGCTGCAGCACCTTCTTGGCCTCTTTCTTGTTTCGACATTCGATTTCAAGAATGTTGTTTTGATAATGAACGGCATTGCAATCTGATTCCCGTATTCGAAGCATATACTGTCGCCCCAAATAGAGATGCGACTCGCCACTGATATACTGCCGCTCTGTTGTGGGAATTCCAAAAGACTCAAAATAACGCCGTTGCCGCAAAATCCAAGGTGCCTTGCGATGCACTTTCTCACGAATGTCTTCCAAAGTAGCGTTTTCCGGAGCTTTTAACCAAATCGAACCGTCCGGCTCCACGCGGATGCCGAGCGTTTTTCGCGGCACATAGTCAATGCTGTATTCAATACGGGTTGAGCCGTAAAGGATGCTGTCTTTCGTCATCGTATCCAGATTTTAGCCACATCCACACAACCGTCAATGATGATGTCCATATCATCAAACGGGAAACTCACTCCGTATTTGCGCTTGACATTGTCGATTAGCTCGTCTTCGAGACGGATTTTCATTTTGCCGATGATGTCGTTTTTCGACTGCCAGTCCACCAGCACGGAACCCTCCACAATCACCGTTTGGCGAATGATGTCATCGAAAGCGTTGGCCGTGGCCAAGGCCATTTCGCGAACGGGCATGTCGGGGAAGAGCCGCTTGTAGTTCTCTAAAGCGATGCCGAAATAGGCCTTTGCCGCGTTGTTGTGTTCCAACTCGGGCGGCAATTCGCTGTCGGTGTGGTTCAGCACATCCTCTTTGTACTGCATCATCTTTTCCAAATACTCATTGTCCGTTAAGCGCCCCTGCTCGTAAAGTTCGATGGTCTCTTTGATGAGCTGCGAGAATTTTTTGAAGAAAGCGGGATCGGAATCCATGTTCTCGTTGATGTATTTAGCCGTGCGGGTGGCGATGGTATCGGCCTTGGCGGCGGTACCAACCACGCTGTCCACCTCTTTCTGGAAATTATCTTTGTCGAAGATGTTGACTAGATTGGTGATGACCTTCACGGCATCGCTCTCCACATGGTGATTGATGAGTTTCTCGATACGCGCCTCGTATTTCTTGTAGTCGATAGTGTCGGAATAGCGCAGTTGGACAGCGGTGCGCAGCTTGGCAAACATGTTCAGATCGTCTTTGTAACGATGAATGGTCTTTTCATCAGTAGTCTCAAAGAATTCCTTGGTAGATAGGACGAGTTGCAGCACCGATGAAAAGGCCGTCAGGCGATCGTAGAACTCGTGGCGACGGTCCTCCATACGTAACGACTGTGCGTATGCCTCCAAATCGCGCTTGTTGGGAATCATCTTGAACAACTCCCAAAGGTCGGAATGGCGCTGCGGAAGTTCGGCGATTATGTCACTCACTGGCACCAAGGTTTCGCGAAAGACGTTTAAATCATCCTCATCGTATTCGGAATATACTCCCAGAGCTTCATCCAATTCTTTCAAAACACCCTCATAGTCAATGATATATCCATATTCTTTCCCTTCACAGGTTCGATTGACACGCGCAACGGCCTGTAATAATGTATGGCCATTTAGTTTACGGTCGAGGTACATCACCGCCACCTTCGGCTCGTCAAAGCCGGTTAGCAGTTTGTCCACCACAATCATCAATTCGGGTAACTCTTGGTTCTTAAACCGCGAAATCAGGTTTTCTTGATATTTTTGCGGCGTTCCGTGCTCATCCATCATACGCTTCCAAAAATCCTTAACCTCCTGCGCCGTCCCGCCGTATGCGGTTTCCTCCCCTTCGCGATCATCAGGCGCGGTAATCAGCACTTCGGAGGCGAGCTTTCCAATCTCATCAAGATACTTTTTGTAAAGAGTGGCGACCTTCTTTTTAGGGGTAACCAGCATGGCTTTGAAACCTGTTCCTTGCCAATTGTCCGTGAAATGCTTCGTAATGTCAAGGGCTATGGAAAAGATGCGCTGCTCGGTTTGGTTGAGACTATCGGTGCGCGAGAACTTCTTTTTCAAATCGGTGGCCTGGTACGGGGTGAGGTCTTCGCAGAGCAAGTTGAAGAAATTGTCGATAGGTTCTTCGTTTACTCTTTGTGGCGAGAGACGGCCTTCGTAGAGAAGCGGCACAACGGCTTTGTCTTCAACGGCTTGCTTTACAGTATAGACTGGTTTGATGATGCCGCCAAAAGTGCGGGCGGTGTTCTTGTCCTTCTTCATCAGCGGTGTCCCCGTGAAGGCGATCTTGCAGGCATTGGGCAGCACCCGGTTCATCTGGATGGCCAACTCTTTGTATTGGCTGCGGTGCGCTTCGTCAATCAGGATGAAGATGTTGGGATTGTCGAGCGGGCGTTTGATTTTCTTGATGGCCGTGGCAAACTTGTTGATAACCGTGGTGATGACGGCATCGGTGTCGCTTTCCAACAGTTCCACTAACCGGCTGCCCGTAGTGGCGTTCTCCACCTCCTTGCCACACTTTCGGAAAGTCTTGGTGATCTGGCTGTCGAGGTCGGTGCGGTCGGTGACCAATACGATGCGGGGGTTGGAAATACTCGGCTCCTGCGCTATCTTTTGTGCCAACATCACCATTGTCAGCGATTTGCCACTACCCTGCGTATGCCACACCACCCCACCGTTGCGATGTCCCGCCTCTATGGTCTTCCCCCGATTCACCGTCTCGTTCACGGTGAAATACTGTTGATATCGGGCTAATTTCTTGATGCCGGCATCGTAAATCGTGAAGTGGTACATCAGCTCTAACAGACGCTTCGGACAGCAGAGGTTGTAGAGGTACTCGTCTTGCAGGGTGACTTCTCTATTGCCCACCATCTCGCTAAGCCGCTGGAGATAGTCCTGTTTCGCCGTCTTGTCGGGGAACCGCTCATGCCATTTGCACCAAAACTGCGCTGCCGAGCCGGTAGTGGCGTAGCTGCCGAAACTGTTGCCGATAGCTAACAGCAGGGCGCTATAGACATACAGACTGCGGATGCCGTCCTCTTTTTGATTGCGCAGATGCTGCGAGATAGCCTGCTCTTCCGCCCCTTTGACATCAGGACGTTTGCACTCGATAACCACCAACGGGATGCCGTTGACGAACAGCACGATGTCGGGACGGTAGGTGTCGTTGGAGCCCGCACGGGTAACTGCAAATTCTTCCGTAACGTGAAACACGTTGTTTTCGGGATGTTGCCAGTCGATGTAACGCATCGTGTAGCTTTTCTTGTCGCCGTCGATGCTTTGTTCGAAGGCCTTGCCGAGGGTGAGCATATTATACACTGCCTCGTTGGCGTTGAGGTAGCCGCCTTCCATCGGCACGTTGCGCATAGCGGCGACGCCGTTTTCGATATTCTGTTCCGAGAAGCGCGCCTCGCTGTGACTGCCGATGCGGATGGAGTTCAGATTGCGCAACTGTTGCCGCAAAATGTCTTCCAGCAGCACGTTGGAGGTCTTCCCGCCGCGCAGCTCCAATGCTTCCTCTGGCGAGAGGTACTGATAGCCCAGCTTCTGCAGTAGCTCCAAAGCTGGTCGTTGGCTGATGTCGTTTTCTTTGAAGGAGATTCGTTCCATTATTTTGGGTGATTTTTTATTTATATCGTTTTCGTCGAGGCGGACCGTTGGGGCGGACCGTTGGGGCGGACCTATGTGTCCGCCCCCATATCGTCCGCCCCCATATCGTCCGCCCCCATATCATCCACTCCTATATCGTGGTCGTAAGGGCAGACACGCAGGTCTGCCCCTACGAGGGGGGATTCGGTTCCGCGTAATTGATCCGATTCCCACCGTTCGGGGTTCGTTCGGATATAATTGCGGATATGTTCGTATGCCTGTTGGTTGCGGATGATGTGTTCGTAATAATCACGCTGCCATAATCGTTTGTCAAATGGTTGCCACCCTTGCCCTTTGACACCACGTATGTATTCGTTGGTGGTCATGGTTTTGAACCATTGCACCACAGCTGGAATGTTTACCCCTTCCTCTTGCGTGGTGATTTGCCATATACAATGAAAGTGATTGGGCATGACCACCATCTCATCGCAGGTGACATTGGCGAACTTGTGGGCAACCTCAGCGTACCACTTCTGCACCATCTCGCCTGCATCGTTCAAATGGAGAATGCCTTCTTCAATATATCCGAAGAAGTTCTCCCGATTTTGTGTGCATAGGGTTATAAAATACGCCCCAGGCAACGAATAGTCGTAGCCTTTCAGCCTGATGCTGCGCCGATGGTGGATTTCTGGGTTATACTTCATATATCTTATTTTTATCGTTCGTCGAGGCGGACCGTCGAGGGCGGCCGTTGGGGCGGACCTATGTGTCCGCCCCTACGTGTCCGCCCTATTTCGTCGGACCTGTGTGTCCGCCCTCTTACCTATCGGGGGCAGACACGCAGGTCTGTCCTTACGTCGTTCATTGGGTAGCAGGCATAGCGGGTTAAGAGGATGTCATCTATCTCTTTTTCAGCACCTTTCGGCATGGGTATCGTTTTGCTGACGTCAGCAAAATGGTCGGTTAGTTTTTGTTCTGCATTGATGCAGGCCTCTTTAGCTTTGTCAACTGCATTCATGAAGTTGCGCCATTGGGTATAACCTAATATCGGATACAAATCCCGTGCGCTCCAGCATTCAACATTCTCGACTGTTACAGCAGCTTTCTCGAACTGCTCGAATAAGGTTTGGATTTCTTCAGTTTTCATAATGGGAGTGATTGATTTAGTTAGTAATCATTTATTGCACTGCTATTGATTCATTCAAATCTATGGCATCGAGTTTATTGTTTTTGCATCCTGGCAGGAGAAACATCAGGTCGTCATATCCTTTCACAGAGATGAAGCCAACCTTTTTATAAAAGTTTATCAAGGATTTCCTTGCTTTATTTTCATCCTTTTCCATCTGGTCGTATTCCATCTGGCGCTCAAAATCACTGCGTTTTGCAAGCGTGCCTTCGGCTTCAAATTGCAAAGGAAAAGGTTGCATTACAATAAGACCGCAGGCTGTATTGAAGAAAAAGAAATTGTCCTTGATGAATTTGGCTGCGATGCCCAACCCTCTGTATTCCGGAAGAATTGTCAGCCGTTCAAAAATACAAATATTCGGATTGATCATAAAATCATCCCCAAACAATTGCCTTCGCAAGTCTTCGTTAATGTCACCATTATCAAAATCATATATCGTGCTACCTATATGCATGGTATATGAATCGGAATCAAATATTTGAAAAATGTCAAAGTTATCATCCAACGCCTGTGATAGCAACATGATTTTAATACTTGCCTTCCCAATGATTTGAACTTCATTGCCACTATCATCCGTTTTGATAATATCTACAAAAATATTTTGAACATATCGTTCCTCTTCCAGCGGGCCGAGGAATGAACAGAACTGGTATCTGAATTCAATATCAAGATCCTGATCGTAATCTATGTCTTTCATAATAATGCTATCATCCATGTTTGAAATTTATTCTGTTTTTTGTATTTTTGCCGCGGAATCGTAAGATTCTTCTGGATTGGGGTGTCTCCGGTCGGGAAAGGGTTGTCGGAAAGGCGACTCTTTTTTATTTTTTCCTTTTATTCTCCAATGCTTTCTTTTCCTCGCTTTTCAGACGGCGTTCCACTTTCTTCACATCTTCGGCGGGCGGAAGGTTTTCGGGAACGATGCCGCGTTCCAGCAGTATTTTTCTTACCGCCTGATTGTTGTCCACGTGTTCTTTGGTGATGGCCGGTTCACCCTGCAGATCTTTGGACTGCACGTTCACGTTGGTCATCTCTGCGGCGAAATCCTTGGCTTTGATGCTGATGGTGGGCAGGAAATCGGCCACGGGACGGTTGTCGGGCACGCCCATTTTGGTTTTCATCTGTTGGGTGGAGAGATGGAACAGTGCCTGGTCGCCTTTCGACCGGATATTGGCAAAACCCTTGTCGTTCACCCCTCTTTCGTAGAGTATGCCAGAGAGTTTCTTCTCAGTTTCCTGCAGTTTGGCTCTTGCTTTTACACGTTCCGCTTCTTGAAGCCGTTGTTCGATAAGTTCCGCTCTGCGGGTCTGAACGGCGAAATAGGTCTGAGCGAAAGCGATTTGCGGTTTGCGCGGGTCTCCGTTCTGGGCTATCAGATAGCAGGCATAGCGGGTCAAGAGAATGTCATCTATCTCTTTTTCAGCACCTTTTGGCATAGGTATCGTTTTGCTGACGTCAGCAAAATGATCGGTTAATTTTTGTCCTGCATTTAAGCAGGACTCTTTAGCTTTGTCAACTGCATTCATGAAGTTTCGCCACTGGGTATAACCTAATATCGGATACAAATCCCGCGCGCTCCAGCATTCCACATTCTCGACTGTTACAGCAGCTTTCTCGAACTGCTCGAATAAGGCTTGGATTTCTTCGGATTTCATAATGATAGTGATTTATTGTAGATTATTGATTCGTTTCTTCCCCGTCAGCAGCACCTGCATCAGCCCCTTTTTCTCCTCCTGCATGGCCGCCAGTTTTTGTTTTTGTATCTCGATTTCTTTGTCTGATTCCATTAAAATGGTTGCGATGGCATCTTGTTCTGCTCTCGAAGGAAGCTTGATCAGAAGCTTTTCTAATTGATATGGGTATATGTGTACGACGGAATGACCTTGTCCCATATTACTTTTTTGTCTGATAACATCACTTGAGTTAAGGATGTATGAAAGTGTGATTGGGCTGCAGTCATTTGCTCTGAAAACAATAATGTCGCCTCCCGCATATCCATATTCGTTATCAATAAAAGCTGCACACTTGCCGATGTCCTCTTTTGTCTCACCTGAACCTGCAAAACAAATGTCTCCGTACCGAATCTTGACACTTTCATTTGCAGTGTGATCATCAATATATGATTTTACATCGGATATTACAAAGTCATATTTTGTATAGAGGTCTCCGTATGTGAGGCATTTATTGCCAGAATTGGTGATTTTGTTTTTTGGAACGCCTCCACCTTTGAAAAAGACACCAATTTCTCCCAACCTCACTTCCTTCCACTCCCCACCAAACCCTTTCAGCCGCTTCTTTCCTGTGAGCAGCTGCTGCATGAGGCCACGCTTGCGCAGAGTGAGCTTCTCTATCAAGGCGGTCTGCTTGGCGATGGTGGTGTCCCAAAGGGAAAGGATGTCTGCAATCTTATTTTGTTCAAGACGTGTTGGTATCACTAATTTGTAACGTACTAGTTTTTCAACAGACAGTCCTGGTTGAGCAGATGATTCGGAAAATCTATTTAAGTTCCAGTTTTCCAATTTATATTTGAGCCATTGCATGTTTTCATCTGTTTGTACCGCAATGGCATGTTCTGAAATATAGTTTTTTCCGTCAACATAATTGATATTGCCACACAAAGCACCTTGCCTACCAATCAATATGTAGTTGCCATCATGAGTAAATGTATTAGTATAGCCTCTTAAACCATTTCCACCATAAACGGGATATAATCCTTCTTCATGAATATCTTTGGAAGTAATAGTAATTCCACTTTTGAAGTGTGTACACACTTCCCCCAGCCTCTTCACTTCCCAGTCTTCGGGAATGGGGCCGAGGGGCGAAGGCTTGTAGCCGG
>CAMVIT010000081.1:0-9913 GCA_947167635.1 uncultured Bacteroidales bacterium | reverse complement strand
AGCTGGGACAAGAAGGTAAATGAATGGAATGACGATGAATTGGCAGTAATCCGTGGTTTGGTTAACGAGATGAAGGTGGAAGGACCGCTCAGATCCGAAGAGCAGATGAACATCAAGCGTTTGATGGATATCGGTTGCTACAGAGGTATTCGTCACCGTCTGGGTTTACCGGTGCGCGGTCAAAGCACCAAGAACAACGCACGTACGCGTAAGGGACGCAAGAAAACTGTTGCTAACAAGAAGAAAGCGACGAAGTAGTTATTAATCAATTACATGGATAGAGAAAACATATAATTATGGCAAAGAATACAAAAACATCCAAGAAGAAAGTTGTCAGAATTGATGCTTCAGGAAAAGCGTTCATTTATGCCTCTTTTAATAATGTCATCGTTTCTCTTACCAACAACGACGGTCAGGTGATCTCCTGGTCTTCCGCTGGTAAGATGGGATACAGAGGTTCCAAGAAGAACACTCCGTACGCAGCCCAAATGGTTGCCCAAGATTGTGCCAAGGTCGCCTATGACCTCGGTTTGCGTAAGGTTAAGGTCTATGTGAAGGGCCCCGGACAAGGTCGTGAATCCGCCATCCGCTCCATCAACACGACGGGTATCATGGTGGAAGAGATCACGGATGTGACTCCGCTTCCTCATAACGGTTGTCGTCCTCCCAAACACAGAAGAGTATAGTTGAACATCATTTTTTTATAACAACAGAAAATTTAGAATTATGGCAAGATATACAGGCCCCAAAACCAAAATCGCAAGAAAATTCAAGGAACCGATTTACGGTCCTGACAAGTACTTCGAAAGACGCAACTATGCTCCCGGTCAGCATGGTCAGTCCAGAAGACGTTCCAAGCTCTCCGAGTACGGCATGCAGTTGCAGGAGAAGCAAAAAGCAAAATACACCTACGGCATTCTGGAGCGCCAGTTCCGTAAGATCTTCCGTTTGGCAGCCAGCAAGAAGGGTGTCACCGGCCAGAACTTGATGCAACTCATCGAGTCCCGCCTCGACAATGTGGTGTTCCGCTTGAACATTGCCCCTTCTCGCGCCGCAGCCCGCCAGCTGGTCAACCACAGACACATCTCCGTGAACGGCCAGATCTGCAACATCCCTTCCCGTCTGCTCGTCCCTGGCGACACCGTCGAAGTCCGCGAGCGTTCCAAAGCTCTGGAAGTTGTCACCAACTCCCTCAGTGGCAAGGCTATGACTCATCCTTGGCTCGAATGGGACGGCAACATGATGGTTGGCAAGTTCATGAACTATCCGCAGAGAGAGGAAATCCCCGAGACTATCAACGAACAGGCAATCGTCGAGTTGTACTCCAAATAGTGATCAGTGATTAGTGAACAGTGATCAGAACAAAGAACCTTACCGGATCACAGTTCACAGCTCACAGTTCACATTACATTAATTACAGATCACAAATTAAAAAACAGAACAATGGCAATATTAACATTTCAAAAACCGGACAAGGTCATCATGAACGAGGCCGACGATTTTCACGGCATATTTGAATTTCGTCCCCTGCAGCAAGGCTATGGTGTCACCATCGGCAACGCCCTGCGCCGCGTGCTGCTCTCTTCATTGGAAGGCTACGCCATTACCTCCGTCAAGATCGAAGGCGTTTCCCAGGAGTTCTCCTCTATCGCCGGCGTGATGGAAGATGTTATCGACATCGTCCTCAACCTCAAACAAGTTCGCTTCAAGAACAAGATTGAGAACAACAATTCCGAGAAAGCCACCATCGTCATCTCGGGGCAGGAAACTTTCCTGGCCGGTGACATCAACCGCTTCCTCAACTTCTTCCAGGTCCTTAACACCGACCAGCTCATCTGCCGCATGGACCCCTCTGTGCGTCTCGTCATGGAAATCACCATAGACAAGGGCAGAGGCTATGTTCCTGTTGAAGACAACAGAACGCTGCATGAAGGCATCGACGTCATCGCCATCGACTCCATCCATACTCCCATCAAGAATGTGAAGTATGTGATTGAGCCGTATCGTGTGGAACAGAAGACTGACTTTGAGAAACTTATCCTCGATGTGGAAACCGACGGTTCCATCCACCCGAAGGAAGCCCTCAAGGAAGCAGCCAAGATCCTTATCCAGCATTTTGCCCTCTTCTCCGACGAGAAGATTGCACTTGACGCCCCCGAACAGACCGAGGAGTCGGACGTGGTGGATGAAGATTCCATGCTTATGCGCCAGATCCTCCAATCCAAACTTGTCGATATGGACCTCTCTGTCAGAGCCCTTAACTGCTTGAAGTCTGCAGAGCTTGAGACACTTGGCGACCTGGTGGCCATCCACAAGAGCGACCTTTTGAAATTCCGCAACTTTGGCAAGAAGTCCCTCGCCGAACTCGAGGATTTGGTCAAGTCCAAAGGTTTGGAATTTGGTATGAATATTTCAAAATATAACTTAGATAACGAGTAAGAACAATGAGACACGCAAAAAGAATCAACCATTTAGGAAGAACGGACGCTCATAGGAAGGCCATGCTGTCCAATATGGCCACGTCCCTCATCATGCATAAAAGAATCAACACCACCCTGGCCAAGGCCAAGGAGTTGAGAAAATATGTCGAGCCGTTGGTTACCCGCAGCAAGAGCGACACCACGCATTCCCGTCGTATCGTTTTCAGCCAGTTGCACAACAAGTATGCCGTCACGGAGCTGTTCCGCGAGATCGCTCCGAAGGTGGCTACCCGTCCGGGCGGCTACACACGCATTCTCAAGACCGGTTTCCGTAAAGGTGACAATGCCGAAATGTGCATGATCGAGTTCGTTGACTACAACGAAACCTACACCGTGGAAGCAGGTGCCAAGAAGAAGAGCACCCGTACCCGTCGTAGCAGCAAGAAGTCTGCACAGGCTCCCGCCGAGCCCGTTGCCGAGGCTGCAGTCGAGACTCCGGCTGAGGAGACCGCTCCCGTCGCCGAATAGTGTAAACACACATTTCCCTAATACTCCAAGGCCACCCGCAAGGTGGCCTTTTTTGATGGGATGAAGGCGAAGCCGGCACTGGCGTCGGCCGTTTTATTTCCGGCTGCTGTACGGCACGGTGTCCACACCGACAAACTCGCCTTTCAGGTATTTGAAATAACCGCATGCGGCAATCATGGCGGCGTTGTCAGTGGTAAGGTCCAAGGTGGGCAGAAAGAGATTCTTGCGGTAGCGGCGTGCCACATCGGCGGCGGCGTTGCGCAAACCGGAGTTGGCGGAAACCCCGCCCGCCAGCACAAAGTCCTTGCAAGGCGTCTCCCTCATAGCTTTTTTCACCTTGTCCATCAGCGATTTCACAATGGCATACTGGATGGAAGCCGCCAAGTCGTGGATGTTCTCTTCAATGAAGTCGGGATTCTCTTTGAGGTTGTCGCGTATAAAATAGAGAAAGGAGGTCTTCAGCCCGCTGAAACTGTAGTCGAGGCCGGGTACATGAGCGATGGCGAACTGGAAGCGATGGGGGTCCCCATCCTGTGCATATTTGTCGATGACAGGGCCGCCAGGGTAGGGGAGCCCCAAGATCTTGGCAGCCTTGTCGAAGGCCTCGCCCGCCGCATCGTCAATCGTGCACCCCAGGCGCTGCATGTCGAAATAGTCGTTGACTTGCAACAGGAGCGTATGGCCGCCCGACACGGTAAGGCAGAGGAACGGGAACGACGGGTGCGCGCGCTCCTCGCCGGGCTTGTCCAGAAAATTGGCCAACACATGTGCCTGCAGGTGGTCCACTTCGACAAGAGGCACCCCTATGGAATAGGACATCGCCTTGGCAAAGGAACACCCGACCAGCAGCGAGCCCAAAAGTCCTGGACCATTTGTGAACGCGATGGCGGATAACTGATTTTTGTTTATCTTTGCGCGCTTCAATGCCGTGTCTATCACAGGGATGATATTCTGCTGATGAGCGCGCGATGCCAACTCCGGCACCACACCCCCATATTCGGCGTGAACTCGCTGTGAGGCAATGACATTGGACAAAATCGTGGTTCCTTCGACAACGGCAGCCGACGTGTCGTCACAGGAGGACTCGATACCTAAAATGTAAACGGACATAACCTCTAAATTTTGAGCGGCAAAAGTAGAAAAAAATTCTGGAAAGTGATCCTATGGATCTTCATCGCTTTCTTTCTTCTCGACCTTACCGTCGTGGGGCTGCTCTTTGTGCCTGCGGTGCAAACATTCGTCGTCGGTAAAGTCACTGACAAGCTGACTGAGAAATGGGGCACCGAGATTTCCATGAAGAATATCCACATCACCCCCACGCTCAAGCTCGTCGCCCACGACTTCCGCATCTGCGATCACCACCACAACGACATGATTTTCGTGGGCACGGTTAAAGGACGTCTCAACTACTTTAAGCTTAAGCCTCTCAAACTCGTTTTCCATCAAATCGACCTTGACAAGGCCAATGTGGTGGTGCGCAAGTACGCCGGAGAACCGAGTGTCAATTTTGCCGTTTGGGCAAAGGTGTTTCCCCACAAGGAGACTCACTCCCAATTCCTGCTGACAGCGACGAACCTTAAACTTGCCAATAGCCGCGTCGCCATTGTCAATGATGACCAGCGTAAGGTCTTGGACACGAAAGGTAACCCTGATATCGACTATGCCTATTACGAGTTGTCGGATGTGCTCATGGACTGTGACGATTTCAAAGTGCACTCGACGGGCTTCACTACAATAGCCGCTAAGTTCAACCACTTGGCGTACAACCAGTACAATGGTTTCTCGCTGTCGGATGGCAAAGGGGATTTCTCCATCTGCGACACCTCTTTGGTTTTCAATGATATGAGACTCGTCACCCCCCATAGTAACTTGAACATGGACTTGGCGTTCTATTATCCCAACTGGGCAGGCATGGGGGAGTTTGTGGATTCGGTCTGTTTCAAGACATCCATACACCCCTCGCAGCTGGGAATGCAGGATGTGGTGGCGCATGCGCCCTCCTTGAAGGGGATGGACGAGACATTGATGATAGAAGCGGACCGTTTTGAGGGACCAATCCGTGATTTCCAACTCATCGGTCTGCACGCCGGATGGGGAATGGGCACGCAACTCAATGGCGATTTCGCCTGTAAGGATATCCTGAACTTCAAGCATGCGCAAATAACGGCCAATATCGACTCTTCGCAAGTCAATATTCCTGAGCTGGCCAATCTCACGCTGCCCGGAGGAAAGAAGATTCCCATTAACAGAACACTGGCCAAGTTCGGGAATACTTCGCTCAAGTGCTTTTTCTCCGGCACCACTTCTGAATTCGATGCGAAAGTCGATGCCAATACTTCTCTGGGCAAGCTGTATGCTAACCTTGGAACTTTTGTGGAGGATGGCAAATTGCAGTTCGAGGGTTCTGTGTCGTCACCGAGCCTGAATCTTGCACGTCTGACTAACAATGCCAAGATCTTGGGCACCACAGGAGCGCATCTCTCTGTGGATGGAGAGATGGCCTCTTCGACGCTGGATGCTGATAACTTTAAGACCCTGAAGGCACATCTTTCCGGTGATGTCCAGCATGTTGACCTTCGAGGCTATCGGCTGCGCAACACCAAGATCAAGGCTGACTACCAAGACAAATTCTATAACTGCACGGTCGTCGGCAGCGACCCCAATTTCAATGGCAGTGTCATTGTCCAACTTGACCTTACCGAGGATATGCCCTCTCTGCAAGGCAATATCTCGCTCGACAAGTTGGATGCCGGGGCTATTGCGCTCAGCCTGCCGTCCATCGACTCCTCCAAGGCCAAGGGTTTTGACAAACTCCTCTGCTCCCTCCAGAAAAATCCACAGTTGAAGATCTCTTTCGACAACTTTGCTGTAGTCTTGCATGGCAGTAATCTCGAGAATGTCAACGGCTATGCCGCCTGCGACAATGTCCGGATTTATTCCAATGGCGACAGTCTGCTCGGCGATCGCATTCGCTTGACAGCATTCAACACTGAAAACACCCATAAGTTTATTCTCGCTTCCGGCATTGCCAACTCGACTCTTGAGACAAGTTATCACCTTAACAGCATCAAGGATACCTTGCGGAATCTCGCACATGCCTTTTTCCCGAATTTGGTGTCATCCAATACGGCGAATGTCGCTGTCAATATTCCTCAAGTTCAAGAGGAGAATGACGTTCCCGGTTTCTTGAAAATGCATGTCACCACATATCGTTCTTGGAACGTGCTGCGCATGCTTTTGCCCGATGTCTTCATCGCTCCATATTCCACCATAGACTTATCCGTCACTTCCGACCATCGTGCAGACAAGATTCAGGCGGATGTGCCATTCTTTGCGATCCGTAACAAGTTTGCCGTGCATAATCTCATTTTGGATGGAAATGCATCTACCACCAAGAGCCTCGACCTCGCGCTGAAATCGGATTCTATCTTGGCTGTGTTGGGTAAAACGCGCATGCCATTCACCAAGGTTGACATGAAAGCATCCGCTTTGAACGACTCCATTCAATATAAGCTTGAATGGTTCAATGAGTTCAACGAGAAGGAGAGCAGTGTCTCGCGACTGGCCGGTAGCATGAATCTTGCTGACGCGGACGACATTGCCTTCATTCTTCGCAATTCCGTGTTATATCTCAATGATATAGCCTGGCAATTTAACGATGACAATGAAATTCATTTGCAAAACGGCTCCATTTCAGTGAACGACCTGTTGCTTTATAATGGGAACAGCAACATCTCTGTAGATGGCCAATTTAACAAAGGCACACGTGATCGGCTGCATGTGCAAGCCCATGACTTTGACTTGGGGGTGTTGAATTCCATTGCCGGTGACTTGGGCATTGGGGGCACTCTTTCTGTGGATGCCAACATGATTTATCCTAAGGACAGAATGATTGTTTTTGGAAAGGTGCTGGCTGACGAGTTCATGTTCAACAATTCGAAAATGGGCGATTTGTTTGTAGTGGCTGGTCTTGACACCACAGGTGGGGTCGGATTTAGCGGCGGTATCTTCCAAAACGAAAACAATGCGCGTGTTACCGTGCAAGACTATTCTTATCGTGATTTCCAAAAAGAGTCCAACATCGTTGCTCATTTGAATGGCCGTTATGAAACCGACAAGAAGAATTTCTCCGCACAGGCAGCCTTTGACACCTTGCAGATTGGTTTTATTGCACCGTTCTTGTCCTCCTTCAGTGATGTTTTCTCGGGAACAGCCTCGGGAAAACTCTCTCTTGTCGCCAATCCGAAGACTACCTATTTGGATGGCACTGTTACGGCTGTGGATGTGCTTATGGGCATAGCCGTGCTGGGTACAACGTATCGGGTTAAAAACCAGGATATCCGGTTTAATTCGGAGGGAATCTTTTTTGACAATATGCAAATCCTTGACAAAAATGGCGACATGGCCACGATGACGGGCAGTATCAAACACCGTTTTTTCAAGGATATGATGATTGACTTGGGCATCCATACAGACCGGGCCATGGTGCTGAATGCCCCGAAAAATCCGACAGCCGTCTTCTATGGCGACGGCATCGTGTCGGGAGACGTTGCTATCAAGGGCGATGGAAACCATATTCGTTTTACGGGGCCCAATTTGCGCACGCTTGATGGGTCGCGCATTGTGCTACAGGTCACCTCGGCCAGTACGGCATCACAATCCAATGCCATTGTCTTCACTCCCAAACAATGGGAGCAAACACCTTCTGCGGAAGTTTTTGACAAGAAAAAGTCACCGACGGTCTTGGACTTCGACTTTACGTTCAATGTGACCAATGATGCCGACGTGGTGCTCTATTTGGAGTCTATTGGCGGCACGATGAATGCCCGTGCCGATGGCAAATTCCAGCTTCTCTACCGAGATGATGAGCTCAATCTCTATGGCGATCTCGGCCTTCATTCAGGCGACTTCAAGATCTCGCTCTTTAACATTGTCAATTCGCGTTTCACCCTGGTGCCGGGCGGCAATATTCACTTCGACGGCCCGCTGGAGGACATGACAGTCAGCGTGAGTGCCTACAAAAGTTCCAAAACATCGCTTTCCAGCATAATCCCGGCGGATTACTCGGGTGGCGGCACCACCAACGTCAATGCCTATCTGAACCTTAACGGACCGATCATGCAACGCATCGAACCCACATTCAGTTTCGAGCTGCCCAATAGCAACGAAGAACTCTCCAACATGTTCTTTACGGCCATTGATACGACCAATAAGGAAAATATAACCCGACAATTCGCCTATTTCTTGTTGACCAACAGCTTTATGCCCAACAGCCTCGAAGTTTCGTCGGGCATTCCGGGCATGAATATGTTTAGCAATATTGTCAATAATATGCTTAAGGACTTGTTTGCATCGAGGAACGGTTCGTTTGGCATCACGTATAACCAAGCCACGGAATCAAGCTCGGCGGAGTATGGGGTCACGGGCAGCGCTAACCTGCTCAAGGACCGTATGACATTGGAGACCAGCATCGGTTATTACGATGACAAAAACACACAGGCGTTGTATAACATGTATGGTGACTTCACGGTGAACTACAATATCAACAAGGAGGGTACCTGGAAAGTGAAGGCATACACCTATATCGGGCAACGTGATGAGAACTTCTACTATCAAAACGACCAATTCCGTTATACTGCGGGGGTTGCTCTCGCTTACAAACAGGACTTCAACACCCCGCGACGCAAGGGCAAGACCATAAAAGAAAAGCGCACAAAGAAAACAAAAGCCTCCAAAGTCAAAACCGATGAAAAGCACTAAGAGCATCATTGCCATCATCGCCATCCTTGCGATTATAGTTTTCTTGGGGTGGTTCTTTTTCGACATCATGATATACATGCTTGTCGCTCTGGCGCTTTCCTTTTTGGGCAAACCGCTCATGCGTCTGCTGGGACGTATCAGGATCAAGGGCAAGCCCTTCCCCGTCTCTTTGGCTGCCGCCATCACCTTGACAGTCATCTTTATGGCCATCTTCATGGTCGTCTGTTTCCTTGTTCCGGTCATTGTCCGCGAGGTGAACACCATCATGGCCATCGACCCAACCGCTCTGAACTCGGGGTTCGAAGATTGGCTTAACCAGCTGGATCCCGTGCTCAAAAAGTTCGGATTCCTCAACGAGGGGGAACATTTCTCCACTTTTGTGTCGGGGGAGGTACAACGCCTTTTCCAGCAGATTGACATGTCGAATGTCGTGCGCGACACCGTGGGGGTGGCCAAGGCTTTCGTCATCGGGCTCTTTTCTGTGCTGTTTATGACCTTTTTTGCACTGAAAGACCACGGTATCTTCTTCAAGATGCTCGGCAATTGGATTCCTACCCGCTACAGGAATGATTTTTCCAATATTTTGGATGCTACCGGCAAACAACTCTCTTCCTATTTTATCGGCGTGTTCATTGACATGCTTTGTGTGGGATTAATCGAAATGTTGCTCTGTCTCATCTTTCGCGTGCCTAATGCGCCGCTTATCGGTACCATTGGCGGTCTGCTGAACATTATCCCGTTTGTGGGACCCATCATTGCCACCGCCGCTGCCGTGATCATATCGGTCACTTCGCTCATCCCGGCTTCGCCCGAGTCGGCTTATATCGTGAACACGATCATCAAGGTGATCTGTATCATTGTCGTCACCAAAGTGATCGATGACTTCGTCCTGCAGCCTGCCATCTATGGCAAACGCACCCAGACGCACCCGTTGGAGATTTTCATCGTCATCTTGATGGCGGGTTATGTGGGCGGCATCTTCGCCATGATCTTTGCCGTGCCTGCTTATACCATATTGCGTATCGTGGTGCAAGTCTTCTTCGGGGCCTATTTTGCACCGGCAGGCAACGAGATTGTCGCCGACTCGCCGTCAGTGCCCGTTGAGGAGATTACAGAATAAGGGAATTATATACCTGATGGCACAGATCAGGGCTTTTGCATCTTTTTTTTGATTTGGGCGTGCCGGCGCGGCGGCGGGAATTATG
>CAMVIT010000080.1:0-10129 GCA_947167635.1 uncultured Bacteroidales bacterium | reverse complement strand
GTAGTTCGGTTCGATTAACAGGACGCGGCTCATTTGGCAAGCACCGCTTTAATCTTGTCGAGCAGTTTGTCGCCCGCAAGTTTCGGGTAGTTGGTGTTGCCTCGTGACTGCACATCGTAGAGCACGATGGGTTTGCCGAAGCTGGGTGCTTCGCTCAAACGCACATTGCGGGAGATGATGGTGTTGAAAACGATGTCCTTGCAATGCAACTTGACATCGTCCACAACGGCATTGGAAGATTTGTAGCGGGAGGAGTACATGGTCAGCAGGATCCCTTCGATGGAGAGGCCTGGGTTCATGTTGGACTGCACCAAGCGCACGGTGTTGAGCAACTTGCCGAGTCCTTCCAGGGCAAAATACTCGCACTGCACGGGGATGATGACCGAGTCGGCGGCCACAAGGGCGTTGAGGGTGATCAATCCTAACGAGGGGGCACAGTCGATGAAGACGAAGTCGTAGTCGTTCTTGAGGGTGTAGATGGCGTCCTTCATGCGGTATTCACGGCGGTCGAAGGAGATCATCTCGATTTCGGCGCCCACGAGATCGATGGTGGCGGGAAGCAGGTCAAGATGCGGGATTTGCGTCTTGATGATGGCTTCTGCCGCAAGGCGGTTTCCGATCATGCAGTCATAGATGCTGATGGACTCTTCGTCGGGTTCGAAGCCCACGCCGGAGGAGGCGTTGGCCTGCGGGTCGGCGTCGATGAGCAGCACATGGAAATCCAGCACCGCCAACGAGGCCGCGAGATTGACGGCTGTGGTGGTCTTGCCCACACCGCCCTTTTGGTTCACGATGGCGACGATCTTTCCCATTACAATGTCATGTCCAGGTTGTCAAAATCCACATCCACACGACCATCATCCTCGCGCGTGTTCGGTTCGAACATTGTCTCTTCGGGAACCTTGCCGGTCTGGATGAATTCGATCACGCCGGAAAGAGCGTTCTGGAATTTCTCGAAATCCTCCTTGTAAAGGAATATCTTGTGTTTCTCATAGAAGAAAGTGCCGGTTTCTTCGTTGAATTTTCTCTTGCTTTCGGTAATCGTCAAATACAATTCTTCCGATCTCGTGCTTTTCACATCGAAAAAGTAAGTTCTCTTACCTGCCTTTACGGCTCTTGACAATACTTCGTTCTTTTCTTGATTTTCCATTTTGATTGTATTTTGAAGTTTCACATTGCCCTTGCGGGCGTCCTTTCTATTTTCTTTGTTGTTGTTTCTGAAGTTGGGCCTGCTGTTTGGCCAACTCTTCCATCTTCAGCTGCCACTTCGACTTCTTGACGGGCTTTTTCATGTTGGCCTGCAGCTTGGCGCGCAGGTTGTCCTCGTTGACCGCAAATCGGAAGATGAACATCTGCAGGAAGGTCAAGAGGTTGAAAAGCAGGTAGTAATACGTCAATGCCGAGGAGAAGTTGTTGAACATGAAGAGGAACATGATGGGCATCATGTACATCATCATGTTCATCATCCTTTGCTGGTCTTTGTTGCCTTGCGTCGGGTTCATCAGCTTGTTGTTGAGCCATGTGTAAACCAGGGTGGCGGCGGTCATGAGGATCGTGAACAGGCTCATGTGGTCGCCGTACAAAGGTACGGTGCGCCCGAAATCCCAGATGGAGTCGTATGTGGAGAGGTCTTCCGCCCACAGGAAGGATTGCTGGCGCAATTCGTATGCGGCCGGGAAGAAACGATACATGGCGATGAGGATCGGCATTTGCAGTAACATCGGCAGACAGCCGCCCGCCGGATTCACGCCTGCGCTCTTGTACAGCGCCATGGTGGCCTGCTGCTTCTTCATCATGTCCTCCTCCTTGGGGTACTTGGCGTTGAGCGCTTCGATTTCCGGCTTCAACGCACGCATCTTGGCCGACGACATGTAGGTCTTGTAGCTGACAGGCAGCAAGACGACTTTCAGGATGATGGTCAGGATGAGGATGATAAGTCCATAGCTGAGTCCATAACTGCTCAACCAGTTGAAGACCGGGATGATGGCG
Source organism: uncultured Bacteroidales bacterium (assembly GCA_947167635.1). Lineage (GTDB taxonomy): Bacteria > Bacteroidota > Bacteroidia > Bacteroidales > WCHB1-69 > F23-D06. Next base: position 8,140 of record CAMVIT010000080.1, on the reverse strand, counting down.
AAGCGGTTGATCCAATGCAGCAGGAAGAATCCCCAGCCTAACGGAACCTGACGTTCCAGCTTCATGCCGTAACTCTTCAACAGTTTGTATTGGTTGGGTCCCACATAGAGGGACATGCCGAAATTGCCTTTGTCGAGATCCGGCATCTCAAAGTCGAGGTTGGCGGAACAGTTCTTGAGCAGGGATGTCTCCGACTTGTCATAGCCGCTGACGGCGAGGGCCCCGGATTTGAAGGGCTTGTCGTCCGCAATGAGGCAGGACGTGAAGAACTGCTGCTTGATGGAAACCCATTTCAGGGAGGAGGTGATCTCCTTGCTGGCATCCTTGCGCTCGTCGAGGTTGCCCACTTCGTCGCCGCTGTCCATGTAATAAATGGAGGTGAGCATCTTTTCCGCATCGTAGTTCTTCTCCACGTTGCGGGGCCGGGCGTTCCAGTTGAGCGTGTAGTCATGCTTGTTGGCATAGAGATATTTGCCCATGTTGACAAAACGGACCTTGAAGCCGAAGCGATAGTCGTTGTTGTCAAAGGTGTAGCGATATTCAATGTAGGACTTGGCATCCTGGGTCTGGCATTGGACAGAGTCGCCCGTGGAGTTGGGGTAGAGGCGCAGGGAGAGCGTCTTGTGCTTTTCGTCCACCACAAGGGTGTCGTCCACGTCGGCAAGGAAATAGCAGTCGCGAGTGGCCACTTCAGTCTGGTCGCTCAACAGCAGGTCGATGCTCATCTCGTTGGTGCCGCCTTCGAAAAGCTCCAGCATCACCTTGGCGGAATCTTTCGGAGTGTAACGATACACATCTTTGAGATAAAGATGCTTGAGGTAGCCGCCCTTTTTGCTGAAGCAGTAATAGGCCTTGTCGGTCTCGACGACATAGTCGGTGGTGTCGGCGACCTGAGGGCTGGAAAAACGTTGCGCAGGGGATAGCGCCGCCGTTGCCTCCGTTTGGTCCTGAATTGTGTCTTGTTCGAGGGAGAGGGTCGCAGCCTCTTCCGCCTTCTGCTCGGCCTGCTCCGCCATTTGTTGCTCTTGTGCTTCTCTGAATTTCTTGGCCCGGTTGGTCTGGTAGAAACTGAAACCCATGAACAGGCCGAATATCAATAGCAGTCCGATTACTGTGTTCTTATCCATCTCACGTTTTTAATTAAGGCGGCAAAAATACAAAAAATAGGAATAAATCCCAGTGCCCCCCAATCAATTTTTATTTCTCGACAGATTCAACTTGCCGTTCTGGTATTTCTCTTTCCGCCCCCGGATTCTCCTCCCTTTCGGTCTGTGCCGGACTCGACAATCTGCTGGGACAGATGGGAATCATACGGAGGAGCATTCCAGAAGGCGGAGGACCTTATACATGTGTGATGCCTTCAGCCGGCGCGGTTTCCATAAATCTTTCGCGAAGGAAAAGATAGAGGATGAATCCGATGATGTTGGCTCCACTCACCATCCATGCGAACACAACAGGCCATCTCATCTTGCGTCGGGTGCCAAGCGCGAGCATGTAAATCCAGAAAAGGATGACAAAAACGCTGTATATGATAAAAAATGTGCTCATTGCTCTTGTGTGTTATGGCGAGAATTCAGATAAATGAATGGAATAACGATGCCTCCCGTCCATATGATCAGCAAAAGCCAAAGAATAAACTTCCCGACGGAAAAACGGCTGTGAATCATTTTCTTAACAGCCAATACAAGACTGATGCACCAAAGGACTGCCCAGACGGCGGTGACGCACAGCATCAGGCGCAGGGCAACGGGGGTGAGATAGGTGAAACTGTTTTCCATAGTTTAGATTTTTTAATGAGGGATCCTATAAATTTCATGGTTATTTCCGTACAGGTGGAGCCTTTTCCTATATGGAATTTTTTTTAGGTTGCAAATATATATTTTTTGTTTAGATATGACAAGAATTTGAAATTATAGTCTAACGTATTTGTATTTAGTGAGTTATCAATAAATTTTGTTGGTAGCTTTTTTGTTTCGTCCTTGATAAAGTGATTGGTTTCAGTATTTTAGAAGCGAAAAACATCACATTTCAGGCTCTATGAGAATCAATCACGACTGCAAAAATAATGAAATATATATCTGATGGCACAAAACATGGTTCTGCATCCTTTTCGCGGCGAGCAACATACACCCTCTCCATAACCCCGCGCAAGCGACGAAGGAGCGCAGGAACCTGCTCGTGCAGGCCTTGTGCCATCATGTATTTAACCGCAAAAAAAAACTACCGGACTTGAGTCGGGTAGTTTTTTTGATGTATAATCAGATGTTTACTTCTGTGGGCGCAGTTTCGCTTCCCGGGTCCAGTCAACGGTCATGCCGAAGAGCGAAACGCCGAGATACCCGCGCATCTTGAGGGTCTTGCCGTTATTGGCCAGCCGGATGTAGGTTTTGTAGGTGCCCTTCTTGCCGGGGTATTTGAGTTTGCCGTTTTGGTATTCGTTTTCCTTGGCATTGTAGGTCAGTCCGGTCATGAAGACAAGACCGAGCTGGTCTCTCTTTTTGGGATTTTCCACCCATACCACCTTGGCCTCGTAGGTGCCGTCGGCGGCCTTGTAGATTTCACATTGCGATCCCTCTTTGGAGAAGGGGTCAACAGAATGGTAGATGCCACAGATGTCATCCGCATTTTGGGCGTGCAAAGCGTATCCGAACAGGGCGATGAACAGGATTGTCAGCGTTCTTTTCATAGCGGTCGTTATTTTCGGTGAAACAGGGCAGGAGTTTTATTCCTCTGGGGCGAACAATGGGTCCCAAGGCGGGAGATAGATGGGGGTTTGGTCGAAAAGTTTAAGGGTCGCGGCGGGGATGTATTTGGATTCCACGACCAAGCGGAACATGTATTCGTTGAACCATTCGTTGGTCATGATGAGGAAACCGTTGTGGCCGTATTTGCTGCCCCAGCTGTTCTCGACCATCCATTTGAGCGGCCTGCCGTCCTTGTCGAGATCGACGGCGCAGAGTGTCATGGCGTGTGTGGAGCCGCTGGCGTACGTGGCGATGCGCTGGCGCTTGTCCATGTTGAACGAGGTGCCGAACAGGGAGCCGTAGTCGTAGTTGTTGATGTCCATGTAGCCGGTCTCGCGGTCGAGGAACTTGCCCACGTCGCAGGAGAAGTACATGTTGGTGCTGTCTTTGATGGAGGCGATGGCCATGTCGGCGATGTCGCTCATCGGCAGGTTGAGGTAGCGCCAGTTCTGGCCGTCATAGACATGGCGGTCGTATTGGATCTCATACACGCGGTAGTACTCGCGGGTGGGGTCGTTCATCACCATATAATATTTGCTGAAATCCTCGTTGGCGAACTTGGCGGCGAACGACTTGGGCGTGTACTTGTCGGTGCTGACGATCTCACCTTTGGCGTTGCGCTGCGTCCAGGTGAACTCGGCGGGGGGCTCGCCCAACGTATATACCAACATCTTGTAGATGACTTTCAGCATCTCCATCTTTTTGTCCTGCAACATCTTCTCGGTGGTGCTCTTGTTGTTGGCCATCTCCCGGAGGATCAAGCCGTCCTCGCGCAGGCGAAGCTTGATGAGCGATGACATCTGCGAGGTGTGGTTGCTGCTGTAGGTCTCGGGCATCGCCTCCTTGGGCATGATGCCGTACTTGGTGATCAGGTTGGCCACGCCGGTGAACTGGCCGCCGTCACTGAGCGGGTTCTGGAAGAGCCACTTCACGGTCTCGTCCTCCATCGACTTGGCACGGTTGTCCAAAATCGATTGCAGGAAGAGGTTCGCCTTCTCTAATTGGTCCCAGAAGAAGGTGTAGCATTGCGAGAACTGGAAGTCGGAGGGCAGGTCGTGTTTTTTGATGGCCTTGGCGCGCAGCACGTTCATGCCTGTGAACATCCAGCATCGGCCGGAAGAGGCCTGGTCGGTGATGGCCTTGGAGGGCACCTGGTTGGAGAAGTGCGCATCGAAGGCCGTGTTGTTGTCGTAGTTCTTGGCCAGCTTGTTGATGTCGTTGGCCACCACCGCGTTGCGGAGGGCTTTCTCGGCGCCTGTGCTCTTGTACGAGTCTTGCAAAGTGGCGATTTGGTCTGCGGTCAGGCCTCCGTTCTTGCTGATGGTTTGTCCGTTGGCGAGGAAGAGGCAGCTGACGGCTAAAGTGAGAAGGAGTGTTCTTTTCATTTTTTGTTGAGGTGTTTTGGTTTGTTATGTTAACAATAAATAAATGGTTACATGGGTTTGATTTTGCGGGCCAGCTTGGCGCAGAGGCCGGGGAAGAATCGTTTGATATGGGCCATGATAAGTTCGCCGCTGCCCACGAGTTTCTCCCGTTTCTCTTTGGCGATGGCCTTGAAGATGATGCGGGAGGCCTTCTCCGCGGTGATGCCGCCCGCCTGGCCCGCGTCCATCTTGCCGTGCTGTTTGCCGTCTTTCTCTAACGCGTTGACGGAGATGTTGGTCTGTACGCGCCCCGGGGTGAGGATGGTCACGCGGATGTGGTGCTGCCAGTTCTCCGCCGCCACGGTCTCGAAGAAGCCGTAGAGGGCGTGCTTGGCCGACGAATAGGCACAGCGCAACGGGAATCCGAAGAGTCCGGCAATACTGGTGGTCACGGCCAACTGTCCGCCGCCCTGCTCGATCATCTTGGGCAGAACGGCCTTGGTGAGGATGACGGGCGCATAGAAGTCGATGTCCATCACCTTGCGGATGACGGCGAGGTCGGTCTCCACGGTGGTGCCGCGCTGGCTGATGCCGGCATTGTTGTAGAAGAGGTCGATGCGCCCGTAGGCGTTGAGCGCATCCTGCGCGAGCTGCGGCAGCGCGTCGGTCTGCGACAGGTCGAAGGGCAGGCAGGTCACGGCCTTGGCGCTACGACGCAGGCACTCTTCGCGCACCTGCTCCAAAAGGTCCGGCTCCAAGGCTGTGAGGATGAGTCGCGCCCCGGCTTCGGCAAAGCGGAAAGCCACCTCCTTGCCCATTCCGGAGGAGGTGCCCGTAATCCAGACTGCTTTGTTGGTATAGTCAATCATTGTTGTCAAATTTTCAGGCGCAAAAATACAAAAAGTTTACGGACACGGTCATCTGAACCGCACCGATTCCGCAATCTCCATTGTGTGGCTGCCGGTGCCCTCCTCGTATTTGCCGTATATGAGGCAGTATTTCCGGGTGCGCCAGTCGCGGAGCAATACCACGTCAACCATGGTGGTGTATGGTTTTGTACGGTAAATCCAGCATCTGCGGTGTGCCTGGATTTTCGGTTCCCCCTCCAATCCGAAACCGCTGTCCGACATCAGCTCGTCAGGGTATTGTGCATATTTCCTGTCAACCAGTTCCTCAAACGGTGCCTCACTGATATCCACATCTCCCTCCTTCACGCCGGAACAGATGTAATACACACAGTCTTCGTTGAAAAACTTTATGAAAAGAGCGTCTGCAGTATGCTCATAACCGCATTCCAGCCCGGCCGGTTTCTTGACTCGAACCAATCCGTCCGTGAGTTCATCTGCCTCCAGCGTTTCCGGATCTATGGCGATATCAACGTCACCATAAAAAACTCCGGGAAAAGGTCTGCCATCCGAAATGCATGCGACAACACGGTGACAGAACAGTGTGTAAGGGAACAGAAGTCCATATAGTAGGAATGTCAACCAGACGGGAACATGCCGTTCCTTCAATGGGAAAACATGCCGGACCTGTTCGGAATGGGTGATATACAACATGCAAAGTGCCCATACGGAAAGACAAGCCAGCACCTTCCAAACTGGAAATGCCGTTAGCGTCAGCATCGCCGGGCCAACGGTCATCAGCATGATGTATATGTGAAGGAGGAAAATGGTGTCGCCTCGCCTGTTGCGCAACGAAAGAAACGCCATCGTCGCGATGAGGGGAGGAAGAAGGCAGAAAGAAAGTGCAACACCCACGAACAGCCAAGAATGGGGGAGAACGCTGGCGAACCAAATGATAAAAAAGCAAGAAAGCGGAACGTGCAGCACGGCTGTGGCGCCGAGAAAACACAACAGCACCTTGAATGCGCCGTGAATTTCAGGGTGTTCTTGTTCCGTTGTCATATCGGGTTAGATGTGTTCGGATGTTGCGATTTTCAAAATCCCATGTGGATGTGCCCTTGCCACATGGGGCACGGAATTGAATAAGCGCCTTATTGGAAGGTGTAGCGCACCCCGAGGTTCACCAAACCCCAGTCGAAGGTGTGGTTGACGATGACCTCATGGTTGAATTGGAAACGGTAGCCCGGACGGAAATCTATCTGTAGGGCGAGGGGGATGCCGAATTTGTATTCCAAGCCGATGATGCCGTGGGCGCCGCTTTTTCCCATGATGTTCCAGATTTGCATCTCCGGGGAGGTGGTGCTGTAGTATGACACCGACGGGTGCCAGCTGAACCCGAGGCTGACGCCGCCTCCGGCAAAGCCGTACAGGCCTTTCACGAAGTGACCCTCATACATGAAGCTCGCGGCGAGCTCGGTTGTCCACAGCGTGGAGCCGTAGCCGGCGATGATGCTGTAGTTGTACTTGGTGCCCATGTCGAGCTGGATGGCGAAGTGGTCGGTGGGGAAGGTCTTGTAGGAGAATGCCTGCATGGAGCCGACTGTCGCGCCGATGCCGTGCTTGTAGGGGGCCTGCGCGTTGGCTTGAAACATTGTGGCAACCATAAAGATCAGAAGTGCAATAAAGCTGTGTTTTTTCATGTCGAATTTTTTTGTTTTCTTAAAATTGTATAACCAATATGTGTTTCTTTAGCGGCGGCAAAGATAAAAAAAATGAAGAACAATAGTGCCGATCCCCTCTTTCGACGGGAATGCAGGCATGTTGACGCCGGATGATTCCCGCAGAAGGGAGGAGTTAATTTGCTGGTATGAAAATTTATTTGCGGACTTATGAACACTGTATTGTTAAAATTATTATTTTTGCCGAATTAAAAAAATAAGAAAATCCTAAAATAACATGTATGGGTAAAGGCTACGCTCGCATCCTTGTCGTCTTCCTTTTGTGCCTGTGTGTGGGCAGGCTTGTTGCGCAATGTCCGGACTTTACGGATTTGACTAGCAGCAATGTGACCTGCCAGTACGGCATGTTCGAGAATCCGTTCCAATATACTGGCATTGCGGTGGGGCGGCACACGGTAATCACCCAGCAGGGCAGCGACCCCAACACGGGATACCAGCTGCCGTTTTTGCCGCCGGGCGAGAACAGGGTGGTGAAGCTCGGAAATGAGCAAGTGGGTGCGGAGGCCGAGGCCGTTACCTACCAGTTCACCGTGGACCCTGATCGTGCCATCCTTCTGCTGAAGTTTGCGGTGGTGTTTGAGGATCCGGACCACCCCTTCCATGCCCAACCCCGCTTTGTGGTGCGTGTGCTCAATGATGCCGGGCAATTGGTGGATTCCTGTGCCGAATATGACGTGACTGCTGCCGGAAATATCCCCGGCTTCCAGACTTTCATGTCCGGATGGTTCTATGTTCGCTGGCGCCCCTGGACCAACGTGGGCATCGACCTTTCCGACTATGCCGGACAGCAGGTCAGGGTGCAGTTTGTGACTTACGACTGTGCATGGTATGGACATTTCGGCTATGCGTACTATACCGCCTCCTGTATCAGCAATAAGTTGGTGTTAAGTGGATGCAACGGCGACCAGGTGACCCTCGTGGCACCCTCAGGTTTTGAGAGTTACCAATGGGACAACGGCAGTACCTCCACCACGACTACCTATACTATTAACGGTACCACCTCGGCCAACTGCCTTATAACCTCTGCCACAGGCTGCCAGTTTACTTTGTGCGGTACTTTTTCTTCCCAAAACGGCCTGCCCACAACGAGCACTACGGTTTACGATACGATTTGCGAAGGGGACTCCTACAACGATCACTTTTTCAATCTGCCTGCACAGTGGGAGACAGGAACGCACACCTTCCGCAATACCTTCTTCAACGCAGCAAGCTGCTCCGGTGGCAGTGTGACCACCACACTTTTTCTTACCGTGCTGCCGTGCTACCATCACATTTACGATGCGGCCTGCCAGGGACAGGATTACAATGCCCATGGCTTCCATTACACCAACTTGCAGACGGGTATCTTGACGGACACATTGGTGACAATATTGCCCGCGGGTTGTAACCATGTCTCCGTCCTGCACTTGACCGTGAGCCCCTCGTTCAACCTCGACAATACCATCTCT
>CAMVIT010000079.1:0-10134 GCA_947167635.1 uncultured Bacteroidales bacterium | reverse complement strand
TTGAAAAACTCTTTGACGAAAATTTTTGGGTGTCCCAATGACGAAGTCAGGAGACATCCCGCTGGCTTTGTAATCCAGTGCCGAGATATTGTCGATGATGTAGCCCGTGTGGACCATCATTCCCCCGTCGAACAGCTGTTTTTTCTGTGCTTTGAGGCCGACGGCAAATGCCAGTAATAGGAGCAATACGGCTGCTTTTTTCATATCCTTAATCTTTCACGCTGCAAAAATGCACATTTTCTGCCAGATGGGAATCCCTATAAATGGTTATTTTTGCGGGGGAATCTCCACGGATCGCGCGGATCTGCGCGGATTTGCAATAGATGATTTTTGCCTTATATCTTGCTTTCACTGCTTCACGCAAACGTAGGCCTGCGGCCAATGGATGGGGTGGCCTGCGGCCAGAAATCTGTGAAAATCTGGTTGGAAAATCTGAGAAAATAATCGATTTTTGGATTGCGAAAAGACGCGGAAGGGGCGAAAGGGACGAAAATTTGCTCGCTGCGCGAGCTTTGGTTTTTGTATTAGATAATGCGTGTTTTTGCGGCGTAAAAACCTATATGACGTATCTTGTTAATATATAAACTGATACGACAAATTTCCTTCTGAAATAATCAATTGATTTAGCCATTTTCAGTATTCTTCAGCATTTTTTTGCCAGGTCCCCAACTGTTGGAGATGTTGGCGCGAATGAAGATCCTCCGCAGAGAATCGGCTCAAATCATTGCAAAAACAAGGATCACCGACGAGAACATCTGCATCGACGGAGGAATGACCCGCCAGATGATCTACCACGGGGAAAACGGTTGGAGGTTGCAATAAACGGCTAATTGGGCCAGAGCGATGACTCGGCTCGTTTCATGATGTAGCGGAAGTTTCGGTCAACTCCATGGCTACTTGGTGACAACACCAGCTCGTCGTTGGTGAGCTTTTCCACTATAAACACCCTTCCATCATAGCAACCTCCTTGGATTTCCAGCAACCATTTGCCGGATTCTTTCGAGAGAGTATAACTATGCCACGCTGGGAGACAGTCCGTCCGTGAGTCGAGTATCCACACCTTGTCGTTTGTGAACTCCATACAGATACATCCTTCTGGGATGTACTCCTGCCCTGCGATGGTTATTTCGAACGTCTGTGCCGTGTTGACCCATTGGCCGATAAGAGCGTCTTTGTTCACGTTTTCTTTGCCGCAGGCCACCATCAGGATGGTGGCGAGGGTAAGGACGGTGATGTTTTTAATGCTTAAATGTTTCATATCTACTACTTTTGATGATTGTTCACAGGATTTGACACACATTTCCCTTCACACCCCATTGGTCGCAAAAAAAGCCGATTTCGTTACATTGAAAATGAATTTTTTACGATTGGGTTGTAAGTAGTTGATATTCATTGGGTTTTGCAAGCACATTCCGCAACTCCGAAAGAGAGGTTTCGGGCTTGCTGATTTTTTTTACCTTTGCCGTCTCAAAAGAAGATAGGAATATGAGAAAAAGTATTTTGATAATCTTTGCCTTATGGTGTTGGATAAGAACGGCAACGATGTGACGGGTGTCGTCACGCGATGTGACTATTGTGTGCCTATCAATGTGGAAGGTACTTGGCAGGGTGACAACATCACAGTGGATGGAGTGAGTCAAGCAGGCTCACATATTGAATATAAATTGACTGTCACAGGCAACGCGGTTCAAGGTGCAGAGATATTGTCTGCCGAAGGAGAAGTTGAAAAGCAAAACGTCACCATGACGATAGGACACGGCCAACCTTGAGAACCACCCCGGACTACATCGTTGCGGGAGATGTGCCGGCTTTCTGCAACCCTCTCGCACGAAAGAAGTTGTACGTTCGCTGATGAACTAGATTAAAGCAATAAAAATCTGACCATTATGGATTTCAACAACAAAATTGCCGTCGTCACGGGCGGCGCACAGGGCATCGGACGATGCATCGCCGAGGAGTTTCGGAAAGCCGGGGTCACCGTTTGTGTCATCGACAAGCAACCGGGCGACCATTTCGTGGGCGACCTTGCCGATAAGGATGTGCTGGAACGGTTCGCCAAGGAGGTAATCGCGAAGCACGGTCGTGTGGATTACCTCGTCAACAATGCCCTGCCGCTGATGAAGGGGCTTGCGGAGTGCAGCTACGAGGAGTTCCAGTATGCCCTGAATGTGGGCGTGACAGCCCCGTTCTACCTTGCCAAGCTTTTCGCCCCGCACTTTGCGGAGGGTGCCGCCATCGTCAACATCTCATCCTCCCGCGACCGTATGAGCCAGCCGCAGACCGAGAGCTACACGGCCGCCAAGGGAGGCATCGCCGCGCTGACTCACGCGCTGGCGGTCAGTCTGGCGGGGAAGGCGCGCGTCAACTCCATCTCCCCGGGCTGGATCGACACCCAATACACCGTCTATGAAGGTCCCGACGCCGTGCAGCAGCCGGCGGGTCGTGTGGGCAATCCCTTGGACATCGCCAACATGGTGCTGTATCTCTGCTCCGACAAGGCCGGCTTCATCACCGGCGAGAACATCTGCATCGACGGTGGCATGACCCGCCAGATGATCTACCACGGGGACAACGGGTGGAGGTTGTCGTCAATGGAATGACGATGGCTGAAATGCGACAATGCTGGATTCTGTGTGGCACCGAAACAAAGTGCTCAAACCTGACGTGAAAATATTTTTTCGGGCAACTATTGCATAATCAAAATTTATTGTATTTTTGCAGCGTCGTTGCGGATATTCTTGAAAAATCCGCAACGACGTTGCGGAAATTTTGTTCGTTATGTACCATAGAATATTCGATATTGAGAACCGTTTGGACGAGGCTATGTTCTTGTTCGGAGGCCGTCAGGTGGGAAAGTCAACGCTGTTGAAAGAGCGTTTCCCGAAGGCTGTTTACTTCGACCTCCTGAACTCTGAGTTGAGAAATCGATTCCGTCAGCACCCTGAAGTTTTTCGTGAATCGTTGCTGCGTTATCCGCCTGAGACGTTAGTCATCGTGGATGAAATCCAAAAAGTACCCGATTTGTTGGATGAAGTCCATTGGCTGATGGTGAACAGGGGGCTTTTCTTTATTCTTAGCGGCTCCAGTGCCCGAAAGTTGAAAAAGAGCGGTGCCAACAATCTCGGCGGGCGGGCTATTCCTGAAATGCTATTCCCTTTGGTCAGTGCGGAGATTCCGGATTACGATCTCGAAAGGGCTGTACAAAACGGTATGATTCCACGGCACTATATGGTCGCGAATGCCCGCAACCGCCTTAAATCCTATATTGAACTCTACCTGAAGGATGAAATCATCGAAGAAGCCGTTGTTCAAAACGTGGATGACTTTGTCCGTTTTCTGGAGGTGGCTGCCATTTCGGACGGTGAGATGCTCAATTATGAGAAAGTGGAAGCGGATTGTGGCGTTTCTGCCAATACGGTCAAAGCTTATTACAAGATACTTTGTGACACCTTGTTAGGATTCGAGGTGCCCGCTTACTCGAAAGTCATCAAACGGAAGCTGGCCAAGGCTTCGCGGTTCTATTTCTTTGACGTGGGCATCGCCAATTATCTGACCGGCCGTCATCATCTCGCCCCAAAGACTCCTGAATACGGTCATGCTTTCGAACATCTTGTGATGCAGGAGATTGTGGCGTATCTCGGTTACAGCGATAGCGAGGAAAAGTTGGCGTATTGGCATACGTACGACAATCTGGAGGTGGACGCTGTCATCGGGGATGCGCGGGTGGCCATCGAAATCAAATCAACCGATTCGGTTCAAGCAAGTCACAAGAAAGGTCTTGCCGAATTTGCCAAGGAGCATCCCAACGTCAGGCAGATTATAGTTTCCCGTGACCGCGTCACCCGACGGAGCGGGGATGTCGATTTGTATTATGTGACGGACTTTTTCAAAGAATTGTGGGAGGGAAAGATTATTTGAAAAACCGACAAGCCGCCACCTTTCGGCTTTTTGCATCATATTAGGAAAAGATAAACATCAAAAACAATGAAGAAAACAGCAATGCTATGTGTAGTGGTGTTCGCCCTCGTCGCCACGACCACCTGTAAGAGCCAAGTTGTAATTGAAGATACTCCACATTTCCTCGATAGAGAAATTGTTAAATCTTCAGATGCACCTGAAGAAGACGAAGAATTTCTGTTTGACATAATTAATGGCTGGTTAACTGTCGGTGTGACCGATACAGTTGTTCTCAACAAACTCGGCAAACCAGATTCTATTGTTTATGAGGGATTTATGGAATTTTCAGGTTATTTCTATACGGAGTGGATATATGACGGCATAGTGCTGGATATGGAGTCGGACACTGCGGGTGCTCCTTCGTCTGTTTTTTCGATCATGGTTACTTCCGGTAACCGATACAAAACAAGCAGAGGCGTTAAGGTGGGTGATACCAAAGACAGGGTTTATGACCGTTACAAGGATATCTTGAATGAGGAATTGACAGATAACGACCGTGTGTTTCTCGGAAGCATCTATGGAGGCACGGAATTCTGGTGTCCGAATGGCAAGTTGGAATGGATTCACATTGGTTCGTTTGCCGAATAAATTAATTATTTTTGGCTATAACGGATGTTTTTTATATTTGAATAGCCAAAAATAAACAGACGTTTTTTTCAAAAAGCAAGAAAAAAGGGTAAGTCACCTATAGACCCGCTTCGTCACTATGGCATGAAACCCGCTGAGATAGATGAATTTACCGCCAGCGTGCTCAAAACCCAACAGCGGCTGTTGGCCAACAATTATGTTTCCCTGGACGAGGAGGAGATGAGGAGGATTTATCAGGCATTGTATTAGCATCAGGATCATAAAGAAAACGATGAAAAAATGTGTATCTTTGCCGAAAATTTGATGCTCTAATGACAAATGAGAACAGGGACATACTGTTGCAACTGCTTGACCGACATCGCGAGTTAGGCATCTCCTCGCAGATAGACTACGACAAATTCTACATGGAGTCTATCATTTCCAATTCAGTCGCTCTTTCCGACCCATTTCCCGATAATATAGTTTTCGATGAAACCGAGAAAATGGTCGATAAAATCACCTTGAAGCAGAAAATGGTTGATAAATGGTCGATAAAACCCTCTTTGGCCGAGAAACTGGCCGATATTATGTTCTTTGTGGCCGATAAGGAGGTGTTTACTACCGAAGCGATTGTGCAACATTTCGGTTTCACCCCAACTACCGCCAAACGCTATCTGCGCCAACTTACCGGATTCGGCTATTTAGAGGCCCATGGCGGGAACAGAAATCGGAGCTATAAAATGTTAGGCGTGTAGGACAAACTTTTTATGACCGAATCCGAACTATACAAAAACCTCGGCAGATTGACCAAAGGCAAGGACCAATGGGAAGAAAACATCCCATTCGTCGCGTCGCTGTTGTCATCGGATTCTACCAAAATCAAAGCGAAGGCACTGTGGCTGCTGGGCGAGATGGGACTGAATTTTCCGCTTGCCGTCAAGGGCGCTGTTCCCGCGATTGCCGCTTTTTGCGACAGTGCGGAACCGCTTTTGCGGGAGCGCGCCGTGAATGCCCTTGGCAGAATCGGGCGGGGTTGTTATGCCTCCATCGAACCGTATTGGACTGGCCTGTTTCGCTTCGCCCACAATGAAGGGGCGAGCGTACGGCTGGCCTTCATCTGGGCTTCGGAGAATGTCGCCACCAACACCCCTGATCCGTACAAAGACTACCTGCCGCTATTTGCGGAACTGTTGCACGATCCCGATGACAAAGTAAGGATGGAAGCTCCCGAAATGTTCCGCGTCCTCGGCAAGCGCAGACCGGAGTTTGTGAAACCTTACCTTGAACTTCTGCGCCACATCGCGGAAACCGACAGCAATCGCGTGGTCAGGATTCACTGTTTGGGGGCGGTGAGGGCGGCAGGAAGAAACGGTTGATCATTTCCTCGCCGTCGCGCTCAGCCACAGCTTTTCCTCGTTTACCGTGATGTTGAGGTCGCGGAAGCCGACATTTGTCAGATGGTGCCTGATTTCTTCCGGCGTGTAAGTGTGCATGCCCTCCGGCTTTCTGGCGTTGCTGAAAAATTTGCTCAAAAGTCCCATAATTTGTGTGTTTATTTCTTTCCTTTTAAGATGGCCGACCCAATTAAGGTCATCCATTTGGCCTCCCACGGGGACATGAACATGCCGTGGGTGGTGTCAATAAGATCCACCTCCTCATAGCCCATTTCCTTCAATCGTTGCACAAAGGCACGCATATCGCCGTACATCATGCGCGAGAAGACGTCGTGGATGGCGAAGGTGCCACCTTTCTTCAGCACGCGCAGTGTCTCCAGCAAAATGGCCTGTCGGTCGCGACTGGGGATGTTGTGATAGACATAGTTGCTGGTCACCGCGTCGAAAGTCTCGTCCGGGAAATCCAGTTTCAGCGCATTGCCTTTGGCGAAAGAAGTGCGGTCGTCCACCCCTTCGGCCTTTGCGTTTTCCTCGCAAAGCGTCTGGTTGTAGGAGGCGTATTCCACGCCCCATCTGTCGATGCCGACTATTCTGGCTTGCGGGTTGCGCTTGGCGACGGCGATAGTCAAGGCACCGCTGCCGCAACCCACATCAAGACCTTTGCCGCCCTCGGGAAGGATGACATGCTGCGAAAGACCTTCGATGATCTGTTTCGACATCTGTCGTTTTCCGTCGTATGAGAAAGCCCTGTGCAACAGCCACATCCACAATGCAATCAATGCCAATGCGATGGCGAGCACGAGGAAGACGATTTTCAGGATGGTCTTCAAAGTGCCGGCGGCAAGCAGGCCGCTCACGCCAAAGACGAGGAACAAAACAAGGCTGGCCGCGGCCCCGCCCAAAGTTCCTAAAATCATACCTTTCGGAATCCAGTTTTTGTAATTCGGTTTCATAATCTGTCCATTTGATATTTCCGACGGCAAAAATCCGATTTCCCGGGCATGGCAATATCCCAACAAGTGGGTATTTTCAGGAGAGGGATTCATCAAAGCGCATTATCTGTTTTTGAGTTATCTTAAATCTATTGTCAAAGATGATTAACAAAACATCTCATCAAGGTACAGTATACGACATTTCGGACATAGCCAAAAGAGAGTAACATTTCTTCGGAACTCCTATAAACAGGGGAGTTTGAGCGGGTGGACAAATAGTACTTTTGCCGTGCAAAAATGAAATAATAAACACGAACGAATGGTGTGTGATATGAGAAAAAATGTTTTGATAATCTTTGCCTTGATAATGCTTACAGCATGTCGTGGCAGGCAAACGCAGGCAGAAAAGGATATGGCGCGGATGGGCGGCGTAGGCGTGCTGCAGACGCGGTCGAGTAATCTGGCGTGAGGGGAGATCTCCACGAATCACGCGGATTTGCGCGGATTTGCAATGGATGACTTTTGCCTTATATCTTGCTTTCACTGCTTCACGCAAACGTAGGCCTGCGGCCAATGGATGGGGTGGCCTGCGGCCAGAAATCTGTGAAAATCTGGTTGGAAAATCTGAGAAAATAATCGATTTTTGGATTGCGAAAAGACGCGGAAGGGGCGAAAGGGGCGAAAATTTGCTCGCCGCGCGAGCTTTGGTTTTTGTATTAGATAATGTGTATCTTTGCGGCACAAAAACAGAAATATCGGAAGAGTTTTCCTGATGTGAAATTTATATTTCTTAAACAGTCAGTTGCATTCTTCCTTTTTGGGGCGGACTACCCCAGCACCACATCCATCACCATCATCAGGACGAAGCCGACGGCAAAGCCGATCGTGGAGAGGTTGGTGTGGGCTCCTTGGGCGGTTTCGGGGATGAGTTCCTCCACGACCACGTACATCATGGCGCCGGCGGCGAAGGC
This sequence comes from uncultured Bacteroidales bacterium, assembly GCA_947167635.1. GTDB lineage: Bacteria > Bacteroidota > Bacteroidia > Bacteroidales > WCHB1-69 > F23-D06. Next base: position 2,313 of record CAMVIT010000079.1, on the reverse strand, counting down.
CAGCAGGTAGGGAAGCGCCACGCCGAGAATGCCGGCCAGCAGCAGAATGGCCACGGCTCCGATGGGTTCCACCACGCCGCTCAGGGTGCCGATGAGGAACGACTTCATACGGGAGTTGCCCTCCGCGTGCATGGGCATGGAGATGATGGCGCCTTCGGGGATGTTCTGTATGGCGATACCGATGCTCACCGCGAGGGCGGCGCTGAGGGTCAGCCCTTGCGCTTCGCCGGCGAAGACCACACCCACGGCCATGCCCTCGGGCAGGTTGTGGATGGTGACGGCCAGCGCCAACATCGCCGTGCGCGAGAGCTTTGATTTCGGTCCCTCGGCTTTCAGGGCACCGTTGTGCAGGTGCGGCGTCAGCTCGTCAATCAGCAGCAGGAACGCGATACCGGCCAGGAATCCTATGGCGGCCGGCAGCACACGCTCGCCCGCCATCTCGATCGACGGTATCAGCAGCGACCACACGCTGGCGGCCACCATCACCCCGCTGGCGAACCCCAGCAGCGTCTTCTGCATCCTGTCGGGAATCTCCTTCTTCATGAAGAAGACGAAAGCCGAGCCCAGCATCGTGCCGAGCAGCGGAAGCAGTATTCCGATGATTATGGCATTCATTACATTAATCTTTCACGCTGCAAAAATGCACATTTTCTGCCAGATGGGAATCCCTATAAATGGTTATTTTTGCGGGGGAATCTCCACGGATCGCGCGGATCTGCGCGGATTTGCAATAGATGATTTTTGCCTTATATCTTGCTTTCACTGCTTCACGCAAACGTAGGCCTGCGGCCAATGGATGGGGTGGCCTGCGGCCAGAAATCTGTGAAAATCTGGTTGGAAAATCTGAGAAAATAGTTATAGCTTAGTAATGTTTTCGCATTGTTTTCGCCGTTTCCGCATTGTTTTCGCAATATAATCGATTTTTGGATTGCGAAAAGACGCGGAAGGGGCGAAAATTTGCGAAAAATTATTGTTTTCGCACCGATACGGAATAGAACAATCTGCACGCTTTCAAGCAGATATTCATTTCGTATCTCCGAAAGGAAGGTGTCGAGCTTGCTGATTTTTTTACTTTTGCCGCCTCAAAAGATGAAATAATAAACACGAACGAATGGTGCGTGATATGAGAAAAAATGTTTCGATAATCTTTGCCTTGATCATGCTTACAGCATGTCGTGGCAGGCAAACGCAGGCAGAAAGTGCTGGCGCGGATGGGCGGCGTAGGCGTGCTGCAGACGCGGTCGAGGTTCAGGGTGAAGAATCCGGCGTGAGGAGGGGATTTCCACGGATCACGCGGATCTGCGCGGATTTGCAAAGGATGGCTTATGCCTTGGTCATATATCTTGCTTTCATTGCTTCACACAAACGCACGCTGCGGCCGGCAAAATTATAAGATTTCAACGAAGAGAAGCCATAAGTTTTAAATAATGTGTATTTTTGCGGCATAAAAACAGAAAGACGAAATGCTTGGAGGTTTATTCAGCAACCCAAAAAAATGATTAAAATGACAAAAGTATCGAAAATTATTTGTTTAATTGCTCTTGCAATAGTTGGTTGTGGTATTTTTGAATTGCTTCAATATGGAAAAGCCATTCAAGAAGAAACGCGAATGAGATTGCAAAAAGAGAAAGATTATTTTTTAGGGCTTGAATTTGAAGGGGTTGTTGTTGAAAAAAACAATGTTTTTGTCAAAAAAAAACATGAAGATAAATATTCAGTAACACTATTATTGCATCAAATAGAACCAAAACCATCATTTCCTTGTAATAGTAATATTTATTTTGATTATACTTGTGATAGTTTACTAACAATTCATATTCCTCAAAATGTTTATAATCAGATTAAAGAAGGGGATACTGTTAAAAAAGAGGTTAATGATTGTAATGTAGTGATAGGTTGTAAATAACCAAAACACAAACCAATATGGTATTAGATAATGTGTGTTTTTTGCGGCACAAAAACAGAAATATCGGAAGGGCTTTCCTGACGTGAAACCTACATTCATTAAACAGTCAGTTGCATTCTTCCTTTTTGGGGCAGACTACCCCAGCACCACATCCATCACCATCATCAAGACGAAGCCGATGGCAAAGCCAATCGTGGAGAGGTTGGTGTGGGCGCCTTGAGCGGTCTCGGGGATGAGTTCCTCCACGACCACATACATCATGGCACCGGCGGCGAAAGCCAGCAGGTAAGGAAGCGCCACGCCGAGAACGCCGGCCAGTAGCAGAATGGCCACCGCCCCGATGGGTTCCACTACGCCGCTCAGGGTGCCGATGAGGAACGACTTCATACGGGAGTTGCCCTCCGCGT
>CAMVIT010000078.1:0-10432 GCA_947167635.1 uncultured Bacteroidales bacterium | reverse complement strand
AGGCATAGACGAGAATGCGGGGATGTTTGCAGAAGCCCGCGCCGATCAGCAGCTCCGTCCCAGTAAGGATTGGCTGTCACATGCACGTTCTGGGGTTCGAAACAGTAGCCGTAGGGCGAGTTCGCGTATTGGTAGCCAAGCGTTGTGTTGTTGGACCAAACGTAGTTCCAGGCGATGCCCATGGGGTTTTGCGAGGCATCGCAGGTGGTGATCTCCTGCAGACGGTTGGCCAGTCCGAGGTTGGTGCGGAAGTTGTGGGTCACGCCACCCCAGCCGTCGTTCTGATAGTCGGGCACGATGCGTACGGAACTGCCGTTGGGACAGTAGAGCTTGATGCGGATGTCCTCGATGGCAGAGTGCTCGATTTTGAGGCGCACATACAGAATGTCGTTGGCGGAGGTGATAGTGGCGTTGGGCGCAAAGGCGGTGAAGTTGACGTATGAGCGGTAGTAGTAGCCGTAGGGAGGACAGTTGATGCCATCGGGCAGGAACACCGTGTCTGTAACGCCTAAGGAGGTGATCTGTTCACTGCCGATGGAATCGAGTTGGACGCTGGACAGGTGGTCGTAGCCGACGCTGAGGTCGAGTTGCTGGCCGGAGCAGATGGGCGGCAACTGTGCTACATCACGGATGGGGTTTTTGGAGGTGCGCACACGGAATGTCACGGGAATAAGGGAAGGACAGTGTGCCGAATCAATGGCGGAGATGGCCACATCGTAGCCGCGTCCGGGCGTGAAGTAGTGGTCAATAGCGTTGAGCCCCAAAGAATCCACCTCCGAGAGGTCGAAGTCCCACAGGAACGTGGTGAGGGCATGGCTTTGGGGGTAGCTGAAGTTGTTGTCGGGATAGTCGCAGTACGCCACGAAATGGACGGTGTCGTAAGGGCAGACGTCAACGTAATAGTAGCCATCGTCGGGGTCGAGATGCGGCTTGTGGGAGGATTGGATGGTGTCAAGGTGGATCTCCACGCGCTGGCAGGGTGCCATGCAGGAGGCGAAAAGTGTGAATCCCGCACCGCCGCCCGCCGAGTCGGTGATGAACCGCACGGTCAGCGCCCCCGTGCTGTTCTGGATGGTGGCCGCATAGCGGAATGTTGCCGTCGGGTCGTAGTTGCTGTTGTTGATGCGGTGCAGCTCCGTGCCGCCAGTGCCTACACCATCGTAGAAAATCAGCGTGTCTGTGGGGTCGATGTCGAGGTTCTGGACCTCCACCATCACGCAGCCGTTGCTCGGGTCGTTGGAGTAGATCGTTAACGTTTGATCTGCATTCGCGGCATAGTCCCCGCTCTGCCCACCATCATCATGGATGATGAAACCACAGCTGTTGATGCTGCTTTGAGAACCCATCAGTACGGTGGGTTGTGCTAACAAGCACGGCAACAAGCCTGCTAACAGCAGTAGTATTATAATTGTCTTTTTCATGGTAATATATATTGACAAAATCCGCTGCAAATTTAGTAAAAAACATGAATAATCAAAAAAAAAAAATTGATTACAGATTGTCTCGTATTTGCAGTAGCATCTCCTTGATCTTGGTCAGCGATTCGATGATGGCGGCGTTTTCCGCCTCCTTTACGAGGTTGGACTTCATGGCCTCCTTGGCACCCTTCAGTGTGAAGCCTTTGACTTTGGTGAGATAATGGATGGTGCGGATGATGTTGATATCGTTCTTGGAGAAGAAACGGTCCCCCTTCTTGTTCTTGCGAGGCTTGATCATGTCGAACTCGTTTTCCCAATAGCGGAGGGTGGAGACGGGCAAGTCGAACATTTTCGAGGTCTCCCCGATGCTATAGTAAAGCTTCTCCTTGTCGTCGAAGGAGTCGGGAAGAGGCAGCAGTTCGTTCATGTTGTCGTCGGTCGTGTTCATTCTTCTTGCATTTTGCGGCGGCGTTCGTCTTTTTCCTTGATGCTCTCGCGCTTGTCGTAGAGCTTCTTGCCTCGTGCGAGGGAGATGTCGAGTTTGGCATAGCCGTTCTCGTTGATCCAAAGCAGGGTGGGTACGATGGTGAAACCGCGTTCGTTGAGCTTGATGAGCAGTTTGCGCATCTCCTTCTTGTTGAGCAACAGCTTGCGGTCGCGCTTGGGCAAATGGTTGTTGTAGCTGCCGGCGGCGTACTCGCTGATGTGCATGTTATGGACCCACAATTCGCCGTTGATGAACGAGCAATAGGCATCCGTGATGTTGGCGCGCCCCGCCCGGATGGACTTTATCTCGGTGCCCGTCAGCACTATGCCCGCCGTGAAGGAGGTCAACAGGAAATACTGATACTCCGCCTTGCGGTTTTTGATGGCAATCTGTGTGTTTTCCTTATTCTTACCCATGACTGTTCTGAGGCTGCAAAAATACGATTTTTTTGTATTTTTGCAGCCATAAAAACCGCACCTATGGAAAACCTTAGCATGATTGCCGCTATTGGCATCAACTACGAACTCGGCTATCAGAACCAGTTGCTCTGCCACCTTCCCATCGACCTCAAACACTTCAAGGAAATCACCTCAGGCCATGCCGTCATCATGGGTGACCGCACCTGGGAGTCGCTGCCCAAGAGACCGTTGCCCAACCGCCGCAACATCGTCGTCACCCTTGATGATGTGGAGTTTCCCGACTGCGAGACCGTCCATTCCATTGAGGATGCGATGGACTTGGTGAGGGACGAGGATGAGGCCTTCGTGATGGGGGGTGCCACTATGTACCGGCTCTTCATGCCTTTCGCCAGGAAATTGTACATCACCCGTATCATGTCGGATTTTACCGCCGATGTCTATTTCCCTACAATAAAAGATGACGAGTGGGCGTTAGTGGATAACGTGTATGTCCGCAAGGATGAGAAAAATATCTATAACCTCTTTTTTCAGATATTAACCCGAAAATAAACCAAACCTATGAAAAGGATCGCATTTACTTTGATGATGTTGGCCGTGGTGCTTTGCGCCGCCGCCCAGAAGCCCAAGACTGAACTGCCCGAACCGGCGCTTCCCATCGATGAGCGTACCAATTTGGTGACGTATCAGGATGTCGTTCAACAACAAGGAACACCCAAGGTGTTGTATGACAGAGCAATGGCCTGGATAAAGAAATACTATAAGAACACCAATGAAGTTATCAAGAGTGTTGATACCACGAAATATGTGATCAACATGCGCTCCAGCGTGCGCATTTTCTCCAAACAGAAAGACGGCACGATGATGCAGAAAAACATCGTCTATTACAATTTCAAGTTGGAGTGCCGCGAAAACCGTTATCGTTATACGATCACCAACTTCAACGAGCGCGCCCAGTCGGCCGCGCCCATCGAAAATTGGTTTAAGACCGACAGCCCCTATTGGTCCCCGTCGCAATACGAGTGGCTCAACCAAATCGACAAGCAGATCAACGAGCTTATCGAATCCTTGGAAGAGGGCATGCTCCCGCCTGAAGTGTATGAGGACGAGTGGTAGCCTGTTTCTGCTCATGGCACTGTCCCTGTTCGCGTCCTGCCACAAGCCAGTGGGCGGGGTGCGGGTTGATTTCTCTTTTGTGGTGGACGGGGAACCGCTGTTGCAGGACACAGTGCAGTACACCAATGCGGCGGGTAATCGATATGGTGTGACAGAAGCCCAATATTTCATCTCCCGTGTTGTCTTGACACGCTCCGATGGAACACAGGTGGGTCTGAAAGCCGATCGCGAGGCGCACTACGTGGATGCAGACATCCTCTCCACGCTGACGTGGCTGCCCGCTGACGAGATGCCGGCAGGACATTACACGGAGGTCACGTTCGTCTTTGGGCTCGCTCCCGACCTCAATGTGTCGTATGCCTATCCCAATGCACCGGAGAATGCAATGAGCTGGCCGGATATTCTCGGTGGCGGCTATCACTATATGAAAATCAATGGCTGGTGGGTCGCCCCTGACGGTGTGCAGAAGCCCTTCAACCTGCATGCGGGCATCGGCCAGCTGCGAGATTCGGAAGGTGCAATTACAGGCTTCGTGAACAACAACTTCACTGTGACTTTGCCCTTGGAAAACTTTGTGATACAGAAGGGAGAAGTTGCACCCCTGCATGTGCAGATGGACATCAACCAATGGTTCACGGATCCGCATGTTTTTGATTTTGATGTCCAGGGTGGCAGCATCATGCAGAACCAGGCAGCACAAGAGCTGCTGCGTGATAACGGGAGAAGCGTCTTCTCCATTGGAAATTGAAAAGCCGCGACTTGTCCGTCAAAACATACCGGCGCGTATCATCGGGAAACCGATTTTAGGAAATCCACCAGTTTCGCCATGGCCCTGCCGCGGTGACTGATCTTGTTTTTCTCTTCGGCGGACATCTCGGCGAAGGTCTCGCCATATCCATCGGGCAGAAAAACGGGGTCGTAGCCAAAGCCGTCGGTGCCGCGGGGCGCTTCGATGATGGTGCCGTCCACTCGTCCCTCGAAGTAGTGGGGCTCCCCGTCGAGGATGAGGGCCACTACGGTTTTGAAGCATGCGCGGCGGTTGGTTCGGCCCTGCATCTCATGCAGGAGTTTGTTGACATTGTCTGCGTATGAGCAGTGCTCGCCGGCGTAGCGGGCGGAATAGACACCCGGGGCACCGTCCAAAGCCTCCACTTCGAGGCCTGTGTCGTCGGCGAAGCAGTTGACGTGGTATTTTTCGCACACATATTGCGCCTTCTGGAGAGCGTTGCCTTGCAGGGTGTCGGATGTCTCGGGAATCTCCTCGGTCTGGCCAAGGTCGTGCAGATTGCACAGATTCCAATGGGGCCCTAAAATTTGTCGGACCTCTTCTGTTTTGTGTTGGTTGTGGGATGCAAAAACGATATTCATATCTATAAACAGAAAAAGATGGCATAATTGCTTATGTCATCTAACCTGAATTGTTACAAATATACAAGTTATGAGATTATTCAGCAGTGGTGCCGCCAACCTCAATGGCTTGTTTTCCTCTGTAATAACCACACTCCGGGCACACGCGGTGTGTGAGGATAGGGGCGCCGCAGTGACTGCATGTGGTCAGCTGGGGAGCCGTGATGAAATCGTGTGCTCTTCTCTTATCTCTTCTCATTGCTGAGTGTCTTCTTTTTGGATTGGGCATAGTATATGTTTTTTATGTTTATTAATCTAGTTTCAAGTTTTTCAGTGCGTCCCATCGGGGATCGGTTTCCTGGTCGTTCTCCTTCTTCGACAGTTCCTGCAGCTTGGCCAGCACGGCAGGGTCGCAGGTGGACTGCCCGTTCTCGTCGTCCTCGTGGAGGATCTGCATGGGCAAAGCCAGGAAAATGGACTCATAGACGAACTGGAACAGGTCGAGCTCGTATGTGTTTTCATCCATCACCCAGATGTCATCGTCATCGTCGTTCTCGCCCTCTTCCACAGTGGGCACAAGCTTGACGATAAGGCGCTGCTCAAAGTCCATTGGCAGTGTGACGGGCAGAAGGCAGCGGTCGCACGGCGCGATGACAAAACCTTTGAATTGGCAGTTTATATCCACTAATTTCTCAGTTTTGTGCATTTCAATCCGCAAGTCAAGGTTGCCGTCACGTACATCGGAGATTTCCGCGAGTTCAAAGAACGATTTATTGCAATTTGCAGAATAGCAATAAGTTCCATCTTCAACTCCTGATAAGCGGAGCTTGAATTGTTCTCTTATCTCCTTTTCTTCCATCGCTCAAAATTTAGGGGTGCAAATATACACTTTTTTTGATTATACTATTAGATGGTTTTTTATTTGTTTTTCAAAAAGCAAGAGTATGTGTTGGGGCTGGTGAGAAATCGGCTTTTTTTTCATCATGGCAAAGTATCGTTTGGGTGAAAAATGTGTATTTTTGCGGTGTGGAACTTGATAAGAGACTCGATGAAAATGTAATGGCTCTCATTCTTTGTGAGGAAAGGCTAATTTGACATCGAATATAATAATATAAACAGATTGTATATGGAATTGACACAAATTGATCGTATCCGCCGTATGGAGGAGCTGTTTGACAAGAGTGTGGAGACAATCCGCCAATTGGAACAGGCCATGCAGGACTTTGCAGCCGCTCAGTCTGCCATTGATGAGCTGGAGGCCTACTATGCGTCACCCGTATGGCTCGCCGACTTCGAGGCGGACGAGGCGGGAATCCTTCCTGCAGACCTGAAGCGTGGTGTGCTTGCCGAAGACGGTTTGTACAATCTTTTGGATAGGTATGAACAGAGGAGAAGGGCATTGGGAGCGGAATCGCAAAATGAAATGTCCAGACAGGTATGATGACGAATATGAATCGAAACGGGAAAATCATTCGGACCAGCATCATTGGCATTATGGCCAATGTTCTGTTGGCGGCTTTCAAGGCCGTGGTGGGACTGATGGCGGGAGCTGTCGCCATTGTGATGGACGCTGTGAATAATCTCAGCGACGCCCTCTCCTCTGTGATCACCATTGTGGGCACCAAGCTGTCGGAACGTCCGGCTGACCAAAAGCATCCGTTCGGTCATGGTCGTGTGGAATACTTTAGTGCCATCGTGATTTCGCTCCTTGTCATTTCGGCCGGTGTGGTCTCCTTGGTGGAGTCGGTGAAGAAAATTGTCGAACCGACCACACCCACCTATACCTCTCTTACTCTGACCGTTGTCATAGTGGCTGTTGTGGTGAAGATTGTTTTGGGACTCTTTGTGAAGAGACAGGGCGAAGCCCTGCATAGCGACGCATTGGTCGCAAGCGGTGCCGATGCGCTTTTTGACGCCATAGTGACCCTCTCCACTCTTGTTTCAGCTGGCATTATGTTGATTTGGAATGTGAATTTGGACGGCATTTTTGGCGCGCTCATCTCTGTTCTCATTATCAAGGCCGGCGTGGAAATGCTTGCCTCGCCCATCGGCGAGCTGCTTGGCAGTCGTATCTCGTCGGAACTTGTCGCCAATCTGAAGGAGACCGCCATGTCGTTTGAAGAGGTGTCCGGGGTCTATGACATCATCGTGAACAACTATGGTCCCAATGTCCTGATTGGCTCGCTGCATGTGAGTGTTCCCGACACATTGACCGCTCGGGACATTCACCTGCTTACCCGCACCATGGCTGAAACATTTTACCAAAAATACGGCATCATTATGACCGTGGGGATATATGCAGTCTATATGGGCGATACTCCGGCAGCCCGCCTCCAGCAAGCCGTGCTGCAAACGGCCAATGCCTATCCTGAGGTGACCCAGGCACACGCCTTCTACTGTTACGAGGACCGTAAGCTGGTGACCCTCGACATAGTGCCCGATGACAGTGTGCGTGACGACCTTGGATTCGCCGAAATGATGAAAACGGAATTGCACATCCGGTTCCCTGAATATGAGTTCAATATCGTGATAGACCACAATTATAGTTGATGTTGGCGGATGCCCCGCATGGGGCAGGCATTGTCCATGCCAATTTGTTTTTTGTTAAACAATAAATAATGAAAGTGTCATGAAACAGTTGTTGAATTTATTATTCAATTCTTATGCGCTGACTGCAAGCCTTCACGCGCAAACAAACAAATCCTTGAAAACGGAGACAAATACCATTGAGGTGCAGCCGTGCAGTGGGATGTATGTGAGTTGAAGGACAAAAGTTGGGAGAATGTTCTGTCTGAGATGGAATAAAAAAGGGCGACCCGAAAGCCGCCCTTTCAAGTATGGAAAAAGAGGAATTATTCCATATCTCTGTACTCTTTGACGATGTCCTTGACGTTGGCGGGAGCCAGGCGGCCGAACACCTTGCCGTTGATCATAGCAACGGGGGCAAGGCCGCAGGCGCCGACGCAGCGCAGGGAGGTGAGGGAGAAGAGGCCGTTGGCATCGGTCTCACCCACTTCCACGCCGAGTTCCTTTTTGAAGGCGTCAAGGATCTTTTCGCCGCCACGCACATAGCAAGCGGTGCCCATACAGACGGACACGGGGTATTTGCCCTTCGGGGTCATCGTGAAGAATGCGTAGAAGGAGACCACACCGTAAACCTTGGCGGTCGGCATGTGCAGCTCTTCTGCAATCAACTCCTGCACTTCGGCGGGCAGATAACCGAGGAAGTCCTGTGTCTGGTGTAACACATTGATCAGTTCGCCAGGGTCGTTGTTGAATTTCTTGCAGATTTCAATCACCTTTTCCCTGACTTCGGGTTTCATTTTGATTATAATCTTTTTATTATCCATTGTTGTGTTTTTTTCAGATTTATTATTTGTTTAAATCCACTTCCACGGTGGTCTGTCTGTCGAAATAGTGCGTGTGCAGCAGTTCGTGAGACTTGTGACCGCAAGGTTCACCCAGGAATTCTTTGTAAATAGCTTGGATGGACGGGTTTTCGTGGGATTTACGGATCGGCATCTCTCTGTCGGCGCGGTAGATGGCTTCCCAACGGGCCTTGATGATGTCGGCGTTACCGTGGTGGAGCGGCTGGCCTGCACCGTCGATACAACCACCAGGACAAGCCATAATCTCGATGGCGTGGAACTGGCACTTGCCGGCTTTGATGTCTTCAAGCAGCTTGCGGGCGTTCTTCAGACCGTGAGCGATACCGATGTTCAGCTTGAGGCCGTCCACGTCGATGGTGGCGGAACGGACACCTTCCAGACCACGGAGCTCTTCGAAGTCGATCTTCGGAAGCGGTTTCTTGGTGATGACCTCGTAGGCGGTACGCACAGCGGCCTCGATCACACCACCCGTGGTGCCGAAGATGACGGCGGCGCCGGTGGATTGACCGAGCGGGCTGTCGAATTCAGCATCAGGCAGGGATTTGAAGTCGATGTTGGCCATCTTGATGAGGCGTGCCAGCTCGCGGGTGGAGATGGAGTAATCGACATCAGGATTGCCGTTTACCTTGAACTCGTCACGACCCACTTCATACTTCTTGGCCAAGCAGGGCATCACAGACACGCTGATCATGTCTTCGCGCTTGCAGTTGATTTTCTCTGCGAAGTAGGACTTGGCGATGGCGCCGAACATCTGTTGCGGGGATTTTGCCGTGGAGGGAAGATCTCTCATTTCAGGGAACTGATGCTCGAAGAAGTTCACCCAAGCAGGGCAGCAGGAAGTGAGGATGGGAAGAGGAACGCTCTTGTCGCCACCCAGATATTTGGTCAGACGGCCGATGAGCTCGGTGCCTTCTTCCATGATGGTCAAGTCAGCGGACCAGTCGGTGTCGAACACATAGTCGAAGCCGAGGGCCTTGAGGGCGGCGGTCAGCTTGCCCGTGGCGATGGTGCCGGGTTCCATGCCGAACTCTTCGCCGATGGCCACACGCACGGCAGGAGCCACTTGGACGACCGTCTTCTTGGTCGGGTCCACGATGGCGCGAAGCACAGCGCCGGTGTGGTCAACCTCGGTGAGGGCGCCCACAGGGCAGACGGCGACGCACTGGCCGCAGAACGTGCAAGGAGAGTGGTCGAGGTGCTGGTTGAAAGCGGTGGAGACCACTGCAGGGAAGCCACGCTCGATGGCGGACAAAGCACCCACGGTCTGCATCTCGTTACACATCGTTTCGCAACGACGGCACATCACGCACTTGTTCATATCGCGGATGATGGACGGGGAAACCTCGAGTTGGTATGAGGATTGCTCGTGTTCCGGTCCGATGAACGGATTCTTGCGGATGCCGAAGCGGACGGCGAGGTCCTGCAACTCGCAGTTACCGTTCTTGGCGCACTGCAGACAGTCTGCGGGGTGATCGGAGAGGATCAGTTCGAGGACGGTTCTGCGGGCGTTGATGACGCGCATAGAGTTGGTGCGCACCACCATATCGGGCATACACTCGGTGACGCAGGCAGGAGCCAGGTTACGGCGGCCGGCCACTTCCACCACACAAATACGGCATCCGCCGGGTTTGTTGTGAACGCCCAGATTGTTCAGCTCAAAATGGCAAAGGGTAGGAATATCGATACCCATACCTTGAGCGGCTTTAAGAATAGTTGTACCTTTGGGTACTTCAACTTCTCTGTTGTCTATTGTTAATTTTATCATATCCATATTGTTACCCTTTAACTATTTGATACTAATTGCGTTAAATTTACATTTCTCCATACAGGTGCCGCACTTGATACAGAGCTCTTGGTTGATCTCGTGAGGCATCTTGACGGTGCCGTTGATGGCGCCGACGGGGCAGTTGCGGGCGCAGGCTGTACAGCCCTTGCACTTCTCTGGATCGATGACATATTTTTTCAGAGCCTTGCACTGGCCGGCCGGACATTTCTTCTCGGTGACGTGGGCCACATACTCGTCCCAGAAGTTGTCGATGGTGGACAACACCGGGTTGGGAGAGGTCTGTCCGAGACCGCAGAGGGCCGTGTCTTTGATGACGTGGGCGAGGTTGCGCAGCTTGTCGAGGTCTTCCATAGTGCCTTGGCCCTTGGTGATCTTGTCAAGAATTTCGCAAAGACGCTTGTTGCCGATACGGCAGGGAGTGCACTTGCCGCAGGATTCCTCCACGGTGAAGTCGAGGTAGAACTTGGCGACGG
>CAMVIT010000077.1:0-10522 GCA_947167635.1 uncultured Bacteroidales bacterium | reverse complement strand
ACTCTTGTCCCGCCCCCCTGCGGAGTCTCACACCTTCTCCGCCAAAGAACGCGACGCGGAAACCGGTTTTTCTTATTTTGGCTCAAGATATTACAGTAGCGATTTGAGCATCTGGCTCAGCGTCGATCCGATGAGTGACAAATATCCGTCTTTGAGCCCGTATGTGTATTGCGCGGATAACCCGGTGAAGCTGGTGGATCCGAATGGGGAAGAGGTTGTCCTTGAAACAATTTATAAGAAAGATGCAAATGGGAATAACACATCAGAGGTGGAGCGTTACAATATTAAAATCACGGGAAAGATAATAAACGACTCTGGCATGAAGATTGACATGGAAAAGGCCAGAAATCAAATAGTTGAACAAATTGAATCTTCTTTTTCAGGAACAACCGAAGATGGGATACCGGTCTCAGTGACAGCAGACCTTCAGGTGGTTAATTCGTTCAGACAAATATCCGATAAGGACCATTTGTTTTCTTTGGACGATGGTGTTACTGTTAATGGTTGCTCTGCCCAAGGAAGTGTTAACAAAATTGGAGGTAAAACTGCCCATATTGATGCGCATTTATTTAGAGGGCCTTATGATAATCTTTTACATTCAGGTGCTAAAGTAGCAACTCATGAAATGGGACATTTGTTTGGATTAGAACATGGGGATTCCGATGGCCTATTTGACGTGATAAGATCCCCAAGACTTGGAACAAATGTTTCCAGTCGTCAACTATCTTTAATCATTCACAAATTAAAATTAGACAAAACAGTCCCTCGTTGTTACCGACTTCTCAATATAACCGACAGATGAAAAAAATTATACGGAAAATAGTATTCTTCTTGCTGATTTTGCTGTCGGCAATAGTCATCTATGAGATTGCCGTAATAGCTTTTTGTCATGGCAACATAGGCATTGAAATATCAATGCCGTATGGATATGAAGAGCTTTGGTCGCCGGATTATTCTATCTATTTAGACAAAGAGATGATTTTCACCAGAGATACAACCGAAGGGAAAACCTCGGGTTGTCGGAGATTTTTTCTGCTGGCCCCTGGTCGTCATAAAGTAACTACAGTATCATTGAAGAATAATATTTCTGAGACCTACTATTTTTCCAATGTTTTTTTTGTCCAACTTATAATAGAATGCTACGACGTAAATCCATTTGAAGATTCAGATTCACCCAATGTTTGGATTATTAAAAGACCCTATCCTTTGAAAACCAAATTATAATTTTTTCAGTGATAAAATTAATCTCTCAAACAAGTTTTTGTCCCTGAAAATTCGTACGTTTGCACCGCGATGTCAACACTCCCTTTGACATATCACCCATCATCTTGCCCGCACACCTACGGCGTGCGATTCTGCCCGTGCGGCTCCTTCACTACCAACCCCTGCAGACCTACGGCCTGCACCATGCCATCTCCCTATCCCTCAACTGATCACTGTTCACTGCTCGGCTACAGATATGCATCCCCTGACGGGGATGGAGGGGCGGTTGTAGCCACCGCAGCGCATTTCCTTACCCAATCCCCTTCTGGCCCAACAGCTAACAATAACCAACCGCCAATAACTCTGCACTACTCCTTTTTCGGCAGCCTTTCGCGGACTTCTGCCAGAAATTCATCCACGTCAATGCCAATGGCTTTGGCCTCCTCCACGAGCGTGGCTTCCTCTTCAGGGGTGATGACACCGTCTTCCAAGATAGCCGCCACCTTGGTGTCCAGATCGTGGAGCAAGTCCACCTTATCCTTGGGGGCGTCTGCTGACTCCTGAAGCTTCTTGCCCGCCTTGATCAGTACGGGGAGGTTGGCCAGTGTGCCAAGTTTCTCAAGCGCCTTGCCGCTCATCTCCTTCGCCTTGTCGGCGGCGTCGCCCACCTTTTCCGCCAATTTGCTCTCCTTGATGTCTTCCACCATGTCTTTGGCTTTGTCGCGGACATTTTCAGCCACATCACCCACCTTTTCGGCAAATTTGCTGTCTTTGATGTCTTCAACGATGTCTTTCGCCTTTTCGCCGACTTTCCCTGCGGCATCCGTCACCTTTTCGGCAAATTCAGAGTTTTTGACATCCTCCACAGTGTCTTTCGCTTTCTCTGCAACTTTTTTTGAAGTGCTTTTGAACAAATCCAGGAATTTCTGGAAAAAACTTTTCTTTTCGGAATTTGAATCACAATTTTCAGCCATAGTTTTAAAGTTTTAATTTTGAGAAGGCAAAGATACATTTTTTTCAACTATCTTGGTGGTAAAAAGTTTGTGAAGAGATAGGACAAAATTGTGTACCTTTGCCGCGCTTTCTTTTCAGAATATATGTCCTATCTCAAATTGATACTACGCTTCCTCCGGTGCAACATCCTGCAGACGCTCCGCATCAACTTCAAGATGCTGCCCTGGCGGCAGGCCTTGCGGATGCCGATTTTTGTCTATGGACGGTTCAAACTCCGCGGCACCCGCGGCCGCATTGTGCTTCCCGACAAGGTGAGCGCCGGGATGATCATCATCGGCAAACGCGACTACTACGTGGCCACAGCCATCCCCCAGAGCATCTGGACCATCAACGGCACCCTCACTTTCGCGGGACGGATGAAGTTCGCCCACGGCTCCTATCTGCTTGTGGCCGACGGCGCCGAGCTCACCTTCGGCACGGGCGGCACCTACTGCGGCACCAACTTCAAGGTGTTGTGCTTCGAGAAAATCATCATCGGCCACAACGTGCGCATGGCCTGGGACGTGCAAATCATGGACAGCAGTTTCCACTACATCCAGCTGATAGAGAAGGACAACGCCATTCCCCCGCTGACGAAGCCCGTACTGCTGGCCGGCAACATCTGGATCGGCAACCGCACCACCATCGCCAAGGGCGCACAGGTACCCCAAGAGGTGGTCATCGCCTCCAACAGCTTGGTGAACAAAGACTTCTCATCCATAAAGCCCTACTCCCTCCTCGCCGGCGCACCCGCCACCCTCAAGGCCACCGGCATCCGCCGTATCTGGGACGAGGAACAGCAAAGAGCGCTGGACCAACAATACCATTATCACCGCACCCATCTGTAAAGCATTATGATACGCAAAGCCCTCTCCTTCTGCCACCAACTGCTGCTGCTTGCCCGACACCGTGCCAAGGGTCCCGCCCAGCGGCTGCACGTCATGCGCGACTACTGCCAACTTTACCGGCAGAAAGGACTGACAATGGAGGAGTACGACGAGTTTGAATTTGAGAAACAGTCGGAGCAGTTCCGGATCAATTTCCTCGGCAAACACGAGCAGCGCCACTACCTGCGGCTGCTGAATCCCGAGAAATACTACATCCTGATGCGCAACAAATATCTCACGCACAAGATGCTGGAGAACACCGGTGTGCGCCAAGCCCCCCTCTACGCCTACTACCAGCCCGAGGGCAGCGTGTCTCCCAACGATGAGATCGCCAACGATGTGGCCAGCCTGGTGCGCATCCTGCGCAACAAAGGGGTGACCGAATGTGTGATGAAGGCCACCGAAAACTCGCACGGCGAGGGGGTGCGTCTCATCCAGGACATCCAATACGCTGGCAACGATGCCACCTTCTTGGACCATAACGGCCAAAGAGCATCCCTGTCGGCGATGCTCGGGCGACAACCCCTCATTTTTGAAGGGGTGGTGCGCCAGACGGAGCAGTTCGCCTCTTTCAACCCCTCCTCGGTGAACACCGTGCGCTTTATGACCGCCCTCTATCCTGATAACCATGCGGAGGTGTTTGCCACCTTCATCAAGATCGGGCGGGCGGGCAGCATTGTAGATAACGCCGGCGACGGCGGCAACGTGGATGTGGCCGTCAACCCCGACACGGGCGTGCTCCAGTACGCCATCCGATACGATGGCTGGCACAACATTCACGACATTGACCGGCATCCCGACAGCAACGCCCCGCTCAACGGCGTGACCATCAAGCACTGGGACGCCATCAAGGCCGAGGTGTGCCGCTTCCAGCAGGCGCTCCCTTACTGCCGTGTGGCTGGCTGGGACATCGCCATCACCGACGAGGGGCCGCTCGTCATCGAGGTCAACGACATGTGGGACCGCACGGGGCAGTATTTCATCCGCCGCGGTTGGCGCCCCGACATCCGCCAATGCTACCAGGCTTGGGAGCAGCAGGTACGCGACGGTATCATTCCTTTCCCCTATTTCGGAAGAATACCGCAACAACTGAGCGACCGCCATCTCCAACATATCATCTCACAATAATCTGTCATATCCTTCATTATGTTGAAACAAACCATCAAAAAAATCATCGATAAAATCCAGAAACAACGGGTTATCCGATATTTCTACAAGCCCTTGAAGGCCAAGTACGACCGCTTGGAGGGCAAGAAGACGCTGACGCATACACAGAAAAAGGAGATCCGCGCCTTTTACAAGGATCTCACGGGCGAGCGCATCCCGCTCGTTTGGCACAAGTTCCTCTACTCGCGCACCGGCATCTACTCGAAGAAATATCTGCCTACGAGCCTCTACAAGGCCACCCTGCTCTACCGGGCCAACCGCTACGGCTACCGCGACGCCTACGCCGACAAGAATATGGCGGAGGTCTATCTGCCCGACGTGAAGCATCCGGAAACCCTGCTGAAGAATATGAACGGCTACTTCTATGTGGGCGGCAAGCCTGTCACCAAAGAGGAGGCCGTCGCCTTCGCCCAGAACTTGGACGATGTCATCATCAAGCCCTCGTTGGAGAGTCACGGCGACGGCGTACACCGCCTGACCGTCCGAGACGGCATCACCAATGTGGACAGACTCACCATTGGGGAGCTCTTCGACCGCTACAAGGAGGACTTCCTGATACAGCGCCGCGTCCACCAGCACGAGCGGATGAACGCCCTCAACGACTCGTCGGTGAACACCATCCGTATCTTCACCTACCGCAGGGGGATGGAGATCATCGTGCTCTACACCGTCATCCGCATCGGGCGCGCGGGCAGCGACATCGACAACGAGAGCGCTGGCGGCATCAGCGCCAAGATCAACCCCGACGGCACGCTGGCCCGTTATGCTTTCGGCAATGTGGGCGCCGACAATGTGGAGAAGACCGACAGCGGCATCACTCTCGAAGGATACGTCATCCCATCCTACCACGAGGCTGTGGAGACCGTGAAACGCCTGCACCTGCAGTTGCCCTTCTTCAACCTCATCGGCTGGGACGTGGCCATCGAGGAGAGCGGCGAGCCCGTGCTCATCGAATGGAACATCTGCACTGAGCTGAGTCAGTCGGCCAACGGTCCCGCCTTCGGCGAACATACGGAAAGCATCATCCGCGAGCTGATGCAGAAACCCAACCGTCAAAACCCCAACTGGTAGCCATGGACCCCAAGACCACATTACGCGGAAGCGCGCTCTATCAGGCCTTCAAGCAGACACCACTCTACGACCGTCTGCTCCGCTGGGCCTGGTTTCAGGAAACTCGCATCCGCGAGGAAGAAAAACGCATTTTCACCCGTGAAGCCGAAAAGCACTTCCGCGAAGATGCACCCCACGGCTCCTTGGCAGACTACAAGAAAGCGTTACGCCGCCATCGCGTCACCTACCAGGAGTATATGTATGGTTATGAGTATTGGAAACTCGACGAGGCGGCGCGCGACGCTTTTGTCTCCCGCTCGGAGATGCAGTGCATCTACCGCAAGATCGTCACCCGCGAGGTGCGCCAGACCTTCCGCAACAAGACTGCCTTCCTGGAACGGTTCGCCCCCTTTGTGCATCGCGACTGGAAAAAGACCGACAGTTGTTCGATGGAGGAATTCCGCGCCTTCGTGGAGGCGCACGATGTCATCGCCAAGCCCTTGGACGGCACCTGCGGGGAGGGCATCTTCAAGATCTGCGCCAGTGAGGTGCAGGATTGGGAAGCCCTGTATGTCCGTTGTCGCGACCAGCACCTGCTGTTGGAGGAGTGCGTGCGGGCCTGCGAGCCCATAGAGCGGCTGCATCCCGCCTCGCTCAACACCATCCGGGTGGTCACGCTTTCCCAAGGCGACAAGTTCACCGTGTTCGGGGCATTGCTCCGGATGGGCGCGGGCGGCAGTGTCATCGACAACACCCACGCGGGCGGCGTCTTCGCCCCCATCAATCCCGTGACGGGGTGCATCGACACACCCGCCATCGACGCGCACAACCATCGTTACGAGCGCCATCCCGACACAGGCACACCTATTGTGGGGTTCACCATCCCCCATTGGGAGCAGATTGTGGAGACCTGCCGAAAGGCTTCCCGTGTGATGCCCGACCTCCGCTTCGCCGGCTGGGACCTCTGCCCGCTCGCCGACGGCCGCATCGAACTTATAGAAGGCAACCACGCCCCAGACTTCGACGGCGGCCTCCAAGCCCCGCTCAAAATGGGCGTCAAGCAGAGGCTGAAAGAGAGAGCCGAGGAAACTTTCGGCATCAACGTGCTGGAACTCATCAAGCCCACCAGCCAAACGTACAATCATTACGAGGGAATGCTATAAAAACAGTATCTTTGCAAGATTTTTTCAACCTCATCCTATAATGAAAATATTAGTCACCGGAGGAGCCGGATTCATTGGCTCCCACACGATTATAGAACTCTACAACGCCGGACACGAAGTGGTGGTGGTGGACAACCTCTGCAACTCCAGTCCTGTAGCCCTTCAGCGGGTAGCGGAGATTGTTCAGATGCCGGAAATCCCCTTTTACCAGGCCGACATCCGCGACCGCGCGGCCCTTGACCGGGTGCTTTTGAAGCATCCGTGCGATGCTTGCATCCATTTTGCGGGCCTCAAGTCGGTGAGCGAATCAGTGACCCTGCCATGGGAGTATTACGAAAACAACATCGTGGGCACCCTTGTGCTGCTTGACGTGTTGCGGCAGCACGGCTGCAAAAACCTCATCTTCTCATCATCAGCCACCGTCTATGGCGACCCGGCCATCATACCTGTCACGGAGGAGTGTCCCAAAGGACGCTGCACCAACCCCTACGGGCAGACCAAGAGCATGTTGGAGGAGGTCATGATGGACATGCAGAAGGCCGACCCCACCTGGAACATCGTCCTGCTGCGCTATTTCAACCCCGTCGGGGCGCACCCTTCCGGACGGATTGGCGAAAACCCCAACGGCATTCCCAACAACCTGATGCCCTACATCACCCAAGTGGCTGTGGGCAAGCGCGCCGAGTTAGGTGTCTTCGGCAACGACTACGACACGCCCGACGGCACCGGCGTGCGCGACTACATCCATGTGGTGGACCTCGCCCGCGGGCATGTAGCCGCCCTCTCCGCCATCGAACAGAAGTGCGGTCTGGCCATCTACAACCTCGGCACCGGCAAAGGCTACTCTGTCCTCGACGTGGTACACGCCTTCGAGCGCAGCACCGGCATCCATATCCCCTACCGCATCCTGCCGCGCCGCGCCGGCGACGTCGCCACCAGCTACTCCGATCCCGCCAAGGCCGCCCGCGAGCTCCATTGGAAGGCCCGACATGACATTGACGACATGTGCCGGGACGCATGGAACTGGCAGCAACAGAACCCCGAAGGATTCTGAATCGCCGGATTTCCTTGAAAACAGTGCCTGACAAAATCAAAAACAGTTAATAAAACGAGATTTTATCGTAATAGAATCAGAAATAATATGAAAAACACCAAGATAGCGGTTATTGGCCTCGGCTACGTCGGTCTGCCTTTAGCCCGCCTTTTTTCCACAAAATTCCCCACTGTCGGTTTCGACTTGAACCAAGCCCGCGTGGACGCCCTCATGGCAGGGCACGATGCCACCTTAGAGGTGGACGACACACTGCTGCAGGAGGCCATCTCCCAATATGGCTTCCGCTGCACCACCCAACTTGACGACATCCGCGACTGCAACTTGTATGTGGTCGCCGTGCCCACCCCCGTGGACGAGAACAACCGCCCCGACCTGAAACCGCTTCAGGGAGCGTCGGAAACCGTCGGCAAGGTCATCTCCAAAGGGGACGTGGTCGTCTATGAGAGCACCGTTTATCCCGGTGTCACCGAAGAGGAGTGCCTCCCCGTCGTGGAGCGCGTCAGCGGACTTACTTTCAACACTGACTTCTACGCCGGCTACAGTCCCGAGCGCATCAACCCCGGCGACAAGCTGCACACGGTGGAAAAGATCAAGAAGGTAACCTCCGGTTCCACGCCGGAGATTGCCGACTATGTGGACAGCATCTACAACGCGGTGTTGGTGAACGGCACCCACAAGGCCCCCTCCATCAAGGTGGCCGAAGCCTCCAAGATCATCGAGAACTCGCAGCGCGACGTGAACATTGCCTTCATGAACGAGTTGGCCAAGATCTTCAATGCCATGGGCATCGACACGCATGATGTCATCGAGGCCGCCGCCTCCAAGTGGAACTTCATCAAGCTCAGTCCGGGCCTGGTGGGCGGCCACTGCATCAGCGTCGATCCCTACTACCTCATTCAAAAAGCACAGGTCTATGGCGTGCTGCCCCGCGTGATGAGCAACGCCCGCCGCCTCAACGACGGCATGGGCGCCTACGTCGCCAACCAGACCGTCAAGTGCATGAACCTCAAAGGTGTACAAGTCAAGGATGCCAAGATCCTCATCCTCGGCATCACCTTCAAGGAAAACTGCCCCGACATCCGCAATACCAAGGTCGTTGATATTTACCACACCTTGGCTGAATACACACCCGACATCACCATCTACGACCCTTGGGCCGATGGCGAAAAGGTACAGGAGGAGTACGGGATTGAAATCCAAAATTCAAAATCCAAAATCCAAAGCACACAGTATGATGCCATTGTTTTGGCGGTGGCGCACAAGGAGTTCTTAGAGATGGATGTCACGAGTCTCGTGCGAAAGGGCGGTGTCATTTACGATGTGAAAGGTGTATTACCGCGCGAGATTGTCGATGCGAGATTATGATTGTATTTTCTTCTTGAACCAATTCCACACCATTTGGAAAGATGCGAAAAACATTATCAATCATTCTGCTAATTATGGCCACAATTTATGCCAGGGGACAAGAACAGAAATTTCCCCTTTCGCCCTGTTCGTTCGGGCTATATGAGGCCCAAACGGACATCGAGCGTTTCTATGCGCTATACAACACGCACGTTGCCGCCTTGGAACAGGGCGTGGATGTCGATTATGACGGGGTGGACAAGCTTGACATTGAAATCCCTGCCGATGCAAAACCCATCCCCCTCACTTCTTACAATATTTTCCAAAATTTGGTGCTGAATGTGAGGAATACCAGCAAAACGTTCTATCTTTTTCGCATGACGCAGCCCACCGACAGTGCTTTTGTGTCGAAAGAGAATATCGACAAGGGAGAATTCGGCTCCGTAAAGGCTCTGCGAACCGGCAAACATTTGGTCATTTTGCGCGATGACAGCCTTTGGGTCGATCGGCGGCAGGGCTATAAATACGGACACACCCGCAAGGACATCGTGCTTGTGGAAAACGGCATAGGCTTGAACAAAACCATCATGCCCTATAACACACCCGAAACCAAACCCGTCGTCAGACATTGTCCCGTGGACGACTATGTCAAGGTTATTTCCGGCATCACCATCAACCGCACCCAAGACTCCAAGTACAAAACATATTGCTTCGACATCCAAAACCAGTACAACGTGGAGTTGTGCGACGTGGTCATCAACACCCCGGAAAGCGAGCTCACCGCCGACAACGCAATCCGCATTACCGATTGCGCCAACGTCCTGCTCGACCATATCAAAATCAACGGCACCTACTCCCGCACCGACTACTACGGCTACGGCATCTTGATGGACAACGTGTGGGACTCCAAGATCGAATACCTTAAAAGTCGCTCCAACTGGGGCATATTCGGCACCAACAACATCAACAAGGCTACCTTGGACAATTGTGAAATCAATCGTTATGACATTCACTGTTATGGTCGGGATGTCACCATCCGCAACTGCATTTTCAACAACCTGTACAATCAGTTCTCCTCTCTTTACGGACTGCTCTCCTTTGAACGATGCATTTTCAACAACCATGTGCCCGTGTTGATCGAGTCCACCTACAACGCCTACACGCCCTTTGACCTCGAATTCAAGAACTGCATTTTCAACATCAACAACCGTTGCAACTATCTTGTGGATGCCCGGACCCTTTCCGACACGCGCAACAGCCGCCCCGAGGTGGCTCAGAAAAATCTGCCCAACATCACCTTGTCCAAATGCACCGTCAACATGATCGAGCAAACCAACCGACTTTACATGTTTCACCTCACCAATGTCACCTACAAAGAGACCGTGGGGTATCTTAAAAAAATACAAATTGATGAACTCAAGGTCAACGGCGGCAAACTGACTGTCAAGGTCGGCAACAAAGACTTCAAGCACAACAAAATTGACTTCCCGCTATACAACCAAGTGTTGGGAATGTAGCTGCAGCAGGGGCTTTTGAAGCTGTTAAAAAGAGTTAAAAAGAAGGTTGGGGTTCAATATTCCGACCTTTTTTTTAGTTTTGCACTTTTTCCTGACTTTGACACTCTAAAAAAAATATTTTTGCAACACACTGATAATTTGAAA
>CAMVIT010000076.1:0-10527 GCA_947167635.1 uncultured Bacteroidales bacterium | reverse complement strand
TGACGGGGATGTTGGCGTAGGTCTCGACGTTGTTCACGTTGGAGGGTTTCTTCATATAGCCTTCCACAGCAGGGAATGGCGGTTTGAAGGTGGGCTCGCCGCGGAGGCCTTCCATAGAGTGGATAAGGGCCGTTTCCTCACCGCAGACGAATGCGCCGGCACCGTAGCGAAGGATGATGTCGAAATCGAAATCGGTGCCGAAGATGTTCTTGCCGAGCAGGCCGTATTCACGGGCTTGGTTGATGGCAATCTGCAGGCGGTGGATGGCTAACGGGTACTCGGCGCGGATATAGACCAGACCGATGGTGGCTCCGATACAGAAACCGCCGATGGCCATAGCCTCGATGATGGAGTGGGGGTCACCTTCCAGAATGGAACGGTCCATGAATGCACCGGGGTCACCCTCGTCAGCGTTACAGATGATGTATTTCTGGTCAGCAGCGTTCTTGGCGCAGAGTTCCCATTTCAAACCGGTGGGGAAGCCGGCACCGCCACGGCCGCGAAGACCGGACTTCTTGATGAGATCGATAGTGGCTTTGGGGTCGTTCTGCTCCAGAACGGAGGCCAGTGCCTTGTAACCGTCGCGGGCAATGTACTCATCGATGTTTTCAGGATCGATGAAACCGCAGTTGCGCAAAGCGATACGCATTTGCTTCTTGTAGAAACCCATGTGCTTGGAATCGGAGATGTGCTCCTGATTCTCGGGGTTCTCATAGAGCAGTCTCTGGACCTTTCTGCCCTTGATGATGTGCTCGTCGATGATCTCGCGGCAATCCTCAGGTTTCACTTGGGTGTAAAATGTGTTGTCGGGCAGGATTTTGACGATCGGGCCTTTCTCGCAGAAACCAAAGCAACCTGTGGCGATGACTTGCACGTCGTCGGTCAGGTTCTTCTCAGCGAGGAGTTGTTCAAAGTTCTCTTTGATTTTGGGGCTGTTTGAGGCTGTACAGCCGGTGCCGCCGCAAAGCAGGATGTGATATTTGTAATTTGCCATTGGTGACCTCCTTTTTAGTTGTTGTCAATTTTTTCGTAGTTCACAGGAATGACGCCCTCGAGAATCTCGTCTTCCAAAATGTACTTGGTGACAAGTTCCTGGCCTTTCTTGACGTCCACGTGGCCGAACACGATGGGATCGGCGCCGGGCTTCTTCACTTCCACGGTCGGCTCTGCATAGCAATAGCCCATGCAGCCAGTCTGGGAAACGACGGCCTTGACATTTTGTTTCTTGCATTCCTCAATGATGGCTTCCATTGTCTGCTTCGCGCCGGAGGCGATGCCGCAGGTGGCCATGGCGACTTTCACTTGGACCAGATTTTCCACGTTGTCGCCTTCCTCGCGCAGCTCAATCTTCGACTGGAGTTGTTCTCTTCTCTTCTTGAGATCCGCCAATGATTTAATTTTTTCCATACTTAAAAGATTTTGTAATTTGTTGGGTTTTAGTATCTTATTGTAAAAAAATCTTCTTATTCGGACTTCTTTTAAAGCGGTGGCAAATGTAATAATATTTTGCATACAAACCGATAATTCCCGAACATAATTTTTCAAACTTGCAATCCCTATTTTTGGGGATTTTTCAGATTTGTTTTTTATTCAAAACAAAAAAGAGCCTGGATTTTTTCCAGACTCTCCATGTTTTTGAATGCATTGTTTTTATTGTTGTCTTCCGAATTTTTTCTCCAAGCAGACCTCGTGATAGATTTGTGTGACGACCTCTTTGGTGTAAAGCGGGAATTCGGCTTTCATCATCCAGTCGTAGTAGGCGGGTTCCTTGAGAAAGACATCACGGACGGGGATGTTCTTGTGTTTGCCGAAGTTGAAGACGGCGTGTTGGTTCTTGTCCCAGACAATATGGCCGGCCATATCGACATTGTGCGATTCCTGGGTGAAAGCACTGAGTGCTTTCACATCGTTCTGCACAGGCACGAAGGTTCTCTTGGTGCGGGGGTCGGTATATTCAACACCGTCGTATTTGTCGAGTTGGGCCTTGAAAACGTCGAGGGTGGCGCGGGTGTCGGCATGGGCCTGGTGCGCGTCCGTCAGGTCGCCGTGGCAGTAGAACTTGTAGGCGGCCACGAGGTTGCGCGGTTCCATCTTGTGGAAGATGTTCTGCACGTCGATCAAGTGGCGATTCCGCAAATCAAAACGGCGGCCGCAGCGCAGGAATTCCTCCACCAACAAGGGCACATCGAACTTGTTGGAGTTGAAGCCCGCCAGATCTGCATCTCCGATGAAGGCCAGCAGATCATCGGCCAGCTCCTCGAATTTGGGCTTGTCGGCCACGTCCTTATCATAGATGCCGTGGATGGCCGA
Organism: uncultured Bacteroidales bacterium; assembly: GCA_947167635.1. Classification (GTDB taxonomy): domain Bacteria; phylum Bacteroidota; class Bacteroidia; order Bacteroidales; family WCHB1-69; genus F23-D06. The sequence goes on along the minus strand of CAMVIT010000076.1, from coordinate 8,217 downwards.
GCACTCCTCGGGGATGTGGACGCCGGGGTTGATGCGTTCCGTGCGCTCGATTTCGGTGCCGTCAGGCATTACCTTGATGAAGGAAATCTCTACGATTTTATCTTTGCCGACGTTCAGTCCGGTAGTTTCCAAATCGAAAAACAAAAGCGGTTTGGTGAGTTTTATTTGCATGATGTCTATTTTTTGATGATCTTTTCAGTGGCAATGATTTGATTGTCGTTCAGTACTTTGACGATGTACATGCCAGGGACGAGCCCGTTGGTGTGGATGCAACCTTGGCGGATGTCCTGATGGCCAATTAGGCGGCCATACACATCGAAGATTTGGCATTGAAGTCCGTCGGTCTCCATGTCGCTGCCAATATGGACATCTCCCGAGGTGGGGTTGGGATAGAGCTTCAGGGAAGCCGATTGTGGGATATGGATGCCGGAGTGGTCGTAGGCCTTGCCGACCACGGGACGGATCATCGGGGCGCCACGGTAGAATGATTCGCGCCACTCGTTGGTGGTCTTGTAGAAGAAATGCCCGCGGGCGTCGTTGTTCTGGTCGAAACCAAGATTGAGCTGGGTGTTGTGTGTCTGGCGGAAGCCCACATAGAAGGTGCCTTCGAGTGCGACGGGCTCCTCGGGATAATAATTGACGAATTGCAAATAGTTGTCCTGGTTGAAATAAGGCAGCTGTGATTCCAGAGAGTAGAGGACTTCGCCGGGCTGGCCGTTGTTGTCGCCCCACACCATGAGCGTGAAGTAGTCCACGTTCTCGTCGTCGAGTGTCCGGTTGAACCACATCCGGATACAGCGTAATGTGTCGGGTTGGGCCAAGGTGAACTGCACGGCCAAGGATGCGTCGGGGCTGCCCGTCGAGGAGAGAAGCGTGTAGCCGCCCTCGGCGGTGCCGTCGTCGTATGCATAATAGTTGTAGAACAGCTGTTCGAACATACAGGTGTCGTTGCGGAGCAATTCGTCGTTGGCACCCTCCATCCTGAAAACGTGCGTGATCACAAAACGGGCGCTGTCTTCGTTGTCATAGCTGTAGTTGAAGTTTATTTCCGGCTCGGCGTGGTAGATGTAGGTGTGCAGGCCGTCGGAATGGTATGGCGCGGCATTCTCGTTGTTGACGGGAGAGGTGTAAACGTTGCTTATACCATTCTTCAACACTTTGTAGGAATAGGCCGTGTTGCGGGTCGAAGAGGAGAGGTTGGCGAGGTCGTTGTGAAAATTGGCGGCCATGTCAGACGAACGATACTGGTGCCACGGCATGGACTGGTAAAGGGCGAGGGCGGAAGTCGTGGGCGTCACGAAGGCGACATCCTGAGGGTAGAAGTCGGTGGCGTTCCGGTTGGTGTTCAACACAATGTAGTCGATATGCCATTGGTCGCAATTCGAGGCCCAGCCAACGATGTTGCCGCTGCTCCAGGAGTCGAGGTCCAAAGAGGCGTAGTTGCGGAAACGGAATTGGAAGTTGTTGCGCAAGTACTGCGGGTCCGTGATGGGGATGAGCACCTCCTTGAAGAACTGCAGCGGGTTTTCGGCCAGCCAATCGTCTGTGGAACAGCCGTGTGTGGACCAAACTTCATTCCATACATATTCGGGCCCGAAAATGGAATCGGAGGGGATAAGGACGATTTCGCCGGCGAATGCGCTGTTTTGGAAAATGTAGATGCAGCCCGGCATGAATGGATTGTCAATGGTGTCGCCAGCGATATGGTATTCATCAGGGCCGAGGATATATTCGCCATATTCGTAGCCGATGAAAGTCATGTTGCCGGTTGCGTATCCGAATTCGAGGATGAGCTCGTCGCCATACTCGGGGGCATCCCCCACGCGCTCCCATTCCACGGGCGGCACAGAACGGCTGGCACCTCCGGGCTGGTAGTGGAAGCTGAAATAGAGGGAATCACCCACTTGCATGGGGCGATTGTATGTGAAGTTGCTGTCTAATCTGATAGGGCACGAAGTCAGCGTGTCGGCGGGGAAGGCATCACGGTTGGCATGTGCATAGACCATGCCGTTCTCATCCAAGGCATCCAGGGTGGCTGCCCCGATGCTGGGCGGATAGACGGGGAATGTCTTGTTGACAAAAGCCTGTCGGTCTTGCCAATGGGATGGATCTGGATAACCCACCTGACCGGAAAAGTCATCCACGAACGGCAGCCTTGCCGCGGAGCCGTTTTTGACGGCACCGGGATTGGACTTGGCGGCATGGGCGATGACAGGGTTGTGTGTGAGTCCCGTCACAAATTCTTGGCCATGGGATATGTTGGGCATAAGAAGGAGAAAGCCCAAAAAGACAAGTAAGAGGTGTTTCTTATAATTCATTGGTATGAAGAATCGATTTTTAAAGTTCGGTGTTGGGGTTTTCCACGGGTTCCGCGTCCGGGAGGTCGCCGATGTCCTTGCCTACCACGAGGGATATCTTCTCGCCCATCTTGATTTGTGTGCCGGAAGCGATGGAATGGCCCCGATAGAGCACGTCAAGCACAACGTTTTCGTATGGACTGGGCTTCTCGATGACACGATCCAGGACAAGTCCTTGGGCTTCAAGGATGATTTGCGCCTGCCGGAGGGAGATGTCGTGCAACTCCGGCATCTTGATGGTGGGCGGCTCGGCGGCAGCCACGGTCAAATAGACCTTCCGGCCACGTTTCACCTTTTCACCTGGGGCAGGGTCCTGCTTGAGCACCGTGCCGGGTTGCTTGCCGTTTTCATAAAGGTGGTCGTTCACCACGAAGACAAAACCTTCGTCACGACCGCGCTGGGTTAGCTCTTGAGCCTGCTGACCTTCGAAACTCGGCATTTCGAACTCCTTGCCGTGCCGGGTGAAGGCGCGCATCAACAACATGATGGCTATCAAGAACACGACAGATGCCACTGCCGCCATCAAGATGTGAAACCATAAGCGTTTGGTGTACGGTTTATTCATATTCGTTTATATATAATCCGTATGATAACTCGAAAAATACAAGTTTATTATTTAAGGCGGCAAAAATACTAAAAATAGTGATTGATGGTTACTTCCAGACGGTTTGCACGCGGCAGACCTCCTTTTGGGTGCTTTTGGAAACAATGGAAAGTAGGAAATCGTTCGTGGCGACCTCTTTGCGGTGGATGCCGTAACTGTCGTCGCCGCGCATCTGTTGCAGGTAGTTTATCGAAATGAGCGAGAGCTCGTGCTGACGGTGGAATTCCGGCGAAAACTCGTTCATCACCCATTGCACATAATAAGAGTTGTTGACGTGGCTGTTCATGTCGATATGCGAATAGAGAACAGGGTGGAAAACGGGCTCGTCTTCTGAAACGGCACTGGCGCGCAGTCGCGTGGCCGGGCGTTCGATGGCGTGCAGGTCGTGCTGGTTGCGCAACAGCGACTCGATTTCGTCTAATGGATGCGGCTTGCCCTCTGTGTCAAGCAGCACCCAATTGGAGGTGGCGCGTACAAGAACTTCGCCATCCAAGCCTTCCACGATATGGTCACGCGGCTGGATGAGGAAGTTGTGCTTCTTGCCCCATGTGGAGATTTCCACGGTCTCGTGCCATTCCGGGCGGCGCAGGATTTCCACATCGATGCGCGATAACGCCCAGAACATGTTGAACTGGTGCAGATACTCCCAACCGACACCGATGTGGTCAACGTGCCGCACAGCCACGTCTTGCATCAGGAAAAACAGAAAGGTGGGGAACAGGCGGCGTTTCTCATCCACCATGTAGGAGTCAATGGTGATTTGCTTGTGGAATGTGTTTTCAAAGTGTTTCATAGACGGTTTTCTGAAAGGGCGGCAAAAATAGCAAAAAAAGGAGTATCTTTGCGGCCTTGAAAATCTCGTGTTATGCAAGGAAAAGTCATCATCGTATCCGCCCCCTCCGGCGCTGGCAAAACCTCTATCGTGCGCCACCTCCTGGAACAAGTGCCCGCCCTCAAGTTCTCCATTTCCGCCACCACCCGCCCCAAGCGGGATTATGAGATTGACGGGAAAGACTACTATTTCCTCACCCCCGAGCAATTCAAGGAGCGCCTCGCCAACGACGAGTTCCTGGAATGGCAGGAGGTCTATACCGACCAGTTCTACGGCTCCCTCAAAAGCGAGGTGGAACGCATCTGGAGCAACGGGCAGGCTGTTATCTTCGATGTAGATGTGCTCGGCGGCCTCAACATCAAGAAGTTCTACGGCGACGAGGCCCTTTCGGTATTCATCGAGCCTCCGACAATGGATGAACTTGAGAACCGGCTGAAAAACCGCGGCACCGAGAACGACGCATCGCTGAAAAAACGGTTGGCCAAAGCGGAATACGAGCTCTCCTTCGCCCGACAATTCGACAAGATTGTGCTGAACGACGATTTGAAGACCGCCCAGCAGAAGATGATTGACCTGGTGCGGGATTTTCTGGAAGAAAAATAAGGATTATGGATTATCAGAATATATGTGAACAGGTATGTCTGTTGGCCCGGAAAGTGGGCGTCTGGCTCTGGAGCGAGCGCCAGCGACTCGACACCGTCAATATGGAAGCCAAGGGCGTGCACGACTATGTGACACAGTTTGACAAACAATCGGAAAAAACCATCGTGGCCCGTCTCAAGGAACTGGTGCCCGAGGCTGGCTTTATTGCCGAGGAGAAGACGGAAACCGTGCTGGCCGAGCACTACAACTGGATTGTGGATCCGCTCGACGGCACCACCAATTTCATCCACGGCCTGCCCCCCACGGCCATCAGCATCGCGCTGCGCGAGGATGAGGAGATAGTGGTCGGGGTGGTGTACGAAATTGGTCGCGACGAGTGCTTCTATGCCTACAAGGGCGGCAAAGCCTATATGAATGGTATGCCCATGCACGTCACCAAATGTCCGAACCTTGACGCTTCGCTGCTCGCGACGGGCTTCCCGTACTCCGATTTCTCCATCCTGAAGCCCTTTATGCGCTATATGGAGTGGTCGATGCAGCACACACACGGACTGCGCCGTCTGGGTTCCGCCGCCACCGACCTTGTCTATGTGGCCTGCGGACGCTGCGACGGCTATTTCGAGTACGGGATGAAACCCTACGATGTGGCTGCCGGCACGTTCATCTGCCAGCAGGCGGGCGCCCTCGTCTCCGACTTCTCCGGCGGCGACAACTGGCTCTTCGGCGGCGAGATTGTAGTGGCAGGTCCGAAACTGTTCCCGGAATTGCAAAAATCGTTGCACCGTTTCTTAAAAGAAGACGCGGAATGAAACGCATAGCCATCATCGGTGCCGGTGCCTCCGGGCTTCTCCTCGCCAAGCTGTTGGCGGACAGGACCGATATGCAAACCTGCCTTTTCGAGCAGTCGTCCAAGGTGGGCTTCAAGGTACGCGCCTCCGGTGGCGGTCGCGCCAACCTCTTCAACCAAAACGTCACCCCGGAATGCTATAATCACCCCGATTTTATACGCTCCCTGCTGAATAAGGTCGGTCCTGAGAAATTATGGAGGACTTTCGAGGCAATGGGGCTGCTGCTCACCGCCGATGAGGAGGGTAGGGTATATCCCGTCACGCAATTTTCCCAAACCGTGGTCGATGTGCTCTGGTCGCCCGATACGCCGAATTTCCATACGGAATTGGAATACGAGGTGCGGAAAATCTCCCGCCAGGGCACGCAATGGCATATCAACGACTATCCCGTTTCCTTCGACGCGGTGGTGCTCGCCACGGGTTCGCCGGCCAGTTTGCCACAGGTGCGCCAAGAACGCCATAATGCCTTTTTAACAGACTTTAACTTGAAAACCCGCCCGCTGGAGCCCTCCTTGGTGGGCTTCAAGCTGGACCGGTATCCCCGTCGGCTTTCGGGCTGCCGCGTGAAGGTGGAGGCGGCTTTATATCGGAATAATAATCTGATACATAGAGAGAAAGGTGAGGTTATCTTTAAGGATGACGGCATTTCCGGCATTGTCATCCTCAACCTGTCCGCCTTTTACAACCGCTTGGCCGACAAACGGAATTGTGAGATAGAACTCAACCTGCTTCCCGATGGTGAGGTGGATATTGAGCAGTATAAAAGGAACTTCGGCTCCCTGAAGGGCGTTTTGCATCCCAAATTGAACGCCTGGTATGAGCAGCATCCTTTCGATGTTAAAAAAATGAAATGGACAATATTGGAGCCGTACGGATTGGAATTCGCCCAGGTGTGTCACGGAGGCATTGATCTTAGTGAGGTGGATGACAATTTTGCGCTGGTGCGTTTCCCGGGCCTCTATGCCGCTGGCGAGATGCTAGACATAGACGGCCTTTGTGGTGGCTATAATCTCTTCTTCGCCTTCGCTTCCGCCCTCGTGATTGCACAATCGTTGTAGATTCCTCACCACGCTGCGGTCAATGTAGAGACGCGCCATGGCACGTCTCTACGGTGTGGTATGGGGTGAACGGAAAATGCACCTTTACGTCCAAAATCTTCCAAAATTCCAGATGGCACACTCTTGTCGTGGACAAATGAGGTTTTGTGCATTTTCTGCAATTTGCAACTTTCTTTACAAAAACGGCAACTTTTATATTTTAAAATGTTATTTTTATCATTTTGATTTTTAACGAATTAAATAGCATTTGCTCTTGATTTGTTTGTTTTGATTTTGTAATTTTGCAGATAAAATTATAAAATTCAAAGATGAAAAAAGACGAAGCTAAACTTGTAAAAATTGAATCTATAGACACTCTTTATCAGGATGCCTGTCAGATAATCGAAAATGCTCGCAGCAAGGCCGTCAGTTTTACAGGACCTACCCAATTGCGAACACAGTGCGTTCGCAATTGAATTGGAGTCAATATCGAAGGTTGATTCAGATTGAGGACCCTGACAAACGGGATCATCTAACTCTCAACTGCTAACTGCTACTTCCTCACCACGCTCACGCCGCGGTCGAAGTTGATTATCATGAAATAGGTGTCCGCATTAAAAATTCTTTTTTTTAAAATTCCCGAAATTCAGAATTTTTATTATCTTTGCAAACTGTTGGAACGATGAACGTATCATTCGAAGATGTTGAATTAGAAAAACTTATAATTACTCATAAAAGCAAGAGGTACAAGAAATACACTCGAGACAAGAAATTCTTGTGGGCATTAGACCGCGTGTTTAACGATTTGCAGGGTGTTGCCAAATGCAGCGACTTAAAGCAGTTGAGTTATCTGCATTATGAGCAGTTCAAGAAAATAGGTTTGAGTTCAGTGAGGGTGATGAATGGTAGGGTGGAGCGGCTTTTGTTTAAGGAATTGGAGAATGGAATAAGAATATCAATCATAGAATTAGATGAAACACACTATGGACAACGATAGCAGAATCACAGGTTTCCGGGCGGTCCATCCCGGGGAAACCCTTGCCGAGGAACTGAAAGAGCGCGGCATCAAGCAAAAGGATCTGGCCAAGGCTATAGGCATCCAGCCAAGCCATCTGAACGAACTGATCAAGGGCAAGCGCAGTTTCACCACCGCAGTGGCGATGGCATTGGAGAAGGAATTGGGCATACCATACGATTTCTGGATGCGCCTGCAGTACGGCTACGAGCACGACTGCCTTGTCATTGCCCAGCGAGAGGTGGAAGAGCAGCAGCGCACCCGACGCGAGCCACATCTTGTCAACAAGGTGGCATCAATCCTTTAGTATTGTCCCTCATAAGTCGAATAAAGGACGCCCTCTCGGTTGCCCTTTATTCTACATTCGTCCTTCTTCATTTTTAATTCTTAATTCTTCACCACCTTCCTCACCACGCTCACCCCTCGCTCGAAGTTGATCTTCACGATGTAGGTGCCGGCGGGATATGGGGAGAGGTCAATGTAGGGCATGGCAAAATCCTGCGCCTCGAAGAGGACCCCCAGTTTCCGGCCTTGCATATCGAACAGCTCGATGTTCTTGTAGCCATACATATAGCCGTACACAAAGGATATGCCGTCCGTGGGGTTGGGGTAGAGGTAGATCTCGCGCTCGCGCCTGTCAAGGTAATCCTCGATGCCCACGGAGTCGTCGGGGACGAAGGGCGTAGCAAATTCAGGGTTGCGGTAGAGGGCGAAAACCGCTGAAGATTCTCCTGATGGGCAACTCGCAGAAACACTATTGGAAAAAACAACAGAGCTTGTCACACCAATATCGAACAATAAATATCCTTGATTATCGGCCAAAACTGAAGGGTTTTTTTTAGAAATGGAAGCTGTAAAATCTATTGTTTCAATGAACATCCCATCGTTTTTCCATTGACATATTTTATCTCTATCAGTACT
>CAMVIT010000075.1:0-10615 GCA_947167635.1 uncultured Bacteroidales bacterium | reverse complement strand
GAACAAGAAGGTGCGCCTCATCCAGCTCAGTGTGGAGGAGGATGCCTGCCGCGAGGTCTCCGACATCGGCCACACGCGCATCTATCGCACCGACCGGCTGGGCATGCCCCTGATCGAGACGGTGACTTACCCCGAGATGGTGAACCCTGACGAGGTGGAGGAAGCTTGTAACTACATCCGTTTCCTGAACCGCAGCACCGGCCGCGTGCGCACGGGCATCGGCGCGGGCCGCGAGGACGTGAACGTGAGCTGCACCGGCGGCACCCGCATCGAGGTGAAGGGCGTGGCCCACACCAAATGGATCCCGGAGGTCACCCATGTGGAGTGCTTCCGCCAGTGGGCGCTGCTCGCCATCCGCGAGCAACTGAAAGCCCGCATCAAGAAAGAGGATTGGAAGATGAGCTATACAGCATTGGATCCCAAGCAGTTCCACTTCTACTTCGACCCCATCACCGACGCCATCAAGCGCGGCGAGAAGGTCTATGCCGTCAACCTGCCGCAATTCGCCGGTCTGCTTTCCCACTTCACCCAGCCCGGCCACCCGTTCTACTGCGAGTTCGCCGACCGGCTGAAAGTCATCGCCTGCCTGGAGCGCCCGAACATGGCCTCGAGCGAAGACTTGGAGGACGTGGTGAGCCGCAGCGTCTTCGAGAAGGCCGCCAAGGCGATGAACGCCGGCGACAACGACGCGCAGATCATCTTCTGGGGACCCGAGGACGACATCAAGACCGCCTTGGAGACCATCGAGGAGCGCGCCCTGATGGCCTTCGACGGTGTGCCGCAAGAGACCCGCAAGGCCCTGCCCAACGGAACCACTATCTTCGAGCGCGTGCTGCCCGGCGCCGACCGCATGTACCCCGACACCGACTCCGCCCCCATCCCGTTGACCAACGACTACATCGAGGGCCTTCGGAAGAACATCCCCGACGCCGTGGCCGACCGCTACGCGCAAATGGTGGAATGGGGGGTGCCGCAAGACTGCTTCAAATACATCTTCACGCACAATCTCTTCCCCATCATCAAGAAGATCACCTCCGAGCTGGGCTATTGCCCGAAATATCTCGGCACTTTCTTCGGCCAGTGGCTCAAACACCTGCATGGCCAGTATGGCACAATACCGTTCTGCGCCTGCAGAATCTTCGATCTGTTCGCTTTCTTGAAACAAGAGGGCATTGACAAAGCCATCGCCCGCGACATGTTGGAGGAAATGTTCATCCACCCCAATGCAGAACTGTCGCAGATACTCCGACTCGCCGGCTATGAGAAAATGACCCAACAGGAAATCGAAGCGCTGTACAACGAGGCCATGGGCGTCTTTGAACCCTACAGAACAAACAGCAACGAAAACGACAAGCGCAACAGCGCCCTCGGCAAAGTAAGACGCAAAGCCCTCGGCAACGCCGCATTCACCGAATTAGCAACCAAGTAATTTACTGATCACTGATCATTAATCACTGTAATTATGGAAAATAACGATAAAGTAACATTCCAAGGATATAAAGGCAGAGCATTGGAGATGCTCAAAAAACACGACGTTCATGTGTGGGACAAAGCCGAGGTCGAGACCACCCGCGGGCACTTCTCGGGCAAAATCCTGCCCAGGGCCGAGAACACCGACGACATCCACATCGTCATGAAGGTGGCCACGGGCTACAACATCGGCATCGACATCGAGACGGTGACCGACATGAAGGGCGAGCGCGACCCACAGCCCGTCTTCAAGATTCCGGAGAAGGAGTTCCCCTACACGCCCGGTCTGCCGCACGTGAAGCTGTTGGGCACCGGCGGCACCATTGCCTCGCGGTTGGACTACCGCACCGGCGCGGTGATTCCCGCTTTCTCACCCGGTGAGCTCTACGGCGCCGTGCCCGAGTTGGCCGACATCTGCAACCTCGACACCGAGAAGGTCTTCGCTGTCTTCTCCGAGAACATGTCCCCAGTAGAGTACAAGGCGTTGGCCAACAAAATCGGCGACGAGATCAAGGCCGGCATCGAGGGCATCGTGATCGGTCACGGCACCGACACGTTGGCGCACACCGCCACCGCATTGACCTACATGTGCCAGAACCTGCCCATGCCAGTGGTGTTGGTAGGTTCGCAGAGAAGCTCCGACCGTCCGAGTTCCGACGCGGCGTTGAACCTGATGCACGCCATGACGGCTGCCGGTCACGGTGACATCGCCGAGGTGATGGTCTGCATGTTCGGTCCCACCAGCGACGACTACGGCTTCCTGCACCGCGGCACGCGCGTGCGCAAGATGCACAGCTCCTACCGTTCCACCTTCCGCACCATCGGCGACACGCCGTTGGCCACGGTGAACCGCAAGGACGGCGTGCAGCCCATCAAGGAGGTCTATAACCACCGTCGCCACGGCGAACAGCACCGCCAGGTGGAGGTCATCACCAACTACGAGGACTACAAGCGCAGCATCGCCCAAAACGACCCCAACGTCACCCGCATCGTGCCCACCTTCGACGACCGTGTGGCCATCCTCTACTACTACCCGGGTATGAAACCCGATGTGCTGGATGCGCTGATCGACAACGGCTACAAGGGCATCGTGTGGGACGGCACCGGCTTGGGACACGTCAACAAGGGTATGTTCGACGCCATCCAGCGGGCCACGGATGCTGGCGTACACCAGTACATGAGCGTGCAGACCATCTGGGGCTACACCCACATGTTCGTCTATGACACCGGCCGCGACATGATGGCGCGCGGCATCATCCCCGCCGACAACATGCTGGCGGAAAGCTCTTACATCAAGCTCGGCTGGGCGTTGGGACTGACCAAAGAGAGCGGCCAGAAGCGCGAGGACGTGAAGAAGCTGATGCTGACTCCCATCAACGACGAGATCACCAAACGCGAGCCCTACGACGGCTACCTCGTCTATCAAGGCGGCGTGCCGGAGGTCGAGGAGTTCGTGAAGAAGGTGAGAAAGTAGTTAATAGCTATCTGTTTGTCGAAAGTACGCTGGAATCCAAAAGGACGCGAAGAACAATCATGAGAATCTGAAACAGGCCCTGTACAATGTTGCACTGTATCTTATCAGTGAGAATCCGGAAGAGTATTTCGATGACCTGAAAGGGAAGCACCTGCCCCTTTCCAGAAACAAAAACCTGATTTCCAAAGATTTGCATTAGAAATCATTTTACTTTCCTATAATCAACACTTTACATACATGTGGTATCCTTGATGGTAATTCCGCTTCGGGTAGGGTCGATGCGGCGCACCTCAACGTGTACGGGGATGCGTTCGCGCAGCTCCTTGACATGGCTGATGATGCCCACGCGCTTGCCCTTCCTCTCCTGAAGGCGCTCCAACAGCGCCATAACGGTGTCCATTTCGTTGTCGCTGAGCGTGCCGAACCCCTCGTCGATGAACAGTGTGTCCATGGTGATGCCTTGACGACTCATGGAAGCCAAGGCCAAAGCAAGGGCCAATGACACCAGAAAGCCCTCCCCGCCGCTAAGCGTGTCCACAGGGCTGACCATGTCGGGCATGTACTGGTCGCGCAGGCTGATCGTGAGCGTGCCGGGGATGCACTCCAGCCGGTATCGCTTGGTGAGGTCCTGCAGGTAATGGTTCGCGCTCCGCAACAAGTTCTCCAGCAGAAAACTCTGCGCAATGTTGCGAAATTTGGCACCGTCGGAGCCGCCGAAGAGATTGTCCAGTTTCTTCCAGTTCTCGGCATGAGACTTCAGTTCCTCGACTTTTTTCAGGATATCCTGCAAACGCTCAGTCTCCTTCCTATCATTCTCCAACTTCGTTTCTATTGCACCAATACTTTGGTTTAAGGTTTTGAGCCGCTCATTGCCACTCAGCAGAGATTGTTGCAACGTCTCCACCGTCTCGCCCTCTTCTATGGCAGGATGTGCTGAACCATGATGCTCTGCATGGATTTTCAATATGGTAGCATGATTCGTCTTGGCAGCGGCAAGGTCATCTTTGAGTTTTGTATGGCTTTTCTTGACTTCATCCATGCTCTGAAAACGGGAGATTTCCTGCAGACGTGTTTCGTCAATGGAGGTGGTCGCATGGAATTCCTCCAGCTTTTGTTTAAGATTGAGGATCTCCTGTCGGCAGTTTTCCTTCTGCTCCAGTAATTTTGTGGCATCGGCCACGAATTTCTGCCACCGGCTCTCTATATCTTTCGGCACATCGGGAAGCGGGGTGACAGACATCAAGTCGCTGTCCCAGCCAGGCCACAATTCCCTGACTTGGTTGTCTTGCTCATTCAAGCGTGCACGCTTGTCCTCATCCGTGTCGATTTTGTGGGACAACATGGTGATTTCCTCCCCCAGTTTCGCATACTGATGTGCCATGGCCATCAAATTGTCCACATACTCCTTTGGTTTTGCCTCCCAGGCGGACTGCCACGCCGGGTCAGTCATGTACTGCGCAACATGCCCTATGCGCTGAGAAATCTCGTCATCGCGTTGCCGAATGGATTCTTTGAGGTTGCCGATTTGCAGTTTTTGGGTTTTCTCGGACTGTATGGCATCATTCGCGGCTTTGTCGGCGGCATTAAGATTTTGGATCATTGTGTTCTCCTCATCCTTCAGAGTCTTGATAAGTTCGTTTTGCCCGTTTATGGATTCCTGTTGCTCATTCAAGCGTCTCTTCGTGGTCTCAATTTCTGCAAACCTCGATTTCAAGGAAGCTCGGACATTGTCAATGTTCGCCGTCGTGGCATCCTCGAGGGGGATGTTCACGGCAGCACAGCCGGCTTTCGCAGTTTTCCATGCAAAAGCGACAATGTCCTCGGCACTTTTCACGGCACTTGCCAATGAGGGTGCTTTTTTATGGCAATCCTCTATGATTTTCATGGAAGCCTTGACCGCCGCTTTCACTTCTTGAAGTCGTTTTTCGCTCTCTTTCAGCGGTCCCGACAGGGTGTCCAATGTTTTGCGGGCATTTTCGGAAGAGAGCAGCCTTTCGATTTTCCGGCCGCAAACGGGGCAAGTGTCGCCCACCTTCAACTGGGCACGCAAGCGCTCGGCCTCGTCCGCGATAGTGAGTTTGGCCTGCTCGTAAGCTTGTCGGGCCGTGTCGTATGCGCATTGGCGCTCATTTTCCACGATATCCCCTTTGTTCTTCTTCTCTTGTTCCGTTTCCATGAGCGTTTGGGTGTCAGCAAGTGCCTGTTGCGCGCTCGCCCAGTCGGAGAGAGCCTTCTCCAAGCGGTTCACCGCCTCTTCAGCCTCTCGAAGAAGCGCGGTTTGCCTGTCAACCTCTTCGCGCGCGCGCGCCAGCTCCTGCGGCTTCATGGCCTTGAGCACCTCTTCGGCTTTCTCCACCTCTTGATGTTTTTCATCACGGGATGCCTGTGCCGCGTTGAAAAGGGCTTGTTTCCGCTGAATCTCATCCGTCAGTATGGGCAGGGCCTGTTCAAGTTTGGCGAGGTTCTTTTCTTCAACGGTTTTGGACTGGCGTTGTGTGAGGGTCTCATCCAATGTTGTCTTGATAGACTGGGCATTGTCATACATCTGTTTGTGCACGGCAGCCACCTCAAGAGCGTTCTGCAGGGTGGAAAGCTGCTGCCGCTCCGCTTCGACAAGGCTATCGAAAGAACGCAAAGCCTGTCGCAGGGAGGCGAGGATGGACTGTGCGTTGGGCTCTTTCTGACTTACGATAATGTCGAGCATTTCCTGTCGCCTTGCCAAGTCGCCGACCCAAGTGCGCGCCTCGCGCGACTGGTCCCAGTCAGCGATGAGACGTTCCTCGTCTGCGAACTGCTTGGACGAAGTGACATCTTCGCAACTTTCCAATTGCCGTTTGGCCTCATTCAGGGCATTTTCGTTCTTCAGGTCATCTTCCAGCCACTTTTTCTTTTCCGCAAACTGATCGTTCGCGATGTTGCACTTGACAACCTCTTCCCTATCCCTGGACAGCTTTTCGACAAGCTCTCCTTTTTCCTCTTCCGAGAGCAGCTGCACACCTTCCGATTTGCTTTTCTCGAGTTCATAGGCATTCTGTGCCTCCTTGCACATCTGGAAGACTGTCTTGCCAATCTCGCTGTAGCGTTCGGTTTTTGTCATCTTTTCCAAGATTTCAGCCTTTTTATTCTCGTCGCTCTTGAGGAATTGGGTAAACTGCCCTTGGGCGAGCATGGTGACGCGGCAAAATTGCTTGAAATCAAGTCCGACAGCTTTTAAAATGACGGTCTCTATCTCCTTTTTGTCAACAGGGCGTCCGTCAACGGCGAGGGAGCGTTTGGTGTTGTCGAGGGTGAAATTTTTCGTACGGCGGGCAGACCAGACGGCATCATACATTTTGCCGTCATCGCCTTCGAAGAGGAGTTGGGCCATGGCTTCTTTGGCGCCGTGTCGCATCAGGTTACGCGTGTCCCGCGCGGAAATGTTGTCATTGCCATAGTCGTTTTTCTTGTGGTTGGCCTGATTCAACCTTGGAGTATCGTCATAGAGGGCCAGACAGATGGCGTCGAGAATAGTGCTCTTCCCGCTGCCGGTATCACCTCCGATGAGGAAAATGCGTGCATCGCCAAGCGGTGCCGCGTCAAAGTTCAACACAGCATCCTCTATGGATGCAATATTCTTTATAATCAATTTTTTGAGTTTCATAACAGTCTGTTTTGTTTAATGTTCGATTTCATTTTTTTGGGCAACTTCTATGGCTTTTCGTAGCAATTCCGCAAGGTCGGCATCCATGGAAACATTGTATTTTTTCTGGAAAAAAAGTTCCGCCAATTCCTCCGGCTCCGGCATATTGTCGGCATCGACATGCTTCAGATCCGAATACTCTTCACTTTTCTCTTCCCTGTCCGGCAAAGAGGTCACCATACAACAGTACTCGGCCTTTTTCCTGTCAAGGACCTGCAAAATCCGCTCAATATGGTTGGGGGGAAGCGGGCCGTCAAGAAGCACGTTGAGACGGATATAGGCAGATTCGGCATCGGGAAACTCGCGCAACTCCTGCAGGGCTTCTTCGAAGAGGGTTGGCTTGACGGGTAAGGTAAGCAAGGGCTTCAGATTGCGGATTTCCATTTCCTCGATGACAGGCGGTTCACCCTTCCCGAGGGTCACCATCGTGACACCATGGTGCCCTGTCTCGTCGAAGGAGATGGCAATGGGGGTGCCGCAGTAGCGAGCCACAGGGTTGCTGTCCGGGAGCGTTTGCGGGCTGTGAATATGTCCCAAAGCCAAGTAGTCATAGCCGCCTTTGCCGAGTTGCTCCTGCTTCACCGTGTCGATGCCGCCGATGGAGTCATGGAACGCATGTCCTGCAAAGTTGCCACCCGCCATGGCCAAGTGCGCCGAAAGCACCACCGGCAAGTTGTCGGGGTTTCGCTCCGCGACCTTGTCAAGCAAGGTCCGGAAGAAAATCCCCTGCCGGTCCTGTTTGTCCATGGCATCCCCCATTTGGGGATAGCCGTATTCATAGATGTGAGGCACAGCAGCCACAAAACCCTGCAGAGCGCCCTGTGCATCGCGGATTTCCACAATATGCCGGTCGAAGTTGACTTGCCCGTCGTCATCGAATTCAACTTGCCCTATCACCCTCACATGCAGGCGGTTCCAGATAAGGCCCTCGGTCTCGAGTGCCGACTTGCCATCATGGTTGCCGGCCGTGACGATGATTTGCATGTCAGGGCATGTATCGTGCATGTCGAGCAACGCCCGCACATACAGCTCCCGCGCAGCCACGGGGGCGGCCACACGATCGAAAATGTCACCGCAAACCAACAATGCGTCGGGGCGTTGTTCATCGGCAATGGTTTTCAGTTGACGGAGGAAGTCTTCATGCTCCACCATACGGTCATGCTCGTAGAGTGTATGGCCCAGATGCCAGTCGCTTGTGTGTAAAATCTTCATACTCAAAAATTTAAATTGTCCATAAAAAAGTCTGACATTAATTTTTAGAACTCTGCAAATATATCCAAAAAAAGATGTTTTTACGATATCTGCGGAACAATTATTTCTTATTTTTGCAACATCCAAAATGGATTTTTCTATATATTTGAAAATAAACAGGATATGAAGAGAAACAACAAATCCGCCACGATAATGTTAATCGGCATCGTGCTCTTGGCGGGAGTCTTTGTTTTTTTGAACAAGAACAAAGGAAAGACGGCTGATGCACAGTCTGCTTCCCAATCCACCTTACCGCCGAAGTCGGAAGTCGGGTTATTGGAGCTTCCGAAGCTCACGGCCGACCGTCCCGAGCAGATCATCGAGCACACCGGGTACACCGTCAGTTACAATCCCGACTGGTGCGTGCCCAACTGGGTGGCCTACGAACTGACGCGCGAAGAGACGCGCGGCAAGCACCCTCGTGCCATCCATTTCGAGCCAGACCCCGATGTCAAAGGCGTGTGCCCGACCTATCGCGACTATTCCCGTTCCAGCTACACTCGTGGCCACATGGCACCTGCCGGCGACATGAAATGGGACTCCATCGCCATGCGCGAGTCATTCTACCTCTCCAACGTCTGCCCGCAAGACCACAACCTTAACGATGGCGACTGGAAGATGCTGGAGGAACAGGCACGCGTCTGGGCCGAGAAATACGGCAACCTCTATATCGCATGCGGTCCCCTCATGTCCAACAATCCCGAGGTCATCGGCCGAAACAATGTGGCTGTCCCCGACGCCTTTTTCAAGGTTCTTTTGTGTTGTATCAACGGCGAATGGCAAGCCATCGGCTTCGTGTTCGACAACAAGCCCGGACACCAACGGCTCCGCAACTATGCCAAAAGCATCGACGAGGTGGAACGCCTCGCGGGCATCGACTTTTTCCCCGCATTGGAAGACGACTTGGAAGATGCCATCGAGGCCCAATACGACCTCGGCGCTTGGAAAATGTGACAATTTTCCAGAAATGCGGTCATCTCGATTGCGGATTCCTGCATCATACAACAAAAAAGGAGTTGAGAAAAACCCAACTCCTTTTTTTTTTAAAATCTAAATTTCAGATTATCTTTCTTCTTCAATGGCAGCCTGTGCTGCGGCCAGACGTGCGACGGGCACGCGGAACGGCGAGCAGCTGACATAGTTCAAACCGGCCTTGTAGAAGAAATGCACGGAAGCGGGGTCGCCGCCGTGTTCACCGCAGACACCGCACTTGAGGTTGGCGCGCTGGCCACGGCCACGCTCCACACCGAGTTTCACCAGTTGGCCTACGCCTTCCTGGTCGAGGGTGTTGAACGGGTCGGCGGGGATGATCTTCTCCTCGATGTAGTCCTTCACGATGGCGTTCACGTCGTCGCGGCTGAAGCCAAAGGTCATCTGGGTCAGGTCGTTGGTGCCGAAGCTGAAGAACTGGGCCACGCTGGCAATCTGGTCGGCCACGAGGGTGGCGCGCGGAATCTCGATCATTGTGCCATAAAGGTAGTTGATCTCGACGCCGAACTTGGCTTCCACCTCTGCTTTCACGCGGTCGGCGATGGCCTTCTGGTGCTCAAGCTCCTTGACGTTGATGGTGAGCGGGACCATGATCTCAAGATGCGGGTCGAAACCTTCCGTCATCAATTCAGCGGTAGCCTGGAACAGGGCGCGGAACTGGGTTTCGGTGATTTCGGGATAGACGATGCCGAGACGGACACCGCGCAGACCCATCATCGGGTTCACCTCGTTGAGGGCGTCGATGCGCTTCTTGATCTCTTCGAAGGTGATGCCACGCTCTTTGGCGAGGGCGCGTTGCTTCTCTTCGGTATGAGGCACGAACTCATGCAAGGGCGGGTCCATCAGACGGAAGGTCAACGGCTTGCCGTTCAAGACCTTCAGCGTGCCCTTGGCAGCGTTCTTGATGTAAGGCTCAAGTTCGGCCAAGGCAGCCACGCGCTCTTCGGTGGTGTTGGCCAGGATCATGTTGCGCAGCTTGGCCAGCGGCTCTTCGCTGTTCTTGCCGTAGAACATGTGCTCGATGCGGAACAGGCCGATACCTTCGGCGCCGAAGTTGACGGCGTTTTGGGCATCTTCCGGGTTGTCGGCGTTGGTGCGGACACCCATCTTGCGGTACTTGTCGACCAGAGCCATGAACTGCTGGAACAGCGGGTTCTCGGTGGCGTTGATCATACCGACGGGCTCGGCATAGACCCAGCCCTTGGAGCCGTTCAAGCTGATGACATCGCCTTCCTTGAACTGCTTGTCACCAATCTTCACGATGCCCTTCTCGAGGTCGATCTTCACGGCGTCGCAGCCCACGATGCAGCACTTGCCCCAGCCACGGGCCACGAGGGCGGCGTGGGAGGTCATACCGCCACGGGCGGTCAGGATGCCGTCGGCGGCGCGCATACCCTCGACGTCTTCGGGGTTGGTTTCCTCGCGGACCAGGACGTTGGCCACCTTGGCAGCGCGGTACTCCTTGGCCTTCTCGCTGGTGAGGGCGATTTTGCCCACGGCACCACCAGGACCTGCGGGCAGACCCTTGGCGATGACGGTGTGCTTCTTCTCGTCAGCGGTGTCGAGGATCGGGTGGAGCAGCTCGTCAAGTTGCTCGGGGGTGAGGCGCATCACGACTTCCTTCTCGTCGATGAGGCCTTCCTTCAGCATGTCGAGAGCCATCGTCAGAGCGGCCACGCCGGTGCGTTTGCCGACACGGCACTGCAGCATATAGAGCTTGCCGTCCTGGATGGTGAACTCGATGTCGAGCA
>CAMVIT010000074.1:0-11043 GCA_947167635.1 uncultured Bacteroidales bacterium | reverse complement strand
TATACCGCACTCGCGGTGCCAAGACCGTGGAGCGGGGCTTTGCCTATGCGACCGACACCCGTTATCGCGAGCTGCTCCTTAACTGGTACAAACATTATTATGTGATGTACCATCCCGACACAAAACGCGGGCAGACAGATGGCGACGGGCTTCTCAGGCGTCCTCGTTCCCTTCGCGACTATAGCCAGATGAGACTTTCGCCGAAAGACGAGAGCTATGCCTATGTGACCAACGAGCAGGGCCAGATTCGCGTTTGGCTCAAGACTCCGGATCGGAATAATCCCCGCTGCATATTCCGTCGGTATGCCAAAACGGAGGACAACCCGGACCTCACTTTCCCGCTTATCGCGTGGAACCCTGATGGTGCCATCCTCGGCATGACCCTTGAGGACAAAGGCCATTGCTACTACTATCCTTACGATCTTGAAAAGAAAAAGTGGGAGAAACGCTTCCTCGTGGATGTGGAAAAAATCACCGCGTGGCAATTCTCCCCTGACGGCAAGATGATGCTCTTTTCCGGTTTCAAAAACGGACAGTCTGACATATATTTATATAGTTTCCTTTCGCGCTCCTTTACCAACCTGACGCAGGATTTCTATGATGATTACGATCCGGTCTTTCTCAATGCCAAGCAGATTGTCTTCTCCTCCAACAGACCGAAAGACACCATCGGGCTGAGGGAAGATTTCATGGCGGCCTTGCCCGCGAGACATTACGACCTGTTCCTGTATGATTATGGCAAGAAGGACCCGGGACTGTTGCGTGTGACGCACACGATGTATGCCGATGAATACAACGCACGGCGTGCCGGACGGCAGCAAATGGTCTATCTGAGCGACAATGACGGGCTGATCAACCGCTATGTGGCCAGTTTCGACAGTGCCATCAGCCGTATTGACACGGCCATCCATTACGCCTATTTCGCCAAAACTCGTCCGTTGACCGACCGCGCCTATTCTATTTTGGAGCAGGACTATGATGCGGCCTCGAACCTTGTGGCCGATATTTCGCTCAAGGACAAGGCCAAACGATTGTATCGTGAAGAGCTTGATCTCAATGCCAATCCGGATCCGACCTTCTCTGTATATCGCAACAAGTTGCGCAACGAGGAAATTGCTCGCATGCAGGCTTTCCTTGGGACCGACAGTCTCCGTCAGGGCACGAAAGAAAAAACGCAGGAGCATGGCTTTGTGCAGGTCTATGATCGAGACGAAAAGTATGGGCAAGCGGCTGCGGACACGATGCCGGCCAATGCCAAAAACGAATTTTACATTCCTGTTGGAAGCGGATACCGTGTGCAGTATTCCATAAACCGGGTGGTCACGCAGGCGGATTTCAGCTTTCTGAACACCTCATACCAGCAATTCGAGGGCGGAACGTCGCCCATCTACCTCAATACGGGCTTCAATGCCTTTGTCATGTTCGGAATCACCGATTTGTTTGAAGACTACCGCATTACGGGCGGTTTTCGACTCTCTTTCAACTTGCAGAGCAATGAAGTGATGTTCAGCTACGAGAACCTCGCACGCCGCCTCGACCGGCAAATTGTGCTGTATCGCCAGCATATCGCCTCTCAGGACGGGGAGTATGTCTATAAGCAGACGGCCAACAGTATCTTCTATATCCTGAAATATCCGTTCAATAAAGTTCACAGTCTGCGATTGACCCTGAAAGGTCGATACGAGACGAATGTGGTGGGCGCGTTGAGCGACAACACCCTGCAGCAGCCCGACACACGGCATTTGTGGGCTGGCGTGAAGTTGGAATACATTTACGACTCATCCAAACAACTCTATATAAACCTGTGGCGTGGCAGCAAGGTGAAACTCTTTGCGGAGTATGAACAACGGGCTGAGCGCGACACACGGAACCTTCTTGTGCTGGGTTTCGACGCCCGACGCTCCTTCAAGCTTTATCGCAACATGACGTTCGCGGTGCGAGCCGCCGCCTCCACCAATGTGGGCTCTGCCCGACTGGTCTATTTCATGGGCGGTGTGGACAATTGGATCAACGCCAAGTTCGACCGCACCATCTGGGTTGACCAGTCCAAGGATTACGCTTACCAGACATTAGCCACCAACATGCGCGGTTTTCGACAGAATATCCGCAACGGCACCTCTTTCGCCTTGCTGAGCGGCGAGCTGCGCATTCCATTTGTGCAGTTGATAGCCGGCCATCAGGTCGGTATTGAGTTTTTTAATTCAATGCAGCTCAATCTCTTCGGAGATATTGGCACGGCCTGGACAGGCATGACGCCCTATTCCGAGGACAATTGCCTTTATACCCGCTATATCGATTCGGGGCCTATCCATGCAATGATCCGCCGTCAGGTGGATCCCTTTGTGGGCGGCTTTGGCCTCGGATTACGGGTGTCCATCTTCGGATACCTGCTGCGCTTTGACTACGCTTGGGGTGTGGAAGACCTTAAGATTGCAGACAAAAAGGGGATGTTCCTGTTCTCTTTGGGGACGGATTTCTGACAGGTTATATGACTGGACAATCATGCATCGGCGGGTTTCATCCAAACCCTTACGGCCCTATCGAAAATACCGTTCAGGTAGGCAATCGTCATGCCGTAGTTGCTGACGGGAATGCCACGGTCGATGGCGGGCTTGAGACGGTTGAGGAGCTGCCGCCGTGTCACCATGCACCCCCCGCATTGGATGACCATCGCATATTGTCCGATGTCGGGCAGGACATCAAGGCCCGTCACGAAGTCGAATTGGAGATTTTTGCCAGTGTGTTGCCGTATCCAGCGGGGCAGCTTGCTGCGCCCGATGTCCTCACATGAGGTGAGGTGGGTACATGACTCCAACATCAGGATGCGGTCCCCGTCTTGGAGCGTGTCGAGATGTGGCGTGCCGTGCAGATACTGCTCGAAAGCGCCCTTGTGGTGGGCCAGCACGATGCTGAAGCCCGTGAGCGGCACCTCATCGGGCACCTCCTTGGCTACTCGCGCGAACATCTGGCTGTCGGTGACCACAAGACGCGGGGCTGGATTGCGTCGCAGCCATTCGCCTACTTTGTCCTCTTTGAGCACCACCGCTACAGCATCGTTGTCAAGCACGTCGCGGATGAGCTGCACTTGTGGCAGGATGAGCCGCCCTTCGGGTGCCTCTGAGTCGATGGGCGTGACCAGCACCACGGTGTCGCCCTCTCCGATGAGGCCGCCGAGCAGTGAGTGCGAGATGTAGGCCGACGGTGGCATGAGTCGCACCATCTCGGCAAGCATTGCCTCAATGCCCGCGCCGGTCTTGGCACTCACGTCGATGACCGGACAGGGTAGGGCAGCCTTTCCGGGGGATTGTGATAGGTCAGCCTTGTTGTTCACCACCAAGAAGGGAATCTCATACTGCTGCAGCTTTCCCATCAGCATCTGCTCGGGTGCGCCGAACTCGTGGTTGGTGATGACTAACAGGGCAAAGTCGATGGTCGGCAGCACGCCCAGCGACTTCTGCACGCGCTTCTGCCCGACGGAACCTTCATCGTCTATGCCGGCAGTGTCGATGAGCACCACGGGGCCAATGCCGAAAATCTCGATGGACTTGCGCACGGGGTCTGTGGTGGTGCCGGCAGTGGCGTCCACGATGGCTGTCTCTTGTCCCGTGATGGCGTTGATGAGCGAACTTTTGCCGTTGTTGCGCCGCCCGAAAATGCCGATGTGCGGTTTGTTTTCTTTCCCTTTCACGATGTTTTGTCTAATAGTTGGTTACGAAATTGCCTCGCCGAAAATGTCGTAAGGCCCGGCCTCGGTGATGCGCACTTGGTAGAAATCGCCGATGGTAAGGGCTTTTGTCTTGGAGATGAGCACGCAGTTGTCCACGTCGGGGGAGTCGTATTCGGTGCGGCCCACGTAGGCATCCTGTTCCTCGTTGTCGATGATGACTTTGAAAGTTTTGCCCACCTTGGCTTGGTTGAGCTCTTGGGAGATTTTCTCCTGCAGTCGCATGATCTCGCGCTGGCGGCGGTTTTTTTCGGAAGCCTTGATGGGGTCTCCGAGCGGAAAGGCGGGCGTGTCCTCCTCTTGTGAGTAGGTGAAGACCCCGAGGCGGTCGAATCGCGTCTTGCGCACGAACTCGACCAATTCCTGATGCTGTTCGCGGGTTTCGGTGGGATATCCGGAGATGAGGGTTGTGCGCAGGGCTATGTCGGGCACCGTTTCGCGGATGCGGGCCACCATGTCGTAGATATAGGCTGAGCTGCCGCCGCGCCTCATGCTCTTGAGAATCTCGTCGCTGATGTGCTGGATGGGGATGTCGAGGTAATGGCAATATTGCGACTGCCGGTTCATCACGTCAAGGATCTCGAAGGGGAAGTTGAGCGGGTAGGCGTAGTGCAGGCGTATCCACTCGATGCCGCGCACTTCCGCGAGAGCCTCCATCAGCGGGGCGAGCTCGCGCTTGCCGGTGAGGTCTATGCCGTAGTAGGTGAGGTCTTGGGCGATGAGCATCACCTCCTTGACGCCCTCGTCGGCGAGCCTTCGGGCCTCCTCCACCAATAACGGGATGGGCTTGGAGACCTGACGGTCGCGGATGAGCGGGATGGCGCAGTAGGAACACTGGTGGTCGCAGCCCTCCGAGACTTTCAGATAGGCGTAGTGCTTCGGGGTGGAAAGCAGCCGCTCGGAGGTTTCCAATAGCTGGAAGTCCTCCGCTTGCACAAGCTTGCGCAGCTCCGCGAAGGTGAAGATGCCGTCCACTTCGGGCAGGGCCTCCGCCAGCTCGTCTTTGCTGCGCTGGGCAAGACAGCCCACTACATAGACTTTCTTGACTTGGCCTCGGCGCTTGCGTTCTAACTGCTGCAGGATTTCGTCCACGGACTCCTCGCGCGCGTCGCCAATGAAGCTGCAGGTGTTGAGAATCACGATGTCACTGCGCATGGCGCTTTCGAAGAGAATCTGGTGACCCTGCTTCTGCAGCTGGGCGGCCAGCACCTCCGAGTCCACGATGTTCTTGGAACATCCCAATGTGATGATGTTGATGGTCATAGTCGCTGTTTTGATACGGGGTGCAAAAATAAAAAAAGCCCCCGAAAGAGGGGCTTCTTGATCAATCTTTTTTGCGTTTTTAGAACAGGAGGCTTCTGCACTTCACACCCGTCATGATGGTTCCGTTGACTTCTGTGGTCGGAATGTCCATGTCAGAACATTTTTTGAAATGATCTTTGTCGAGTTCAATTTCAGTGGTGGTCACGGAACCGGCGATGTAGGTCTTGCATTCGCATCTCTTGTTACAAGAGGTTGTCAGGGCTGCCATCATCAGGCAAGCAGCGCATACGCAAAGTACTTTCTTCATTTTTTATAGATTTAAATGATGAATAAAATGAGATTGAAATTTGTCGGCAAAAGTACAAAAAAAAAGAAATAGAATCGCAAATCAGAGGGCGTGGATTGGGATGCTGCAATTTTCCCGGGATAGAGCGTGTCATGAAACTAAAATTTGTAGCATCTCAAGATATTGCTTTCGGGATTTGGGCGGAGGTGCAAGGCCCCGCCGAGGCATTGCTTGAACTCCTTGCAATGGGCGCAGGGACCGCATTGCATCCAGCGCCGGTCGCGCATGGTATGGAATTTGTTGTCCCAGACGTCCAGGAGGTCGTCGTGGTAGATATTGCCTTGTACGTAGGAGCGGTTCACGTTGGGGCAGGCGCAGATGTCGCCGTTTATCAAGACGCTGCCGATGTTGATGCCGGCGCGGCAGAAGAAGTAGCTGTTACGGATATTTTCCTCGTATTTGCCCGTATAGGCCTCGCAACTGAATGAAAGGTCAATACGCCTCTCTTTGCGGGTGTTGGTGATGAATTGCAGCATCTGTTCGACTTGCGGGCGGGAAAGTTGCAGGTCATCGTCGAGTGCGGCGCGCCCGATAGGGGCGATGGTGAACAAGCGCCAGTGCCGGATGCCGTTGGCGAGGAGGATTTCCTTGAGCGGTGGCAGATCCGGCAGGTTCCGGGGATGCACGCAAGTCACTACATCGTAGGCAAGTTGCGGGGTGGCGGCGATGAGCTTGAGGGCGGCCAGGGCGCGCTTGAAACTCTGCGGGTTGCCGCGCAACCAATTGTGCGTCTCTTCAAGACCGTCCAAACTGATGGTGACGGAGTTGAGACCAGCCGCCAGAAGCTCGCGATGACGAGATTCATCGTACAACATCCCATTGGAAACGACACCCCAACGGAAACCGTGCTCGCGCAACTGCCGTCCGCACTCCGCCAGATCAGGGCGCAACAACGGCTCGCCGCCCGTGATGGCAATGATGACCGTGCCGCGAGGATAGCGCTGTTCCAAAGGCTTGATGGCTTTCAGGAAGTCTTGGAAGGGCATGTCGGATGCTATGGCGTCCGCCTTGCAGTCGGATCCACAATGGCGGCACGAAAGGTTGCAACGCCAGGTGCACTCCCAAAAAAGATAGTTCAGCTCGTGAATTTCCGTCTCGTTTTTCCTGAAATTGCGGAATAGCCAGCGCTTGAGAGGCCTTTTATCGGTCATTGTGTTTCGGCTTGACCTGCAAATGCAGGGGTGAGAGAAGGTCTGCGGCATGTATGGAAGTGTCCGTGTCCTCATAGACTCCGTTTTCGACCCCGTCAATGTCGCGAACGGCGAAGTCCGCCGGTTGCCACATATCCATGATCCTGTCGGTGGAATCGACAAAACAACCGGCATTGTCGGTGATGGCATCTATGCCCAGCCCACGGGAAAGTACTTGCACTCCGGGTACGGGATCGCCTGTTTCAACGTCAATGACAGTGCCTTCCACTTTTTCCAATTCAACGTATTCCCTGGGCATTCCATAGCAGGCGCAGAAAGTGAACATGACGGATGTGGCGGCAAAGGAACCGAACAAAGCGCGTTTCCACAGTCTTTTCTTTTCTCTTAGTTTTGATAACATTGTTTATGGTCTTTGAAAGAAAACTCAATTTTGCGACTGCAAAAATATCTATTTTTTTTTCTCAAAATGTAGGCGGGAGAGACTATGTCTTTTTTTTAACTTTTTTTCACGGTTCACCCTTGTGCGAGTGGATAAAAATATGTATGTTTGCACCATCTTTTATTGTAAAAGAAAAAGCACGGAAAAAAACAAATCAATGTCTAACCAAAATGTGATGTTATGAAAAAACTTGTACTTTTTGTTTGCCTGATGTGCGGCATGATGGCTGCATTGCAGGCGCAGAATGTTGTCTTCAGCGACAACTTCGATTCCTACACGGCAGGGCAGAAGCTCTGTTCGCAGAACAACACCGACTGGACCACATGGTCTAACAGTCCCGGTTCGGCCGAGGATGCCGTCATCTCCACCGAACAGGCTTCTTCAGGCAGCAATTCCCTGAAGATTACGGGCTCAAACGATATTATCTATCGTTTCTCCAACCAGACCACAGGTGTCTTCGACGTGGAGTTTGACTACTATATCCCGTCTACGGGCAGTGGTGCCTATTTCAACATCCAGCACTACTACAACCCTGGCGTGCAATGGGCCTTTGAGTGTTATTTCACCAATAACGGCACAGGCTATATCGATGTGGCCAACAACACCTACAACTTCACCATGCCCAATGACGCATGGTTCCATGTGAAAGCCCATATAGACCTCGACATGGACTCCATCACGGTGACCGTCAACAATGTGGATGTGCATACTTGGCCGTTCTCCTACGAGTCCAACTCTGTCAATGGCATCAACCAACTCGGCTCCATCAACTTTTACGCGGGTGCGCCCAATAACGCAACGGGCACCTATTATGTCGATAATTTCACCTTTACTGAGATTTCCCAAGCCAACCAGGGCCAGTTTGTGGTTTCTCCGGCCACCGATATCGACATTCAACTTTCCAGCTCAACGACAGGTGATTATAATTTGAACTTGAGCAACCCTGGTGGAGCGCCGGTCAACTTCCGTGTCGTGCCTGTGTATGACATTCCTAATCCCAACACCACCTCTCAGGGCGCTGAAGTGCTGACACGCGCGGGCACTCAATCCACAAGCGTTCTCTTCAACAATGTCACAGGTATTGAGGTGGCCGCAGGCTTCACGGCCGAGGAGATTGTCGACATGGATCTGGTCGGCAGACAGGTCAACGCCATCAATGTCAACATTACCAATAGCGATTATATGCTCGCAGCCAAGATCCGTATTTATGATATGGGTGGCATTCTTGTGGACGGTCCCGGTGCAATGGTCTATGAACAGACGTTCATCCCTGTGGAAGACCTCAACACAATCTATTTGACCACACCGTATGTGCTTGACGGGCGTGACTTTTGGTTTGGAATTTATTATGAGCAGGATCCTTCAGAGGCCACTCATCCGTCTATTGGTCTGGATGATGCCTACACACCGCATCCGTATGGCAACTGGTACAAGACCAGCGTGGCCTGGAACTTGCTGAACGGCAACCCAGACCTCACGGGTAACTGGATGCTCTCCGCCAATGTCGATGGCACCCCCATCGTGCCTTGGATGACGGTCTCCACCCCGAGCGGCACCATCAATGCAGGTGGACAAGTGCAGGAAACCATTACGGTTTACTCGATTGATCCGTTGCAACATGGTTCTCTTGTGATCTATTCCAACGATCTTTCCAATTTGGAAACCATCTTGAATGTCACAGTCTCATACGAGGACGGCATTGAGGAAAACGAAATGCTGCGCATCTCCCTGTATCCGAACCCCGCCTCTGATTATGTCAAGCTCTCCGGCGATGAGATCAATAGCATTGAGGTTTACGATATGATGGGCAAGATGGTCTGGAGCGTGAAGGGCGCAGAGACCGAATATACGGTTGATGTACACACTTGGCCCGCCGGCACCTACATGGTGCGCGTGAACAACAGTATCACCAAGAAGATTGTGGTGAAGTAGCGTGTTGTTTATTCATCATGACTAAAAAAAGAGGGACTTCGGCTGAGGTCCCTCTTTTTGGTAGTTATATACATGATGGCAGCGGGCCGGGACAAACAACACATTTTTCCATCGCCTCCCTTTCGCGGCGAACAAGTCTTATGCATCTTGGATGCCGATCCCCATAAACATTCCCGCAGATTTCACCGATTTGCGAAAAAAAACATTCAATCATATTGTTTGTTAAAGAAAAATATGTATTTTTGCACAAAATATTTTATCAATATAATAAGCAAAATTATATATTATAAACAATGGATCAAGTTGTTAAATATATCAAGAAAGAATTAGGAATAAATATCGAATTGTCACCTGTAGAGCGTAATCATAGTCTGCCGACTTTTTTGACAAGTCTGTATTGTCTTTATAAGGGCAAAATCTATGAGCAATCTGTGGTGTTTGCCCAATACATGTCTGATTCCATCCTTGCCCCAAGCAATTATCCAAAGCATGAAAAAATGCTAAAGCAAGTTTTTGATGTCCCCGTCATCTTTGTTTTCAACCAAATCCAAAGCTACAATAAAAAACGCCTAAGTAGTCTTGGTGTTAACTTTATTGTACTTGATTCCCAAATTTACTTGCCTGAATTGCTTATTGTTCTATCAAAACCTCCAAAAACAAAACGGATTGGCGCAGATAAACCACTTACACCTACGGCTCAGGTAGTGCTACTGTATTATTTCTATGGTAACGATAACATCTTTTCATACAAGCAATTGCAAGAAGCTCTCGGAATGCCCTATCCTACGGTTTGTAGGGCGATTGAGGTTCTAACAGTTTCCAAACTATGTCGGGTTGTCGGTTTACGAGAGAAGACAATACAATTTGACGATGACAAAGTCGAACTCTTCAACAAAGCATTGCCTCTTATGAAATCGCCTGTGAAAAAAGTGCTTTTTGCGGAGAAAGGACCAGAACTGGCCTATAAAACAGGAATAATAGCATTGTCGGAATACACCATGATAAATCCTGATGAATATGAACACTTGGCCATCAGTTATGAAGAATCAAAGCAGTTAAAGAATTATTCTACCGAAGACCATTATCTTCCTATGCATATTGAAGTATGGGGCTATAACCCTGCTTTGTTTGCCAAGGAAGGTGTTGTTGATAAGATTTCGCTATATCTTTCAATGAAAGACAATCAAGACGAACGCATACAATATGAATTGAACCAAATGATTCAAAAAATATGGTAAGAGGACTTGACACATTCAGAACTTGGTTCGAAGACTATTCGGACAACTACATTATCATCGGTGGATCGGCTTGCGATGCTGCGTTAAGTGAAGCTGGTTTTACGGCAAGAGTAACCAAGGACATAGACATTGTTCTTATTATTGAGGCTTTGACAGAAGATTTTGTCTCTCAATTTTGGAAATTTATCAGGGCGGCAGGGTATCAGAGATGTGAGCAAGAGATGGAGAAACGTAATGCGTATCGTTTCCGTATGCATTAAAAGATTGGAGATAGTTTTCTTTGAACGAACATAACATCTTCGTTAAAAAGAAAAAGAAGGCTCAATCCTCAAACTGAAACAGCAACTGACAATCCGCAGACTCCAGCGTGAGATCCATCGCAGGTTTTACTTTGTTCTTCAGCCGTTTCATCTGGATCCACCGGCGGTTGCCACGTTCGTAGTAATCAGCACGTTGGCACACAAGAGTGGAGAGTTTGCCGCATAGGTCACCTTTGATATGCAAGACCCAAAAGGGCTGGCTGAGCTTCTCTTCCGAAACGCCATAACAGGCATGACGATAGCGCTCAACAGTCCATTGGGCATCGGCATTGGTGACATATATGGTGTCCGAAAAGGAGATTAACCGGCAGAGAGTGTCGCGTGTGGCCGAATCTCTTTGCGAGTATGCGTTGGCAAAAAGGAACAGGCAGCAACATATAAGCGCAACAAGCCGAATCTGAAATCTCCTTTTCATACGTGGTAATCCGTTTGAACGTGCAAAAATAAAAAATCCCGCAAAACTCGCAGATTTGCGCAGAAAAAAGTTTGCGGGAATCTGCGAGTTCTGCGGGAAACTCTTATTGCGGCAGCAGCACTATTCGCTCAGCACGCAAACCAAGTTTCTGTCGCCGAAGGCGTCGTCGATCTTGCCGACGGTCGGCCAGTACTTCTCGGTGTGCGGCAGCGGGA
>CAMVIT010000073.1:0-11387 GCA_947167635.1 uncultured Bacteroidales bacterium | reverse complement strand
AAGATCGGCCTCTTCGGCGGCGCCGGCGTGGGCAAGACGGTGCTCATCATGGAGCTCATCAACAACATCGCCAAGGGCTACAACGGCTACTCGGTGTTCACCGGCGTGGGCGAGCGCACCCGTGAAGGCAACGATTTGCTTCGTGAGATGATCGAGTCGGGCATCATCAAGTATGGCGACGCGTTCGTCAAGGCCATGGAAGAAGGCGACTGGGACCTCTCGAAGATCGACAGGAAAGCCCTCGCTACCTCGCAGGCTACCTTGGTCTTCGGGCAGATGAACGAGCCGCCTGGGGCACGTGTGAGCGTGGCCCTCTCCGGCTTGACCGTGGCCGAGTCGTTCCGCGACGACACCAGCGGCGACAAGAAAGACATCCTGCTCTTCATCGACAACATCTTCCGTTTCACGCAGGCCGGTTCCGAGGTGTCGGCTCTGCTGGGCCGTATGCCGTCCGCCGTGGGTTACCAGCCGACGCTGGCCACTGAGATGGGTACGATGCAGGAGCGCATTACCTCCACCAAGCGCGGCTCCATCACCTCCGTGCAAGCTATCTATGTGCCTGCCGACGACTTGACGGATCCGGCTCCCGCAACGACCTTCTCCCACCTTGATGCCACCACGGTGTTGAGCCGTAAGATCTCCGAGCTGGGTATCTATCCGGCCGTCGATCCTCTCGACTCCACCTCCCGCATTCTGTCGCCCGACATCGTCGGTGAAGAGCATTATCGCACTGCACAGCGCGTCAAGGAGACTCTCCAGCGCTACAAGGAGCTGCAGGATATCATCGCCATTCTCGGTATGGAAGAACTTTCCGAAGAGGACCGCAAGACTGTGCACCGCGCCCGCCGTGTGCAACGTTTCATGTCGCAACCCTTCTTTGTGGCCGAACAGTTCACCGGCATCCCTGGCAAGTTCGTCAACATCGAAGACACCATCAAGGGCTTCAATATGATTCTCGACGGAGAACTCGATGATCTTCCTGAAACCGCCTTCTCCCTCGTCGGCACTATCGAAGAGGCTATCGAAAAGGGTAAGAAAGAACTCGAAGCTGCCAAATAAGACGCCATGACAATCGAAATCAGAACCCCAGATAAATCGGTCTATTCCGGCGAGGTTACCTTGGTACAACTCCCCGGCTTGGGCGGATTGTTCGAAATATTGGAACATCATGCCCCTATGGTGGCTGCCCTCCAGAAGGGTCGCGCCAAGGTGCAGGACAAGGATGGTCAGGAACTCTTTTTCGACCTCAATGGCGGTGTGGCCGAGGTTTTGCACGACAAAGTGCTTGTTCTTGCTGAATAACAGACTTTTTGCAAATAAAAAAACAAGGGACCCTGATTGGGCCCCTTTTTTGTGTCATATTGTCAATGGAAAGTCTGCAAATCCGTCTCTGAAGGGTTAAGGCGCCTGCTCCTTGACGTTTTGGCGCAACGCCTGATTGATCTGCTGCTTCAGCTGCATCACATTTTTCTCCACCACATCCTGTCGCTCCGGCTTGTAGAACTCGGCATACTTGGCCTTGCCGAGCTTGAACTTCCGCTTGTCGGCACCGATGATGTCCAAGCCCAAACGGACAGGCTTGAGCAGGGAGATGTTGTAGTTGTACGACATGTCGAGGTTGTGGCGTCCCGACAGGATGGCCTGGTACTTGTCGATGGAGACCGCAAAGGGATATACGTCGATTTCGTTTTTGAAAATGGTGATCTCGGCAGAAAGGCTGTCGATTTTGTTTTCCGTCTTTTTGCTGAACATCAACTTCTTGGCAATATTCCGATAGGTGTCGTTGTCAAGCACCACCAGGTCATGACCGTTGATGGCGGCAGCCCCGCGCAGGGTGGAGTACTTGAGGTCGTAATTGGATTTCAAGTACGTCTCGATGGCAAAGTGAAACTCGGCGTTGCCGGCAAAGGACTTGAGCATCGGCAAGATGGTATCGACTTCCGGGATCATCTGGATGAGCTTGTCGATCTTGATGTCCAGCAAATGGAAGTCGAGGCCGAGGAAAAGGTGGTTTTTGCGTGGTGACTTGTAGAGGGCGGTGAGCTGCATGCGTGCGGCGTCTGAGGTGAGGCCCATCTGGTCGAGCACGAGGATGCCGTCCTTCACGGAAATGGAGCCGCCGACGTTGCGGATTTCGGCCTCCTCATAGAGTGCCTTCTTTACAGTGGTCTTCACTTGTACGTCAATGCCGTAGGGTACCATGAAAGGATCGGACTCCGATGCCAGGGGCTTCTCCGCCAACAAGGAGTCGGGGGCGTTGAGACCGCTCACAAGGTCCATGATTTGGTTGAGGTCGAGATAATCGGAGGTGAGATCGAGTGTGGCAGTGAGCAGACAGCGTCCCTCATAATACTTGTCAATGTCGCGAATGTCACCCGACAGCTGGCACTTGGAGGTTCCCAGCTTGAGTTGTCCGTTGTTAATCTTGCAGTGCGACAAGTTGATGTCCACGTCGAGATTGGGTACTTCCACGGGCATGTTCAGTTTCTGGATGGTGGCGTTGCCCTGTGCGAGTTTGAGTTTCACGTCGGGATTCCAGCGCATCAGGGTGTTTTTGCCGTGTTCATTGTAGTGCGACTTGGCCGAGAGGGAGAGTTTGCCCGTGCGGGCGGAGACCGTATTGCCCACTGTGGCGGCAATGCCGTCACCGGCATATTGCAACGACAAATTCTTGCTGTCGCGCATCACGAAGGTGCCGGCAGGATTTTGCAGCAAGGCAACGACGGTGTCTGTATGGACATCCACGGAGCCAAAACGGTATTTTGTGCCCAGCTTGAGCGCGAGGGTGCTGTCGAGCAGGTTGTTGAAGTATGCGTCAATGTCCGCTGTGGCGGCTTCAAGATGGCCCATGCCCACTTTGCTGCCGTTGAGCTTCGGGGCTTTCACACGGAGATGTGCCCACTCGCCAATGCCGTAGGGCTTCTCCTTGACGGGAAAGTCGATATCGACATCAAGGGAAGGCGACTTTAGAGCCAAAGAGTCATCGTAGAGCATATCGACGTCGGAAAGGGAAAGATGGCCTGTGGCGTTGATTTTGTCGTAGGCTCCGCTGGCGATTTGCCCGTAGTCGAAGGTCGTCTTCACGTTAGCCTTGGCGCGGGCGTTGCAGCGTGTCAGTTTCTCAGGAAGCATTTCCTTGTAATCCTGTACATGCAGGTCGCCGGTGAGGGCAAGGTCGCAGAGCATCTTGCCAAGGAGGTCCTTGACGGTGCCTTGCGCGGTGAGGTGGTTGCGCCCGTTATAAGCATCCAACTCCTTGATGGTCACGTCAGCTTGGTTGCCTTGGCTCATGTCGAAATGGCAGATGGTGTGAATGCGGTCGAAGGAGAGGGGAAATCCATCCATGGAAAAGGTTCCGTCGTCGAGGGTGATGTCGGAGGTGATGCGGGGTGTGTGTTGCTCGTTGTACAGTCCGGCCACTGTGCCGGCGAAACCGGCGCGGCCGTCAATGTGCAGGCTATCGAGAGCTGAGCCGACAATTGCGCGCGGCAACAAGTCGATGACCTCCTTCAGAGGCCACGTTTCCGTGCGGTAGCCAAGGTCCATGGTTAGGTCGCCATTGGCCGTGTCGCGACGGGCGTTGCCTTCCACGGCGAGCTTGTAGTCGCCCAAAGCAAGGTTGGTTTCCCGAATGTCGATGGCTTGGTCGGAAAGGACAAGTTTCAGATTGGAGTTGAGGCTGACATCGAGCGTGTCAACATAATGGTCGTCGCCTATATGCAACACGAGGTCGTCCATGCGGAGGTTCAGCATGCCCATCAATGAATCCAACTGTAGCAGGTCTCCATCAAAATGGAGGTTTATGTCATGGCCTTTGGCAAGCAGCGGTTGCTCGTTGATTGTCTGGAATTTGAGCGTCTTGGCTGCGAGTTGGACATTGCCCTTCACGTTTTTGTTGTCGAGGTTGCCTTTGACGTTGACGTCCATGTCGTCCAAATGGGCCCGCATTTTCGACTGAAGATCGATGTAGGAGATGTTTACATCAGTGGCTTTCACCTGTTCGAGGGCCACGGAGTAGGAAAACTCTGTGGTGTCTTGCGGAGTCCTGAAGAGGCCGGAAAAATTGGTCTGTCCCACAGGGTTGGTGAAGAGGTTGGCATTGCCTTTCTGAAGAGAGAAATCATGGACCTCGATATGTTTGTTCTTGAGGAGTTCGCGGATGTTGAGGGATGTGGCACAACTTTTCACATACAACAGCGTGTCGGTGGGGGCGCCATAGACGGGGTTGGTGAGCAAAAGATGGTGAAGGTCCAAGCCGATGTGCGGGAAGGTCTTGAAAAAGGTGAGGTCCGCTTTTTCGATGTGGAAGTCGCAGTTCAGGAAATTGGGAACCTCCTTGTTGACAAGTTTGGTGAGCCGTGCGGGCGAAAGCAGCGACCAGATCACGATGGCAGCGCCGACGATGACCAGTCCAAGCAACGAGAGCAAGGATATAAGCGTGATTTTGAGACCTTTTTTCATCTCGCGTTACGGTTGTTTGGTGAACGTGTAACTTTTGCCGTAGTTATCGTGATAGGAGAGGGTGGTGGCGTTCAGAGTCGTGAGGGTGTAGGTCTTGGGCACGATACCGCCCATTTCCATGAGGTGGTTTTGGGTCAGAGTGGCATCGGTGAGGGTCCAGTTGAAGGGTTGGGCCTCCTCCTCGGTCACGTCGTCCGCTGTGTCCCAAATGTAGCCGGAACCGTCGGCGTTGTAGCGTTCGTGCAGGGTGCCGGATTGCCAATGCCCCGGCAGCAGAGACTCATCGAACTTTTTCCTTTGGAAGAGGTCGCAGCTGTCAAAACAGAACGCTGTGACTATACATATTAATATTATAAGCGAACGTTTTTTCATTTTCATGGTTAATGTGGTGCCATACGGCTAAAGAATATTTACCTCGGGCGTGAGTGTGATTTGAAAGAGGTTTTGCACATCGGCGATGACGTGGCGATAGACTCGGCAAATCTCGTCAGGTTTAGCGTTCCCGTAGTTGACGACCACAAGGGCTTGCAGGGGATATACGCCGGCATCGCCTTCGCGGCGGCCTTTCCAGCCGGCTTTCTCTATCAGTTGTCCGGCAGCCAGTTTGACATGGCCTTCACCGGCAGGATAAGAGACAAGGTCGGGAAAGCGGGCCAGCAATGCCGTGTATTGTGCTGCATCTACAACAGGGTTTTTGAAAAAACTTCCGGCGCAGCCGATTTTTCGGATGTCGGGCAACTTGCTGTTGCGGATGGCCAGCACAGTTTCGGACACATTGTCGAGCGTGGGCTCATGACCCTCCATGGCTTGGGCGAGGGCCTTGTATGTGAGGTTGAAACGCGGGAGCGTGGAAAGCCGGAACCAGACGTGTGTGATGAAGCACCTGCCCTTGAGTTCGTGCTTGAAAATGGAGTCACGATACCCGAATCGGCACTCCTCGTTGGAGAGGGAGAAGGACTGCTGGGTGTCGGTGAAATAGCCGGTCACTCGTTCGATGCAGTCTTTGGCCTCCACGCCGTAGGCGCCGATGTTCTGCACGGGTGCGCTGCCCACTAATCCCGGGATGCCGGTGAGGTTTTCCAAACCGTAGAGGGCGTTTTGCCGGCAGTGCTCCGTGAGATTCTCCCACGGCTCGCCTGCCGCCACGCGCAGCAGCACGCTGCCGCCGGTCTCGTCCGCTTTCTCGATGCCGCGGAAGACGGGGTGGATGACAGAGCCCTCAAAGTGGCCGGTGAAGAGTGTGTTGCTGCCGCCGCCGAGGATATAGTGCGGCGCATCGAAGACATCACCCATCATCGGAATCTCTTCCGCCCGGTCGATTTGCACGAAGCGGGCGCAAGTGACGTCCATGCCGAACGTGTTGTACGCTTTTAGAGGAAAGTCAAACGCCACTCTCATCCTAGCGATGTTTTAGAACATGTAGCCCACTTTGACGTAGAAGTTGGAGAGGCTGTGGTTGTCGCGACGGTCGAAGGGGGCGGCCCAATCGATAGCGAGCACGAAGTTGTCGTTCATCATCAGTCGCAGGCCGATGCCGGCGGAGAAGCGGGGGCGGAAAACCTGTGCCTGGTCGCCGAAGACAATGTAGTTGTCAAGATCGTCGAGGTTGAATTCGGGGTCGTTCTGGGCGATGTTGGCCATCAGTTCGTTTTCACGGATCTTGTAGGGCTGGAGGATCATGCCGGCATCGAAGAAGGGATTGAGTCCGATGAAGAAGTGCTCTTTCTTGACATCGAATTTGAAGATGTTGAAACGGAACTCGATGTTGGCGAAAGCGTAGCCGGGGGCAGTGGCGCGGTGGCGCAGGATGCCGCGCATGGTGCTGCCGCCGCCGAGGCCCTCATAAATGGCCCGTTGGATGAAGAGGTTGTTGTAGTAGTTGTTGAGATAGAACGGTGCGGTGCCGGCCACGTTCATCTGGGCGGCGATGCGGTAGGCGAAGGTGATCCTGTCTTTATAGACGGGCACATAGTGGCGGAAAGCGGCGTTGAACAGGAGGTTGTTGAAGCCCTTGTCCTCGCCGAAGGCTGCGTTGTAGGTCCAGAACACGTCGGCGTAGATGCCCTTGTGGGTGTTCTGCTCGCGGTCGCGGCTGTCGTACACGATGCCGCCGTGCAGGTAGGGGTGCCAGCCGCCATTGGCCTCGGCGTTGGAAATCAGTCCCCATTTGACATATTTCTCATACATTCCGTCGATGTCGGGCAAGATGTTCTCCTCCTTCTTGCCACGGTTGAGCATCTCAAGGTTCACACGCCCGATGTTGTACCAAAGCAGTCCGAGACCGGCGCTCCAGCGCCAGTTGCCGCCGATGGGGCCGTCGATGTCCGCGGCCAGGCGGAGCAGGTCGCGGTGCGACTTGTAGAAGGCGCGGGAGATGTAGTCGTCGGATTTCTTGCGGCACCATCCCGCATTATAGACCGATTGGTAGCCGTTGTAGCCGTAGAAGTCGCACAAGGCGTCGGGCAGGTAGGCGGCGTCAAGGGCGATGCGGTACTCGGGAATGAGGTATTTGGTGTCGTAGGAGAAGCGAAAGATGCCGGAACGCTTGGTGGTGAAGGCCGCCTCCAGGCGTATCGACTGCTTGTAAGCAGGGTAGGTGGAGCCGTCGCCGAAGTCGTAAATGTTGGCCAACACACCGTATTGGAATCCCTTGTCCGCATCAAAAGCGACATCGGGCAGGATGCCGAAGGTCCAGCCGGTGCGGATCTCGCTCTTCTCTTTCTTGGCTTTCTCTTTCTTGGCCTTTTTGTCGCCCTGGCCGCTGTCTTGGGCAAAGGCGGCTTGTCCTGTTGCCATAAAGGCGCACATTAACACGAGTAAAAGTTTTTTCATAGAGTGCGGTATTAAAATGAGTGGCAAAAGTACAAAAAAAAGTAATTGTCCGCATACGGTTTTCCCGTTGTTTGAAATTGTTGAAAAAAACATGAAATGAGCAAGTTGAGCAAATCAAAAAAAGTGTATTTTTGCCGCCCCAAAAAATAAACACTTTTATAATAAAAACAACAAAAAAAAACTATGGTTAATCAGTACGAAACCGTTTTCAT
The DNA here is from genome assembly GCA_947167635.1 of uncultured Bacteroidales bacterium. GTDB lineage: Bacteria > Bacteroidota > Bacteroidia > Bacteroidales > WCHB1-69 > F23-D06. The sequence continues at coordinate 3,882 of CAMVIT010000073.1, read as the reverse complement.
TATGACACCCGTTTTATCTGAAGATCAGATGAAGGAAACGGTACAAAAGTTTGAGAAGATTCTCACCGACAAAGGCGCTGAGATCGTCCATCAAGAGAACTGGGGCCTCCGCAAGCTGGAGTATCCCATCCAGAAGAAATCTTCCGGATTCTATCATTTGTTTGAATTCAAAGCCGACGGTGACGTTGTGGCCAACCTGGAGCTGCAATACCGTCGTGACGAGCGCATCATCCGCTTCCTTACGGTGAGCATGGACAAATACGCCATCGCTTACGCCGAGAAGCGCCGCGCCAACCGCAAAGAGCAACCCGCTGCCGAAGCTCCCGTCGAGCAACCCGCTCCCGAGCCCCAAGTGGAAGAAGTGAAAACCGAAGAAAATAACATCGAAACAGCAGAATAATTATGGCACAACAATCCGACATCAAATACATCGCCCCCGTTGCGATCGACATCAAGAAAAAGAAATACTGCCGTTTCAAAAAGAGCGGCATCAAGTTCATTGACTACAAGGATGGCGAGTTCCTCAAGAAATTCGTCAACGAGCAAGGCAAGATCCTGCCCCGCCGCCTCACCGGCACCTCCCTCAAATATCAGAAGAAGGTCGCCCAGGCCGTCAAGAGAGCACGCCACCTCGCCCTGCTTCCCTTCGTGACCGACAACCTTAAGTCTAACTACTAAAAGAGCATCACAATTATGGAAATCATACTGAAACAAGACGTCAATAACTTGGGCTACGCCGACGACCTCGTCAAGGTGAAAGACGGCTACGCTCGCAACTATCTCATCCCGAAAGGTCTGGCAGAACTTGCCACCCCCGCCAAGAAGAAAATGCTGGCCGAAACCATCAAGCAACGCGCTTTCAAGGTTGAAAAGATCCGCAAGGAAGCCGAATTCCTCGCCGGCAAGATCGAAGGCCTCGAAGTCACCATCCCCGTGAAGGCCTCCGAAAAGGGCACCATCTTCGGTTCCGTCAACAACATCCTCGTCGCCGAAGCCCTCAAGGCCCAGCACGACATTGAGATCGACCGTCGCAAGATTGTCCTTCAAGAAGACCATATCAAGGAACTTGGCGAATACAAGGCTATTGTCAACCTTCACAAGGACTTCAACAAGGTCTCCCTCAACCTGAAGGTTGTGGCAGAGACGGAAGAATAGTTATATCCTTTCATAGAATAAAAAAAAACTCTCCCTTTTGGGGAGAGTTTTTTTTGTGTTGAAGTCGTTCGGCGTCTCTAATTTCCTCTCTCATAAATTAGTCGTTTGTCTCGGTTTGCGGATGGTATCTATCATCATTTCTGTACTCATAACAACTCGTAATTGTTTGTGCAAACAATACTCTTTTTTTTTATCCTGCGAGTCTTACATTCCCTTTTTTTGTATTTTTGCCCCCTCAATAAAAAAGTATGAAATACAAGCGCATATTGCTAAAATTGAGTGGTGAATCGCTGATGGGCGAGGATGGTTATGGCATCCAATACCAGAATGTGCGCCACTATGCCTCCGAGATCCAATCTGTTGTGTCGCAAGGCGTGCAGGTGGGTGTGGTCATCGGCGGCGGCAACATTTTCCGCGGCGTGCAAGGCTCCTCCAAGGGCTTCGACCGCCGGCAGGGCGACCAGATGGGCATGTTGGCCACCGTCATCAACGCCATGGCCGTGCAGGCCGTGCTCGAAGAGTTAGGACTGAAGGCCAGGGTGCTCTCCGCATTGGCCATCGAGGGTGTGTGCGAGAAATGCTCCTGGCGCAGGGCCGTGGAACTGTTGGAGTCCGGCTACGTCGTCCTCATGGGCGGCGGCACGGGCAACCCCTTCTTCACCACCGACTCCGGTGCCGCACTTCGCGCCGTCGAGATCGGTGCCGACCTCCTGCTCAAGGGTACCCGCGTGGACGGTGTCTATACCGCCGACCCCGAGAAGGACCCCACCGCTACCAAATACACCACGCTGACTTTTGACGAGGCATACGACAAGAACCTCAAAATCATGGATATGACCGCATTCACCCTCTGCAAGGAGAACAAAATGCCTGTCTATGTCTATGATGCCAACAAACCGGGCAACCTGCTCAAGGTGATGACTGGCGAACCCATCGGAACACTCTTACAATAGTATATTATGGAAGAAAACGAAAAAATCCCGGCAACGGACCAAGAAAAGTCCACCATCCCCGATGTGAATGTGGAAGAGGAGGCCAAAATGCAGAACGTGGCCACGAGCCGCATGCGTTTCAGAATCCATTTGGGCCTGTTTGTACTCATCAATCTCATCATCTGGGTGCTCTATTTCACCCTCTTTAATGCTGTTGTCACCGACTATTCCATCAAGTGGGCCATCCTCAAGGTGTTCATTTGCATCACTTTGGCATGGTTGTTGCTTGTCATCCTCCATTATTGCATTGCGTTCAAATGGAACAAGACGTTGGTGGAGAAGGAGCTCAATCGCATCCGGAAGCAGCGCAGCAAGCAGCTCAAGAAAATCGAGGAATTGAAAACGGCGATTCAAAGAGACAAAATCAAGGAGGAGAAGACTGAAACTCCGCAAAACAACTAATAACGAAATTAACACCTTTTAAGAGACGAAAAAATGGACACACAACAATGCCTCAAGCAAGCGAAGGAGAACATGAACTCCACAGTCGCCTTTTTTGATAGAGACTTGCAGAAAATCCGTGCCGGCAAGGCCTCCCCGCAAATGCTGGAGGGTCTGAAGGTGGACTATTACGGCAACCCCACGCCCGTGGAGCAGGTGGCCAACATCAACACCCCGGACGCCCACCAGATTGTCATCCAGCCGTGGGAGCGCAACATGCTGCCCGTCATCGAGAAGGCCATTTTGGCCGCTAACATCGGCCTGACCCCGCAAAACAACGGCGAGTTCATCCGATTGGTGGTGCCAACCCCCACCGAGGAGCGCCGTAAGGAGCTGGTCAAGAAAGCCAAGCAGGAGGCCGAGCAGACCAAGGTCAACATCCGCAACATCCGCCGCAACGCCAACGACGAGGCCAAGAAGCTGAAGGACGACGGCACCCCGGAAGACGAGGTCAAGAAGTTGGAGGCCGACATCCAGAAGGCCACCGACGAGGCCATCGCAAGGGTCGATAAGATGATGGATGCCAAGGAGAAGGAAATCATGACCGTATAGCACGACAGTTATTCACTTTTTTTAATACATTTTCAAAATCCTAAAACTATGAATATTCCCGAGAATCTGAAGTATTCCGCAGACCACGAATGGCTGAAAGTTGACGGAGATGTCGCATACGTTGGCATCACCGCCCATGCCGCCAATGAGCTTGGCGACATCGTCTTCCTGGACATCCCCTCCGTGGGCGAGACCTTGGACAAGGACGAAGTGTTCGGCTCCATCGAGGCCGTGAAGACCGTGGCCGACCTTATGCTGCCCGTTGGCGGCGAGGTTGTCGAGTTCAACGAGAAGCTCGAAGGCGAGCCCGCACTGGTCAACAGCGATCCTTACGGCGAAGGCTGGATCGTCAAGATCAACATCACCAATCCTGCAGAGATTGACGAGCTGATGGACGCCGCCGCATACACCGCCATGATCGGATAGGGATTCAGTCCCATACACAAAAAAAAGCGACCTTTCATGGTCGCTTTTTTTTGGTCATTAGTTGCAAAGATAATTTAGAACTTTCCTAAAAGGGGGATGTTTACAGTCGTAATTGATATAGATGATTTCCATCCACCTTTTCTATGAGAGTTACTTTGAAAATAGAATCACACCTTCTCTGCAAAAGAAAAGGACTCCGAAACCAGCCTAAGCTACTTCGGCTCACGCTATTACAGCAGCGATTTGAGCATCTGGCTGAGCGTATTATAGGTTAAAAACAAGTCTAAATTCAAAAAGTTATCAACAATATTTCAAC
>CAMVIT010000072.1:0-11498 GCA_947167635.1 uncultured Bacteroidales bacterium | reverse complement strand
AGGAGCGCAATGTGGGGATGGATGACGGTACCGACACCCTCTCAATAACCCCACATAAGCGACGAAGGAGCGCAATGTGGGGATGGATGACGGCACCGACACCCTCTCGCGGCGCGGGAGTCGGCATTGCTCGCCGCGAAAGGGAGGCGTTGGAAAAAAAGCGTTGCTTGGAGAACTGTTACTACCGGCCTTGTGCCATCATGTATATAAGTACCTAAATTTTCATAAACTATCAAATAAAGTAGGTTCTTTGACATTTTGATTTGAATTGATTGATTCGGAGGGTTTTGAAAGGAGTTTTCTGAGAGGAACTTTTTCAAGTGCGGACAGTCTTATGAGTGATGCTATCTCAGTGACAGAATAGCTGCTGTTATAGTCGTGTTTGATCTTTGCAAGTAAAAGATAGGCGCACACAGCGACCCACAAGTGTGTTTTAACCGCATTTTCGGAGTAACCCCACAGACGCTTTATGCAGATGTTTTGTTTGATCCATTTGAAGAAAAATTCAATGTCCCAGCGATGGCGGTAGATGTTAGCAATTTCAATGGCGGGGAAGTCAAAGTTGTTGGTCACAAAGGTGATGATTTCGCCACTGTCAGGATCCAGCACCTTCACCAGCCGCAGTTCGCCTGGATAAAGTTTCTTGGATTTCGTGACCACAAGATGGTGGCCACGATCAAAGCGCACCTTGGTGCAGACCAAGTTCTGACAGAATACGGGCAACCAGAAAACGAACAAAAAAAAGACATAAGAAGCCCGTCAATTCCACCCCCCCCAAAAAAAATGTCATAGCTCATAGTTCACAAGAGCTATGACGGCTAATGGCTAACTACTAACGGCCAATCGCCATATCCTCGCCTTTATTTCACCTTGAAGTCGAACATCTTCTCGCCTTCCAGAAAACCCTGCAGGCGGTCGTTGATGTGGACGGGGCCAATGCCGACAGGGGTGCCGGTAAAGATGATGTCACCCGTTTTGAGGGTCATAAAGCGAGAGACATGGGCAATGATCTGGTCGATGGTGAAAAGCATGTCACGGCTATTGCCCTCCTGCACTTTTTGCCCGTTGAGCAGTAAATGGAAGTTAAGGTTCTGCACATCGGCAAACATACTCTTAGGCAGGAACTTGCCCACCACAGCGGAGCCATCGAAGGCCTTGGCGATTTCCCACGGCTCGCCCTGCTCGATGCACTTGCGCTGCAAATCGCGTGCGGTGAAGTCCACTCCGAGTCCGATCTCGTCATAATAGAGAGGCGCGAACTTCTCCTGAATGCACTTGCCCAAACGGTTGATTTTCACGATAATCTCCGTCTCATAATCCACCCTTTCGGAAAAATCGGGCAGAAAGAAGGGTCTGTTGCGCCGCGTGATGGCGTTCTCCTGCTTCATGAAGAAAACCGGTTCCTTGGGCACGGAGTGCTGCAGCTCGGCAGCATGCGCCGCATAATTACGACCTATGCAGATGAATTTCATTTCCTACAAGAAATTGATATGAAGCACAATCTCCACGCGGCCAAATGTAGCCTTGGGGTCCACGTTGAGCACGCTGTTATAGGCTTGGTTCCTGCCTTTGAAATAATTGGTCAGCGAGTGGACGTAATTGGCCATCACGCCGGCCCGCATCTTCGGGGTCACAGCATACTCAAAGCCAATGCCTGCAAAGACCGACTCCTTGAGGACGAAAGCTTCTGTATAAGGCTGCTTCTCGCGCGACCACAGTTCGTCATTCTCGCCCAACTCACAGGCATCGATATGGTTGGCACCCAGCAACAAAGCATTGTAGAAACCCGCGTTGCCACAAATGTAGAAATTGTCTATTGGATTGGTTTTCAAAGTGATACCCACAGGCACCATGAGATACATGTTACGATATGTCCTATGGATGTCGGCTGTGGAGCCACCAATGCCGGGCAGCACCACGCTGTCGCGCAAGGAGAGCTTGCCACCAAGGTGCTCCACAAAGACACCGGTGGAGACATAGAAGTTCTTGCCTTTGGTAAGATTGATGTTGACGGGGAAGCCATAGCGCATGCCCACCACGAATCCGTCACGCTTGTAGCCCTCTGTGGAAGTGTACATCCAGTCGAAAGTGGGGGCAAAGGCAATGCCGAAGTTGACAGGGCCACCCTCGCCGGGATCTTTGTTGATCACAACCGAGTGGATATGAGGCGAACGATTCGGTCCATGACGCTGGGCCTGTATGGGACAGGACATCCCGAAAGAAACCAAAGCCAAGAGAAGTATAATCTTTTTCATAACGAAGGGGATTAGAAGAGTTCGGGTTGGGAAGCCGCATAACGGCTTTTGCCAAGATGGGCGTAGGCGAGATCGGTCACCTCGCGGCCTCGCGGGGTGCGCATCAGGTAGCCCTCCTGGATGAGGTAGGGCTCATAGACCTCCTCGATAGTGCCAGGGTCGTCGCTGACAGCGGTGGCGATGGTGGTCAGTCCCACAGGACCGCCCTTGAATTTGTCGATAATGGTGCTCAAAATGCGGTTGTCCATCTCGTCAAGGCCATGCTGATCGACATTGAGGGCTTTGAGGGCGATTTGGGTGATGGGCAGCGTAATGGTGCCGTCGCCCTTGATCTGGGCGAAGTCGCGCACGCGACGCAACAACAGGTTGGCGATACGGGGCGTGCCCCGACTGCGCGAGGCGATCTCATAGGCTGCATCCTCGTGGATGGGGATCTTCAAGATGTCCGCGGAACGATGGATGATCTTGCCGAGCGTCTCCGCATCGTAATATTGGAGCCGGAGGTTGATGCCGAAGCGCGAACGGAGCGGGGCTGTCAGCAGTCCCGACCGTGTGGTGGCGCCCACGAGCGTGAAGGGGTTGAGCGAGATCTGCACACTGCGCGCACTGGGACCGCTGTCAATCATGATGTCGATCTTATAATCCTCCATGGCGGAATAGAGGTACTCCTCCACCACGGGCGACAAACGGTGTATCTCATCGATAAAGAGCACATCGTGGGGTTCGAGGTTGGTCAACAGGCCCGCCAAGTCGCCAGGCTTGTCGATGACAGGACCCGATGTGCAGCGCACGTTGACGCCCATCTCGTTGCCGATGATGTGCGACAGGGTGGTTTTGCCCAGTCCGGGAGGGCCGTGCAGCAGCACATGGTCAAGAGCCTCGCCACGAGCCTTGGCCGCCCTCACGAACACGATGATGTTTTCCAGCACCTGCTGCTGGCCTTGGAAGTCCTTGAACACGGTGGGGCGTATGGCGCGCTCCATCTCTTTGTCTGCCGAGGACAACCGGTTGGCTGAAGGATCCAAGTTTTCGTTCATGGCTAACGGCTTTGAAGTTTATCCAAACGGTTCAGTCCCGCGATGGCCTGCTCGAAATTGGTCTCCAGCCGCAAAGCCTCCTGATAATCCTTGCGAGCCTTGTCGTACTCGCCGAGGTACTCGTACGCCACGCCGCGGTTGCAGACGGAATACACGAATCCCGGATTCGCCTCGATGGCGCGTGTGAAGAGCTTGGCGGCCTCGTCGTAGCGGGCCAGGCTGTCATCCAAATACAAGTATCCCAGATTGTTAAGTGCGGGGATATTCTTGGGGTCGATTTCCAGCACGCTCTTATACTCTTGCTCCGCCTCCTCTATCTGGCCCATGTCCTGATACATCTTGGCGAGGTTATAGCGAATCTCCACATTTTGGGGATCCACTTGCAGGGCATTCTGGTAATAACTGACAGCTAACGGGTTATTGTGTTTCTGGTAGAAATATCCCAACTCCAAGAAAGCCTTGACCTCCTTGGGATCCTGATCGATGACCAACTGCAGGAGACGAAGGTAATCGGCGGTGTCGCGTTCTTCCTTCCGCATGAAGGCTTTGATGAGGTAAGCTTTCGGGTTGAAGGGCTGCAATTCAACGGCCTCATCGATTGTGGTATTGCACTGTTCCATCATGCGAAGGTGGAAATAAAGCTCGGCCAGTTTGAGACGTGCCTCATTGTTGTTCGGGTCCTTGCGGATGGCGGTCTGGAGCATCTCTTCTGCCAAGTCGGTCTCGCGCTGAGCGAAATAGAGATCGGAGAGCTTGACGTAATACTTGCTGCTGTCGGGCTGCAGCCGGATGGCGGTCTGCATGTCGGCGATGCCCTTCTCCACATTCTGATGATAATAGTAGTAGTCGGCGCGCTGGTAATAGAGCTCGGCACGCTTGGGATGACGGTCGATGCTCTTGCACAGCTCGGCCAGTTCCTTGGGCATGTCCGCATACTGGCTCTTGTTTTTGCAGCCACAACCGAAAAGCAGCAATAATGCCAACAGGCTTGTGATAATTCTATTCATTCTGATCATATTTGGATTATGGTATTTGGATTTTGGCCACCAACATCCAATAGCCAACAGCCAAAAGCCAACTATCTCATATTCTCTTTGATGGCGGCGCGGATTTTGGCTTCAAGTTCGTCGGCCAGCTCCGGGTTGTCGGCCAGAAGCGTCTTGACGGCCTCGCGTCCCTGGGCCAGCTTGCTTTCGCCGTAGGAGAACCAGGAGCCTGATTTCTTGATGATGCCGTATTCGACGCCGAGATCGACAATCTCGCCCGTCTTGGAAATGCCTTCGCCGAACATGATGTCGAACTCCGCCTGGCGGAACGGGGGTGCCACCTTGTTCTTGACGACTTTAACTTTGACGTGGTTGCCGATGGAGGTGTCGCCGTCCTTGATCTGGGCCTGGCGGCGGATGTCAAGACGCACGGAAGCATAGAACTTCAAGGCATTGCCACCCGTGGTGGTCTCGGGGTTGCCGAAGAGGACGCCGATTTTCTCGCGCAACTGGTTGATGAATATGCAGCAGCAGCCGGTCTTGTTGATGGTGGCCGTCAGCTTGCGGAGGGCTTGCGACATCAGACGGGCCTGCAGGCCGACCTTGGAGTCGCCCATATCGCCCTCGATTTCGCTTTTCGGGGTCAGGGCCGCCACGGAGTCGATGACAATAATGTCGATGGCACCGGAGCGGATGAGGTTGTCAGCGATTTCCAGCGCCTGCTCGCCGTTGTCCGGTTGCGAGATGAGGAGGTCGGAGGTGTTGACGCCCAGCTTCTCGGCATAAAAGCGGTCGAAGGCATGTTCCGCATCGATGAAAGCAGCGATGCCACCCTGCTTCTGGGCCTCCGCGATGGCATGTATGGCCAAGGTGGTCTTACCGGAGGACTCCGGTCCGTAGATCTCTATGATTCTGCCCCGAGGAAGGCCGCCCACGCCCAACGCGGTGTCCAATCCAATGGAACCCGTGGAAATGACATCCATCTCTTCCACATTCGTGTCGCCCATTCTCATGATGGAACCCTTGCCAAAGGTCTTCTCCAATTTCTCCAAAGTCGAGTTGAGCACTTTCAACTTCTCGGCATTCACGCCTTTCTTGTTTTCTTCATTTTCCATATTCAGTACAGGTCTTAGTTTTTTAGAGCGCAAAAATACGCAATTTTCATATACGAAAACCGCATGTTTTTAAGAGTACAATGTTAAAATGATTTTTTTTATTGATTGATTGTCAATGTAATGAGCAATTATTAACAATCAATTCCAAAAAAAATCTCGGAATGAAACAGAGGTTGGCCTGTTGTATGAGAGACTGGCCGCAGGCCTCCAACATTCCCCTTCTGTTTTAGAAGGGGTGGCCGTAGGCCGGGGTAGTAATATGAGAGACTGGCCGTCAGGCCTTCCTTGTTTCCGGGTCAGATTTTCGTCTCGTCGATCGGGAAAAACAGCTCGCTGTGGTTGGCGTTATGGAGGAGGCACTGGTCGCAGATGGTGAGTTCGCCGTTGAGGCGGCGCTGCACCATGTCGCTGAGGCGGTCCTTGAGGGCAGGGATCCGCACATAATTGCACACTTCGTTGGCGAAGGCAAACATCAGCAGTTTGCGGGCGCTGCGTTCGCCGATGCCGCGGGAGCGGAGGTAGTAAAGCGCCTCGTCGTCGAGCTGCCCCACCGTGGCGCCGTGGCTGCATTGCACATCGTCGGCGTAGATCTCCAGGAAGGGCTTGGTGTTGACCGAAGCCTTGTCGGTGAGCAGGATGTTGCGGTTGGTCTGGTAGGCGTTGGTGCGCTGCGCGTCGGGGAAGACGGCCACATGCCCGTGGAAGCCTGCTTTCGCCTCGTCGTCCAAAATGCCCTTGTAAAGCTGGTAGCTCTTGCAGTCGGTGGCAATATGGTTGATTTTGATATGGTTATCGCACTGCTGTGTCTTGTCCACGAGGTAAAGGCCGTAGAGGCGCGCCTCGGCGAAGGGCTCGTTGAGGTTGACGTGGATGTTGTTGCACACATAGCCCGCATTGAAGGTGATGGCGTTGGACTGGAACATCGAGAAGGCCTGCTGGTTGACAAAGATATGATGGAACAGATGCGAGTCGGCCTCTTTGTTCTCGGTTTTGTAATAGTGCAGCGTCGCGTTCTCGGAAAGGGAGATCTCCGTGACAACGTTGAGGAAATGGCTGGTACTGCGGATGGAGTCGTCGCACTGGATGAGCGACAGGGTGGCGTTGCGGCCCACGCGGATGACATGGCGGTTCTGCACCAGCAGTTCGTCGCGGGAGTTGACCAAGGAGACAATTTGGAAAGGTTTCTCTACGCGCACATCGTCGGGCACATAGATAAAGATGCCATCATTAAACTGCTGTTCATTACTGTCGGTCAGCTCGTTGCTTTCCTTATCGGAAATACGGGACAGTGCCGGGCGCACCAGTTCGGGGCAACGCAGGAGGGCGGTCTTGAGGCTGCCCGCCACCACGCCGTTGTCGTAGGTGGTCAGCTCATCGCTGTCATGCACATACCAGCCATTGAGGATGGGCAGCATCTCGGAACCCATCTGGCTGACCTGGCATTTGAAATAGTCCTCCACCGGCCGGTAGGGGTCGGGGTCGGTTTGCTGCCGGAAACGCGACAGCGTCTGTAAAGCTTCTGCAAACGACTTCATCACGCCAATTTTCCTTGTTCGTACTCTTCCTTGATCCATTCGTAGCCGCGCTTTTCAAGCTCCAGGGCCAGCTCTTTGGGACCTGACTTGACAATCTTGCCGTCATAGAGGATGTGGACCACATCGGGCACGATATAGTCGAGAAGGCGCTGGTAGTGGGTAATGACGATGGTGGCGTTGTCGGGGCGTTTGAGCTGGTTGACGCCGTTGGCGACGATGCGGAGGGCATCGATGTCGAGGCCGGAGTCGGTCTCGTCGAGGATGGCGAGTTGAGGTTCGAGCATGGCCATCTGGAATATCTCGTTGCGTTTCTTCTCGCCGCCGGAGAAGCCCTCGTTCACGGAACGGTTGCTGAGCTTTTCGGTCAGCTCCACCACCTTCTGTTTCTCGTTCATGAGACGCAGGAACTGTGCGCCGTTGAGCGGGTCGAGGCCGCGGTACTGGCGGATCTCGTTGAGGGCGGTACGCATGAAGTTGGCGATGCTCACGCCGGGGATCTCCACGGGATACTGGAAGCCGATGAAAATGCCCTCGCGGGCGCGGTCCTCGACGGGCAGTTCCAGCAGGTTCTTGCCGTTGAAGGTGATGCTGCCGGCGGTAACATCGTAGCCCTCCTTGCCAGCGACCACGGAGGCCAACGTGCTCTTGCCGGTGCCGTTGGGTCCCATGATGGCATGCACCTCACCAGCCTTCACTTCGAGGTTCACGCCTTTCAATATCTCACGTTCCTTGATGGTCACGTGCAGGTTTTCTATCTTTAGCATATCGTATCTTTTTGAGGGCGCAAAAATACAAAATTCGGGTAAATGGAGAGAGAATAGTTAAGAGTTAAGAGTTAAGAGTTGAGAGTTGAGAGTTAAGAGTTGAAAGTTCATAGCTAATCAGCTAACGGCTAATGGCTAACGGCTAACACACGCAACCTCCTATAGCACCATGATACTTCCCTTTATCTGATGTCTCCCCATTTTGTCTTCATATTGGATGATGTAGTTGTACATGCTGTTATGGTAGATTTGTCCTTTATACTCTCCGTTCCACTTGAAATTCTTGTCGGTGGAATAGAAGACCAGTTCACCCCAGCGGTTGTAGATGCGAATTTCAAAGCGACGGATGTCCTGCTGGAAAATTTCAGGAATGGCGAAATAGTCGTTGAGGCCGTTGCTGTGGACCGGGGTAATGGCATTGGGCAGGTAAAGATCTATATCACAATTTTCTATAAGAATTTCCGCCATATTCCGGCAATCGCCCTGAGAAGCCGTCACCGAGTAGCGTCCGGGCAGGTTGACGGTGATATTCGGGGAGGTTTCACCTGTACTCCAGATATAGTCGGTCATCGGAGACTCCACCGCCAGTTCCGCCATCAGCCCGTCGCAGAAATTGTCCGTCAGGGAGGAGAGGCGCACCGAGGTGTCAATGACGGAAAGATGGAGACTGACGAGGCTGTCGCTGCCACATGATGTCTGCAGTTCTGCCTGGTATTCGCCGGCACACGGCAGCACTTGGTCATTCCACAACAGCGGCAAATCCGACTCGCAGACGGTGCTGTCCACCGTCTGTTCCCGGTTATGACACACATAAAGCGAATAGGTTATGATGCTGTCGCAGCCGATGCTATTGGGGATGATCACCACCGTATCAACATCATCGGCAAAGAAAAGCCCGTTGAAGATGGCGGGCAGATTGTTCTCCGGCACCGTGTCATGCTGTGTGGAATAGGAGACCGGAAGCAGATGCACTTGCAGTTTGAGGACCTCGGGAAGGGCATTTTCGTGGGTGACGGTCAAGGTCTGGGCGGTGGTGTCCAAAAAAGTGAGACCGAACCAGTTCAGCGGGAGTTCGTTTTCGCAAATGGTGGTGTCCACATACTGGATGACCAGCACCCGTACCGAGTCGATTGAGCCACAGAAATCAGAGGTGAATCCCGTCACGTAATAGAGGGTGGATTGTGCGGGGGAGGCCACTGGCGAGGCAGAGGTGGTATCGGACAGGCCGATGGCGGGTGTCCACAGGTAACTGCTGGCGCCCGAAACATGCAATGTCGCGCTGGCTCCGGGTTCTATCACTACATTTTGATCCACCATCAACTGCGGTTGCTGCACCACCGAAAGGTGAAGTACGAGCAGGCTGTCGCAAACACTGTCCATGGGTGTGGATTGCCGGTAGGTGCCGGGAGCCGTCAGAGACTGTCCATGCCATAAAAAAGGCAGTTCAGAACTGCACACAACCGTGTCCATTTCCCGCACATTTCGGGAGACATTCACATGAAACTGTGCGGATCCGGCACAGCCATGTTCATTCACGTATGTGTATGTCATCTGGTATTCGGGCACATTCTGGCTAAGCGCAAGTGTGTCGCCCATCACCACTCCGCCCGTATAGGTGCCGCCTGCGGGAAGTCCCTGCAGCACCACCAACGAATCAGAGAGGCAGGCTAAAATGTCGCTATGCGATACCTGAGGCACGAAGTTCTCAATGGTCACCTGCGCGACGGCAGTGTCGCCCAAGGCGTCGGTCACCGTCACCGCATAAGTTCCTGCACACAGACCTGTGGCAGTGTCGGTGGTCTGCAAAAGGAAATCGTTCCAGAGGTAAGTATAGGGTGCCACTCCGCCAGACACATGGGCTACGGCAATAGCGTTACAGGTGATTACAGGCGGATCCACGCATGCATCGTTACAGATGGCGTATGTAGGCGCATCAGGCTGGGTTGACCACAATCCGCCGTCGGGCACACGCCGCAACGACTGCCCCAGGGTCAAACTGTTCCCGATATAGGTTTTCTTAGAGTAAGGTATTTGGCTAAAGGATGCGAGCGTGCCAGAAAATCCGCAATCAGTTCCTGAAGAGACGCAGGGTGGGCAGGTACTGCAGAAATTGGAGCTGTCAGCCCAGTAGATGGCATCCTGAACAACCCCGTTGGCGTCATAGAAGGCAAACCAACCGCCGGCGTTCGGGAACCAGAGACGGATGCCGCCCCCGAAGCAATATCCGCTATCCACCACAGCTTCCACGACATTGCCGCCGTTTTGCACCAAAAGGTTAGACGGAACGGCAGGTGCGTTCACACCCCTTACCAAGCAGAAGCCCTGGGGCGGCACCACGGTGCCCTGCGGAAGCGTGAAACCACCGCCGTATGCAGTCAGGGTCGGATTGTAGTCTTTGGCGTTGTTTCCCAAAAAGTAGCAGGAGATATCCACCGACTCGCATTTGTGCGGGTTATAAAGTTCTAACCATTCGCCCGCATAGGTGTCGAAGCTCCCCGCAATGGAGCCGTCTCCAGTGGACGGTATCAGCGCCACTTCGTTAATTAAGATGGTCGGGCCGTGATACTCGCACCCGACACCGTAACAATCTGTGTTCTCCGTTCCTTCCACCGAAACAGCGAGAGGTTGGGTCTCTTCAATCAGGACGACAAGGGAGACAAGCGTGTCGCAACCAGTTGCAGCGGTGTCCCAATAGAAGAGGTGCAGTGGGCCAGGGATGCTGGCAGGAATCAGGGTGTCGGCCAAAGCAAGATAATACGGCAGCATCGTGGCGTAAAGCACCATAGTGTCTGCCGCCGTTGGATTTGGAAGCACCGTCAGGTTCATCACCACGGTGCTGTCGGTCCCGTTCGAGGCGGGATAAATCCGGGTCTTCGTCCCCGCGGATGTAAACACGCTGTCGTTCCAGGTGAGCGGCAACTCGTTCTCGCAGACGGCACTGTCCATCATCAAGGTCTGGTTGTTATACACGGTAAGCTGAAGTGTCAGCGTGCTGTCGCAGCCCGCCGTACTGGTGAGATGCTGAATGTAAACGCCGGATTGGTTGTAAGTCTCACCATTAAGTTCGTATGGGAGGTCGTTCTCCATGACGGCCATGGCCAGGGAACCGGCAGTGGGATGGTTCACCGTCAGGTGAAGAGTGATTATGGAGTCGCAACCCGCCGCGTTGGTCTGCGTGAACGTTGCCGTCTCGGTGCTTTCCGTATAAAGGTTGCCGTCAATCCAGCGAAGGCTGTCGCACACATCCCGCTCATCCACGTATGATGTACTGTGCCGTACTGTAAGGTGCAGCGTCACCACGGAGTCGCAGCCTGCCGCGTTGGTCAGTGTGAACGTCGCCGTGTCAGTGCTTTCCGTATAGAGGTTGCCGTCGATCCAGCGAAGGCTGTCGCACACATCCCGCTCATCCACAGAGGCGGTGTTGTGCCGCACTGTAAGATGCAGTGTCACCACGCTGTCGCAGCCCGCCGCGTTGGTCAGTGTGAACGTCACCGTATCGGTGCTTTCCGTATAGAGGTTGCCATCGATCCAACGCAAGCTATCGCACACGTCCTGTTCATCCACGGAGGCGGTGGAGTGATTCACCGTCAAATGCAATGTCACCACAGAATCGCAACCCGCCGCGTTGGTCAGCGTGAACGTCGCCGTGTCGGTGCTTTCCGTGTAGAGGTTGCCATCAATCCAGCGCAAGCTGTCGCACACATCCCGCTCATCCACGTATGATGTGCCGTGCCGTACTGTCAGGTGCAGCGTCACCACAGAATCGCAACCCGCCGCGTTGGTCAGCGTGAACGTCGCCGTGTCGG
>CAMVIT010000071.1:0-11851 GCA_947167635.1 uncultured Bacteroidales bacterium | reverse complement strand
TTGCGGTTATCGCCCGTGCCAAAAGTCTGGTCGGGAAACCCTACGACAACGCCTTTCTGCCCGACAATGATGCCTACTACTGTTCAGAGCTCATCCAGGTGGCCTTTGGCGACATTTTCCCGTCGAAGCCGATGAACTGGCGCGATGCCGAAGGAAATTTGCCCGAATATTGGATAAAGCATTTTGAAGAACTCGGCGTGCCCGTTCCCGAAGGCGTTCCCGGCACCAATCCTACCGATATGAGCCGATCGCCGTTGCTGAAAATGTTGAAATAGCAAAGAACTCACCCTTTAGGCATCGTCAGGCGGAGACTGCCCATCAGTTCGCGGTAGAACAGCAGGTGGTGGACCATAACTGCAGCGAATGATGGAGGCATTGGAGAAAATTGAATAAAACAGGCTATGGAAATTACTCTTCTTTTAGAATACACCGACCGTGCGCAGCTGCGGCAGTGGCTCGCCGACAACCACCCCTCCGCCAAGGAGTGCTGGGTGGCGACTTACCGTGGAAAAGAGCCGTTGCCCGGCCCTTGTTTGTCCTACCTCGCTGTGGTGGAGGAAGCTCTCTGCTTCGGCTGGATCGACAGCACCTGCAAGCGCCTGCCAGACGGACGCCTGGCGCAACGCCTCTCACCGCGCCGCAAAAACAGCCATTGGACAGAGCGTAACCGGCAACGCTGTGCCGATTTGGAACAGCGCGGCCTGATGACGGATGCGGGAAGGGAGGCGCTAACTGACAATACAAGCAGGAACCGTTAACGCACTACGAATTTAGCAGTCTTCTGATAATCCTTGCCCTTTATGTGCAAGAAATAAAGTCCATTTTCCAAGTCCGCCACGGAAATCGTTCCGGAAGTGGGACCCGTCAGGATTTCTTGACCTAAAACATTGAAAATGGAATAATTAACCTGTTCGCAAGGGAGATTTTTTACATAGAGAACATCAGAAACTGGTGCCAAATGGGCAGGATTACCCGCTTGCAAATTGGCAATCAAGGTTGTGTACATGAGAGAATCGGGGTTGCGGAACAAATGGAAATAGCCGTCATTGTCGGAAAAGCGGGTGTCCAGCGTCGTCCGTAAATAATTGACAATCTGCGCCATCGCAACGGCGGGGCAGCCGGCATAACTATAGGAGTTTCCGTTCAGCGGATCCCTCGGGCAAAGCTGATTGTACGGATAATCCTGATCCCACTGCGTGGAAAGCAGTCCTCCGGAACGAAGCGATGGAGTGGCGGGATGTGGTATAGCCGCAGTTCTAAGGGGCATATTCTGAGCCTTTACAATTGTTGCATTGATAAAAAGCAGAAAAAAAGTGCTGTTGCCATTCCATATATGAGCCAAGAATGTAACTTTTCCATTTGCTATGAATATAGATTCGACTAGAATTTGAGCGGAAAAAATACTCAAAAACCATAACAGGGACAGTTTCATACGTGTTAAATTTTTTTACGAAAAGAACCATAAATATAAAAAGTGTATCTTTGCCGCTTTATTTATTTTTAACAAACAAATGGAAGTTTTAAAACATGAATGTGGGGTGGCGATGGTTCGACTGCTCAAGCCCCTGGCATTCTACGAGAAGAAGTACGGCGACAGCCATTATGCCCTCGGCAAACTCTACCTGATGATGGAGAAGCAGCACAACCGGGGCCAGGAAGGGGCCGGCGTCGCCTGCGTCAACATCCATCAGACCCCCGGCCACGAATACATGTACCGCGAAAAAGCGGAGGGCAAGGACGCCATCACCAAGGTGTTCGACACCATCTACCGCCAGGCTTCCGCCCCCGACCCCGATGACCCATGCGCAGGTCCCGCCTTCTCCGGCGAGCTGTATATGGGTCATCTTCGTTATTCCACCACGGGCAAAGGCGGGCTGAAATACGTGCACCCGTTCCTCCGCCGCAACAACTGGCGGGCGAAAAACCTCTGTCTGTGCGGCAACTTCAACATGACCAACATCGAGGAGGTTTTCGACTACCTCACCTCCAAAGGGCAGTACCCCCGCGTCTATAGCGACACCTACATCCTGCTGGAGCTGATGGGACACCGCCTCGACCGCGAGGTGGAGCGCTGCTACCAAGAGGGACTGGCGTTAGGGCTGGACGATCGGAAAGTGACCGAATATATTGACAATCACGTGGATATGGCCAACGTCCTGAAGTCCACGATGTCGCATTTCGACGGCGGCTATGTGATGTGCGGGATGACGGGCAGCGGCGAGATGTTCGCCATGCGCGACCCGTGGGGAATCCGCCCCGCCTTCTACTACCGAAACGACGAAATCTGCGCCATCACCAGCGAGCGCCCCGTCCTGCAGACCACCTTCAATCTGCCACAAAACGACATTCAGGAACTGCAGCCCGGACAGGCCATCATCATCAACCGCAAAGGGGAAATCCGTTTGGAACAGGTGCTCCCGGCGGAGAAGTTCTCGGCCTGCTCCTTCGAACGAATCTATTTCAGCCGAGG
Organism: uncultured Bacteroidales bacterium; assembly: GCA_947167635.1. Classification (GTDB taxonomy): domain Bacteria; phylum Bacteroidota; class Bacteroidia; order Bacteroidales; family WCHB1-69; genus F23-D06. Next base: position 9,381 of record CAMVIT010000071.1, on the reverse strand, counting down.
CAACGACAGCGACATCCACCGCGAGCGGAAGACCTTGGGGTTCCAACTTCGCGATTCCATCCTGAAAGCCATCGACGGCGATGTGGAGAACACCGTGTTTTCCTACATCCCCAACACAGCGGAGGTGGCCTACCACGGCATGGTGGAGGGCATCCGCACCGTGGCGCCGAATGTCCGCGCCGAGAAGGTGGTGTGGAAGGACATCAAACTTCGCACCTTCATCACCGAAGGCAGCACCCGCAACGACCTGGCCGCGCACGTCTATGACATCACCTTCAACTCCATCCGTCCCGGCATCGACAATTTGGTGGTCATCGACGACAGCATCGTGCGGGGCACGACCATGCGCGAAAGCATCCTGAAAATCTTAGACAGACTGCATCCGAAGAAAATCGTGGTGGTCAGCTCGGCACCGCAAATCCGCTATCCCGACTTCTATGGCATCGACATGGGTCGCATCGAGGAGTTCATCGCCTTCCAAGCCTGCATTTCACTGCTGAAAGAGCGGAAGATGGAAGATTGGATACCCAAGGTGTATGAAAACTGCCGACAGAATCACGAGGAGGCGTTGCGGCAACTGTACGAACCGTTCACCGTGGAGGAGCTGAACACGAAAATGGTCGAGCTGCTGAGACCCGATGACGTGCACTGCCCGATAGAATTGGTCTTCCAATCGCTGGAAGGCCTTCGCGAGGCCATCCCGAACCATCCCGGCGACTGGTACTTCTCCGGCCGATACCCCACAACAGGTGGCGCCCGACTCGCTTGTCGCAGCTTCGTAAACTGGTATGAAACCTTAAACTCTAAACATTAAACTCTAAACCATTATGAAACGATATATATTCGTAACCGGAGGCGTGGTCTCCTCCTTAGGAAAAGGCATTATCTCGGCCAGCATCGGAAAGCTGCTGCAGGCGCGGGGGTACACCATCACCATCCAGAAATTCGACCCCTACATCAACATCGACCCCGGCACGCTGAACCCCTACGAGCACGGCGAGTGCTACGTGACCGTCGATGGGATGGAAACCGACTTGGACTTGGGGCATTACGAACGGTTCACGGGCATCCGCACCACCCGTGCCAACTCCGTGACCACCGGCAGAATCTACAAGACCGTCATCGACAAGGAGCGGCACGGCGACTATTTGGGCAAAACCATACAGGTGGTGCCGCACATCACCGACGAGATCAAGCGCCGGATGCTGCGTGACGACGATGTTGACTTTGTCATCACGGAAATCGGCGGCACCATCGGCGACATCGAGTCGGCGCCGTTCTTGGAAGCCATCCGCCAGCTGAAATGGGAGCTGGGCAACCGCGCCGTGAGCGTGCACCTAACCTACGTACCCTATCTGCGGGCCGCCGACGAACTCAAGACCAAACCCACCCAGCACTCCGTGAAGGAGATGCAGGGAGCCGGCATCCAACCCGACGTGCTCGTCCTGCGCACCGAAAAGCACCTCTCCGACGGCATCCGCCAGAAGGTGGCCTCCTTCTGCAACGTCGATTTGGAATGCGTGGTGCAGAGCGAGGACCTGCCGAGTATCTACGAAGTGCCCGTCAATATGCAGAAGCAGGGATTGGATGCGGCGCTACTGCGGAAGTTCGGCGTGCCCGTGGGCGAGACCCCCAAGATGGAGGGCTGGCACCGGTTCTTGGACCTCCAACGCACCGCCGAAAAGGAAGTCCGCGTAGGACTGGTGGGCAAGTACGACCTGCAGGATGCTTACAAGAGCATTCGCGAAAGTCTCTCGTTGGCGGGCATTTACAATCATGTGAAAGTAAAAATCGATTTCATCAACAGTGAGAACATCACCGAAGAGAATGTGGCGGAGAAACTTAAAGGCGTGGCTGGAATCTTGGTGTGTCCCGGCTTCGGGCAGCGCGGCATCGAAGGTAAAATCATCGCGGTGGAATACGCCCGCACCCACAACATGCCAGCGTTCGGCATCTGTTTGGGTATGCAGATGATGGTGATCGAATTTGCTCGCAACGTGTTGAAATACAGCGATGCCAACTCCGCCGAGATGGATCCGACCACCCCGCACAATGTGATAGACCTGATGGAGGAGCAAAAATCGGTGACCAACATGGGCGGCACGATGCGCTTGGGAGCCTACGACTGCGAGTTGCGTGAAGGCAGCCGCGTGGCGGAGATTTACGGAACCCTCCATATCAGCGAGCGCCACCGTCACCGCTACGAGTTCAACAACCGGTACAAGGAAGAGTACGAGAAGAGCGGCATGCAAAGCGTGGGCACGAATCCCGACAACGACTTGGTCGAGATTGTGGAGATTCCCGGTCACCGCTGGTTCATCGGCACGCAATTCCATCCCGAATACTCCAGCACCGTGCTGCATCCGCATCCGCTGTTTATGAGTTTTGTCAAGGAGGTGGCAACAAGCTGCAAATAGCAATCCCAAGATTGTCAGCAACCTATATGCCGTCTAAACCTATTCCTTATTTGTATGTTTTTGCGCTCTTAAATGCAAAGTCATTATGAGGAATCCCCTTTTTCAACATCCAATATGGCCTGTTCGCCATCACCTTTCTGTTGACCGTCAGCGTGCAAGCACAGCAGCGCGACCGGTTGGGGAAACTTGATGTGGTTTGCCGCAACGAATTCCACAACACCTTGCAAACCGGCGATCTCTTGTTCCCTGAATGAGAACAAGTCGGCTATGGAGAAAGCCATCACCGCCAGCGCGGGCGAATACACCCACGTGGCGCTGGTGGAACGCGACAGTGCTATGATTATCACCCGCACCAAAAGTTTGGTCGGGAAGTCTTACGACATTGTCTTTCTGCCTGACAACGATGCTTACTACTGTTCAGAACTCATCCAAGTGGCCTTCGGCGACATTTTCCCGTCGAAGCCGATGAACTGGCGCGATGCCGAAGGAAATTTGCCCGAATACTGGATCAAGCACTTCGAAGAACTTGGTGCGCCCGTCCCCGAAGGCGTTCCAGGCACCAACCCTTCAGACATGAGCCGGTCGCCGTTGTTGAAAATGTTGAAATAGCAAAATACTTACCCTTTCGGCTGCAAGCTCCGTCGGTACTCGCTCGGCGACTGTCCGAGGTGCTTGGTGCAATAGCGGCTGAAGTAGGAGAGCGAGGTGAAATTCATCCGGTCGGCAATCTGGGTGAGCGAGAGCCGTTCATCATCGAGATATTTTTTCAGGATGGGTACCGTGTGGCGGTCGATGAAACTGCTGACGCTATGGCCGGTGACGCGCTTGACGGTGGCAGAGAGATACTTCGGCGACACGTGCAGCCGCTCGGCATAGTAGCTCACCTCGCGTTCGGTGCGGCTGATGCCGGTGGCGAGCAGGTCGGTCAGCTGTCGGACGATATAGGCGGTGCGGTCGCTGTGGGTGTTGGTGGCCTCGCGTTGCGCGTGCGGCTCGAAGATGTCGTACATCATCGTCAGGCAGAGGCTGCCCATCAGCTCACGGTAGAACAGCAGCTCGCGGTCGTCCATGCGGTCGCGGAGGCGGTGGAAGTCGGCCAGGAGTAAGTCGACCTGCCCGTCGGTGAGCTTGATGACGGGGTCCTGGTTGAGCGAGATGCTGCCTCCGATGCTGTAGTTGTTCGACGGCAGCAGGTTCTGCAGGAACTTGTAGTCGGCGGCGAACCACTCGACCCGCATTCCCGGGGCAGCAGCCAGGTTCTTTGCCCGGCTTGGGTTCGGCATCACCACCAGGTCGTTTTTCCCGATGTGGTAGCATTTCTCGTTGAACACGAAACTCCCTTCGCCAGCTGTGCAGAGCAGATGCATGCAGGTGTGGCTCAGTTCCGGCGCGTTCATCGCGAGGAAGTCGGTGGAATATTGGAAGTCAGGGCGTATTATCATTTTTTCACAACAAATATCACATCGGCAAGACTCGAATAGTTTTGCTTCTTGAAAGTGAAATCAATCTTCTTTAGCGACTGTTTTGTGAATCTGTCGAGATAGTGTTGCACTTCGGGCTCTATCAGCGAAAATGCACGCTTCATCTTCCACGATTGGCTCATGTCAGTGGAATCGGCAAGAATGAGAAAGAGCCTGTTCTCGGCCCCAAAACGCATCTCGCCTTGATGTGCATAAAGCCAAGTCATTAATTCGACAGGGTTGTTCTGCGCATCCTTGATGACCTCGCTTTTAACATTGTTCAGTGAATTGATAATATTATCGTGTCCTTGCTCCCGAAATTTTTCTGTAAGCGTATATATTTGCTGTGATTCTGAATCGCCAGTACTTGACACAATTCCAAACTCTCTCCCTTTTGTTTTCAACCATGACAAAACACTCTTGCCCAATTTCAACTTGATTTTTTCGTCCATATATTGATTGGGAAAGAATGTCACCTTCAAATCAACAGGGAAATCATCAATGAAAAAGTCAACGCTTTTTATCTCACCGGCAGCGGAGACCACCTTAGGATGACGTTTGAATAGAGATTCGATAAGAAAGGAAGTCCAGTTGTTATACCAACTATTTTGCACGTAGTTCCAGGCATTGTTGGCGATTTCGCCCTGCTTGCTCACCAAATCATCGAATTTGCTGATAACCTTGACATATCTGCTCACCAAATGTTTGTCCAACGAATTGTTCTGGTCGCCGCCCCATGTGTAAAACTGCACTTTGTAGAGATCGGCTTTCAGTTTCTCCTCGTCAATGCCCATTGAAGTGTACCACTCGTGATTTTTACTTTGCAGATATTTGTCAAGCATTGACTTGGCATCTTGACGCTGCTCCATCAATTCAAACAGCTCTACATTCTGTTCGGTAATTTTGGTCGATGTCAATGTCAGTCCATTGTCTTTTAAGAACTGCTTCATCTGCTTGCCGCGACTTACCGCACGCACTTTCAGCCAAAGCAAAGCATTGGCATCATTGTTGAAAGCATACAGGTTTTGGGCACGGAACGCTTTGTCCCACTTTTCAAAATTGTTCATTTGTTTTCTATTTAGGTGTACAAATCAGAAGGATCTCACTGCTGCCCGCCACACTGCCTTTTCCGCCACGGCCTGCACTATACGTTTTTCTTTCGACAGCCACATCGCGGTAGGGTTCTATCATTGCCTTCATTGTATCAATGTCAGGATAACTGCGGTCATTATAGCTCACAAGCCACATAGGAATCTTCTGCGACAACTCAAACATGCATTGCAGATTATGGATGGCCTCGCCGTTCTTATCAAAGCCGCTATGGCGTTTAGGCTCGTATCGCTTCGTCCCATTTACAAACTGCTTGTCCTTCCAATATTCCACAAATGTTTCGAGCAGATGGTAGAACGACTGGTAGTCTGCATGGCTGTTGCAATAAGGGGGGTCAAAGTAAACGAGGTCGATGCCTTCAAGCTTTGGAAGCAAATCAAGCGTATTCTCATTAAAGCTCATATTTTGCTCCTTATTATCGAATATGGCCGCATTATATTGAGGTAGTAATTCCAAAAACAATTCTTTTAGTGGCCGTATGAGACTTCGATTCCTTTTGACCCGAGCCGGATCAGCAGCGTAGTTGAGGGCCTGCGTATGGGCAAAATGGCCCATTGTAACCTTGCGTGTCATGCTCCTGCACATTACAGCCAAGGCCAACGATTGTTTGTAATGATTGTCGAGCCTATGAATGTTGCTTCTGAAACTATCAGCAAAGGCGGCCTCCTCCCGAATGAAGAATAAATCCGAAAACAAACGCTCCATCAGATTGTATTCCTCCGGGTTGCTGTTTTCTGAAAAAAGGATATCCACATCGGCAGGGGAAAGCCTCTCGTTGTCGTTTTCAACCAACGCCTTGCCAATATGGTTGTTGAAACTCATGAAGTCGTTCGTCAGCGTCTTTTTCCCTAACTGCTTCATCATGTATGCGATAGACTGAGAACCTCCAAAGGCATCCAGAACGGTATGCGCACTTTCGGGGATGAACTGAGCAATCCATCCTCTATGTACAAATTTAGCACCAAGATATTGAGGCTCGGGAAATCTGTATCCTAAAAAACTATTATCTCCAAACAAATCACCGTTCATATAACTCGAAAACGCCATTTATATTCAGCGGCAAAAATACACAAAATAATCCATACCATAAACTCAAAACAAAAACTGAAACTTTTCTGCTTTTTGTGAAAACAATGCTGCTTTTTGTGAAACTGACGCAATGTGAAAGGTTGTATTTTTGCCTCGTCAAAATGACAGTGATTATAGATTCGTTATAAAAAAAGAAAACCAATGTGTTATGAAAGAAGAAATCGTTGATCCGAGATTGACTACCCCTGAAGAGTCGGCTGGGTACGTGCACCAGGCGCAAATCTTGTTCAAGCTCAACCACACGATGCCCTACACCGACGAGTACAATGCGCTCGCCGAAGAGTTATTCGGCCACGATGTGTTTGCGGATGGCGGCTTCGTGATGCCCGGTCTGACGGGTGTCTGTTTCGACCGCGTGAAGCTGGGCCGCGGTGTGAAAATTATGAACAACTGCCTGATGATGGCCCGCGGCGGCATCACCATCGACGACAACGCAATGGTCGCCGCCAACGCGCAGCTCATCAGCAACAACCACGACCTCCACGACCGGATGCTACTCACCTGCAAGCCCGTCCACATCGGCAGGAACGCCTGGGTCGGCGCGGGCGCGACCATCCTGCCCGGCGTGACCGTCGGCGACAACGCCGTGGTGGCCGCCGGTGCCGTGGTGACCAAAGACGTGGCCCCGAACACCATCGTGGGTGGGAATCCGGCGAAGGTGATCAGGGTGATTCCAGAAAATCAACAATAAAAAAGACATACAATGAGAAAAATCACATTCTTTGCTGTTGCCGTGCTGATTCTGCTCGGTTGCAGCCCGAAAGAGGAGGTCTGTGCGCAAGAGACCCAAGGGGCGGTGGTCTATATGACCTCGGAAATCACCCCTGAAGCGTTGGTCAACATCTACAAAGCCTTAGGAGTGCCTGCCGAAGGCCGCGTGGCGGTGAAAATCTCCACCGGCGAGTCGGCCAAGAGCAACCACCTGCGCCCCGAGCTGATCAAGGAGCTTGTGCAGACGGTGAACGGCACCATCGTGGAGTGCAACACCGCGTACGGCGGCAACCGCTCCACCACGGCCAACCACCGCAAGGCTATCGAGCAACGCGGCTATAACCAGATCGCCACCGTCGATATTATGGACGAGGACGACACGCTACATCTTCCAGTCACGAGTACCAAGCACCTGAAATACAATATTGTAGGGTCGCATTTGGCCAACTACGACTTCATGATCAACCTGGCCCACTTCAAGGGGCACGCGATGGGCGGCTTCGGCGGTGTGCTCAAGAACCAGAGCATCGGCGTGGCGTCGAGCTCCGGCAAGATTTACATCCACACCGGCGGCAAGAGCCAGACGAACTGGACCTCTGTGGAGCAGGACGACTTCTTGGAGTCGATGGCCGTGGCCGCGCAGTCTGTGCACAACTACTTCAAGCGGCCGGGCAAAAACATCATCTACATCAACGTGATGAACAACATGTCGGTGGACTGTGACTGTGACGGAAACCCTTCAGCACCATGCCTGCGCGACATCGGAATCCTTGCCAGCACTGACCCCGTGGCCCTTGACCAAGCCTGCCTTGACTTAGTCTTCAACCACAAGAACAGCAGCGGCGACGACGCAAAGCCGTTGGTTGACCGAATCAACAAAAAGCACGGCACCCACACGGTGGAATATGCCGAGCAGTTGGGCCTCGGCACCCGCAAGTACAAACTGGTGTCAATCGACGGGAAGGAGTAAAACCCACATTTATCCCATCCGAAGCAAAGAAGCCATCCGCCTCGGAAACCACACCTCCCAGGCGGATGGCTCTTTATGTTGCATGCTTTGTCCCCAGCAGGCACAATATTTTCGGGGAGTTGACGTTAAATATGGCGTAAGAAAAACGGTATATGATTTGCAATACTCATAACTCGCTGATAGTCCCCCCCCCACGAATTGCACAGGTAATCGTCGGGAGGCTTTCCTCTTTGTTTTTAATTCAATTGTCTGCGCCTGCCGCAATGCTGCGGCAGGGCGGGATGGTTTTGTTATTATTAACCAAATTATTTTCAATATGATTAGAAAAGTATTCCTTAGGATAATTGCTGCGACGGTGCTGATTGGCACCGCGAAGACAGCACAGGCGCAAACAACGCAGAATATCATTGCCAACGAGTTGTCTGCATCCAAAAAACAAGACAATAGTTCTATAATCGGACGCCCCTATAAATATTTTGACAGAACGGCTTTTTGCGCTTATAATAGATTTCACCCGTCGCAATATCTTACTGATAATAATTGGGATATCCTTTGTGCATTTGTAGAGCCTGGGCCTGCTATAAAATTAGACTCATTTGGTATAACTTATAACAAAAGTCAGTTAAGGCTACTTGAAGTAGGAGATTTGCTTTCTTTTGATAAAGGCATATATTCAACCTCTATGCCAATCTTTAGCAGGCATGAAACAGAAGTTATCCGTAAACAATCCAAAGAGTTTGCCGATAGCATTTTCCCGGCAATTGAGCCGGAAATATCGCGACTTATTACCGACATTGAAAAATTGGGTTATTCCAAACAAACATATAGCCTTATTTTCTCATATCTTCTTGACACTTATATTTGGGACAATGAGCGATTAGCCTCACCAACGGACTGCGAAGATCATGGGTCTTGGAGTGGGGCATATTGGGCAATGTTCGACCCCCGCAATCATGTTAAAGTTGGAACTAATGGTTATGGTCCAGTGAAACAGAATTGGACTGATAGCCTAGGATATTGGCTCAATTCAACTAAACTAATGTCGTTTGCAGAAGAGGTAATAAAGTCGGGAGGAAATCGTATCGAAAACCAAGATATTATAAAAGCTATTGCAGGATGGGGACTCGTGGACGAAAACGGAGATATTCTAATCCCAATAATGCACCGGAACAGCAATGACGATATCGATATTCTTTGCAAGAGCATTACCAATAAGTTAAGCAATGCCATAAAGAATTACTGTAGAACTTGGTATTCTGCCTACAATCTTTCCTCGGAAAGAGTGGGACAAATCATATTTTACCATGAAGTAATGTGGGATTTACTTGAAACACTCGAATTAAAAGAATTGATTTCAATGCCGCCCATTCTTAAAGGCGAGAAAGTAGGAAAACAACATTTTGGCGACATTTGCTTTATCGTCATAGAAAATGCAGATGAATGATATGAACAAGAAAAGCATCAACGGCCAAAATGAATCATTACAACGCCAATCGGTTTTGAAAACGGCCAAAAAGAGTGTCGCAAGTCCCAATCAGTTTTGAAAACGGGTGAAAAGAGTGTCGCAAGTCTGTTTTGAAATCAAAAGGCGGTGAAAAGAGTGTCGCGAGGGCCAAATGAAAAT
>CAMVIT010000070.1:0-12283 GCA_947167635.1 uncultured Bacteroidales bacterium | reverse complement strand
GCCCGCCGCGTTGGTCGTTGACACGTTCAGGATGTAGGTTCCCTCCGAAACCACACTGATATCTTCTGTCTCAGCTCCCGTATTCCATTTGTAATCCGTGTTCGGTTCGTCATAGTCTGCGCTAAGCGTCACCATGTCGCCGTAGCAGATGTTGAAGTCCGCGCCAAGGTCCGGTTTCGGGGCAGGGGTGACGTTCAGCACGGTCGTGGTGTCATAATGGCAGCCATATTCATCGAACACACGAATGATATAATGCAACTGGCCGGCCGTGTCAGGCACGACGTAGTCGCCATCAGCACCCGGGCCAATCAAGGCCGTGGAGTCCACCAGCACTCGATAAGACCAGTCCTGCGGCAGCAGAGAGGGGTCAAGAGCCAGCTCCCACTCGGTCACATAGCCATTGTCAATGCTCCATCCGTCGATGACCGTCACAGCCCAAGTGCCATTCATCGGGCATCCGATCAAGGAGGAGAAAGTCTCATCGGGGTGATAGACCTGCGTCATCTGAGCCACATTGGTGGAGTCCACGCGATTGTTATGGACATTCACCGACTCATACACATGTCCTTGGCCGGAAGCATATTGGTAGCCGTTCACGCTATTGTCAGACCAGCAGTAGTTCCACGGTGTACCCATAGGCGTAGGCGAGCATCCGCCGCCAGAGTCATCCACAGGGTCGCCAAAATAGGCACTGGATGACACGCCGGAAGTAACCACCCAACCCCATGGGAGAGGGATGGTGCCGGCGCAGTTGGCGGAACCGGAAGAGCCGTACTTACGCATAATCTTGGCCATCTGGCCATTCGGGCAGGAAAGGCCGATGAATATATCACCAATATAGGAGTGTTCCAGTTTGATACGGACATAGAGGATGTCGGCAGCGCTTTGGATAGTGGCAGACGGGGCGAATGCCGTAAAAGTCACAGGCGACTGGTAAGCACAGCCGTCACCGCAGTCGATGCCATCGGGAAGGAATATGGTGTCGCACACCTTCAGTGTGGTGATCTGCTCACTTCCCACGGTATCCACCTGGACGGTGGAGATATTGTCATAACCCGTCGAGATGTTAAGCGTCTGTCCAGCACAGATTTCGGGCAGCGGCGACAGTCCGCGAATGGGGTTCTGGGAGGTACGCACTCGGAAGATGTAGGGCATCATCGATTTGCAGCCGGCGCTGTCCTCAATATTGATGGCCACATCGTAGCCGCGTCCCGGGGTGAAATAATAGTCCAACACACTCAACCCCACGCTGTCGATGGTCTCAAGCCCCATGTCCCACGTGAAGATGGAAGTGGGGTCATTCTGGTTGTAGCTGAAGTTGTTGTCGGGATACACACCGTTCACCACCAGATGCACCGTGTCGTACGGGCATACATCAATGTAGAAGAAACCGTCGTCGTCCACATGCGGGTAATGGGAGGAAAGGACGGAGTCGAGTTCCACCTCAACGCGTTGGCAGGGGGCCACACAACCGGCGGTGATGACAAATCCCGACCCGTGGTCGGAACCGTCGGTGACGAACTTGATGGTAATTGCGCCCGAAGGGTTGGTCACCGTAGCGGCTAAGATGATATTAGTGGCGGAAATTCCGGCCACTGCATCATTGTTCAACGCCGCCAGCAACGGAGCCTGTTCGTTGAGACCATCATACACAAACAATGTGTCGGAGGGGTGAATGTCGAAATCCGCCATCACAATGCTGATCTGCACACAAGCCGCGCTGGTGTTGTTGGAGTGGATGGTCAGCTTGTCGTTGCGGTTGGCGGTATAGTCGCCGTGAAGACCGCCGCAGTCGTAGATGACAAAGTCACAGCCCGTGCGGTCCATGGAGTCTGCCATCGTGACGACCACCTGCGCTTTCATGCCCATTACGGCACAAAACATTGCCAGTAAAAGTACTATTTTTTTCATACAAAAAAGTGATTATTAGCTATATGAGAATCATTTCAAACCGTACATCTGAAGATACGCCTCCACATTCCTGTCAAACTGAGCTTTTGACAAAACGATAATATAGGCGCCCGTGTTGCCAAGGGGATAAACATTCACCCGATAAGGGTCTTGTTCCAGATTGAAATCGTAACGGTTGATGCAACCACGGGCGATGATCTTCTGGTAATCGCAGCTCTTGCCCGGCTTCACATAGTTTTTCAGGTCTCCCTTCATCTGATAAGTCCCTTCCGCCTCCGTCATCTTCTGGGCAAGATAACAATAGGAGACTAACGCGCAATTTTCACGCACCAGTTGGGCCGGGTTATTGGCGCGAAGGTCGTTGATTTGGGATTCCGTCAGCACTTCATACAACATGGGGTCCACCTGAATGGCGGTGCCGGCTTGTTGTGCAAACAAGCCCATCGTGAAGAGCATCAATGCAGGAAACAGGATAATTTTTTTCATATTTAGGGTATTTTAATTCAAGGCTGCAAATATAAGTTTTTTTTTAGTCAAAAATAAAAAAAATCAACAACCAATATCTTGTAGATGCTGATTTCATCTATTTTGCTACAAAAAAAAATTCAAATTTCTTTATTATCTGACAACCAGCGCATTACAGTTTCAATCTGATATTCATCGTACTGTTTCGAGAGTTTTTCGAATATTGATTTCTTCGTTTCTCCTTCATCTCCAGCCATCTTTCGGACAAGAGAACGGAGTGTTTCCATCACGGCATCGTCGGCTGTGGCACGTTTTCTGGAACGGCACACGTCGCATCCGCCGCAAGGCGTGCTGTCGGTTTCGCCGAAATATCTCAACAGGGCCTGGCTTCGGCACAAATCATTGGACACCACATAATCGCGAACCGCCTCCATTCGTTCCTGAGCCCTTGATTTGCGGTTTTCATACACTTCGGGGTCCAAATAAAGATATCGCTCGTTTTGGCGGTTGACGGCAAAAATGAGCAGCGGGATATTGCTCTCCTGTTGGTAGGAGATCACCTGGTGTGAACCCAACAAGCGCAGCTTTTCAACCACTTGTTCGGGGGTGATGGCGGCACGGGATGCGATGGTGCGCTCGTCAATGCGGACATATTGAGTGAACACGCCGGCGTAAGAACGCAGGAGAAGCGTCACAAAATCCGCCAAGTCAGGGTGTTGTTCCTCATAGCGTCGCAACTGCTCGTCGTTCATCCTGAAATGGATCTGCGACTGGTCGCGGAGATGTTCGGAAAGGATGATCCAGCCCGCCTGTTCCAACAGTTTCAAGGCGTTGAAATACTGTACGGGGTCCATGCCCACGCGGGGGGCGTGCTCATGGATATAAAACGGGAACATCCGGTTTTGTCCTGTCCCCATCTCTATGTAGAAATGCTGGCAAAGGTCGCGGTACACTTCGCGCACCTTTTCCAGAGGGGGGAACGACAACGTGAAACTGCGTTTGAGCTGGCGAAGGTCATACTCGTCATAGAGCAGTATGGCCACCGAGGGTTTCTCGTCGCGCCCGCCGCGGCCGGCCTCCTGGAAATAGGCCTCAAGGGAGTCGGGCAGGTCGATATGGACCACGAAGCGCACGTCGGGCTTGTCGATACCCATCCCGAAGGCGTTGGTGGCCACGATGACACGCGTCTTGCCGGTCATCCAGTCATGCTGCTTCCGGTCGCGCGTGCGGGGGTCGAGACCGGCGTGGTAATAGTCGGCGGCTATGCCGTGCTTGCGGAGGAATTCGGCGGTCTCGGCCGTGCGGCGGCGGTTGCGCACATAGACGATGCCTGTGCCAGGATAACGTTCCATAATGCGGAGCATCCGACCAAGTTTGTCCTCTTCCTTGACAACAAAATAGGTAAGATTGTCGCGTTTGAAGCTCTTTTGGAACACATTTTCCTGCTTGAACCCAAGCCTCAGCTGTATATCCTTGACCACCTCCGGGGTGGCGGTGGCGGTGAGGGCCAGCACCGGCACTTTCGGGAAAAGCTGGCGGATGGCGGCAATTTGCAGGTAGGGCGGGCGGAAGTCGTACCCCCATTGCGAGATGCAGTGTGCCTCGTCCACCGCAATCATCTTGACAGGCATCCGCTTCACGCTGGCCTTGAACGTCTCGGTCTGAAGACGTTCCGGGGAGACGTACAAAAACCGGAACTCTCTGTCGAACATGGCATTGGAGAGTGCATCCTCGACCTCGCTGCCCGTCATGCCCGTATAGATGGCGGCGGACTTAATGCCACGCTCGCGCAAATGCAGCACCTGGTCTTTCATCAACGCAATAAGAGGTGAGATGACAAGGCACAATCCCTGCATGGCCAATGCGGGCACCTGAAAGCAGATGGACTTGCCCCCGCCTGTGGGGAGCAATGCCAGAGTGTCCCTCCCGTCCAAAACAGAGAGGATAATATCTTCCTGCAAAGGGCGAAAGGCATCGTAGCCCCAATGCTGTTTCAGCACAGCACGTATCTCGGACAATCGGGGGTGTTCCATAACGGGCGCAAAAATACAAAAAAGAAGAAGCTGTTTTTTTGGCCGTGTCAGAAAAAATTTGTATCTTTGCCGCCTTAATTATCATTTCCATGAATAAGCCATTGAATTTTCATCGTCTGATACCGGCACTGCTCTGCGTCTTGTTGTTAGGATTTGCCGCTATGTCTTGTTCCTCCTCAAAAGGAAACACGAGAAAAAAGCCTGCTTACTCGAAAGGCAGGACCTCACAGGCCAAATGGAACACCACAACCTCCACCCACCGGACCTATTACATTAAAAAAAGGAAGCCGCACAAGAGGTACAAATCCAAACCGCACCACTGATCTATGATAAAAGCAAAAAACATTTTCCGAATATTATTCATTCTTATAACATCCGTATTATTCCACAACACCCTTCTCGCCCAGGAAAACCACATACAATTCAGCGTTGTCAACGACACTGTCCGTATCGACAACGTCGTTCCGGATGACTCGTTAGGCAAACTTCTTGGCGATGACGAGTCTGACCTTGACAATGTGGACCATGGCGAAGGCATGTTGTTCACCTATTTCAACTGGATGCCGGGATACAGTCGTTACCAGAACTTTGACATTATCCGCATCCACTACCATCACACGGGTTCCGCCCCGCGCGACACCATTGTGCTGACGGGTTATCATCATCCTGCCAACTACCCAAAGACCTCCGATTACGGATGGCGTTGGCGTCGCATGCACCGTGGCGTGGACCTGGGTTACCCTGTGGGCACGCCCGTGGCCGCCGCTTTTGACGGCATTGTGCGCATCTCCAAGGGCAGCAACACCGGCGGCTATGGCAACCTTGTTGTCATCCGCCACGACAATGGACTTGAAACCTATTACGCCCACCTCTCCCGCCGACTCGTCAATCCCGGACAGATGGTCAAGGCAGGCGACATCATCGGGCTCGGCGGCAGCACCGGCCGATCCACCGGCCCTCACCTCCACTTTGAAGTCCGCTATCTTGGTCTTGACATCAACCCAAACAAGCTGATTGATTTCGTCAATTACAAGACCAAGTTCGACACCCTTTACATTTCCGGCTACAGTGTTTCCACACCCAACCCGCCCAGTCACGAGCAGCAGCAGCAGGCCGCAGCCGCCAAGCCTCAGCCCAAGGCTGTCTATTACCGCGTGCGCAAAGGCGACAACCTCGGACGCATCGCCATCAAGTACCACACCACCGTCTCCAAGATCAAAAAGCTCAACCATCTCCGCAGCGATTTCATCCGCGAAGGGCAGCGCCTCCGCGTCCGGTAGCCCACGGCCATGAAAGCCCGTCTTCGCCCACTCATCTTCCCTTCCTCCGATTGCCGTCGCCGCAACCGTGGACGGATTTTTGTTTTACCTCTTGTCCTTTTGATTCCAGCCCTTTTTCACTCCGCGAAGGCACAAACCCTCTATGATTTCGGCTTCACGCGCGCCCCACACCTTGCCGTAACCGTCGCGCAAGACACCTTGTCCATGCCATGGGCCGGCGGCATGAATGCCGTCCGGTTTTCTGAAATCGACCTCAACCTTGACGGTTCGCTGGACATCATCGCCTTTGAAAAACATGGCAACAGGATTCTGCCTTTCCTCCGCCAAAGCGACCGACTCTTCTTTGCACCGCAATACATCCACCGATTCCCGAAACTTCACGACTGGGCCATTTTCCACGACTACAACCAGGATGGCAAAGCCGACATCTTCACCTACGGCCTTGCCGGAATCACCGTCTATAAAAACATCTCGCAAGACACACTCGCTTTCGAACTGCTGACCGACCAACTGACCGCGCAATACTACGACGGCCCAGTCAACATATACGCCTCGCCCGATGACTATCCCGTCATTGCGGATGTGGATGGCGACGGGCTCACCGACATCCTGAATTTCTGGGTGTTGGGCAAATATGTCCATTACCTCCGCAACCACAGCACCAATCCCGACATTTTCGACCTGCGCCTGGAGGACGAATGTTGGGGACATTTTGCCGAAGCCGCCGACAACAACACCATCACATTGTTTACAGATTGCGACAACAAGTCTGGCGACGGGCCCCTGCGCCATGTGGGTTCTTCCCTGTTGCTGCACGACTTTGACGGGAACGGACTCAACGACCTTTTGGTGGGCGACATTGACTCACCGCATCTCATTCTGCTCTCCAACCATGGGACGCCCGATGAAGCACGCATGACCGAACAGGACACTGCCTTCCCCGCCGGCGCACCCGTGGAGCTGCTCTCCCTGCCCGCTCCCGCACTTGTCAACATGCCCGGCAACGCCACATCCTCCCTGATCGTCTCCCCCGCCGACCCCTCACTCACCAAGTCGCAAGACCTCAACAGCGTATGGCGCTACGACTACAATGCGTCGCTGCAACAGTTCACCCTCGTTCAGACAGACTTCCTGCAAGCCGACATGCTCGACGTGGGCAGCGGCTGCCGGCCTGTACTGTTCGACTGGGACAATGACGGCTTAATCGACCTCTTTTTGGCGAACTACGGCACATTTGACAGTGCACACACGGTCAACGGTTTCGTCACTTCCTCATTTTCCTCCTCCATCAGTTATTACAAGAATGTCGGCACCGCCCAGCAGCCCGCCTTCCAACTGCAGACGTGCGACTTCGGGCATCTCCGCGCCCTCAACCTGCAAGCCTTGCACCCTGCTTTCGGCGACCTGGACGGCGACAGCCTCCCCGACATGCTCTGCGGACAACGAGACGGAACGCTGACGTTAGTGACGAACTCACGCATCAACGCGAACGGCTCGCCGACACCGGGTTACGGCATCACGCCGCACTTCCAGAACATTGACGCAGGCGATTTCAGCACCCCGCAACTCTACGACCTCGACGGCGACGGGCGCAAAGACCTCATCATCGGCAACCGGCGGGGATTGTTGAGCCATTATCGAGACACACATTCCAGCGGGGCACCGTTCTTCGCGCTTGTCACAGACTCCCTCGGCAGAGTCGATGTGCGCGATTTCGAGACCTCATACTTTGGACACAGCGTGCCTTGGATCTACCACGACCCGCAACGTGGCAACCTGCTTTTCTGTGGGAGTGAACAGGGAAAAATCTTCTATTACAAAGACATTGACAACAACCTTGATGCCGAATTCACCCTCGCGGAGCGCAATTTGGCCGAATCCGTAAATGGCAGCGCATGTCCCCTGCGCGAAGGCAAACGCACAGGCGTGGCCGTCGCCGACCTCAACGGTGACGGGCTGCCCGACATGATAGTAGGCAACTATGCCGGCGGCTGTGCCTATTTCGAGGGAAGCGCTCCCCTGCCGCACGAGAGCGGCCTGAGCGAGCTGACGACAAGGCGCCCCCCCTACCCCAACCCCACCACGGGCATCCTGCACATCCCGCACGACGGCGACAATGCAACACGAGCCACGATTTTTGACATGGTCGGGCGCCCCATCCTGCATACCACAGGGGATGTCATTGACATCCACCTACTGCCCGCCGGCATATATATAATAATTGTAGAAGGAATGGGGCGCTGGAAGATCGTTAAGCAGCCATAAAAAAAGATTTATATACTTGATGGCATAAATTAGGGTTTTTGCATCTTTTTTTTTGATTTGGGCGTGCCGGCGCAGCGGCGCGGAATCGCGTTGCATCCGCATACGCCATCAAACGCCGCCGCGCCGTCGGGCTTTCCGCTCCAATAATTTTGGTTTAAAACCCACCACCATTCCGCGAGACGCGAAGCGTCAAGCGGAACCTCCGTCTCGCCAGGGAACGTATTCCCACCAAAATTATTTCCACTTCAATCCCTCACGCATGCTCGTCGAACCCCACACCCGTTTCGCGGCGAGCAACGCACACCCTCGTCTCAACATTCTCCCGCGCCGCGAAAGTGAGACGCTGGAAAAAACGTTGTTTGGAGAGCTGTCAATGCCAGCCTTGTGCCATCATATACATAATCTCTATCCATAAAAAATGGGCTTTACACCAAAAAGGTATAAAGCCCAAGCACAGATGAAAAATCACCCTTTTATTTCAACAGTCTGAAGAACTCGACAAGAAGGTCCCAGCACATCTGGACAGTCTTGATTTCGAGTTTCTCGTCAGGAGAGTGTACGCCGCGCAAAGTCGGTCCGATGGAAACCATGTCAAGGTCCGGGTACTTCTCGGAGAAAAGGCCGCATTCGAGGCCTGCATGGATGGCGAGCACCTGCGGTTCTTTCCGGAAGAGATTCTTGTAAGCATCCACAAGCACACGAAGCACCTCGGAGTTGGGGTTTGGATCCCAGCCTGGATAACCGTCCGTTGTGACCACATCGGCACCTATCATCCAGAAAGCGGTGGACACCTTGTCAACAATGGCTTGCTTGCGACTCTCCACGGAGCTGCGCTGGCTGGTGGTGATGGTAATCTTGTCATCCGCTTTCTTGACTGAGGCCAGGTTGGTGGAGGTCTCCACGAAGCCGGGGATATCCTGCGACATCGCCTGCACGCCGTGCGGACAGACGAGCAGCGCGTTGAGCAAATCGATCTGGAAGGTCTCCTCCAGCACCTGGTCGCAAGCATCAGCGGGCTCAATCATCACCGTGACGCCAGCATCCGTGGTGTGGAACTCGGACTTCAGCACCGCATCCATTTTCATGACATATTGGGTGAAAGCCTCAACATTGGATTCGGGCACGGCCACTACAGCAAAGCCTTCGCGGGCGATGGCGTTGCGCAGGTTGCCTGCCTGGATGTCAGCCACGCGCATGTCGTAGTCGCAATAGCCATTCCACAGCACGCGGGTGAGCAGCTTGACGGCATTGCCGCGTCCCTTGTTGATATCGTCGCCGGAGTGGCCGCCTTGCAAACCTTTCACCGTGACTTTGAAGAATTTGGCAGGTGACTCGAGATTCTCATAGTCGCATTCGAGGGTGGCGATAGTGTCCTGACCACCGGCACAGCCGATGAAGAACTGGCCTTCGTCCTCAGAGTCGAGGTTGATGAGCATTTTACCGGTCATAAAGCCGGCTTCGAGAGCTTTGGCACCCGACAGCCCAGTCTCCTCGTCGATGGTAAAGAGACACTCAATGGGGCCGTGTTCGAGATCCGGGTCATCAAGGATGGCCAATGCCATGGCCATGCCAATACCGTCGTCTGCGCCGAGGGTGGTGCCTTTGGCTTTCAGCCAATCGCCGTCCACGTATGTCTGGATGGCATCTTTTTCGAAATCGAAGTCGGTGTCGGCGTTTTTCTCGCACACCATATCCATGTGGGCTTGGAAGATAACAGGAGTCACATTCTCCTTGCCCGGGGTGGCGGGCTTGGAGATAAGCACGTTGCCCACACCGTCACGCTTGGTGGGCAGGCCCAGTTTGTGGCCTGTAGCCTCCAGCCATTCGGAAATCTTGGTTTCCTTCTTGGAAGGACGCGGGATTTTAGTGATTTCGTTGAAATAATAGAAAACCTTGTTCGGTTTCAGGTTGAGCATTTCTTCATTCATAGCGATCAGTTTTTAGGGAGTGCAAAAATACAAAAAAGCAGGACACGACAAAATCGAGGCTGCACTTCTGCTGAAAAAACAGCCGACGAGCGTGTTGACGTCACCTTTTGTAGGCCTTGTCGAAATCCAGTCGCGCCACCAACGAGCGCCCTAACGTCACCTCGTCGGCATACTCCAACTCCTCGCCCACGCCGATGCCGCGCGCGATAGTGGTAACCAATGGCACCTTGTCCTTGACATTCTTGTAGATGAAAAAGTTGGTGGTGTCGCCCTCCACGGTGGCCGGCAAAGCCAGAACCAGCTCCTTCACGTCGCCCTTCCCCACCCTGTTGAAGAGCTCCTGCAGGCGCAGCTGGCGGATGCCCACGCCCTCCATCGGCGAGATGACCCCGCCCAGCACGTGGTAGAGCCCGTTGAACTGGCTGGTGTTCTCGATGGCAATGACATCGCGGATGTCCTGCACCACGCAGATGACGGCGGCATCGCGCTTAGGGTTGGCGCAGATGTCACAGATTTCGTGGTCGGAAATGTTATAGCACACCTTGCAGGAGCAGATGTCGGTCTTCAGCTTGGAGATGCGGTCGGTGAGGAGCTGCACGTCCTCGGGCTCGGTCTTGATGAGATGAAGGGCGAGCCGCAGGGCGGTGCGCTTGCCCACGCCCGGCAACTTGGCGATCTCGTTCACCGCGTTCTCCAGATTCTGGGAGTAAAGGGATAGCATAGGTTTTGGCTTTGAGGCCGCAAAATTACAAAAATAATGCGTCTCCCTGTATGGTGTAAAGAAAAACTGTATTTTTGCAGAATGATTGAAAAGGATAATGAAAACAATTAAGGATAAATACAAAATGGACGGTGTGATGTCTGAAAACGGTTTCCCTGCACCGGGTGAGGCAGAATTGCGTAATATTTTTGCAGCATCTTGTGTGGAATCGGCAGCAGACCACGAGGGCATCTCCGCAGCGGAAATGTATGGCCGTATGGAAGCCGTGAACCTGTTTTCAGAATTGATATACCCTTGCTACGAAACCTTGCACACCCAAAGCCGCCAAATTGTCACGGAAGACATTTTGGAAGCGTTACATCGGCGCGAAGCAAAGAAGGGAGGTTTGAAATGAAAGTATATCATGGTGGAACTGAAACTGTTGAGTTTCCCGACATCAGCAAAGGGCGTGCCGGACTTGATTTCGGGCAAGGGTTTTATGTCACGAATTTGTTACAACAGGCCGAGTCTTGGGCAGACAGAATGTCGCGCATCCGTCTTGAAACGGGTATTGTCAATGTATATGAATTCGATCTGCAGCTGGCAAGAAACTCATTCTCTTACAAGAAGTTCGACAACTATGATGTCGAATGGCTGGAATACATTGTAGCCAACCGTCGTGGGAAATATGACGGAGACCTGTACGACATCGTGGAAGGTGGTGTGGCCAATGACCGTGTCATTGATACGGTCGAAGCTTACATGTCAGATATGATGCCTCTGGAAACGGCTCTCCGCAATCTTTCGATGCATCGCCCGAACAACCAGTTGTGTATCCGCAACCAGCATGTGGTTGACCAATTTCTCACTTTTGTGGAATCTTATAAAATATAGTAACATGTTGAGTCCCTTATTGATATGGAACAAAATCGGTCGTGTGGTAACACTCATAGCGAACGACATGGGCATTAGTTCTGAGAAAGCCCTTTCCCTTTTTTACCGATCTCGCACGAATAGGTTAATGCGAGATCCCGCCACGATGTTATACACATTTGGAGACCGATACTTAGCAGACGAGGTAATCAGAGAATATCAGGCATAGATTTTTCGTATCTTCGCCCCCGAAATATCAACCCCATTTTTTCACCAAACCCCAAAAGAACACAGAATAGAAATATTGACGTTATAACATATTGACATAAAGCGTTTTCGCGCACCATCAACCTATGGAAAATGAAACTGAACATAACAATAACACAGGATTGGACTCCCTCGTAAAGCAGATTTCGTCAGTTCAAGACATACTGCAGGGCATTGCGGCGCACGCCATCAATCTCTCATTGACTGCTCGCAACTGGTTGGTCGGGTACTATATTGTGGAATACGAACAGAATGGCGAAGACAGGGCTCAACACGGCGACAACCTCTTGAAAACAATCGCCAAACGTTTGAATAGAAGAGGATTGGGTGAACGGCGGCTATACGAATTCCGACAATTTTAGGTACTTATATACATGATGGCACAAAGCCGGTAGTAACAGTTCTCCAAACAACGCTTTTTCCAACGCCTCTCTTTCGCGGCGAGCAAGTTTCATGCATCTTGGATGCCGACTCCCGCGCCGCGAGAGGGTACCGGTGCCGTCGTCCCGCCCCACACTACGCTCCTTCGTCGCTTGTGTATTATAGGTTAAAATCAAGTTT
>CAMVIT010000069.1:0-12889 GCA_947167635.1 uncultured Bacteroidales bacterium | reverse complement strand
GCCTCGCTGACGGCGTCTATTACTACAGTTTCTACTACAAGGGCAAGGCCAAGACTGTCAACTACAACGGCTCCTTGACCATCATCCGATAGAAAAAATCCTTTGCCTGATAGGTTGGCGTGTTGAGGATGAATCTCGTTTCTCTGCCAGATTCCTTCCGACACGCCAATTTTTTTTGAAATCATGTTACAACAAAGCAAATATTGTGTATATTTGCGCGCTTGATTTGATGAAATCTGTGTGCGGCGATTTGTAGGGTTGGGCCCGTCGGAAATAATGAAAACATAAACCAAAATGAAAATGAAGAAAGTTCTATCCTTTGTGATGGCAGTTTTTCTGTCGCTATCGATGGGCATGGCGCAGACTCCCGTGAATATGGGTTCTGTGGGGTCGATTACAGGCTGTAACTTCATTGTGTATGACAATGGCGGTATTAGCGGCGACTATGGCGCCAACAGGAATGATGTCTTGACCATAACATCGGACAATCCTTCCGCGGGCAGTGTGCAGATAGCCATCGCACTCTCCAACCTCAACATTGATCCCTCTGATACGCTCTACATCTACGATGGCCCTAATGTTAATTCACCCTTGCTGGGCATGATCAACGATGCGATGACCACGCCGTATGCCAGCACCAGCATCATCTATACGGCTACCATCACCAACTCTTCCGGCGCCATTACGCTGCGCTTTGTCTCCAATGGCAGTGCGAACGGGAATGGCTTCATGATAGAAACCAGCTGCACGGCACCCTGCCAGCGGGTGCGGCTTGCCTTGGATTCGGCCGCTTGCTCCCATGTGCCCGCTTTGGCAAACGACGGCT
Source organism: uncultured Bacteroidales bacterium (assembly GCA_947167635.1). GTDB lineage: Bacteria > Bacteroidota > Bacteroidia > Bacteroidales > WCHB1-69 > F23-D06. The sequence continues at coordinate 12,063 of CAMVIT010000069.1, read as the reverse complement.
ATTATTATATCAATGTCTGCTCCTATGACACCATTCATTTGGCTGTTCGCGGCATTTATCCCGACAACGACTTCAGCTACCACCAATCCGACGCAACATCCCACTTTATCTGGGATATGGGATTGGAACAGATCGACAGTATGGGCTTGAGCGGTATTGACTATCATTTTATGGCGGGCCGCGGATATGATGTCTTGATCAATGCGACGGACATAGGCGGTTGCATGTCCACCATGCCCATCTCCTTCAGAGTGCGCACCTCGCGTACACCGGTGGAGAGGTTCGCCAACCCTTCGCCGGTCTGCAGTGGCCTGGAAATGGATGTGACCTTCAGCTATTATGACGACGGTATGGTGAAACTGGACTCCGTTTACAGTGAGCAATTGGCCGTTTTGAACGTGTCGGACACCATCTTTCTGCCCGACGGCGTCAACTGTGGCGGCGGTTGCGCTTACCAGTCGCCCGTGATTTTCAACGCTTTCGCCCCGATGGCCACTATTACCAGTGCGGATGACATCCTTTACCTGCGAGTCAAAATGGAACACTCCTATATCGGTGACATCTATATTGCGCTTACTTGTCCCAACGGCCAGACAGTCAAGATTATGAATAAGTATGGCTCGTCGGGATCCGCTTCCTGCGCCGGCTCTATTCCCTTGCCGTGGGGATGGTTGCAAACCTCCAATATCTATCCTGCCGCTCATTTCGGAGTTATCGGATATGCCAACAATGCAGACTATAAGTGCGATCCTGAAAAGAATGAAATCGGCACGCCATGGAACTATTGCTGGTCCAATAACACCGATCCCGCATACGGCTACACCTATGCTCCGGGCTCCGGCCATGTGTATGATATGTCCAACATCCATAATGGCATCGTGGACTCTACCAATACGGTCAATATGACCCACCTGTATCACCCTGACCAACCCTTCTCCAACCTTATCGGATGCCCCCTCAACGGTGTGTGGGCCATCACGGTGATTGACGGGTGGAGCGGCGACAATGGTTATATCACCGAGTGGGAAATGGCCCTCGACTCCACGCTTCTCCCCGATACATGGTACTATGAAGTCTATCCCGTCTCATACGAGGTCCTCGGACCTGGCGCACACGGCACTCATGTCTCCTTTGATCAAACTGGCATGGTCAATTACACTATCCGCGTGGTTGACGAATATGGCTGTGTTTATGACACCCTGATGCCTGTTGAGGTCGTGGAGAGCCCTCGCCCCGATTTGGGAGACGACCTCTTCCTTTGCTACGGTGACATGATTACGCTCACCTTGGATTCTGTGCCTAACGGTGCGACCATCCATTGGAATACGGGCGACACGACTCGATCCATTTTCGTGCTGGCGGATGGCGACTATTTTGTCGATATGGCCACAGCCGTTGCCGATGGATCTATGATTTGCCACGGGCGCGATACCATACGTATCATTTCGGTCGAGAATCCGCGAATTGACTTTGACCTCGAACCTATGAAAGGATGCGTGCCACTCAGTATGGCTGTCACAAACAGAACGACCCCTGCCGACCTCGAACACGAGTGGCTCATCTTTGACCAGAATGGCTTGGTCGTGCAGTCCACAGCTGATGCCGAGCCCAGATTCAATATCCTTGATCCTGGAATTTATACGCTTTATTACAAAGTGACCACACAACATGGCTGTGTGGATTCCGTTTTCATGTGGAATTCCATAGAAGCGGACATGCAGCCCCTGGCTGAGTTTTCGGCGACCCCGGAGATCTCGCTCATGGCTGAAAGCGGAGGCGTCGTGCAGTTCCAAAGCTATACCGACACGACACTACAAGGATTGGAATTCAATCATGTCATTTGGGATTTTGACGATGGGGAGGTTGACAGTTCCTCCTTCTCCCCAACGCATACCTACAGTGAATGGGGCGACTATGATGTCGTCTTGCGCATTCAGACCGATGCGGGCTGCTATAGCGAGATCGCGCACACCGTCACCATCGAACAGGATCTCGTCTTCCCGAATGTCATCACCCCGAATGGCGATGGCCTGAACGACGTGTTTGCTATTGAAAATCTGAACACAAACGTGAACCTCGAAGACCCCGACGGTTTCAGGAACAATACACTCTTTATTTACGACCGGTGGGGCAAGAAGGTTTATGAAGCCCGCAATTACGACACATTCGCCAAGGGCGGCCAAGTGACGCGAGGCAGCCAGTTCTTCGATGGCGGCGGTCTCTCCGACGGGGTCTATTACTACAGCTTCTACTACAAGGGCAAGGCCAAGACCGTCAACTACAACGGCTCTCTTACCATTATCCGATAGTTTGTTTGTAAAAATATTTAAAAAATATTCTGAATATATTATAAAATATTCGGAATATTTTGTATTTTTGCGCCATGAAAAACAATATCAATTTCACGAGAGGGGAGTGGGTGGCGGCATTGGCGCTGTTGGCTTTCACGATGGCTGGCTATCTTTTTTATTATCTGTATGATCGACAACGGTTGCCGCAGATGGAGTTGGGCGTCTATGCGGCGCAGTTTGAATCGTTCAACCAGCAGCAGGCTCTCCTGAGCGATTCATTGGCTAAGACGAAAGCCGCACGTTGGCACCCGGACTGGAGTGCTCCGCCGGACACGACCCGCAAACGGGCAGTTGATGCCCGGAAACCTTTGTACGACATTGTCAGAATCGACATCAACCGATGTGACACGGACGACATTGTGGTAGTGCCCCTTTTTGGCAGCAAACGGGCTGCCCGTTTGGTGGAGTATCGTGACAGGCTGGGTGGTTTTTACTCATTGGAACAAATTCGGGAAGTGTATGTCTTGCAAGACATGGACATGGAGCATGTCGCCAAATATTTCACGCTTCGTCCCGGCGATGTGCGCAAGATCAATATCAATACGGCATCTTACAAGGAACTGGTTTCGCATCCTTACTTTGATGCCTATCTTGCCAAAACCATATTGAATTTTAGGGAAAAGCATGGAAAAATCGATTCTTTTGAACAATTGCAGCAGATAACCCATGCATATCCTGAACTGATGGAGAAATTGCGTCATTACATTGTGTTCGAATAGGGGAGGGAGCTGTTTTTTTTGATACTTTTGCAGTCGTGAAATTTAACCTTGAGAAATATGAACGACACTTTGCAAACGCTTTATAATCACGTCAGTATTCGGCAATATACGGATCAACCTGTTGCGGAGGAGACGCTTCGGCAAATCTTGCGTGCGGCATGCAGCGGTTCCACGATGGGCAACATGCAACTCTTCAGCATCATCGTCACCCAGGATGACGAGATGAAAAGAAAGATGGCCCCGTTTCATTTCAACCAACCCATGGCGACACAGGCTCCGCTGATTCTGACCTTCTGTGCCGATTTTCACCGCTTCAATCGCTATTGTGAGTTCCGGCAGGCCGAGACCGAGGCCTACAGCAACCTGCAGAGCTATCACTGGGCGGTCACAGATGCCCTCATCGCGGCGCAAAATGCCTGTGTGGCCGCCGAGTCGCTCGGGCTTGGCTTCTGTTGGTTGGGCACCATCACGTACAATGTGGACAAGTTCGTCGAAGTTTTGGAACTTCCGCGCCATGTGGTGCCGGTAGCCTGCATTACGATGGGATATCCCGCAGCACGGCCCGCCCTGACGCAGAAACTGCCCGTGGAGGCCATGGTCCACCGGGAGACTTATCATGATTACGATGAAAACACCGTCAACCGTATCTACGGCGAGAAGGAATCGTCAGAAGAGACACGTCGGATTCTCGAGGAGAATCAATTGGAGAACTTGGCGCAGGTGTTCACCCAACGACGTTATACGAAAAAGGACAACGAATATTTTGCGGAAGTGCTGGAAAATGTAATAAAAAAGCAGGGCTTTTAGTCCTGCTTTTTAGAAGCCATGCGCAGATTGTTCATCAACTCAACGTGCTTTTTCAGCAAAGTGCCGGATTTGATGGATTCCACTTTCAGAAACAGTTGAATTTTCTCGCGGGTGGTCATATAGACTTTGTTCTCATGGGAAGACCACCATTTGTAGAACTTTGTGGGCTCGTAGCTGTAGAGACTTTTTGCAGCGACCTCCTGACCTTTTCCCGTGATGTCCACTAAAATGTCCAGACCGACCGCTCTGCGATAGTACTCGATGTTGTTGGCGCGCAGGGTGCTCATCAGGATGCGGTAGTCATCGCGGGCGATGAGGAAGGGTACACTGCCTATCGCCTTGTGCAAGGTCACAGGATCATAACGCACCCAGTCGTTGAGGCGTCTGGTGACGGGCGCTCCATCAACTTCGAGCGTGAGAGTGTCCTTGTGGGAATAGGAGGCGTCCGGTTGTGGGTAGTTCTCTGTGAGGGGAGCCTCTTCTTCTGCCATGTCGGTTTGGATTCCTGTGAGTATGTCGGACTCTATGGAGGAAAGGATTTTGTCTGCAAGCATGTCGTTCTTGTCTGCCATTCTGTTGTTTAATAGGTTGGTTTTTAAATTTTTGAATGATGTTTTCTTCGTTCTGCGAATTTTATGCAAAGGTAACACGCTTTTTCCATGGTTGGGCGGTCAATGTCGTTTTTTTTTCCACCGTCGGATTGTGGATATCACGACCTTTTTTTCAGGTCATTCCTCTGTTATTTGCAGAGACGCGCCAGAGCACGTCTCTGCATACGGCAATTTCATGTGCCTGTGTATATTCGAAATTTATGTACATTTGCCACCTCGAAAAAGAATCAAAAAAACAAGAATATGAAAAAGATTTTGAATTTCAATGTGTTGATTGTCATTTGTTTTGCCGTGATCGCCATGTTGTTCGCAGGCTGTAGCACCAAGAATCTGGAGGCCTCGCTTCAGAAGGAGGCACCCGCCAACGTGCGCACGGTCTCACTCTCCTTCGCGGATTCCGTCTCGGTCAATGGCGTGGGCAGCGGTGTCCGCATAAAAGCTGATTTCCCCACCTACGGCAGCCCGCTCGTGGTGAACAGCATTCGCGAGTGGATCTCCGAAACGTTGGGCGGCACCTACACGGGCAGCTTGGCCGACGGACAAGATATGCTCCAATATTACGTTAAAACGACCAATAAGGACTTGCAAAATGAACTCAAGGAGTTCGATGCTCCTGAAAATGTCAGAGAAGGCATGGCCTGGTACGACTACAACCGTTTTGCAAAGACTTACGAAACCGACCTTCTGGTGACATATACCCATACATACGAGACATTCAGCGGCGGAGCGCACGGCATGCACGGCACCGCGGGACAAACTTTCCGCAAAATCGACGGACGCCGCATGGACTGGAATGTTTTCCAGTCAGATCGGATGGACAATCTTCGCAATCTCATTAAAAATGCCATCCAAGAACAGTATTTTGAAGCGGCGGATGAGAAAGCTTTGAACGAAATGATCTTCGAGGAGATGCAGAATTATTTCCCATTGCCTGAAACTTCCCCCTGTTTTTTGGAGGAGGGTGTGGAGTTTACCTATCAACTTTATGAAATTGCCCCGTATGCCGCAGGCCAGCCCTCCTGCATCATCCCTTACGAGTTGTTGGCTCCCTATTTTTCTGCCACTGGTAAATCCCTGATTCCGAATACATCCATTGCCAAAAATTAGTTTGCCATGGTCAATCGCCGCTTTGCGCCGTGGGTGCTCCTGCTCCTGTTAGTACCTTTGTTTTTTTCTGCATGTAAACGTGCGGAACGGTTGGCACCCACCGAGGAGGTGCGTTATCTGAACTCCAAGTTCGGCTGTATCAGCAACAGCTGGGAGTTTGAGTACCAGGGCAAGTGGTATCCCGCCACCGTGCCCGGCAACATCCACGACGACCTCTTGCGCAACCATCTGATCCCCGACCCTTATTACGGCATGAACGAGGATTCCGTGCAGTGGGTGGCCGACAGTGTCTGGAGCTACCGGTTGCTCTTTGACAAGGATTGCGCCGGCAGCCGCGACTTCGACCATCGGCAGTTGGTGTTCGAAGGACTCGACACCTACGCGGAGGTTTTCCTCAACGGCCAGCGACTGTCCGCCACCGACGGCACCGCACGCCCCGACAATATGTTCCGCCGCTGGATCTTCGACCTTCCCGACGGCTTGCGCGACAAGGACAACGAGCTGGTTGTGCGCTTCCTGCCATCCGTGCCTATCGAGCGTGCGGCGGCGGAGGCCCTTCCGTACCGGCTGCCCGACAGCCGCGTCTTCTCCCGCAAGGCCCAGTACGAGTCGGGCTGGGACTGGGGCCCGAAGCTGATTACCTGCGGCATCTGGAAGAATGTCTATATCCGCAGCTATAGCGATTATAGGGTGGAAGATGTATATGTGCGCGACGGTCGCCCGGTGCAGGAAGAACCTGGCGTGTGGGGAACCACGGTCTGCGTGACGGTACAATCCGACAAAGTCCGGAAGGCGACCCTTGTGGTGGAGGTCAACGATGCCGATGGCGCCAATATCTCCGTGAAGCAAAAGGTGAGGATGAAGCCAGGAAAGAATGAGTTTTATCTGCCCGTGGATATTAAAGAACCGAAGCTTTGGTGGCCCAACGGGATGGGTGAGCCCCATCTGTACTACTATACGGTCAGGTTGCAGGATGGAAAGCACCAATACGAGTGCGCGCCCGTGGCCCACGGCTTGCGCACCATTAGGCTTAAACGGGAGAAGGATGCCATTGGCGAGTCGTTCGCCTTTGAGGTCAACGGAAAACCCTGCTTTATGCGGGGTGCCAACTGGATCCCCGCCTCTTCCTATCCCGGCATAATGGCCCGTCCCGAGGGCAACGATATGTATTACCAGCTGCTGCACGACTGCCAGGCGGTCAATATGAATATGGTGCGCGTGTGGGGCGGCGGCATCTACGAGGACGATGCCTTCTACAACTATTGCGACCAGTTCGGGCTGTTGGTGTGGCAGGACTTCATGTATGCCTGCAACCCCTATCCTGGTGACGACGCCTTCCTGAGAAATGCAAAGCAGGAGGCTGTGGAGCAGGTCACGCGCCTGCGTAACCATCCCTGCATCGCCATCTGGTGCGGCAACAATGAGGTGCACAACGGCCTTGAAGACTGGGGCTGGCAAGCAGCCCTGCAGTGGTCTGACGAAGTGAATGGGCGATTGTATGCCGATTTTCATCAGCTTTTTGAAAAGATATTGCCTGAAACGATAGACAATTTGAGCCTTACGACTCCCTATATTTCCTCGTCTCCCACCTACGGGTGGGGGCACAAGGAGTGCTGTACCCACGGCTGCTCCCACTACTGGGGTGTCTGGTGGGGTGAGCTGCCCTTCTCGGTGTGGCCCGAAAAGACCGGACGTTTTATGACTGAATACGGCTTCCAATCCTATCCGGAATATGCGCTTTGGGAGCAATATGTGGATGCGGGCGAACGGAATCTTTCCTCTCCTTCGATGAAAAACCACCAGAAGCATGGCCGCGGGGTGGAGATCATCCGCAAGGCGATGCAGGAGATGGGCTATACGGAGACCGACGACCTGGCCGAGTTCGCTCTTGTCAGCCAGTGGGTGCAGGCCGAGGGCATTGTGCAGGCCATCGACGCGCACCGCATCGACCGCGAGCGTTGCCGGGGCACGCTCTATTGGCAGCTCAACGACTGCTGGCCCGTGGCTTCCTGGAGCAGCATCGACTGCACGGGCCGATGGAAACTACTGCACCACCGCCTCAAGGACGCCTACGCCAACGTGGCCCTCGCCGTGCGGCACGTCAACGACACTACGATGGAACTCTTTGTGGTCAACGACTCCCTTGCAGAGGTGACCTGTCGGGTGGACTGGCGGCTCTTGTCAGCAATTCATCCTCCCGAATTGATGGAAACGGGGAGCAAGACCGTGACGGTGCCCTCAGATGGGGCCGTAAAGGTGGCGACCCTTCACCGTGGTCGCTATTACGACCTGATAGAAGCCGATCTGATACAGAATGGGGCTGTGATAGCCACCAAAACATCCTTTTTTGTGATGCCCCGTCACGAATGGGTGGTCACTTCTTCAGTGTTACCCCGCAACTAATTACCAATCGCTTTGTCACAGGGGGTGCAGCGGACATCCCCCGGCTACAGAGCTTTTTTCTCTGCAGGTACTGCTCAAGGAAGGTCATTAGACATTATGTTAATGGCATGGCGTGCGTGGTGCAGGCCGTAGGCCTGCAGGGGTTGGTAGCGAAGGAACCGCACGGGCAGAATCGCACGCCGTAGGTGTGCGGGCGCGGGTCGGGATCCCGCAGGACACGCGGATTCGTCCAAAAGATGTCTCCGGCGGGAATCATAGGCGGTAATGGGCTATATGTGCGGGTGGCAGACATTGGTGATTTTTGATGGGACGAAGATACGAAAATTCCGAATATGACAGAGGCCTCCACCTCCTTGCCGTTGATGTAGATGGTTACCCTGCGGGTGCTGCTCTTTGCCATAACTGATGTTTTGGCAAAGATGCTTCAAACGTCCGTCACGGTATGGGACGGTAACTAATATTTAACCTTACAAAAAACTATTGAAATAAAATAGTACCCCCATTCTCAATACTGTAGTTGTGGGTTATTTCTTCTCGTCTATAAGTGTCATCGTATTGTCCAAAAAACAATGAAATTTCGGTAACATTAATATTATTATCCTTGATTTCAACTATGGTTCTCACAATCCGATATTCTTTCCCGTTTGATTGAAGTGGTCTAACAATATTGTTATCGTCTGTTGCTATAATGTGTGATGATATTTCATTACCCAATGTATCAAAGGTTGCTATAATCAAAGACCTTGTAAAATCAGTATTTGCATTTGTATAGAACACAGCCATAATGACCTTAGGGTTAACAAATACAACATTAAGATTGAAACAACAATAGTAACTGTATTCGGAAGAATAATGCCATACATTAGGGACACAAGAGAGGGATAATAAACTCTTTTGAATATCGTCAGGTATAGAGCAATCCCAATCCCACTCAATCTGATTAGTGTCAGTGATTGTCAACTGAGATGTATTTCTTTCATATAGTCGAAGCTTATCCACAAAAGATTTCGAAAAAGATTGTGTTGAATTGCTATCCGAGTCCTGAAACATGTTATATTCAATCGGGTAGGCATCTTCCATAATGAATTCATTACGAAAGTATTCAAATAAAAGTTCTCGAACAATAAAAGAATACCGAATATGTCCATTGTATTCTTCCTTACTCATTGATTCTGGGCGAGGATAGTTGATATATTGGCTATAGTCCTGAATCAGACTGTCTAACTTGTTCACATTTGCCAATGAATCAAAATAATCCGTAAAATTGGGCAAAATTCTCCTGACATACTGTACTACTTCCAATGAATCAAAATAGACAGGTACCCCTCTAAAATAAACAGGGGAACTATTTTGAGAGAACAAATTAGTTATTAGTGATATACAACTAATGAAAATGATAACAAATCGTTTCATCGCCTATCTAATATTTAAAAAATTTTCAAAAGACATTCCGCCTTGGGTGCCCTTGCTGTTGTAAAAGTATACCGTTTTATCTCCCATTCCAAAAACGATAGACCGAGAGTTTCCGCCGGTTTGGCTACTCCATTTTCCAGAATTTATCATATCAACCTCCGAAGGAGATTGTATCCATATCTTATCTGTTTTTTCACAGTATCCACTACCATGAGAGTGAAATTCTAAAAGAATCTTAATAGCTCTATCGGCTGATTGGGAATCATAGCCCATAACTTTACCACAAGGATTATCTTCTCCTTGTTTTCCCCAGCAAATGCTCCCATATTGCAAAAAATCTTGTTTCTCAGCGGAGTATTCGTTACCATACAATCCTCCCCATTCTGCATCAGGATGTTGTAAATCAAAATTTTCAAGTGCTGTTAACATTTCTTTTCTTTCTTCAACAGTGGGTAATAATGTTACAGACTGTTGATTAAAAACCGTTACTCTTCGATTGTTAATCGAGATTCCATCTTCATCTGTTATGACATAGGTTTTCCCATCTTCAACACCATCATCACCTATAAGATTACCATCGAAATCATAATAATTTCCAAACTCTTCCCCATTCGGATCCACCAACTTCACCGGGTTGTCCGCGCAGTACACATACGGGCTCAAAGACGGATATTTCCCACTCTTCGGATCGACGCTGAGCCAGATGGACAAATCCGAGCTGTAATACCGTGCGCCAAAGTAAGATAAGCCGGTTTCTGTGTCTCGTTCTTTGGCGGAGAAGGTGTGAGACGAGGGAGCAGTGATCAGTGAAGAGTGATCAGTATGGGAGTGGGTGACGGAGTATGTCACAGGAAACCCATCCCCGTCAGGGGATGCATATCTGTAGCCCGGGGCGTTCCCGTATGCGGGCCAAATCCCCGTGAGGGGATTCATGGGAGAATATGATTGGCAACGGTGCATCGGCATTGATTTTGTGGGAAGAAAGTAAGAAAAAAATCGGGCTAATTGCGATGGCGTAATCTTGTTAAAAAAACTTCTGGAACAACCCGTAATATACAAAGGTGGGTTGAATTGTTACTAAAAGCATATATGCTTTCTTCATTTGTGGGTATATTTATGACTACTATGCCACAATCATCCATTTCATTTGGAAGTCTTTCGAAAGAATAATATGTCCCAGTTCTATTCATCTTTGAAACACACACGTTTCGAGGTACTTGGTAAACAGTTGTCAGAATGGAGTCGTTACTTACGCTCACCCATTCACATGTTGAAAGACATTGGTTTTCCAAAGATGATAAATTATCAATATTATATAGAAGAGTACGATGATCAGACAGGCAACGTATTCCGACATTAATACTTGAATCGTTACTGCGTTCCAAATAAACAAATTGATATTGATTGGTTTTACGACAAAAATCTGTCAATGCAATTCCAAATGATGAAAAGAAAGCCATCTGTTCATTTTCGTAGCCTTGGACAGCGACGATTTTTTTGCGAGACATTGTGGCATGCTCAATTGTATAATATACGTTTTCCGTTATTTTTCTAAATCGTACCGTGTCGTAAAGGAATAATTTTGGTTCTACAAACCGATACTTCGGGGTTTCATGTCTTTGTTTGTCCATGTCCTTTTGACAATACGCAGAATATTGAGCAAGCAACAAAATTATAAAAAAAATAGCACGAGAATTTTTCATGTCATTTGTATGTTCCTTCATTGAGATAACGTATAGTGCGTTGTGTTGGTTTGGGTTGTGGTTTCTCCGGAATCGAATATATACATTGCCCCGCAAAGTTTCCCCAAGTATAATTCTCGATTCGCGCAGCGGTTCTGTGTGCTCCAATCCCTTTGATTCCATAATAGTTCATATTCATATCCGTTCTCAGATAATTTTCCTCCAGTTCATGAAAAACGATATTTTTCCGAACATCTTGACCATTCAACGTAAAACTTCCTGATTTTGCTATTACAACTTGACCGTCGAAATCGTCCATGGGCAAATACATATATGAACCAGAACAATCGAAACCATGTCTTGATGCGTTAATTACTCCTTTGTAATCGTCATTACAGATAAATTTGCTAACACGATTGCCAAATTTGTCACAAAAAAAGGCTTCATCAGACGTTTCGAAATAATAGTTGTAATCTGAATTAACCATATCTTTTATCAAAGACAAGCCAATATCTTTGTCTATAGCTTCTTGAGACAAACCCTCCATGTTTACAGAAACAGATCCATCCTTGTTAAATATAACTCGGTCTCTATGTGTTTTACCAACAATGGATAATAAGTCATTGTGCGTGTCATCATTGTCAGCAACCTCAAGATACTCCCCATTCGGGTCCACCAACTTCACCGGGTTGTCCGCGCAATACACATACGGGATTAATGACGGATATTTCGAGGCCTGTGGATCAATACTCAGCCAGATGCTCAGATCGCTGCTGTAATAGCGTGATCCGAAGTAGCTTAGGCCGGTTTCGGAGTCCTTTTCTTTTGCGGAGAAGGTGTAAGACTCCGCAGGGGGGCGGGACAAGAGTGAAATGGAATATGTAAAGCGTTGGCTCATACGTGATTGTTTGGTGCTGCAAACATACATAAAATTCTCGAATTTTATGCCGGTTGAATAAAAATGTCAAGA
>CAMVIT010000068.1:0-13071 GCA_947167635.1 uncultured Bacteroidales bacterium | reverse complement strand
AGCGACGAAGGAGCGCAAGGTGTGGGGCAGGACGGCGCGCTGACGACAATCGCGGCGCGGGAGAAGGTTGAGACGAGGGTATGCGTTGCTCGCCGCGAAACGGGTGTGGATTCGACGAGCATGCGTGAGGGATTGAAGCGGGAATGATTTTGGCGGGAATGCGTTCCCTGGCGAGACGGAGGTTCCGCTTGACGCTTCGCGTCTCGCGAAATGGTGGTGGGTTCTAAGCCAAAATCATTAGAGCGGAAAGCCCGACGGCGCGGCGGCATTGGATGGCGTGCGCAATTACGGATGCATTTCCGTGCCGCCGCGCCGGCACGCCCAAATAAAAAAAAAGATGCAAAAGTGGATCTCTGCGAAGATTTTCTGCAAAAAAATGATACTTTTGCGACTTCATTTCCGTCGATGCGGAGTGATTGACTAACATCAGTTCAATGAAGCAAATACTACACCTATACGCCGACAACTTCCCCTTCTCCCGTTTGAACGAGCTCGTCTCTCGCACCGAAGGCGTCATCTGCAACGTAGGCGTCGCCATTCCGGCAGGCGGGCGTGGCGACAGGGCAACAGAGGTCCTGAAAATGCCGGCTCTACCCTCCCCTGCCCCCTGCGACCCCACATCTCTTTTCCATTACGACAAGATGGTGTCGCAAGCGGCGACTTTCGTGGAGCAGCATATCTCCATGTCCGATGTGACCTTGATGCATGCGCATTCCATCTGGTCGGGCGGTGCCGTGGCATACGAGCTGAGTTGCCGGCACCACATCCCCTACATCATTGCGGCAGACCAGGCCGACATGCGGTTCTGGCACGAGAACCCGCAACGTGGCCGCAAGACGGGACTGCCCGTGCTGGAGCACGCCGAGCGCATCGTTTTCCACGACACCAACCAACAGGATTTCATCGCTGGCCGCATCTCCGACCAGGATGCCGACCGCATTTTCAGCCGAGCGCGGACCATTCCCGACGGTCTCGCCCCCTTTTGGCTGCAAAACCTGTATCTCCACAAGCCCGTCTCGCTCGTCCACACGCGTCTGCTACTGGCTGGCGAACAGCTTTCGCCCAAGAGTGTCTCTCCTGTCAAGAGGGCCGTCCAGCTGCTGCACAAGAAGAACTACAACGTGACCTTGACCGTGGCGGGGTGCCGTGCCGCTGACTCGTTCGATTCCTCCGTCAAGATACTGCCGGAACTCACCCGCGAATCTTTGTTCCAGGCATTTCGCGACAATGACATCTACATTGCCCCACGACTTGCCGACTCCATCCACCCGTTCTATGCCGAGGCCTTGTCGCAAGGCATGCCCATCATCCACAACACCCACGAGGCCCCGCACGGACTTTGCCCCGACGGTGAAATCAGCTATGCCGCCGACTTGGATTCCGCGGAGGAGATCGCCGCGAAAGTTTTGCTGGCCAGCGAGCGCTTTGCCACCATGGAGCAACATATCGCGGACTTGCATCCCCTGCACATTTTCAATTGGGACGAAATTTACCGCACCTACCTGCGCGTTTACGATTCAGCACAATAGCACGACCGACCTTCAGATTTCAAAGACATAGACATGAGTAAACAGGACAGTTGGAAGACACGTACGGAGCTGTTGTTGGGTGCAGAGGGTTTGGAGCGCCTGGCACAATCCCATGTGCTTGTTGCCGGCGTGGGCGGTGTGGGTGCGTATGCGGCGGAGCAGCTCTGTCGCGCCGGTGTGGGAGAGCTCACCATCGTGGACGCCGACACCGTGTCCGTCAGCAACATCAACCGCCAACTGCCCGCGCTGCACTCCACGGTCGGGCAAAGCAAGGTGGAGCTCATGGCCCGCCGGATGCTCGACATCAACCCTGAACTCAAGCTGCACTGTCTGCAGGAATTTCTCCGCGACGAGCGCACGGCTCAAATTCTCGACGCCGCACCTTACGACTGTGTCCTGGACGCCATTGACACGCTGTCGCCGAAAGTCTATCTCCTCTTTGAAGCCCACAAGCGCGGCCTGCCCGTCGTCTCCGCAATGGGCGCGGGCGGCAAGCGGGACCCCGGGCTGATCCAAATTGCGGACATTGCGAAATCCCACCACTGCGCGCTGGCCAAAATGGTGCGCAAACGCCTCTACCGATTAGGGGTGCGCCACGGCATCACCGTGGTCTTCTCGCCCGAGTCTGTGCCCGGCGAGGCCGTCATAATCGACGACGAACCCACGGCCAACAAACTCTCCACCGTGGGAACCATTTCTTACATGCCTGCCGCTTTCGGATGCTTTGCCGCCGCTGCCACAATCAACATCCTGCAAAGAAACAATGCCGGACGGCAGTAACAAGTATTTTTACTATTTTTGCAAGCGCAAAAACCATGTTTGCCTTTTATCACAGAATCTAACAAAACCCTTAATAATACATTGAAAATGAAACCGAAAATTGTCATTGGAAACTGGAAAATGAACAAGAACTTCGATGAAGCGCAAGACCTCATCAACGACATCACTGAAAAGCTGGCGGACTACAACCTTGAAACCGAAGTTGTGCTCTGTCCGCCGATGCTGTACGCAGAGCTGGTCACCGACCTGGCCGACGAGGAGGGCGCCCCCTTCTACGCCGGCGTGCAGAACGTGAGCGAATATGAGAACGGCGCCTACACGGGCGAAGTATCCGCCGAGATGCTGGCCGGCATCGACGTCTCCTTCTGCATCGTGGGCCACTCCGAGCGCAGAAAATATTTCGGCGAAACCAACGCCATCGTGCTCAAGAAGATGCAGCGCCTGCTGGCCAACGACATCGTGCCGGTGATGTGCTGCGGCGAGTCCCTCGATGAGCGCAAAGCCAACCAGCACTTCGAGGTGGTGAAGAAACAACTCGAAGAGACAGTCTATCAGCTCACCCCCGACCAGATGGAGCGCACCATGATTGCCTACGAGCCCATCTGGGCCATCGGCACCGGCGAGACAGCCACACCCGAACAGGCACAAGAGATGCTCGCCTTCATCCGCAGCGCCGTCGAGAAGAAGTTCGGCACCGAGATGGCCGTGAGCACCTATATCCTCTATGGCGGCAGCTGCAACGCCAAGAATGCCCTCGAGCTTTTCTCCCAACAAGACGTGGATGGCGGCCTCATCGGCGGCGCCTCTCTCAAGGCCGACGATTTCGTGAAGATCATCGAGGCTGGCGAAACGGTTGTCAAGGACAATTAAAAACAAAATCTGACGTTAATCACCTTTGAGCACCCTCTCAAGATGATAAAGTTCTGGTTCCCGTTGCTGTTCGGCGTGTGGTTCACGTTTCTTGCCTTGCCCGCTTGCGCGCAAGAAGATGACCCCTGCACCCAAACAATGGACAAAGCCAGCGAAAAACTCTTCAAGAAGGCCCGTGACCTGCACAAAAGCGGGAAGAAAGACGAGGCCTTCGAGATTTACGACGAGATTTTGGAGGATCATCCAGAGTATCTGGACGTCAACTACTACTATGCACTTGGCCTCTATTTGCCCATAGAGGCCAACAACTTGCAATCGCGCACACAGAGCAAGTCGGATGTAAACCGCGCGTTGGCGGCATTCACCCGCATGTACGATGTCTGTCCGTATTACAAGATCCACTGCAACTACTATGCCGCTCGTCTGGCCTACGCACACGAGCGTTTTTCAGAGGCCATCAAGTTCGCGAAGGTGGTCGTGGAGAACCCCGATGCCTTCACCGGCACGCGCGACACGATGCTGCGCGAATGCGAGCTGCTCATCCGCCGCGCCACCTTCTTCGACAACATCCTCAACCATCCCGTGCCCTTCGACCCGAAAACTGTGGAGGGCATCTCCACCAAGGCCGACGAATACTTGGGAGCCCTCTCGCCAGACGGCAACTTCTTCTATTTCACCCGCCGGCAGGAGGTGAACGAGGACAGCTTCTTCGGCAGCGAGAAGAAAAAGCGCGAGTTTTTCAGTTGCAGCGAGAAGAAAAACGGCCATTTTCCTGCCGGCAAGCCCCTTGACGAGCCCTTCAACAACTCCAAGGGAGAGGGCAGCCCCACCGTCAACATCACCAACGACCTCCTCATCTTCGCCAAATTGATGCCCACCACCATCAAAGGGCACAGCTACAACAACTACGACCTCTACTATTCCGAACTCATTGACGGCTACTGGACCGAGCCGAAAAGTCTCGGCGACAACATCAACCGTCCGGACTCGTGGGAGTCGCAGCCCTCCCTCAGCTCCGATGGCAAGATCCTCTTCTTCGCCTCCGACCGTCCCGGCAGTATCGGCGGCTCCGACATCTGGTTCACCCGCCGCAACAGCGACGGCACCTGGCGCAAACCTGTCAACCTCGGCCCCGTTGTCAACACCGAGCTTGACGAACGCTCCCCTTTCCTGCACACCGACAGCAAGACGCTGTACTTCTCTTCCAACGGGCACGACTGCATCGGCGGGCAGGACATCTTCTTCTCCAAGCTTAACGAAAACGGGGTCTGGAGCAAGCCCACCAACATCGGCTATCCTATCAATTCCGAAGGTGACGATGTGAACTTTTTCGTCAGCCTGGACGGCAAGACCGGCTATTTTTGCTCTCGAAAGATTGACGGCGACGACTGGAACTTCTACCAATTTGAGCTATACGAGGATGCCCGTCCGCACACAATGGCCATCATCAAGGGAACCGTCACTGCTGATGACGGCGACCTGGAAGGCGCCACCGTCGAAGTGCGCGACACCGCAGCCAACGTGGTCGCCACCGGCGTGGTCAGCTCCAACAACCAGCAATACGCCGTGGCCGCCGAAGTCAAGAAGGACAACCCGCAGCCACTCATCGTCACCGTCAAGAAGGAGGGACACTCCTTCGACTCGCAGGTGGTCACCCCCGAACAGCTCGAAGAGCCCGTCATTGTCAAGGATGCCGAAGTGAAGGCCATCGAAACCGGCAAGGTTTGCGACCTGCGTGACATCTACTACGAGACCAACTCCTACCAGCTCACCGCGAACTCCAAGATTGTGCTGGCTCTCTTCATCGAATTTCTCAAGGAAAACCCCACGGTGAAGGTGGAAATCCAAGGCCACACTGACAATGTGGGCAACGATGATGCCAACCTCAAGCTTTCCGACCAGCGTGCCAAGGCTGTTTACGATTACGTCATCGGCAAAGGCATTCCCGCCGACCGGCTTCGCTACAAAGGCTATGGCGAGTCGCAGCCCATCGCCGACAACGGGACCGCTGCCGGACGCGCCAAAAACCGCAGAACCGTTTTCCTCATCTATGAAAAATAAGCAGATCTACTTTCTGGGCATTGGTGGCATCGGCATGAGTGCCTTGGCACAGTATTTCCTGTCCGAGGGTGCCTCCGTCTATGGCTATGACCTCACCCCGTCACCCATCACCAAGATGCTGGAAGAGAAGGGTGCCGTCATCCATTTTGACGACAACATCCAAAAGATACCCCACACGCTGGACTTTGCTATTTACACGCCGGCTGTGCCCCAAAGCAATGCGGAGTTCCAGTATTTGTCGGAGAAAGGGATTCCCTTGTACAAACGTTCCCAGGTGTTGGGCACGCTCACCGAGAGGATGCCCTCCATCGCCGTGGCCGGCACGCACGGCAAGACCACCACCACCTCCATGGTGTCGCACCTGCTCTCCCCGCAGGTGCCCATTGTCGCCTTCATCGGCGGCATTGCCAAGAATTTCAACGACAACCTCGTGCTCGACCCGGAACCCGTCATGGCCGTGGCCGAGGCCGATGAGTACGACCGGTCTTTCCTGACCCTGCACCCATCCGTCGCCATCATCACAGCGATGGATGCCGACCATCTGGACATCTACGGCACACATGAGAACCTCATCGCGGCTTTCCAGCAGTTTGCCCTGCAATCCAAGACCGTGATTGTCGAAGAGAGTGTCGCCAGTCACATCCGGCATCCCGACAAAAGGGTATATGGTGTCTCTCCACACACAGACTATCAGGCATACAATATTATATTATCCCCCAACAGCGCGACATTCGACCTGCGCACGCCCGGCGGCACGCTGACGGGCTTGCGACTGCATGCCAACGGCTTGTACAACGCGCTCAACGCCACTGCCGCCGTGGCCGCCCTGATGGAGGAAAGTCACAGAAATGGTCTTGTTCACGAAACTGTCACAGAAAGCCTCATCCGGGAAAAACTCGACTCCTTTTCGGGTGTGAAGCGCCGTTTCGACTACATCGTGGACAACGGGAAGGTGGTCTTCATCGACGACTATGCCCACCACCCCGAAGAGATGCACTCCTTCATCACGGCCGTTCGCAAAATCTATCCGGACAAACACATCACGGGTATTTTCCAACCGCATCTCTACAGCCGCACCCGCGACTTCGCACAGGATTTCGCTGACGTGCTGGCCATACTGGACCAGGTGATCCTGTTGCCCATATATCCAGCCCGCGAGCAGCCCATACCCGGCATTGACTCCGAGTACCTGCTCTCCCTTATCGACAATCCACACAAGGTTGTCCTTCAGAAAGAGGAGCTTCTCCCCTACTTGGCCACCCACCCGCAAGAGGTGCTCCTCACCATCGGTGCGGGAGACATTGACCGGCTGGTGCCGGAAATCGGAAAGGTGATAGCTGGTTAGCCGTTGGCGGTTGGCCATTGGTCTTTAACGTTGATAATTAAAAAATTAAGGAGTTAAGAAATTAAGAAATTGATTCCAGCTAACATCCAATAGTCAATGCTCTTCCTTGAGTAGCCCCGTCAGGGGCGAAAGCTCGGTAGAAAATATGGTGATTGGTCGTTGCTCTTTGGTGGGAGCACATGAAAACGATGTCCTGGCAGGGATATAAGCTCGGTAGAAACGGGGGCGTGCACAATTGTACGGATGCATTTTCCGCCGCCGTGCCGGCACGCCCAAATAAAATAATGATATAAAAGTTGGAGGTGCGTTAAAGGTGGTTAGTACACTACGGTAACCTTGCCGTTTTTCTCAAACACATTGCCATCGAAATCCTGGTAGGAGACACGATAGACGTATGTGTCGCCGGTAGGCACAAGTCTGCCGTTCACGGTGCCGTCCCACCCGCGGTTCAGGTCGGTGGATTTGAACACCAACATTCCATACCGATCGTAGATAAGCATCGTGTAAGAATCCTCCTTGACCTCCATTTGGACAGGAATGAAGATATCGTTCACGTTGTCGCCGTTCGGAGTGAAGCTGTTGGGCAGATAGAAGCGGGTCTTTTCGTGTACAATAATCGTTTTCTCAAAAGTATCATCGCAACCGGCCGTGGTGTCGGAAACATGGAGCGTAATGTCATACGTGCCAATTTCCGCGTAGGTATGGGACGGGGACGGAACAGTGCTCTCGGAAATATCGCCGAAATCCCAATGGCAGAGATTGTAGTATTGGGAGCAGTTGCTAAAAACAATATTCTCGCCGACGAGATAAGACGGGGCTTCGGGAATCAGGGAGAAGCAGGCCACCGGATTGGGCAGCACGGGCACTTCGACGGTAAAGGACGACTCGCAGCCGACAGTGTCGGTCACGGTCAGGGAGTAGGTTTGGCCATGGATGTTGTCCAGGAACATGAACGTGGTATCACCTGACACACTGTCCACGGTCAATGTCACGGATGGGTTCCAAGCACACACGAAGGGACGCGCCGCTTCTGTGACAACAATGTGCAGGAATCCGTCTCCGGCAGCTCCGCCGCAGTGTTCAGGTCCCTTGGCCAGGGTTTCAATCTTGGGGTTGGGCATCACATAGAGATGGACCACAGAGGTGCTGTCGCAATCCGCGGAATTGATCAGGCCACTCCGCACCAGCAGTGTATCGCGTGCCCGTGTCTGCACCGGCAGGGTGAAATCATAGCGGTTGTAGGAATCCCCCACGCAGATCGTGTCCGGAATCTCTCCCGAACTGGTGCGTGCACAATAAAAAGTAACTACAGTGTCCACCTCACAACCCATGCCGTACATGGAACTGGTGGAGGCAAAAAGACGGTAAGATATGCTATCCGACGTCATGGCGACAGCTGGGAAAACAAATCTGTTGGTTGGTGTTCCCGGGATAATATAAGACCAATCGGGATCCGACGACAATGTGTCAAAGAAGGTGTTTGGGAAAGCACTTGTCACAATCAGGGCAAGGGTATCCCCTTCACAAAATGTGGTACCTGGTGCAACGCTGAAGCTTGGCAATGGAGCCGGTCTGATAACAAGAGAATCGGAAAAGACATCCTCAGGTGTTGCGACACTTGCAAATGTTTTGCGCAAGCGGTAACGTCCGCCATGGGCAGGGGTGATATTGGGTATTTCCAGCACAACATTGTCCGAGGCGTCACGTGTACCCGGAAGAGTGCTTCCGTCCGGCAAAATCCACTGATAGTTCGGGTTATGATAGGGCAGCCACTCGTGATAGGTCAAAATGAGTGTCTGACCCTCGCACAATGCCTCCTCGGCACCACGCACCTGCACGAAAATATCGCCCGATGTGGCAGCTGTGCCGCCACTTTGCGTAAAAGTATAGGAGCCTGGCTGACGACTATAGTTGCAGATCAGCAGCAGGAAAAAATCTCCCGGATTACCACAATCAGCCGGAACATAGCACCATTCTGTCGCATCCGCATAATAGCTGCAGTCCACCATCGGGATATTATGGCCCGTGTTGCCGTATGCCCAGTCCGGATGGCCAGTCGCGTCGGGATACGGCCACCCACCCAGATTATTAGTGTGGTTGCCGCCGGAAGGTCTGTGGCTGCCCGGACCGCTGCCAAGACTTGACTGGCTGCCGTCTCCCGTGAAAAGATGGTAGTAGCAGTTATTGCTGTTGGTGTTATAACCATTGCTGCATAGGGTGCTCAAAAACTCACCCGGCTCGTCGTTCGGAGTCTTAAACGGACCCCAGCAGGCATAATCCACATCACCTTGTGGTTGCTGGATATAGATCAGAATATCCCCCTGTGTACGTTTCTGGAAATAGTACCAGTTAGGGCCTGGTGTGGAGCCAAGGCATCCCGGACTTGCGCCACCGTCAACAAAAAAAGTGGCTGTACCCGTTGTGCTTGACGTATAAGTGATGCCAAAGGGATTCGAGCCAGTGGTGAACGGGTGAATAGCGTTGGCACCGCATGGCGAGCTTTGTCCTTTCACCATCACCGGGGCGGTCAGCAGCAACAAAAGGGTAATCAAGGCGGAAAAGATTTTTTTCATATTGCTAAAATTTTCACTATCAACAAAATACAACAAATGAATTCAAATATTTTTCAGTTTAAAAAACATATTCAAACTATAGCCAAACGATTTTCAGAAAAAAATGTTGCAGATTTTTTTTCGTTTTTTCAAATATTTTTTTCCTTGTGTATCACGCCGTTGAACTGGGCCGTGGGGGTCATGACGATTTCATTGAGACATACATGTTGCGGGCGGGAGAGCACAAACTCGACCACATCGGCGATATCCTGCGCCACGAGGGGGTCGTAGCCTTCATAGACCTTGTCGGCACGTGCGCTGTCGCCCTTGAAGCGCACAAGCGAGAAGTTGGTCTCGGCGGCACCCGGCGAGATTTGCGTGACCTTTATGTTATAGGGCAGAAAGTCGGTGCGCATAGCCTTGGTGAGGGCGAGCACAGCGTGTTTCGTGGCGCAATAGACGTTGCCGCCATAATAGACCTCATGGGAGGCTGTAGAGCCGATATTGATGATATGCCCGCGCTTGCGCTCCACCATGCCTGGCGAGATAAGGCGCGTCACATACAGCAATCCCTTGACGTTGGTGTCGATCATGCGCTCCCAATCCTCCAGAAGGCCATTCTGCACGGGGTTGAGCTCGACGGCCAGTCCGGCATTGTTGACGAGGACATCCACGTCGCGGAATTCCACCGGCATACTGTTGACAGCCTCCTCACAAGCCTTGGGGTCGCGCACATCAAAGACCAGCGGGAGCACCTTCGTTTGCGTGGAAGCCTCGATTTCCTCAGCCACCTTGTGGAGCTTGTCGGCCGTGCGGCCTGTGATTACCATGTTGACATTCTGTTTGGCAAGCGTGCGGGCAATGGCCTCGCCGAAGCCGCTCGTCGCACCAGTGATGAATATAACTTTCATAATTTCATTTTTTTAAATCAGGCCGCAAAAATAGACAAAAAAATGATATTATGCTCTTGACATATCTGAAAAAAAACTATTTTTGCAAGTTTAAACAGAGGGGCGTTTTGTGCATTGCAATCAAGCCTCAGCCTATTATGAAATCGTTATAACTATGAGCTATATAGAATTTGACAAAAACGCATTGGTGAACCTGAATTTCACGAAAAACAAGGAGATTCTCCGATGCAGTCGCACGGGCACTTTTGCCACGACCACATTGGCGGGTTTGAACACCCGCAAATATCACGGACTTTTCATTGTACCGCAAGACAACTTCGGCGGAGAGCGCCATGTGCTTGTCTCCAACCTGAACGAGACCATTGTCATCAACGACATGGATTTCCACGTCAGCGTTCACCAGTACAAAGGCGGCGCCATCAACCCGAAAGGCAACAAGTATTTGCAGCATTTCACTGCCGACAACATTCCCCTCTACCAATACCGTGTGGGCAAGTTCAACTTCACCAAGGAGTTTCTGTTGCTCAACGACGCTGACCGGATGATCATCAAATACACCATTCTTGACGATTACGAGTCAGCGGCCTTCCAATTCGAGCCCATGCTGGCGTTCCGCAACATGCATGCCCTGACCCATCGCAACGACGCGGCCAACAGCCAGCCTCATCCTGTCGAGCACGGGGTGGGCTTCCGTCTCTACGACGGCTACACGCCCGTCTATATCCAGTGTTCCGAGGAGATCACCTACCAACACGACCCTCACTGGCACGAGGGGGTGGAATATGAGGAAGAGCTCAACCGCGGTTATGAGGGGCACGAGGACCTGCTGGTGCCGGGCCGCATCACGGCGAAGGTGGCCAACAAGGAGCTTTACATAACCCTGGGCACCGAGCCTTTGGATCCCGCCGAGATCGCCAAGCTGTACAAGGCCGAGAGCAAGCGCCACACAGCCCGTTCCTCCTTCTTCAACTGCCTGCAAAACGCCGCCGAGCAGTTCATCGTGCAGCGCAACGGCAAGACCTTCGTCATCGCCGGCTATCCGTGGTTCGGTCGTTGGGGGCGCGACACCTTCATCGCCCTGCCGGGCCTCACGCTCGCCCTGGGTCGCCACCAGCTCTGCAAGGAGATCCTGGATGACATGATCGCCGACATGCACGACGGTCTCTTCCCCAACATCGGTATGGGCGACAACGCCGCCTACAACTCTGTCGATGCGCCCCTTTGGTTCTTCCGCGCCCTGCAGCTCTATTCGGAAAAAACCCGCGCCAAGCGCAAGATATGGGAAGAATACGGGACTGTGATGCGCAACATCCTTGACGCCTACCGTCACGGCACGCTCAAACACATCCGCCGCCTTGACAACGGGCTGATCTATTCCGGCGGCCCCGGTCTGGCCCTGACCTGGATGGACGCCGTCGTGGACGGCCGCCCTGTCACCCCCCGCACTGGCTGCCAAGTTGAAATCAACGCCCTCTGGTACAACGCCGTCAAGTTCTGTTTAGACCTTGCCCGCGTGGCCAAGGACACCGCCTTCACCGACGAATGGGAACCGCTCATCCACGATTTCCCCACCGTTTTCAAGGAGACCTTCTGGTCCAAGGAGCTGGGGTATCTGGCCGACTATGTGGACGGCGACTACAAGAATTTCCAGGTGCGCCCCAACATGATGATTGCAGCCTCCCTGCCCTTCTCGCCCATCAGCGAGAAGATCCGCCAGCTCATCCTGAAGCGCACTTGCGAGGAACTGCTTACCGAGAAGGGTATCCGCACGCTCTCGCCCGACGATCCCGACTACAAGGGCCACTATCACGGCAACCAGGCCGAGCGTGACAAAGCCTACCACCAGGGCACATGCTGGCCCTGGCTGCTCTACCCCTTCACCGACGGCATGCTTGCCGTCTATCAAGAGCAAGCCATCCCCGTTCTGCGCAAGCAGCTCTACAACTTCGACAGCTGCATGACCTCGTACGGCGTCTCCACCGTGGCCGAGATCACCGACGGCGATCCTCCTTACAAACCCAACGGATGCATCTCCCAAGCATGGAGTGTTGCAGCACTGTTATATATGAAATGGAGAATTGAATCCTTCGCCAAATAGCGGACAGTTCATCCAAATTTGAATTATGTTTTTTGAATTTTGATTTTTGAATATGAAAGTATTGATGTTCGGGTGGGAGTTCCCACCACATATCTCGGGAGGCTTGGGAACGGCCTGTTACGGTCTGACCAAGGGACTCGCCCTCAACGGGGTGGATGTCACCTTCGTGATGCCTCATGCCTCGGGTGATGAAGACGAGCGTTATGTCAAGATCCGCAACGCCTCCGACGTGGAAATCGACACCAGCAGCGTCACTTATCGCGAGCATATTTTCCCTGGCGTGAGCTATATCCAAGTCAACTCGCGGCTGGTGCCCTATGTGGGGCTGGAAGGTTACTACAACGTCATCGACCAGATGAACAGCGGCACGTTGGAGCAGGAGTTCACAGGCGCGCGGCGCAAGCACACCTTCTCTTCCGGCTACGGCAAGAACCTGATGCAGGAGGTCAACCTCTACGCGCAAGTCGCCGCCGAGATCGCCAAGAGCGAGGAGTTCGACCTCATCCATGCCCACGACTGGCTCACCTACCGTGCCGGCATCGCCGCCAAGAGAGTCAGCGGCAAGCCCCTGGTGGTCCACATCCATGCCACCGAGTACGACCGTTCGGGCGAGCACAACCGCAACGACATCGTCTATGGGATGGAGCGCGAGGGCATGATGGCCGCCGATGCCGTCTGCGCCGTCAGCGACCTTACCCGCAACATCGTCATCAGCAAATACGGTATCCCCGCCCACAAAGTCTTCACCCTCCACAACGCTGTCGTGCCCACCGACAAGAAGGTGGAGCGCGAGAAGAACGTTGACGAGAAGATTGTCACCTTCCTCGGGCGCGTCACCTTCCAGAAAGGCCCCGACTATTTCGTGGAGACAGCCAAGAGGGTGCTCGACAAGGACCCGAACGTGCGCTTCGTGCTGGCCGGCGAC
>CAMVIT010000067.1:0-13269 GCA_947167635.1 uncultured Bacteroidales bacterium | reverse complement strand
GGGTCGGCTTTGATGGGATCATTCAGGTTCAGGTCACCCTTCTGCGCGAAAACGGTCAACGCACAGATCATCGCCATCAGAAACAAAAAGATTTTCTTCATAAACGTTTGTTTTATAATAATTTAGACTTAAGACTTAAGAAGGTCGGGATTCGTTCAGTAACTCGTCGATTTCTTCGTTGAGTTCGTCGAAGCGTTTCTTTACCCGCTTGGAGGTTTTGATTACGACAGGAATGGACAAAAGACCGGAGACTAGTAGAGTAAAGAACATTGATCTGTCGTAGAAAAAGAGGTAAACATATATCGGCAATGATATTATTATGCCAACAACCTGTATGACAATGCGTTTACGCTTCGAATAGGTCGTGCTCTTTTGAATACTATCCCGCAGCGAAAGGAGACCTTCGCGACTCTGCGCGTCGGCTTTTCGGAGACCGTTGGTGGCGATAAGACTGTCCAACGTAATCCAGCCAAGAAAGAGGTCAATGGGGAGTAAAAGCCACCACGGCCAATATTCACAGAGGATAAAGTTACTGGCGGTTATGATGACTACCAAAAATATGACGGAAAGCAAGTTCTGCATATAGAGGTGCTTGCTGTGTCGTTTCACCGCGCGCTGCCATACCTCCCTGTTGAAGGTGCTGTGCTGCTCCACATTCTGCTGCAGGTCTTGTAACTCCTGCTGGAGTTCGCTTTTGATGTCTTCGTACTGTTCCATATCTGTTTGAGGTTTAGTCGGTGAATGATTTGAGTTTCTCGCGTATGCGCACCAGACGCACGCTGACATTATCGACGGTGATGCCGAGGATGGCGGCGATCTCGTCGTAGGGCAGGTCTTCGAGCCAAAGCAGAATCAGTGCGCGGTCGAAGGGATGCAGTCGTGCGATGCGCTTGTGGAGGCGGCTGGCAGCCGGACAGGCCTCCTCATCAGCGAAAAGGTCGATGTCCATTTCCAGCGGCATGCAGTCGGGACGGCGGCGGTGGCGCTTGTCGAAGGTCACGCAGGTGTTCAGCGCCACGCGATAGACCCATGTTTTGGTCGAGCTGCGCCCTTCGAAGCCGTCGAGGCCCTGCCAGAGGCGTATCAGCACCTCTTGAGCGAGGTCGTCTGCTTCCTGTCGGTCGTCGGCGAAGAGGTAGCACACCGAGTAGATGGTCTGTCGCTGTTCCTGTACCAGCCGTTCAAAGTCTAGTTCTTTCTGTTCTTTGTCTTTTTTCTGCTTCATCTTTCAGACGTTGTTTTTCTTTTGACTACGGAGGTGGCGAAAAACTACACCCTAAACCTCAAAAAAATCAGATGGCGCGAAAATACAATAATTTTTGCTGGCCTGTCTTGTTGTTTACCCTGAGGCGTTTTGTTATTGCCAAATTTGCACGCCAGCGGCGTGCAGGGGTGTGTAGGAAACCGGGCTGTCATAATCATCCATTCGCAGGCCGGCGGCCTGTGGGGTGCGAGGGTCGGTGTGTGTGGACAGGTGTGTTGTGAATATGAAAATCCATATTTTAACGATTAATTGTTAAAATACTTGACAATCAATATGTTATAAAAAATATTATCTTTGCGAAAAATTTGAAAACGTAAGATTATGGAAGAATTAATACCACAAAGAGGCAACTACAAGAAGTTGATCAGCTACCAAAAGACAGATGTGATTTATTGTCTAACCTATTATTTTGTAGAGCATTACATACGATATAACGACCGTACAAAAGACCAAATGCTGCAAGCCGCGCGATCGGGCAAGCAAAACATCATAGAGGGTTGTGCGGCAAGCGTCACAAGTGCCAAGACTGAGATACGGCTCGTAAATGTGGCCAAAGCCAGTCTTCAGGAATTACTGGAGGATTACGAGGATTATCTGAAAACGCGCAATCATCGTCAGTGGGAGGAGGATTCTGTAGAGTTGCAAACTATGCGACGTTTGGGAAGGAATCATAACGATGTGGATTTCTTTATGCAGATTGCTCAAACGCGCCCGCCAGAAACCATCGCCAATATGTGCATTGTACTCATCAAGCAAGCCGATTATTTACTGTTTAGGCAGCTCAAGCGCTTGGAGAAAGACTTTCTGAATAGTGGCGGTTTCAGTGAAAAAATGGTCAGGCTGCGTAATAACAAGCGCGGCAGAAAAAATGAGGGGTAGTCGCGTCAGCGGGAGGGTCTTAAGGTCATTAGGGTCATTAAAGTCTTTAGAGTCTTTAAGGCCCGCCCGCTGACGCTAACCAAAATCCCGACAATTTTGCTATTTTTGCACCTCCAATTCCAACACCACCGCAATGTACCCAAAACCAACCTCCGAAAATGCCGCTCTCATCTATGGTATGCGCCCCATTTTTGAGGCCATCGAGAGTGGCAAGACCATCGATAAAGTCTTATTCCAAAAGGGCTTGCAAGGCGAGCTTTTCAAGCAGCTTTTTTATGAGGTACGCCAACACAAGATCCCCTTCCAATATGTGCCATTAGAGAAGCTGAACCGTCTCACGCGCAACAACCATCAGGGCGTGGTGGCGTTCCTCTCGGCCATTGAGTACAGCAGTATCTTTGATATTGTGCCCACCATCTTTGAGGAGGGGCGCGTGCCGTTCCTGTTGCTGCTTGACAAGGTCACTGACGTGCGCAACGTGGGCGCCATCGCGCGCTCGGCGGAATGCGCGGGCGTGGATGCTATCATTCTGCCGCTCAATGGCGGCGCGCAACTCAACGAGGATGCGGTGAAGAGCTCCGCCGGCGCGTTGAACAAGATCCCCGTCTGCCGCCACTCCAACCTCGTGGAGGTGATCCAATATCTCAAAGACTCCGGCATCGAGGTGGTCGGTGTGACCGAGAAGGCCAACCACGCGCTCTACAACAAGGATATGACCGGGCCGCTCTGCCTCATCATGGGCAACGAGTACGAGGGCATCGCCTGGGACTACCTGCGCCATTGCAACGACACCATCACCATCCCGATGGTGGGCACCATCCGCTCACTCAACGTCTCCGTGGCCACGGGCATCACACTCTTTGAGGTGGTGAAACAACGCAATCCGGTGAAAGAATGAAGAAGATAGGCATCCTTTCCGACACGCACGCCTACCTGCATCCCGATGCCTTCGAGTTCTTCAAGGAGTGCGACGAGATCTGGCACGCGGGCGACATTGTGGACGACTTCATCCTCGATGAGCTGGCCGCCATTGCGCCTACCGTGCGCGCTGTGTATGGCA
Organism: uncultured Bacteroidales bacterium; assembly: GCA_947167635.1. Classification (GTDB taxonomy): domain Bacteria; phylum Bacteroidota; class Bacteroidia; order Bacteroidales; family WCHB1-69; genus F23-D06. Next base: position 10,066 of record CAMVIT010000067.1, on the reverse strand, counting down.
ACTGCGACGATTGGGATATCCGCCGCGAGATTCCGGAGAATCAGGTCTTCCAGTGCGAGCAGCACACGGTGGCCATACGCCACATCGTGGGCTATCCGGGCAAGTATGACCCCAGGGCGCTGGAACTGATCCGTCAAGCCAAGCCGACCATTCTGGTGGCCGGCCACTCCCATATCTTGAAGGTGATGTTCGACAAACAGCATAACCTGCTTTTCATCAATCCCGGGGCCGCCGGACGCTACGGCATCCATACCCGCCTCACCATGATGCGCCTCAAAATCGACGGACAGAATATCTCCGATCTGGAACTTTTTGACGAACCCAAACTGCAAGCTGTGAAATGATGAACGAAGAGAAACCTATCATCACGATTTTGGGTCCCACCGCCACCGGCAAGACGCACATTGCGGTGCGTTTGGCTGCCGAGTTGGGCGGCGAGATTGTGAGTGCCGACTCGCGCCAGGTGTATCGCCGGATGGACATTGGCACGGGCAAGGACATCTCCGAGTACGAGTACAACGGGCAGCCGGTCCCGTACCATCTCATCGACATTGAAGAACCGGGCGTGAAGTACAACGTCTATCGCTACCAGCAGGAGGCGTTCAAGGCAATGCGCGACATCCAAAGCCGTGGCAAGCAGGTGGTGATATGCGGGGGCAGCGGCCTTTATATCGAGGCCGTGCTGTCGGGTTATCGTTTCAAATGGCAGGAGGACAGCCAGATATTGTCGGACCCCGTGCCGTCGGTCATCTTCGGGCTGCGGGGCGACCGAGACCTTATCCGCATGCGCATCACCCAGCGGCTCAAAGCCCGACTGGAGGAAGGGATGATAGAGGAGGTGAAAGCTCTCTTGGACGAAGGCGTGCCTTCGGAGATTTTGATCCGTTATGGACTTGAATACAAATATGTTACATTGTATCTATTGGGCGAAATTGATTTTGAGGAGATGTTCTCATCCCTCAACACAGCCATTCATCAGTTCTCAAAGCGCCAGATGACCTGGTTTCGCCGCATGGAGCGCCTCAGCTTCGACATCCACTGGATAGATGTGGCCTTGTCGGAAGATGAGAAGATGGCGGAGATATACAAGGTGCTGAATCGGTAAGTCTTTTATTTTTTCTGTATTAGACACCAAACCTCCTGAAACTACGCTATAAAATTAACTATTAACTATTAATATTTTAATGTATCCTTATAAATTATTGATTCTCAAAGGTAAAAAATTGTTGCTAAACTCTTGACAAACACTTTCATATTCTATATTTTTGTTGACATAATTATTAATAATAAAATTACTATTGGTTATGAGCAACATTATAGAAGTAGAAAGTAAAATCATCACCCTCCGCGACCAACAGGTGATATTGGATTCCGATGTCGCCGAACTGTACGGCGTGGAGACCAGAGACATTAACAAGGCCGTAAAAAACAATCCTGGAAAATTTCCCAATGGGTATATTTTTGAGCTTGATTCGAATGAGAAATCGGAGGTGGTGGAAATTTTCCACCACCTCTCAAAACTCCGATTCTCACCGCAGCTGCCAAAGGCTTTTACAGAAAAGGGTCTCTATATGCTGGCCACGATTTTGAAGAGTCCAAAGGCGGTGGAGACCACCATTGCCATCGTGGAGGCATACGCCAAACTAAAAGAACTTTCGCGGGTGATCGTGGAGATTCCGCAGCAGGAGGGCGACAAGTCCGTGCAACAAACGCTGCTGCGGCGCGGCGGGCAGTTGGTAGAGGAAATCATGGGAGACATTCTGCCCAAGCAGAGCAGCGAGATTTCTTTTGAGCTGAATCTCGCCATGCTCAAGTTCAAGCACTCTGTGAAGCGGGAAAACAGTGATGAGATAAGAGAACTGAAAGAGACCATTCAGCGGTTACAAGAACGCCTGGACGATCTGGAAGGGTAATAACACTTTTCCCTTTTTCGAGAATTACTCTAATTATGGATCACCAATTTTTTTACCCGCCAAAGGATCGTGGAGATTTTCTGAAAGCGCGCACTTTCAAGGTCACTACAGACACTGACATCTTCACGTTGGACAACCATATCGCCACGGAGGGTGTCCAGTTCCTCCGTTTCTTCATCCCTGCCGACATGGACACGCGATATGGTTTCTATTGCTTTACGGAACCACATACTTTTTCCGGTCAACATGCGAAGTGTAAGATTGCAAGACAGCTTTCAAATACGTCTCGCACGCCTTTTGCCTGCTGTCATCCAAGTCAAGGATATCATGCTGTTGAAGCGTGTCGCTCGAAGCAAAGACATGAAGTACCTTTTCGCCATCGAAATAAAGACTCAGAGAATCCGTCAGGCATTGGTAAACCTGATTAAAGCAATTGGTGGCAACTTTTTTTCGATACGGTTCGTTGAAAAAGTCGCGACCAAAAGCGAAATAGGGCTGCCTGTAACCGACAAGTCCCAACACTGTCGGCATAATATCCAGTTGCTGAGTCACTTCATGGCTGATTCCCCGCAAGGAATGGTCCGGGGTGTACATGAAACAGATGATTTCGGAATGGCTTCGGGGCGTTTGCATGTCCGGACGCGCGACGAGGCCGCTGACATGGTCGGCGACGAAGATGAACAGCGTGTTTTCAAACCACGGCTCTTTCGATGCCGTTTCAAAGAATTTACGAATGGAGAGGTCGGTGTAGGCGACACAGGGTTGCAAAAGATTATCCCCCTGCGGCATTTTACCGGCATATTCCTCCGGCAAATCGAACGGATGATGGGAGGTCAGCGTAAAGACAGCGGAGAAAAAGGGAGTTTTGCATTCGTTGAGCTGATGCGCCATATATTGAAGGAAATCCATGTCCCAAATGCCCCAAATATTGGCGCGGTCCTTGCCCGAATTGTATTCCTTGAAGTGTGTGCGATTGTAGAATTTGCTTATTCCGGCCATCTTGCCAATGGATTCAAAGCCCATTTGGTTTTCCGTAGTTCCACAAAAGAAACAGGTGCTGTAGCCCTCCTTCTCCAAAATGCTCGGCAGTCCTTCCATTTCACCGATAAACTGCGGCAGAAGGGAGAACGGAGTCTGATAGGATGGAATGGAAATCAAGATTGACGGCAGCGACTCGATGGATTTCATCCCATTGCTGAAACAATTGGTGAAAGTAAATCCTTCTTGCATCAGCGAATCCAAGAACGGCGTGAATCCCTCGCGATTCTGGTGGATTTGCGGCATCAGGAACTTGGAATGGTCTTTATTGAAACTCTCCAGCACAAAAATGACGATGTTTTTTTTGCCCAAGTCATATTTGGATTCGCCATCGGGATAATGATATGGCGTGAAGATGCTGTCGGACACGTCATCGTCGAAATAGTGACGGACTTTGAATTCTTTGGAACGGGTTGTCCTCAAGATACAGAAAGGATTGCTGAGCACCAGGGAAGTCTGGGGAGCATTCGGGGCATAAAAGGCGGCGTTGCTCATCATGACCGGGAATGCTTTGAGATCAAAGGAGCTCCGCACCCCGAAGATATACAATGTCACACCCAACCCCAAAACAACAAGATGAACGGGATAATACAGTATGGCCTTCGCAATGCGAGAGCCGTCATAGCGCACTTTCTTGTAAAGGAACACCATCAAGGCGACAAGCGCGACACCCAACAAGACCAAATACCAATTTTCGCCCAAAGACTTGAAGATAATGCCAACCGTATTATCGTTCTCCTCGAAAAAGTGCAGTTCCTCGATGGTCACCCTTTTGAAAGCATAGCGATAATAGACGACATCGACCAGATTGAGCACCACCAAGCCGAGGCTGTTGGTGACGACATACACCCAAAAAAGCAATTTCTGATACCACGATTTGCCCCTGAATTTAAAAGGGAGCAACGACAAGGCGAGGAAGGCGCTGTTGAGGTACAGGATAGAAACGGTGTCGAATTTCAGGATACCCTGCAACAATTTGGGCAAATCGGCCCATTGGACATGGCCGAGCAAAGAGAGATTATACACATAGAAGACACCATGGGTGATTATGAGGATGAGATAGAGGATCAACAACCTAAGCAACAGTACAGTGACATCATTGCGCCAAAAATTCTTCAAAAGAGACATTATTACAGCATGCTTATTTTTCACTTGCAAATGTACATAATTTATGAACACATACGAACAAATGGTTTTTCCAATCAAGGGAATTGAAAAAAATTTTATTTTTGCAGCTTTGAAAAACCCGGGGTGGGCTAAAGGATTCTGTCCACACATCGGAAATGTTAATCAAGAATCCATTTTGCATTAAAAAAGATGAAAAAAATATTTGTTTTATTATTGGGGCTGATGACACTCAATGTGTTTGCAGCAAACGACAGACCCGTCACGTTCAAACAGCTGCCTCAGAAGGCACAGCAATTCATCAACACACACTTCAGCGGCATCGAGATGCTTTCCGCCACGGTGGATGATGACTACGAAGTCTATCTTGCCAACGGTGCGAAAGTGGAATTCACCCTTCAAGGCGATTGGAAAGAGGTAAGGTGTTCTGGCTCAGCCGTCCCTGCCGCCATCATTCCTGCGGCCATTTCCAAATATGTAAAAACCAATTTTCCCAACAACACCATCACCAAAATTGACAAGAATTACAGCGGCTACGACATTGAATTGAGCACAGATGTGGAGTTGAAATTCGATAAAAACGGCAAATTCCTCGCCTTTGACGACTAAGGGGCTGTCCGCTTGCACAATATTCATTTATTAAAGACCTCTACAATGAAGAAACTATTTGTTGCTTTAACAAGCTTTTTCGTGCTATGCACTTTTGTATCGTGCGACAGGGTTGTGACATCCGACCGTCTGCCTGCCCAAGCCAAGCAGTTCATCAGCGCCCATTTCAACGGAATTGACATTCTTTCTGTGCGAAAGGATGGTTCCCAATACGAGGTGGTACTGTTTGACGGAACGGAGTTGGATTTCACTCGCGGAGGCAAATGGACCAAGGTCGATTGCGGCATGAATCCGCTGCCTGATGGAATCCTCCCTGCCAATACAGTCCAATATCTTACCGCCAAATTCCCCATGAATTTTGCCACAAAAGTCAAGTATGAGCACAAACGCTACGAGGTGGGTTTGAACAACGACCTCGACTTGCTTTTCGACAAAAACGGCAACTTCATAGGAACAGACGACTAATCATAAAACAGGCCTGCAACAGCAGGTCTTTTTTTTGTATCTTTGCACCCTGATTTGAAAAACCACAAACATGCGCAACGCTCGTATTTTCGTAGAAAAAAAAACGGGTTTCGATGTCGAAGCCGTCAGTCTGAAAGAGACACTCAACCATAATTTCAATCTCAACATCCGCCACCTGCGCCAGCTGGTCGTTTACGATATCTTCAACGTGGACGATATTTTGCTGGAGCGCGCCAAGGTTGGCGTATTGTCGGAGCCCGTGGTGGACAACCTGCTCGAGGAGTTCCCTCTGGAGGGGCTGACCTATCTGGCAGTGGAGTATCTGCCAGGCCAGTTCGACCAACGTGCCGACAGCGCGATGCAGTGTCTCTCATTGCTTGATCCCAAGACGGAAGTGGTCATCAAGAGCGCCAAGCTCTATGTCTTCGATGCCGACCTCACGCCCGAGCAGTTCGCGCATATCAAAAAATATTGCATCAACGAAGTGGAGGCCCGCGAGAAGGATATGGGCAAGTTGGAGCTAACCGTGAATCCCGAGGTGCAGGAAGTGCCCATCGTGGAAGGGTTCACCCAATGGAGCAAAGAGCAGCTGGAGGCGTTCCGCATTGCCCAGGGGCTGGCAATGTCCTTGGAAGACATCGCCTTCATCCAAGAATATTTCAAGAATGACGAGCATCGTGACCCGACCGACACGGAGATCAAGTTGTTGGACACCTACTGGAGTGACCACTGTCGCCACACCACCTTCGAGACCGAGTTGACGAAGATCACCTTCACGCCCTGCGGACTGCAGCACCAGTTGCAGGCAGCATACGAGCAATATCTTTCTATGCGGAAAGAGCTGTACGGCGACCGGGTGAAACCGCAGACCTTGATGGATATGGCTTCCATCAACGGCAAATACGAGCGCAAAGCAGGCCATCTGGACGATATGGAAGTTTCCGAAGAGAACAACGCCTGCAGCATCTATATCAATGTCGATGTGGATGGCAAGATCGAGCCGTGGTTGCTGATGTACAAGAATGAAACGCACAACCATCCCACGGAAATCGAGCCTTTTGGCGGAGCTGCCACTTGTGTGGGCGGTGCCATCCGCGACCCGTTGAGCGGGCGCAGCTACGTCTATCAAGCCCTGCGCGTCACGGGCGCGGGCGATATCAACGCCCCGATGAGCGCCACTTTGGAGGGCAAACTGCCGCAGTCGGTCATTTCCAAGAACGCAGCGGCGGGATACTCTTCCTACGGCAACCAGATCGGGCTGGCCACCACGCACGTGCGCGAAATCTATCACGACGACTACAAAGCCAAGCGTCTGGAAATCGGTGCTGTGGTGGGCGCGGCCCCAGTGAGTCACGTGCGCCGCGAGTCACCGCAACCCGGCGACATTATCATCATGTTCGGCGGGCGCACCGGCCGCGACGGTATCGGAGGCGCCACCGGTGCTTCCAAAGAGCACAACGAGAAGTCGCTCGACACCTGCGCTGCCGAGGTGCAGAAGGGCAACGCGCCCGAGGAGCGCAAGATCCAGCATCTCTTCCGCCGTCCCGAGGTGACGCGGCTGATCAAAAAGTCCAACGACTTCGGTGCGGGCGGCGTCAGCGTCGCCATCGGCGAGTTAGCCGACGGACTGGAGATAGACCTCGACTCTGTGAGAACCAAATACAAGGGCCTTAACGGCACGGAGGTGGCCATCAGCGAATCGCAGGAGCGTATGAGCGCTGTGGTGGATCCTAAAGACGTGGAAGCCTTCTTCGAATACTGCCGCCAGGAGAACATCGAAGCCAACATCATCGCCAAGGTCACCAACACCAACCGGCTGACGATGAAGTGGCGCGGCAAGACTATCGTGGACCTCAGCCGCGACTTTATCAACACCAACGGTGTGCGGCAAAAGACGGAAGCCATCGTCAACGCCATTCCCGACAACGTGCTGGAGGGCCAACCCGTGACGGGCGCAACGATGCAGGAGAAGATGCTCTCTATGCTCGCCAATCCCAACGTCGCCTCCCAGAAGGGGCTGATCGAGATGTTCGACGCCACCATCGGCGCCACCACGGTGCTGATGCCTTTCGGCGGCAAGCGCCAGCTGACGGAGACGCAGGCCTCCGTGCAGAAGCTGCCTGTGCTGCACGGGCACACCAACACGGCCAGCGTGATGGCCTTCGGGTACAATCCCTACATCGCTTTGCGTTCGCCGTTCCACGCCGCCGTGTTCGCCATTCTGGAATCTATGTCCAAGATTGTGACCACGGGTGCCAACCACAAGGGAATCCGTTTCACCTTCCAGGAATACTTCGAGAAGATGGGGCACGAACCGACCCGCTGGGGCAAGCCCTGCGCCGCGATGTTAGGCTGTGTCTGGATGCTCAAGCAGTTCGACCTGGCCGCACTTGGCGGCAAGGACTCTATGAGCGGCACTTTCAAGAACCTGCACGTCCCGCCCACCTTCGTCTCCTTCGCCATCACAACGGAGAACGCCAAGAACATCATCTCTCCCGAATTCAAAAAAGAGGGTCACTACCTCTATTTCATACAAAACAAGATCGAAAACAACCTGCCCGACATTCAGCAGACGAAGCAAATCTTCGATTATGTCCACCAAAACATCTTGGATGGGAAGATAGTGTCCGCCTTCACCCCGCAATACGGCGGCATTGCCGAGGCGTTAGCCAAGATGAGCTTCGGCAACGACCTCGGATTCGACATCCGCACCGACCTCAACCTGTTCGACTACGCCTACGGCAGTTTCGTGGTGGAATCGACCGTGAAACTGGAGGCCGATTTTGCCATCGAGTTGGGCAAAGTCGCCCAGGATTTCATCATCAATGGGGAAAAGATCGACAAGGAGGCCTGTCTGAAGGTATGGCGCGGCGTCTATTTCAATCTCTACCCGGACCAGGCCGACAACGAGACGACTTCGACGGGTGCGGAGTTCGCCGTCAACAGCCAGTGCGCCCCTGTGGCCAAGTGTCCGACCCCGGTGGCCCGTCCGAAGGTCATCCTGCCCGTGTTCCCGGGCACCAACTGCGACTACGACACGGCCAAGGCGTTTGAGGACGCGGGTGCCGAGCCGCGCATCTTCGTCTTCAACAACCTCAACGAGACCGAGATCAACCGTTCCATCGACGAGTTGGCGGCGGCCATCGACGAGTCGCAGATAATGGCCTTGAGCGGCGGTTTCAGTTCCGGCGACGAGCCCGACGGCAGCGGCAAGTTCATCGCCACGGTCTTGAACAATGCGAAGATCAAAGCCGCCGTGAACGGACTTTTGGCGCGCAAGGGACTGGTATTGGGCATCTGCAACGGCTTCCAGGCGCTGGTCAAATCGGGATTGCTGCCCTACGGACGGCTGGGAGACATCACTCCGGACTCCCCGACATTGTACCGCAACAACATCAACCGCCACATCTCGCGCATCGTGCGCACGCGTGTGGGCTCGGTGGCATCGCCGTGGCTCTCCTCCTTCCAGGTGGGCGACGTGCACCAGATTGCTGTCAGCCACGGTGAGGGCAAGTTCGTGGTCAACGAGAAACTGGCCAAAGAACTGTTCGAGCACGGCCAGATAGCCTTCCAGTACTGCGACGAGAACGGCAATGTGAGTATGGATCCTGTTGACAATCCCAACGGCTCGTTCTATGCCATCGAGGGCATCGTATCGCAAGACGGACTCATCCTCGGCAAGATGGGACACAGCGAGCGCAAGGGCGAGAACCTCTACAAGAACATCGACGGCAACAAGGAGCAAGACATCTTCCGCAATGCCGTGGCCTATTTTCAATCATAGCACACACCTTTTATGGAAAAGATAGAGCTTACGATTGCCGACATCCACGCTGCCGCCCAGCCTTCGGAGGCCTTCTCTCTGATCTTGAAGGAGAAGGAGGGCGAGCGTTATGTGCCTGTCATCATCGGGATGGGCGAGGCGCGCGCCATCTTGGTGGAACTCAACCAGTCGCCCACCCACCGGCCGCTGACGCACGAGTTGTTTGTCTCCTTGGCCGACCATTACGGCAGTTTATTGGTGGAGGTCAACATCGTGCACTACGAGAACGGCGTCTATTTTGCCGATATGGTGATGATTGGCAGCGACAACAAGGTCTTCCATTTGGACGCGCGGCCGTCGGATGCCATCGCGTTGGCGTTGAAATTCAACGCCCCCTTCTTTATGGACACCGCCATCTTCGAGGCCAACTGTATGGTGGACAAAAAGCGCGAAGCGGAAGATGAAGAGGGTGATGATGATAATCTTTTCAGCGAATACAACGAATTGGCGGACGCGCTTGAAGAAGCGGGTGGCGAGCCGTTGCCGGAGGCCTTCATCGACTCCAAGCTGAAAGAGATGAGCGAAGAGGAGCTCCAATCCTTATTGGACGGGGCGGTGGAGAGCGAAGATTTTGAGTTGGCGGAGAAGATACGGCAGGAGCTGGAGCGGCGGCGCTAAAGTAACGGATTGGGAGGGTGAGGAGAACGAAGACAGCGACGTTGATATTTTGTGGTTTTCGACCAAAAAAGCGGAAGTGGGGTTAGTTTGTTACGGCACGTTGCCATAGCCCTTGGTTTGGAAGATCTTCTTGGCAAAAAGGTGGACCTTATTACTGATGGCACATTGTTGCCTTTTGCTCAAACCACTGCTGACAGTGACAAAATTTTGATCTATGAGAGAGCCAATTAGGGACAAAAAATCATTTTCCGTGCAACATTCTCCCGGCGAATTCGTCTTGTAAAATGGATGATGTTAAAAATCACGAATATGACAAACCGTCCTTACCCCCCCTATTTTACTAATACAATGAGATTTACAATATTTTTATTGTCAATCCTATTTTTCCTTCTTGCCAGCACATCCGCCTCCGCCCAAGGCGAGTGGAAGTGGGCGAATAGCTGGAGCGGAGGAGGGGGACAGGCTAACCAATTCT
>CAMVIT010000066.1:0-14163 GCA_947167635.1 uncultured Bacteroidales bacterium | reverse complement strand
ATGGAAGGCAAGCGCATCGCCCTCTCCGGCTTCGGCAACGTGGCTTGGGGTGCTGCCACCAAGGCTACCGAACTCGGTGCCAAGGTTGTTGCTATCTCCGGTCCCGACGGCGTCTGCGAACTTCCTGACGGCATCGACCAAGAGATGATTGACTACATGCTTGACATGCGTGCTTCCAACCGCAACAAAGTTCAAGACATGGCCGACAAATTCCCTGGCAAAGCCAAATTCACGGCCGGCAAGAAGGCTTGGAGCGTGAAGTGCGACATCGCTTGCCCGTGCGCTTTCCAGAATGAGTTGAGCGAAGAAGACGCTAAGGAACTCCTCGCCAACGGCGTGAAATACGTTGCTGAGGTCTCCAACATGGGTTGCCAACCCGGCGCTATCGCTGCTTTCCAAGCCGCCAAGGTTCCCTTCGGACCTGGTAAAGCTGTCAACGCCGGTGGTGTTGCCACCTCTGGCCTTGAAATCTGCCAGAACGCTGGTCACATCAACTGGACCGCTCCTGAAGTGGACGCCAAGTTGCACAAGATCATGAACGACATTTACGACATGTGTGTTGAACACGGTCGTGAGGCTGACGGTACCATCAACTATGTGAAGGGTGCCAACATCGCCGGCTTTATGCGCGTTGCTAAAGCTATGCTCGCTCAAGGCATCATCTAATCTTCTGATTAGAACCCTCCAAAAAAAGCCACCTTCATCGGGTGGCTTTTTTTTATGGATGGTTGCGACAATATAAAACATCGCCTATTGTCGGCGCAAAACAGCCGCACAGAAACGCTTGCGTCCATTGATGTCCTCTAAGGATTCCTCGCCCTCATATCCGCCTTGCCGCAACATTTCCAACAGCTGCGGATGAAACTCCTCGTATGTCTCCATCATGATCAGACCGCCGGGTTTGAGACTGCGACGACCAATTTCCACCAAGGCGCGATAGAACACCAGCGGGTCATCGTCGGGCACAAACAGGGCCAACGAGGGCTCATAATCGCGCACGGCGACATGCATCTCCGTGCAGGTGCTTTCCGGAATATACGGGGGATTGCTGACCACAGCGTCAAATTGAGTGCCTGCGAAGGGAAGCGCCTCCGCATCACGCATGTCGTGCCGCGCAAACGTGACGTTCACCGCATTGGCATGCGCATTTCCAGCAGCCACCGCCAAGGCCTCCTCGGAGATGTCGGACGCGAAAAGGGAGGCGTTCGGCAAGTGCTTGGCCAATGCGACGGCAACACAGCCGCTGCCCGTGCCGACATCCCAAATGCGGGGATTGGGATATTCCCGGAATCCGTTCACCACCCGCTGCACCAGTTCTTCCGTCTCCGGACGAGGAATCAGCACCGCGGGCGTAACCCTGAACGGCAAGCCATAGAACTCCGTCTCACCCAACAAATACTGCACAGGGCATCCTCTCAACAACGCTGTCAAATCCTGCTCAAAAACAGCAAGCTGCGCATCGGGAACCACCTCATCGCCATGCAAGGCAAGCTCGTATGCAGGCATATTGAGCCGTGTCTGCAAATAGACTTTTGCAATCGCAGCCGCCTCACGAGAATCGTAAAGCGGCTGCAAATTTTCAACAATGGTATTTCGAAATGAACGTATTGTCATATTTTAATCCAAGCACTGCCGGGGAATATCGCGCCAACCCCACTTGTCCACAACCACGCCTTTGTCAATGAAGATGAGGCCCGGATTGGAACGGATGGCATCGCGCACCATGAATGGACCGTGGGCGGGATCGATAGGATTGCGATAGACGGGGAAGTCGATCTGGTTTTTGTCAATGAAGGCAGCCAGCTCCTCTTCATCGCTGTTAGTCACAGCCACGAAGGGAATGTCCCGTTTGTCGCAGTCGGTGGCCAAGGCACGCACATTGTCGAGCCCCTTGGTTTTGAACTCCTTCACGTCATGGATAAAGAGCATATAGACTTTGCTGTCGGCGTTGATAAACTCAAAGGCATGATCGGCGCCGTTCTCGTCCAGCATGTTGAAGCCATCGATTTCGGCCTTCACGCCCGGGGCGATCTCTTTGTCCTTGCGATCCACATAATCGTAATTATCATAGAAAGCCATGTCTTTTTCCATAAGTTCCGTTTCAGAGAGGGTCACTTCGCTGCCATCGGCCTTACTGCGATAGATAAAGGAAGACTCTTTCTTGGCAGGTTGTTCGATAAAGGCCTTGACCACATCGTTGCCCTTCTTCCAATCGGAGAAATCGATAGCCGGCAGATGACGGATGCAATAAAGCTGGAACGCCACGGCGACAGCGATGAAGATGGCCACGCAACACCATTGTCCAAGTTGGGTAAGGCGGATGTCGGGAATCTTCCTGCGTTTGGCAAAGACAATGATGGTGGGGATGATGATGACGACATTCTTGAGGAAGGTGGTCATATTGGACATCTTTACCACCTGGCCGAAACAGCCGCAATCGTGTACCACGCCGAAGTAGTGGATGCCTTTGATCTCCATGTATTCAGCCACGGCGAGCCAAAGGGTCAGGAAGAAGAAAAAAGTCATGAAGAGCAGATACCCCCACGCGGCGAGGTTCACGCGCACGCGCAGCAGCATCATGCAGCCCAGCACAAACTCACAGGTGATGGCCGCCACACCGGCAATGAGGGCAACGGGTTTCAGAAAGCCCATCCCGAAGGAGACGAAGTAGTCATTCATCGTGATACCGAAATTGACCGGATCAACGGCTTTGCTGATGGAAGAGAAGAGGAACAGCAGACCAAGCGCTATTCTCAATATTTTAAGCCAAACAGGTTCTTTTTGTGCCATAGTTCTTTGTTTTTTGTTTATAAAAACACATCGGAGCCGAAAGGGTCCCGATGCGTGTGAATTTCTATTTTTCCTCTTCAACCACGAGGCGAATCAGACAAAACATTGCGTAATTGATAATATCATAATAGTTGGCATCCAAGCCTTCCGAAACAAGGGTGTTACCCTGATGGTCTTCAATGGACTTGATACGAAAGATTTTCATCAAGATGATGTCATCGATAGAGCTGATACGCATCTGCCGCCAAGCCTCGTCATAATCATGGTTTTTGTCCATCATCAGCTTCTTGGCCGCATAGATATATTTATTGTAAAGTTCCACGGCCCTTTCAGGAGCCATCTCGATATCCTCGGCGCTGTTCGCCACGCCCACTTCCAATTGAATGAGTGCCATGACGGAGTAGTTGACGATGCCGATGAACTCAGGGATGATGCCCTCGGTGATTTTAGCCTCGCCCTTTTCCTGAATGCTCCTGATACGGTTGGCTTTGATGTAAATCTGGTCCGTCAGCGACGGCAGTCGCAGAATACGCCAAGCCGTGCCGTAGTCTTTCGCCTTGTTGGCAAAAAGATCCTGACAGACTCGGATAACCTGATCGTATTGTTCGGATGTGTTGGCCATGATTTAGCGCTTGACAACTTTACGGGTGACTACGCTGTGGTCGGCGGAGGTGGTGCGCACCACATAGACGCCACTGGCCAAACCGGACAGGTTCAGGGAGGTGCTGTTGTCATTGACACTCTCCGTCAACAACAGTTTGCCAAAGATGTCGAACACCTGAACTTGTGCAATGAGGACATTGTCGCAGCGGATATTGAGGTTGCCGTTGGTCGGGTTCGGGTACATGTTGAGCGTGAAAGCTTCTGCAACGTGGTCGGCGATGCCCACCTCATCGTGGATGTCTTCAGTCACTCTGGCGCCCATGCCCGGCAGGATGACGTTGTCGATCCATGCGCAGTCGCTGCCGGAAGCCTGGCTGGCATCTTTCTCGTAAGCAAATTTGAACGTGTGAGTTCCCGCGGAAACGGAGTAGCTTTTTTGCGTCCAGGCGACGGTACCGGAAGCCTCATCCATCTCGGTGTTGTCGATATAGAGTTTGAACTTGTCATAGTTGGCTTCGGAGGAAACCTTGCGGAAATAGGAAAATTCACCATCCATGACGGAGGTGATGGTAATGGAGAGGGCGGACTGGGAAGGTGTACCAGAGCCCCACCAGCCACCGGTACCGTCACTCAAGCCATATTTGGAACGGGCGCAATGGGTGCCCGCATACGGATTCTCCGTGGTCACGTACCAAGGATTGTCGTTGTTCGTCCAGTTGAACTGGGAGAAATCGCCAGTCTCGAAATCTTCCATAGCTCTGCCCACCGTCAGGAAGAAGGTGTCAATGATATGTCTGTCGCCATCGATGACATGGTAATACAAGGGAACGATGGAAACTGTAGGCACACTACTGCCAACCTGCACATCGAAAGAGGTGATCACCTCGCTTTGCGCTCCAAGCCAAGTAATGGTCTGGGAGGTGGAGGTCACAGTCACGCCGGAGTAATTGCAGGTAAGGTCAACGAGCAGATTCGTGGCGTCGGCATGGCCGCCATTGCGTAATGTGATGTGGGCAACCGCTTGATCACCCGGATAGATGGCGGTCGCAGCACCCGTGCTTGCCACAGATTTGTCAGTCACTTGGACATTGGGGGCCATAACCGTGAAGTTCACGTTCTTGGTGGAACTGCCGTTGGGCCAGTTGACGGTAATCTGGAACTGGGCGACTTCGCCATCGGTTGCATCATGCGGGATAGCAACCGTGAAGGCATTGTTGATGGTCTGGCTGCCATTGACGGCAAGTGAGTTGCAGGAAGCAGTGCCCTGGGTGACCGTGTAGCCGGGGGTCAAAGAGATCATCGTGGCGGTGATGCCGGAAGCATTTTCCACGCCAAGGTTGGTAAGGGAGAGATCCCAGTTGACAGAAGTGCCGTTGACGGGATAGCTGTTCGCCGTCAGAGCCACATTATTAGCCACCACAAATGGTCCGGAGGGCACAATAACGCTGACGTTCTTGAAGAACTGGACATGGTTTTGGGCGCCCACGGCAAGCTCGTATGATCCCGGATTCGTCACATCAGCAAGATCGAGGGCGGCATTGCCGGAGGCATCGGCGAAAGCGGCACAGACCACTTCCCCGCCGTATGTAAGGGCCACGTATGCATACGGTTCCGTGTTGACACTGTAGGTGGCGGAACCTACCGGAATGACATCGGCGGAGTTCACCGTCATTTGGGAAGGCATGCCCAGATACGGACGGATGGATGGATCTCCAAAGATATGGTAAATTTCCCAATAGTATTTCTTGATATCGGAGGAAGAGGCCTGCACGCTGAGGTTGCCAGCGGTCATGAAGCCGCCCAAGCTGGTGAACCATTTGTCATGAACTTCACCGTGCGTATGGAATATACAGTCGTAAGCACCGAGTTTGTTGGCCATATAGTTCATGTTGGCGGTAACATTGCTGCGCACACCCACGGCCCAATAGACATCCTCATTCCAGTAGGAGACCTCGGAAGCGCCAATGTAGGCCATGGCGCCTTTGTTCTCAGCACGAAGCAGGGCCTCGCCGAAGCATTCCAAGTTGAACTTGCCGGTAAGACAGCAATTGCCAATCATCAAACCGTACTTGTCCTGATTGGCCATGGATGAGACATTGCTGTTCGAGAAGGAGGGGTCGCTCCAGCCTGTCTCGCCACCATGAGCCGTGTAGTTGGCCCAACCACAACCGGCGCCAATCTCGTTGCGGATAGTGGCGGCTTGTGAAGAGCAATTGTAGTTGTGCTTATATACAGTCGTGTATGTATGGTTGCTGGATGAAGTGTTGATATAGTTGTCATACACATAGTTGATTTGGCCATCCGCATGGGTGGGAGCCCATGACGCATCGGTACCGGCGATCAGCACAGCTTTTCCCAAGTAGGAAGGATCGGGCATGGTATATTGCTCATACATCAGGGTCTTGTTGATCTGTGGTGCCAGTTGGTTGGCATTTTGGGCAGAGAAACGACCGTAATAGCAATCGGGAATATTGTCGCCGGTAGTCCAGCAGGCATAATAGAGGTCGGTGACATGGCTGTTCTGCTCAGTGCTGCTGAAGGCGGGCACCTGGCCGTGGTCACCCACGAAAAGCAGATAAGTAGGGGCGGGATTCGTCGCGGTGGCGCCCGTGTACTGGCTCATGATGTAGTTCTTGATGGATGTGGTGGTAGTGCCCACGTTAGCATCGTCAGTATAGACGATATCGACCTTGTAGCCGATGCGTTTTTTCCAAGCGGCGAAAGCAATCAGCTGCTCATTGTTGCGGAACATGGAATGAGCCACGATGAGGTAGCGGATGGGGGCGCCGCTGAACTCCTCGCGGGTGTCGGGCATCGGGTTGATGACGGCCTGGGAGGCGGCCGTGAACAACGGGCTGCCATAGCGAGCCTTCAGGTCGCGGGTGGCGCCGAGGTTGGCGTTCACGAAGGAGACCTCCACATCCACCTTGCGGTAGATGCGCACCTTGCCGGTGACAGGGTTGTAAGCGACGGGAGAGACGTAGATGTTGGCGAGGGTGATGTCGCGCATCGTGCCGGCCTTCTCCACGCGCACCAACGGTTCGGAGTAAAAGGCGTTCCGGCCATACGTCTGGGCATCCTTCACAAACTCACGCGATCCACTGTATGACTTGGGATAAGCGGGTTGCGCAGGATAGACAGGATAGTTGATGCCCAATTCCGAAGCGTCCATCTCCACGTATTGGGCATCCTTGACGGTCGCGATGACATCTTCGCAGACGGGTATTTCCAACAGCTGCGACATCACAGGCAATTGGGGCTTGCCCACGGTGACGGAAGGATAATAGTCGTCCATGACAATTTGCGAGAAGTTGCCCTGAGGGGTTTTCACCGTAGTCGCCTGGATGTCGGCGGCGGTGAAAGTGACATCTATACGCCCGTAATCACTACGGGTTACGTTGTAATGTTGGGCGAAGGATGCGGAGACCCACAGCAACATCGCAACCAAAATCATAGTCAATTTTTTCATAAAGTACTTTTTTTTAATAATTTAAATATTCAAAAGGGTTTATTCCAAAGAGTGGCAAAGATATAAAAAAAAGCTCTACTTTCTATTTTTTCTTTTTTGTATTTTTGCGGGCTAAATTATCAAAACTATGGAACAGGAAACAGAGAAATGTGCCGAACTGCTTCGTGCGGGCAAAGTGATTGCCTACCCTACCGACACGGTGTGGGGCATCGGATGCGATGCCACCAACGAAGAGGCTCTGATGCGCATTTACCGCATCAAGCAGCGCAACGAAAAAAAGAGCATGATCATCCTCCTCGATTCTGCCGAGCGTCTCCCGATGTATGTGGAGAACATCCCGTTGATTGCCTGGGACCTCATCCCGCACGTTTCGCGCCCCACCACGTTCATCTACCCCAAGGCCAAAAATCTTCCGCAGAAGCTCATCCACAACGATGGCTCCATTGCCATTCGCATCACGCTCAACGAGTTCTGCAAGAAGCTCATCCGCACCTTGGGACGCCCCATCGTCTCCACCTCCGCCAACATAGCGGACGCCCCCACTCCGCAGACCTTCCCCGACATCTCCAAGGAGATCATCGCCCAAATGGACTATGTCGTGCCCCAAGAGTTTGCCACCTCCGTGGACTACAAGCCCTCACGCCTCATCAAATTCCTTGACGACTATAACTTCACCATCATCAGAGACTAACCGCCATGCCCTTGACAGCTGTTTTTGCGGGCTCGTTCTGCCCCTTCACCAAAGGACACCAAGACATAGTTGACAAAGTCCTGCCCCTTTTCGACCATATTGTCATCGCCATCGGACACAACCACAATAAAAAAGACCTATTCCCCGTTGAAAAACGCATGGAATGGATTCAAACTGTCTATAACAACAACCCCAAGGTGGAAGTCATGGCCTATCAAGGGCTCACGGTGGAGCTGTGCCGGAAGCTCGGTGCCCGGTATCTCATCCGCGGCGTGCGCAATGCCGCCGACTATGCCTTGGAAGAGGAGATGCGACTCGCCAACCGACTGCTCGCCCCGGAAATCGAGACTCTCTTCATCCCAGCCTCACCCGAATGGGCTGCTGTATCCTCCTCCCTCGTCCGCGAGCTCATGGCCAACGGGGCCGACCAATACAAGGCGCTCATCCCCGATGGTGTGAAGCTCTAAAGTCTAAAATCCCAAAACAATTGTACAATCCCATGTCCCGTGTCGCACGTCCACTGTTCATTGCCCTGTTCGTCGGGTTCGCCGCTTTCGGGTGGGCGCAGCGGCCTGTGACCGTGAACGGGACCGCCCCGTTTGCAAAGGGCGAAGATATACGGCTACTCGTCTTCGACGACCTGCTCAACAACATCCCCACGGTGGCCGCGACGGACAAGATTGACAAAAACGGCCATTTCAAGCTATCTTACGCCACCAACCGGCCACAACTCGTCCAATTGGCCATCCGGACCTCGAAAGCGGAGTTCTTCATCGTGCCCGACCACCATTACAACTTCTCCATTGGCGTGGACACTGTGCTCTTCAAACTCATCAACCCTGAAAAATACGGTGGTTATCTTTGGATCACCAACCCCGCGACCGACACCAACGACCTCAATTACAAAATCAACCGTTTCAGCAACTTCTTCAGCCGTGCCATGGACTACTACGGGTTCCAAATCACCGTCGATCACGACGTTGCCGCCTGCGACACCCTCGACCAGCTGCTGCACGAGCGTTTTGACATCCAAAACAACCCCCTGAACTTTTATCAATCCTATACCTATTACACTTGCGGACAGTTCGACAGGATCTGCCGCGCCAAGTCGCAGGACGAATTTTACCGCAAATATTTCGACAACGATTACATACAGTACAACAACCCCGCCTACATGGCGCTCTTCAGGGAAAGCTACACCGGCTATCTATACAATTCGCGCTATATTCCCAAAGATTTGTTAGGCGCCACCATCAACGACGATCCAGACTACATAGCCCTTTTCAACGGGCTGGGCCGTGATCCGATGCTCGCCAACGAACGTTTGCGCGAGTTGGTCATCATCCTCAATCTTTCCGAATTGTTCGACAATGAAGAATTCGACCGCGGCAATGTGATCAAGCTGTTGCAATACATCAAGGCATCCACGCACTTTCCGGATCACATCATCTTCATCGACCATGCCCTTGAGCGCATGACCCTGGCCGCCGCCCCCACGCATCCGCTGGTTTTCAAGGACAAAAAAGGCAAAAAAGCGCCCATTAAACAATTCGACAAAAAGGACATCTATGTGCAGGTGTTCCAAAGTGACTGCTTTGAATGCATTCGGGAGATGGCACTCATCCGGGAATTAAACAAGAAATATGGCGACAAGATACAGTTTCTCAGCCTCAACGTCGATCCTGACAAGGAAAGTTACGAACAGTTCCTCAAGAACTATGGGGAGATGTTCGACTGGCCCATCCTTTACTTCGACGGCAACTACGACTGGCTGCTGGAGCACGGTGTGGAGACCCTGCCCGAGTATCTTATCATCAACACGGACGGCCAATTGCTGCATCGCTATCCGCCGGAGCCGGAAACGGGCCTGTCCGACTATCTGCTCCGCCGTTTTCCTCCACAAGAAGAACAACCTGACAATCCATTATTCAGAAATTAATTTATAAAACCTGTTTTTTATGAAAAACTCCATTTTGCTAACGACCATCATTCTCGCCTTCTGTCTCTCTTTGGGCGCGCAGAACGACAAAACCGCTCATTCGGCCAAGTTGCCCGCTGTGGACATCCAGACCATTGACGGCAAGATCTTCAACACTCAGGACATCCAAAACGACGGCAAGCCCGTCATCGTCAGCCTTTGGGCCACATGGTGCAAGCCCTGCATCGCCGAGTTGCTGGCCATCGCCGACGAGTACGAGGACTGGGTGGAGGAGACGGGCGTGAAACTCTATGCCATTTCCATTGACGATGCAAAGACCTCCGCACGCGTGGCTCCGTTCGTGCAAGGTCGCGGCTGGGACTACGAGGTGCTGCTCGATGTGAACTCCGACTTCAAGCGCGCCATGAACGTGAACGATGTGCCGTACATGTGCATCCTCAACGGCAAGGGGGAGATCGTGTGGCAGCACACCTCCTACGCTCCCGGCAGCGAGCAGGAGGTGTATGAGATCATCAAGAGCCTCGCTGCGGAAAAGTAGCGGGGCACCCATCCCGTTCGGGTTCGTCTATTTGTGTTTATCCGCGAGATCACCGGAAGTATCCGGATAATTCATTATTTTTGTCGCCGTGATTGAAACTCACAAAAGGAGACTCCGGATGTTATTTTATCAACCAAACTCTGCAGATACAAAGTATGAATAAAATTTTACGATTTTCGGCAATATTATTGCTCATTCTGACACTGGGCACTGCCAACGCCCAGCACCAATTCGGGAACAGCCGCATCAGCGGCGATTTTGGTTTTAATGGCATGTACTACATCCCCGACTCACTCATCGGCGCCGAGAAGGTTAACTCCAAGGTGCGCGCCAACGCCTTCCTCAACCTGCTCTACTCCAACGGCGGATTCTCGGCCGGCATGCGCTACGAGTTCTACATGTTCCCGCTCCTCGACTTCGAAAAGATCGGCTACCAAGGGCAGGGCATCAAATACTTCTTCGCCGACTACAAAAACAAGTTTGTCCAAGTCACCGCCGGCACATTCTACGAGCAATTCGGCAACGGGCTTGCGCTCAGGGCATACGAGGAACGCCAATTGGGCATTGACAACAGCTTGTTGGGTGCCCGCGTCAAGGTAACGCCCTACAAGGGCATCATCATCAAAGGGGTCTGGGGTATCGAGCGTGTCAACTTTGATAGCTACATCGGTCGCACCGACCAAGTGCGCGGTCTCGACGGCGAGATCATCCTCGGCGAGCTGATCCCCAAGATGCAGGAGAAGGGCTTCATGGCCAACATCGGCGCCTCTTTTGTCAGCAAATTCCAAAAGGCCGATGATGACATTTACGTCACCCTCCACCCCGACGTGGACTCCCTTCGTGGCATCGGCGTCATCCCTGCCGACAAGGTCCCCGAAAACGTGCCCGTCTGGGCCACACGCCTGAGCTTCGGCTACAAGGGCTTCCGCCTTGACGGCGAGTTCGCCCAAAAGATGAACGACCCCAACATCACCAATGAATTCATCTACAAGAAGGGCAACGCCCTCTTCCTGTCGGCCACCTACGCCATGAAGGGATTCGGCATCGCGGCCTCCTTCATCCGCGCCGACAACATGGATTTCCGTTCGCAGCGTTTTCAAAACAAGAACGCCCTGTGCTACATCAACAACATCCCGGCCATCAACCGACAGTACTCCTACCAGCTGATTGGCGACTACAGCTTCGCGTCGCAGCCCAACAGCCAGATCGGTGCCCAGCTGCAGGTCAACTACCAAATCCCCAAAAAGAGCAAAATCGGCGGCAAATACGGCACCGACCTCACCTTCAACTACTCGCGCTTTCACTCCATTGACCAACAGCCTGTGGACGAGGCCGTCCAAAACGGCACCATGTCCGGTTCCTCAGGCTACACCTCCTCCTTCTTCAAGTTCGGCCCCGACCTGCTCTATCAGGACATCGGCCTCGAGATCAGCCGCCGTTTCACCAAGCATTGGAAGCTCATCCTGGCCTACAACTACATCACTTACAACATCGACAAACTACAGGGCCATCCCGGCATGATGCGCGGACACCTCGTCGCCGCCGACCTGCAATGCAAGATCACCAACAAGCACGCACTGCGCTTGGAGGCCCAGCATCTCTACACCAAGGACGACAATGGCAGTTGGCTCTATGGCATGCTTGAATACTCCATCAGTCCGCACTGGTTCATCTCCGTGGGCGACCAGTGGAACTACGGCAACGAGAATGCCAACATGCGCCTGCACTACTACAACGTGGCCGCCGCCTACGTCTGGAACACCACCCGCGTGGCCGTCAACTTCGGCAAGACACAGGAAGGCATACTCTGCATCGGTGGCGTTTGCCGCGCCGTGCCCGCCTCCTACGGCTGCGGATTGTCCCTCACCACCTCTTTCTAATCCTTAAAATCTTGACAAAATGAAAAAAACAGCGATATTGATGGTTTTCGCAGCACTTGCGTTCTTTGGCTGCGACATTATTGAAGCTCCATACGTCATCCCGACCAATCAGGAGAACGTAACAGTAGAATTTCCAGCTTTGGACCTTTCCAAGGTTTACCGCAAAATCCTCATTGAGGAATACACGGGTCACCGATGCACCAATTGCCCGAGTGCGCATGTCGTGTTGGAAGACCTGCACGAGCGCTTTGGCGACACCCTTGCCATCGTGGGCATCCATGCCACCTCGTTGGCCAACACCTCCAACCGTTTCCCTTACAACTTCCGTACCCAAGCGGGCGACGACCTCGCCGAGGATTTTGGCATCAATGCCATCCCCGCCGCCATCATCAACCGTGAATATCAACAGGGCGGATGGCCCAAGGATGAGTGGTTGCAGAAAATCAACCAGGTGGACCGCTCCAAGGCCGTTGCCGCCATCCAAGTCATCAACGAATATGATGCAAACCTGAAGTTGAAAGTCAACACGAAGGTGACCATGCTTGAGGACAACGACCATCCCTTGCGTCTCTCCGTATTCCTGATCGAAGACGGCATCGTGCAACCGCAAATGAGCAACACCACGACCATTGATGACTACACGCACAACCATGTGTTGCGTGCCGCTCTGAACGGCACCTACGGACAGCCGTACGAAGAGACCATGCCGAGACTCACCGAATTCACATACGCTTGCTCCGTCAGCTTTGCCGAACATGACTGGAACGCCGCCAACTGCACCGTCGTCGTGTTCCTGTACGATGTCTGGTCCGAAGAAGTGATCCAGGTGGAAACCGCTCCTGTACTGCAATAGTTTTTTACAAGACACTTTAAAACCCATTATCATGAAAATAGTTTCCGTCGAACCCATCGGCATCAGCGAAGAGCGTGCCGTCAACATCGCATACGAATTGGCCGCCAAAGGCCACGAGTTCATCTGCTACCGCGACCGCAAAGAGGATGCCGCCACCCTCATCGAGCGAATGAAAGAGGCAGATGAGGTTATTGTTTCCAACATCAAAATCGGCAGCGACATCTTGTCCCAATGTCCCAAATTGAAGAAACTCAACGTCGCCTTCACGGGGTTGGACCATATTGATTTGGAATACACCCGCGCACACGGCATCGAGGTGGTGAACGCCTCGGGCTATGCCACGGAAGGTGTGGCGGAGTTGGCCATCGGGTTGATGCTGGATGTGTATCGGCGCATCACGGCCTTGGATGCCGACACGCGCAAGGGTGGCACGCGCAACAACTTCTTGGGCCGCGAGCTGCGTGGCAAGCGTGTGGGCATCGTGGGCACCGGTGACATCGGACAGCGCACGGCCCAGTTGCTTTTGGCGTTCGGCTGCGAGGTGGTGGCCTGGAGCCGCTCCGAATACGATGACGTGAAAGCGCAGGGCATCACCTATCTTCCCTTGGAAGAGCTGATGCGCACCAGCGACATCGTCTCCCTGCATGTGCCGTTGACGGCAGAAACGCACCATCTCATCAGCCGCGAGCTGCTGCTGATGTGCAAACCCACGGCCGTCATCATCAACACCGCCCGTGGCAACGTGGTGGACATGGACGCCTTGGCTGACATGCTGAAGGCGGGCCTGCTTGGCGGCGCCGGCATCGACGTGTACGAGAAAGAGCCGCCCTTGGCCGAAGACCATCCCCTCTTCAGCGCCCCCAACTGCGTGCTTGTGCCGCATGTGGGTTATGCCACCCGTGAGGCCTTTGACGATCGCATCGACATTGTACTCAGTCACATATAATATAAAAACGCTTTCCGCTCCATGTTCCAACGAATCATCAACGCCTGCGTGCGCTTTGTGCAACGTTATCTGCCTGAACCTTTCATTTTTGCCATCATCCTCACCTTCGTGGCTGCCATCCTGGCAATGCCGATTTGCCGCCAGACCCCGTTGGAGGTGGTGGAACATTGGGGCAACGGTGTCTGGAACCTGCTGGCGTTCGCCATGCAGATGGCGTTGGTGCTGGTCTGCGGCTCCACACTGGCGGCCGCGCCCATCGTGAAGCGCGGCATCAGCGCATTGGCGACATTGCCCAAGAAGCCTGCGGGTGCCATCGCGTTGGTGACGGGTATTTCCGCCATTGCCTGCTGGCTTAACTGGGGCTTCGGTCTCATCGTGGGGGTCATCTTCGCCAAGGAGGTCGCCCGCAAACTGCCAGGCGTGGACTACCGTCTGCTTATCGCCTCGGCTTATA
>CAMVIT010000065.1:0-14227 GCA_947167635.1 uncultured Bacteroidales bacterium | reverse complement strand
ACTCTCGTGTTTTCGGGCTTTCCGCGTTTCGGAAAGAAAGATTTTTAGAGGAAAGGTAGCAAAATATCACTTTGCAAAATGCGGTCTTGTTGTACTTTATCTAAATTGAATTTCAAGATAAAGTATGTTTTTCTCGTGATTCATCAGAGCTGATTTTAGTTTTAATAATTTGATAAGATACTGATTTACTGTTTGTTGATTCTTATTTCCTTCATTATTGGTGAACAACTCATAGAGCTCGTCCTTGGCCTGCATGACGATAGAGGGAATCGGATAGACCTGAGCGTGCGGAAAAACAAAAACGCCGCCCCCATTTCTACCGAGCCCTTCAGCCCTAACGGGCTGTGTCGTGTATAGGAATAGTGTTCCGTTGATATGGTCACGGAAGTCGGCAGGTTTGGTTTTTATTTCCTATGATTGCTCGTTACGTTAAAACTGAATCTTAACACGAAGTAATTAACAGCCGAAGGCTCATTAACAGCCGAAGGCTCACCAACAGCCGCAGGCTCGAAAGGGTTCATCTTCTTTTTTCCCGAGGCTTAATATCATAGACAACCACCTCGTTGAAAACGCCTTCCTTTGTGAAAATGCTAAACAAATAGGCCTTGCAGGTGACGGGTTTGTCCTTCGGCAACCTGCAGCTGTTCTTCACCCTTTCCACAGTGTTGAAGAAGAACTCCTTTCCTCCT
Source organism: uncultured Bacteroidales bacterium (assembly GCA_947167635.1). Lineage (GTDB taxonomy): Bacteria > Bacteroidota > Bacteroidia > Bacteroidales > WCHB1-69 > F23-D06. The sequence continues at coordinate 13,538 of CAMVIT010000065.1, read as the reverse complement.
TGCGACAGCAGGACGGCGGTGGGATCCGCCGGCATGTTCTCTTCAAGGTCCCGTATGACGTAATAGTAGGCTATCTCTTCCCGCAATGCTTCGTCCTTGATGAACGCCAAATCCTGTTCTTGGAAATTGTAATGGCCTTTGCAACAGGAGAGGTAGAGGGCTTCGAAAGAATGAGAGGAGACGGAGATGGAGTCGATATTGTTGTAACTCCAAAATTTTTCGAGCAATATTGCCGAATGCCCATCTGAAAATGTGAGGACAGGGCAATTGTTTGTTTTCATTCCTTTGTCAAGGAAAAAGTCGTTGTATGATAACATGACCAGCTCATTGCGTGCGGGAACATTCAACACAATATGAGGAATATCGCTGCCGTCTCCTTGGTGATAATCCACGATGGAAAAGCCCAATTTGGGTGGATAAGATGGCTCGTAAATGGGCATGTCTGTAGGGAGAGCGGGAAAAGAGAAAACAGAGTCGTTGCCGCTCAAATAAAAGGTCGGACAAAACTGCAGGTGGACGCCTCCATTCCCCACGAATAGAAGCTTGTCGGCAATGCCGTCGCCGTCAAAATCCCAATTTCCGGAATAGTCGTGAGTTTGGCTCTCTTCGTCGTAAGAGTAGTGAATATTCGTGTTTTTGTACAACTCTGAAAATGAATTTGTTGGCTGCGCGTCACAGCCGAATAGTCCAATGCCGGCCAAGAGAAGGATTACAATAGTATGCTTCATCTTTTGTGAGTTTTTATGGCGCGAAAATACACTTTTTAAATGAATGTTAACACGAAGTCATCAACAGCCGCAGGCTAACCAACAGCGAAGCTAACCAACAGCCGAAGGCTAACTAACAGCGAAGCTAACCAACAGCCGAAGGCTAAACGACACGAAGTCAGCAGCATGTCCGCGTCTTCCGCAGCTGCTCCTTGCGGGCCGAGGGGACGATTTCCTCGTGGTAGAAGTAGTTGACCACCACGGGCGGTTCGCCGTGCTTGGCGCGCACCGTGTCGTCGTTGCGGACGTATAAAAACCCCTTCTCAGCACAGAATCGGCGCAAGTCGGTGTCGAGTTCGCTCCAATAGGTGCGGTCTTTCTTGGTGTAGATGTCGCGATAGAGGTTGTCTAACTCGGGATAGTGCTCGTGCACCCATTGCAGGATGTGCCCTTTGTAGTCGCCGCGCAGGTTCAGATTCTCCAACCATACGAGGTTGCACTGCCCTTTGGCTCTTTCGATGATGGCCTCCACGTCGGTGATGCCGGGAAATATGGGAGAGATGAAGCAGGTGGTGTCGATGCCGGCCTCGTAAAATTGCCGCATGGCCTCCAACCTGCGCTCGATGCTGACCGCGCGGTCCATCTCTTTGCGGAAGTCCTCGTCCAAGGTGTTGATGCTCCACGAGACGCGGGAGCCAGGAAACGATTTGATGAGGTCGAGGTCGCGGAGGATGAGGTCGCTTTTGGTGGAGATGCTGATACGGATGCCGGTGCCTTGCAGCTGTTCGAGTATCTTCCGCGTGCGCTGGAACTTGGCCTCGTGCGGCTGGTAGGGGTCGGTCACGGAGCAGAAGAAGGCCTCTTTGCCGGCATATTGCCCGCGATTGCGAATGTCGGGCCAGTTTTTCACGTCGAGGAACTCACCCCACGGCTCCGGATGGTTGGTGAAACGCTTCATGAACGAGGCGTAGCAATACTTGCAGGCGTGCAGACAGCCCACATACGGGTTCACGGCGTAGTCGGTTACCGGCAGGTTGGTCTTGGTTATAACCGATTTTACTTCGATTTCTTGTATATCCATACTGTCAAGTTGCAATAGGTGAGTGTTTTATTTGTTGTATGAGGTTTTCTATCGGTGAATATCTGTGTAATACTTGTGGTAAAATTCCCGCAGACCACGCAGATTGACGTAGCGCATTTTCTTCGCTTCAATGTCTCTATGACTTGGATTTAACAATGCAGACGATGCAAGCAACAACGGCTGCCACGAGTATCACCGGCTCGGCGAGCATGAAAACGGGCATTTTTCCCGCCGTCAGTGTAACCATGGTTGACAAAAGCACGACCAAGGCGATGCCGGAAACAAGGATGATAAGTCCCGTCTGCAGTCTTTTCTTTCTTTTAGCTATCAAATAGGCAATCAGACAGATAGCGGCACTAATCAGCGGATAGAGGACCAGCATTGTACGTGGCATGGTTCCGCCGGCATTGCCCTGAAGGTCGAAATGCGCGGGCATCAGCTCCTGCAAGGAACTCCAACGCACAACGATGGCAGCAGCGTTTGCAGCCACTATGAGCAGCGGAACAATCCAGCCTCTGCAGCTCTTTTTCTCTGACGAGTCGTTGTTCGTTTGCTTCATATTATTAAGATTTGTCGGTTTACAGATTTTTCTTGAAGAATTCCGCCAGCGTGTCCCACGGGATGTAGTTGCCCTCGCCGCCGTCGTAGAGGTCGCAGTGAGTGGCGCCGGGGATGATGAGCAGCTGCTTGTTGTCGGGATTGGGATTCGGTTTGCCGATGACGTTGTAACCTTCGGCCTTGCCATCCACCATGTAGTGGTAGGCGGCCTCGCCGAAGTAGCGGCTGTGGGCCTTCTCGCCGTGCATCACAAGAACTGCGGAGCGGATTTCGTTGATATAGTAGAGGAAGCGGCTGTTGGCGTAAGCCTGTGTGCCGATGACGCGCCAGCCGTCGTTGCTGTTGCCGCTGCGCTTGTGGTAGCCGCGCGGGGTCTTGTAGTAGGCGTGGTAGTCCTTCACGAACTGCGGAACCTCATCGGGCAGCGGGTCGATGACGCCGCCGGCCATCGCCAACGGGTCGGCGAGACGCTGCTTGCCCATGGCTTCGCGGGCGGCGTGACGGGCCTCCTCGTTGTTGTCGCTGTCGTAGTAGCCGTTGCCGCTGATGCGGGTCATGTCGTACATCGTGCTGGCCACGGTGGCCTTGATGCGCGGGTCGGCAGCGGCAGCATTCAGGGCGATACCACCCCAGCCGCAGATGCCGATGATGCCGATGCGCTCGGGATCCACATTCTCTAACTGCGACAGGAAATCGACGGCGGCCATGAAGTCCTCGGTGTTGATGTCGGGCGATGCCGTGCGACGGGGCTCGCCGCTGCTCTCACCGGTATAGGACGGGTCGAAGGCCAATGCCACGAAACCGCGTTCTGCCATCTTCATAGCGTAAAGACCGCTGCTCTGTTCTTTCACTGCACCGAAGGGACCGCTCACCGCAATGGCGGGGAGTTTGCCGCTGGCATCTTTCGGAGTATAAAGGTCGGCAGCCAACGTCAGGCCGTACTGGGTTTCAAATGTCACCTTGCGGTGGTTCACTTTGTCGCTGAGGGGGAACACCTTGTCCCACTCCTTCGTGAGGTTCAATTCCTGTTTCATATTCTCGTTGTTTTTTGTTTCTTGTTTGTTGCCGCAGGCGGCCAGTGACAGTGCCGCGAGGGCGAAGATGATGAGTTTTTTCATTGTTATTATTGTTTTAGTTCTTTCCTTATCTCTCTTATCCCTTTCGCCGGGCTCCCCGCCACAACCATATTGTCGGGCACGTCCTTGGTGACCACGCTGCCGGCGGCCACGATGGCGTTCTCACCGATGGTGACGCCCGCCAGCACTTTCACGTCGGCGCCGAGCCAGGCGTTGCGGCCGATGACGATGGGCTTGGTGAGCAGCGAATGGCGCGTGGCCGGGTCTTCGGGGTGGTACTCGGTGGCCAGCACGCAGTGCGGACCGATGAAGGCTCCGTCACCGATGGTGATGCCGCCGATGGCGAGGAGCGTGCAGCCGAAATTGAGGAAACAGTCGTGGCCGAAACGCACCCCCGGACCGTAGTTGATGTTCAGGGGCGGGAAGACGCGCACGGTTTCGGGCACATCGCTGCGGGTAATTTCGCGCAAATAGTCGCGCACTTCAGCTTCAGTGTGATAGCCGCTGTTCATCTCGGCAACCAGTCGCATCGTGCGCTGCACGTCGGCGTAGAGGTCGTCGCTGCCGACATAGTCTTTTCCTGTGGGTTTGTCGTTTGTCATTTTACCGGATAAAATTCGTGAATACCGCTTCTTCCGCCTCGGGCAGACCGTTGCGCTCCTTCTCCGCAGCGATGGCCTTGACGAGGAAGGCGATGTTGCGGCCGAGGATGCGCATGCACTGCACGCCCTCCGCATCCTGCATCACGTCCTCGGCACTGTGACCGTGTACCATGTTCCAGTAGCGGGTGCTGGCGATGGGCATCTCGCTGATGGTGAAGTACTTGTTCAGCTGGTCGAAGGTGGCGGTGGTGCCGGCGCGGCGGGCCGAGCAGACCGCAGCGCCCACTTTCATACACTTCCGGAAGTGCGTGCTGAAGAAGAGGCGGTCGAGGAAGGATTTCATCGTGCCGGCAATGCCCGCGTAATAGACCGGCGAACCGATGATCAGCGCGTCGGCTTGCTCAAATTTCGGGGCGACTTCGTTCACGATGTCATCAAAGACGCATCTGCCTGTTTCATAGCATTTCCCGCAGCTGATGCAGCCGTGGATGTTTTTGTGTCCCACGTGGACGATCTCGGTTTCCACGCCGTTTTTCTGTAATTCTTCCGCCACAAGGCTCAGGGCGGTGAAGGTGCAGCCCTTTGCGTTGGGACTGCCATTGATAAGGAGTGCTTTCATATTTTTAAGTGAATGTTGGTGAGTGAATGTTGGTTATTTCAAAGCGCCGTATTGTTCATCGGTGACTGGCTCCAACCACTCGTTGCTGGCCCCTTCCTGCACGTCCTTGTGGTAGGTGAGGTGCTGCATCCAGCTGTCCTTGGCGGCCCCGTGCCAGTGCTTCACGCCCTCGGGGATCTCGACGATCACACCGGGCTCCAGCTTGACGGCGGGTTTGCCCCATTCCTGGTACCAGCCACGGCCATACACGCACACCAACACCTGCACCTGCTTGTGGTGGACGTGCCAGTTGTTGCGGCAACCCGGCTCGAAGGACACGTTGACCATACCGCCGTCGTAGGGCGCAAGATAGCTGTTGCCGATGAAGTACTGCGCGTAGGCAGTGTTGGGCTCGCCCCGCCGCCAACTCGACTTCAAGTCAACGTAGTTCTGAACGTATATGTCGCTGGCGATGTGGTCGTTGGCAGAGTCGCTGATGCCCAGTTGCTGAATGGCCACAGCGACGCGGTGTGCCTCCATTTTGCCCACACGTTCCTGCAACACCTTCGGGATGGCGAGCAGCTGGGCGTCGGTCAGACCCATGTTCCGTGCGCCGCGTACGTGGGCGGCTAACTGGGGTTCCACACCCTCCAGACCGGCCAAAGCACTGACGGTCACCAACTCGCGGTCGACGTGGGTGAGCAGGTCGCGGGCGAAGATGTCGCCGAAGAGGTGCGCCTTGAGGTAGTAGTCCTCGGCGGGACAGAACTTGTAGTCGAAGGGTTGTCCCGACAGCTTGGTCTGCACTTCGGTGCCTTGTTTCAAGGCGTTGTAGTTGGAGGGTAGGGGAGTGGACTCGGTGCCGATCTCTACTTCACCGCGTTGTTCCATCACCTTCTGCAGAGTGCCCAGCGCGTTGAGCGAGCGCGGGAATCCCGTGTAGGCGTAGAGTTGCGAGAGGGCCTCCTTGATCTGGTTGGCGGTAAGCCCCGCGTCGAAGCCCTCGTGGATGGCGGTGGCTAACGACGCTTGGTCGCCCTGCGCCTCGTAGCAGGCGATGGCCGACATTGCCGCCGCCTGTTTCTCGTTGAATGTCAAAGTGTTCATATCTTTGTCTGTTTTTGTTGTCTTGTTGCAGCCGGCCAATAAAACGACGGCGGCGGCGAAAATCAGAAGGGTGTGTTTCATATTGATTTTGAATTTGTTTGTAGATGCAAAAATAAAAAAAATACTCGAAGTTTTCTACAAAAATCTTTCGTTGGATTAGTTAAAAAATATAAATAATGACAAATTATTTTTTATCATTACTTCCCTTCGTTTATATCCTGATTTACAGACACCACGAACACGTGTTGTTTTTTTCTGTAAAAAAATTACGGCAATTCAAAAAAATACTATTTTTGCAACGTGATTAAAGTACAAAATGTCATGTTAGTCAAATTCGCCGTAAAAAATTTTCGAGGATTCGTTGAGAGGATAGAATGGGACTTGTCGCATCCTAACAATTATGAGTTCAACAGAAACGCCGTAAAGAATGGTGTTATCAAGAATGGTATTGTCTATGGCCCCAATGGGTCCGGAAAGTCAAACTTTGCATTGGCTATCTTTGACATAGAAAATCATCTTTCCTCGAAATGGAAAAAAAACGATTATTATTCCAATTTCGTCTATGTGGGCAATCCCAAAGCTCCTGTGGAATTTGAATATGTTTTCATGTTTGGTAACGATCTTCTGGAATATCAATATTCAAAGAACTCGGCAGGATTGCTTGTTGCGGAATCGTTAGTGGTGAATCACAAACGGGTATTCAAGAAAGACACCGCTTTTTTCGAGATTGATGATGAACAATTCAAGATTGACAGCACGGTCAAAGAGAACTTCAAGCAGAATGTGAATAGCGTTTCTGTCATCAACTTCATCACGGCTTCCTATCCCTTGCCACAAGAGCATTATATTGTCAAGTTGATGCTGTTTGTGAACTCCATGCTGTGGTTCAAGAATTTGGATAGCCGTGAGTTTATCGGCCTTGAAACATCCAGCTTTGGTTTGGAGGAGTTTATTATCCAAAACAACTACGTCGAGGACTTCTCCCAATTCTTGGCCAAGGTGAGCGAACAAGAATTCAAGTTTGCTGCTCCAAAAGAAGGCAACAAGATTTTGTTTTGCGAAATTGGAGGCAACACAACACCTTTCTTGTCCATCGCTTCAACAGGGACAAAAGCATTGGAACTGCTATACGTGTGGGTTAAGCGAATGTCAGCTGCTTCGTTTGTCTTTATCGACGAATTTGATGCTTTCTATCATTTTAAGTTGTCGTTTGAAGTGTGCAAGCTCCTGTTTAACATGGATTGTCAGGTCTTCACCTCTTCCCACAACACCTATTTGATGACGAATGACCTCTTGCGCCCTGATTGCAATTTTATTCTGCAAAACAACAAAATCAAGCCGCTTCAGGCTTGCACCGAGAAAGAGTTGAGGTTTGGACATAACATCGAGAAAATCTATAGAGCCAATGCGTTCCATGTCGAGTAGCGAGTTGCATCTTTTCGTGTTTGAAGGTGCTCGGGCAGAATCCAAATATGTGGACAAGCTGGAGCAGCATTTCCTTGGCAAAAGGATTTCGGTGAAGTGTGTCTATGATGCCGAGATTTACCAATTGTACCAGCAATTGAAAGCCGATGAATTTGCATTCGACATGGTTAATCTTCTCAAAGAACGCAGCAAGGAAAACGCAGAACTCTTGCGCGACTATACCCGAGACAGTTTTGCTTACATCTACTTGTTCTTTGACTATGATGCGCACTCCACCATGGCCGATGATGACAGACTCGTGGAAATGCTTGATTTCTTCGACAACGAAACAGAGAACGGGCTGCTCTATGTCAGTTATCCAATGTTGGAGGCCATTCGCCATTACAAGGACATGGAAAGTTTCAAGAACCTTACCGTCAAATGCAAACGCTCCAATTGTCCGTACAAGGACTACTGCAAGGATGTTGAAGCCTGCATGAACGAACCGCATTACAAGACCGTTTCGGCAGCAGAATGTCTTCCACAACTGACCAACCTCAACAAATACACCAAGGAAATCTGGCAAGAACTCATTCACGCCCATCTGTCCAAAATGAATTATCTGGTAAATGATGTCTTCGACCTGCCCACCAAGTTGGAGACACAAAACACCATTTTTGCGAAACAGTTGAAGAAACACATCAACCACAAATGTCCAGAAGTGGCCGTGTTAAGTGCGTTTCCTGTTTATGCGTTGGATTATTTTGGGGTTGAGGGGGTGAAGAGAAAGTTGAAGGAATAGTGATTTATTGAAAAACCTTTCCTGCCTCAATGCCCCAGCATCTCCATTTCCACCATCGGTTAGGTGTCAATCAGTTTCTGCGATTTCACCATTTGGGCAGTGCACTCCTCGTAATTCTTGCTGCAAACTTATTTTACGGAATGTATTTGATCAGCCCGAAGTTGGTGGCAATCCAAAGGGTACCGTCCTCTATGACAATGTCACAAATAACATTTTTGTACATGCCTTCACGGAAAAAGACAGATGAGACCTTCTTTCCGTCAAATTTCACCAGACCGTTGTTTGTCGCCATCCAATAGTTTTGGCCGTCAAACTCGATGTCGCGGACCATGTGGTCGGAGATGCCGGAATTGGACTTGTTGTAGTGGGTCCACTTTTTGCCTTTCATCACAGAGAAACCTCCATTTCCAAAGCCCCCGCCATAACCCACAATCAGGGAACCGTCGTTGGTGAATTCCAAGGCACGCACCACATTGATGACCAGGGGCGATTTCTCTTCGGAGAAACTTTTCCATTGGCCGTTTTCATACAACAGCAGTCCACAGTTGGGACGCCCGAAACCGAGGGCAATGACACCATCGTCACTCACGTCAATGGACAACGCCACCATATCTTTTTCGGGGAGTTCCAGCAACTCCCAGCGGTTGTCCTTAAACGTCAATAAAACTCCTTCGCAACCTGCGAAATAGATTTTGCCGTTTTTGTCTTCACAAATATCTCCGACAGACAAATCCTTGGAGCCGATATCCTCGGCTTTGTAGTGCCGCCATTGGGAGCCGTCATAGCAAGACAGCACTTCTGCCGCATTTTCTTCAGGTCCTCTGTAGCAAATCCAGATGTTCCCCTTGGAATCTTTGAATATGGGGCTGATAAACACTCCGTTGATTTCGGGTGAAGGGTTAAATGACTTCCCGTCAAAAACAAGAAAGCCGGAATGGGCGCTCCCTATCAGTTTCCGCCCTTGATTGTCCAATGCAATGCCCCACAAGTCGTCTTCTGGAATGGTGGAGCCCTCTTTGTCGAACAGCTGCACTTTCTGGCTGTAGCCGTAGGTTGCCATTACAACATAAAATAAGGCGACAAGAAAATTTTTCATACGCACAATTTTTCAAAATATTTCAAAATCAAACCAACTGCAAAAGTACGATTATTTTTCAAAAATCTGGTAAGGGTCATGAAGATGGAGCCCACCTCTACTCACATCCACTTCTTCTTTCCCATCATCCGCACGATGCTGTCCCACCAGCGGGTGGGCAGCAGCCAGTGGAAGAACACCATCGTTGAGGAGAGACGCCCGATGCGGTAGCGCGTGCGGGGACGGCGGGCATTCACGGCACGGCAGATGGCTTTCTGGACCACGGAGGGGGCGGAAATGCTCGACGACTCGTACATGCCCCGCAGGTTCTGCGCCATCATCGCGCCCGTGTCGGCGTAGGCGGTATCCTTGGAGGTCTCGGCAAGGTGGTCGGCGGCGATGATTCCCCAGTTGGTCTTGATGGCCCCAGGTTCGATGATGACCACGTCGATGCCGAAGGGCTGCATCTCGATGCGGAGCGCGTCGCTCAGCGCCTCGACCGCATACTTCGACACGTGGTACCAGCCGCCATAGTAGATGACCGATTTGCCCGCCACCGACGCGATGTTGATGATGCGGCCGCTGTGTTGCTTACGCATGGCTGGCAGCACCAACTGGCAGAGCCGTGCCAATCCGAAGATATTGACTTCAAGTTGGTTGCGGGCATCGTCCATTGGCACATTCTCTACCGCCCCGAAGAAGCCATATCCTGCATTATTGACAAGCACGTCGATGCGCCCCTCGCGGTCGAGCAGGGTCTGCACCCCTTGCCGCATCGACTCTTCGTCGGTGACATCCATCTGGAGCGGCACTACGCCCCACTCCCGAAGCGGTTCCATACGTTCCACACGGCGGGCGGCGGCATACACCTTGTGCCCTTGCTTTGCCAAGGCCACGGCCGTGTCGTATCCGATACCGCTGCTCGCCCCGGTCAGGAGAATGATTTGGTTGTTTCTGTTCATTATCGTTTGCTTTGTTAGGCTATTGAATTCACAAAGATAAAGTCAATTGCTCAGATTGTTTTTTGACCTTCAACGAATATTTATTTGTCTTTCCAATTTTATGAATCTGAATTCCATCTGTCTTTGATAGATGTTGCGATAGCTTTTGGGGGCTAAAGTCTGAAAGATGCAATATCTCAATGATTTGTTTTGAAGAATACTCTCCTTTATTTAGTAAATCAACGATTTGTTTGTCAACGGAGGTGGTTTGGTATGATGCTGTTGGTTCTGCCACTACTTGACTGGATTGTTCCTGCAATACGTATTCTGTCGTTTTATGTATGGGATTCCCCTCCATGTCAGCGGCTTTGGCTCCCATTTCTATTAACGTCATATTGGCGCATTTTTCGTTTCTCTCAGGCATACGCACAAAAACGGACCTTCCTTTTTTTAGGCCGTCCGTTACTCCGCTCCAAGTGCCGCCCTTGTCGTCGGACTGGGCCGCATATATTTCATCTGCGAGACCATAGATAATGGAATTTCTTGCCATCGCCAAGTCAACGCTCCACGGTGATTTGGGGTGGAAAACGCTCAGCACCAAAACAGTTCCTTCTATAATCTGTTTGTAGTATTTTTTCATTCCACTGGCAAAAGTTGTAATACCCTGAGGCAAAACGATGATGCTTTGTCCCTTGTAATTCAGTGCGGAGTCAAGAGCCTGCTTGTCAACGCCTTTGGCGAAGCCACTTACCACTACTTTGTGCTCAGAGGAAGCCTTTTTTGCCACATTGTCCGTAAATAGCAAAGATTTGTCGTTGGCATTTCTGGAGCCGACAATCGCAATAGCGTTTTGCTTTAGAAGTTGTTTGTTGCCTTTGGTATAAAGAATAATCGGCGTATTGTATTTTAGGTTAGCTTTTAGCGTTGGTGAATATTCTTGCGATGTTATCGGAATGATGCTATAACCTTGATTTAAAAGTTCTTCGACCAAAAAAGCATAGTTTGCCAATTCCTTCTTGGTTTGCAATAACAATTCTTGCTCTTCGTGCTTCAGTTCCATTCCTAAGAAATTCTCTGATTCAAAGAAATCTGCGATAGTTTTACCAAGATTGAAGCAATAGACAATGATTTCGTTTTTTCGTTTTGTCCAAATTTTAGGGGTGTGCGTCAAGGCAACCCAATATGTCAATTCGTTTTCCATCATATATCACCTCCTACGGTTTTTGCAATGGCTATTGGAACTATGATTTCCGCCCCCATTGTTGTTAATAATTTCCCAATTTCTTTTATCGTGGCTCCACTGTCAAAGATGTCATCTAACAAAATGATTTTCTTTCCATTGATTTCTTCTGGCGACAAATACGAGAACGCATCTTTGACATTCTCTTGTTTTAAATAGCTGTTTTGAAATACTTTTTGTTCGCTTGTCTGTCTGATTTTTACAAGTTTATGCGAGACAGGCACTTTGATGACAGAAGCAAACTTTACAGCAAAATTCTTGACAAGGTCGCCCGAATGGGTTGGGGGAACGTACAACACCATGTCGAATTTTGAGTTGCCAAAAGTCTTGAAGAAAGCCTTTAATGTGAGACGCAACAGGAAATCAGGGTAGTCGCCGCCGTTTTCATATTTTGAGCGATGCAGAGCACTCCCAACATTCGAAACGCTATAGTACGATGCGGCGACTCCGTTTACAATATGAGATTTTCTGGCTAAATGACTTACTAAGAGTGATTCTACAAATTCTCGTTCTTCCACAGAAAAGTTATTCCAATTAATCACACAACTTTGTGAACTGAATAATTGATCATTTTTATAGACGTCAATTTTATTTTCTAAAGGAATATTGATAGACCATTTGATATTAGACGGTTTATGAGTCTTTGATGTTGTTTCTGAAACCTCTAATATGGGAAAATAGTTTTCTCTAAAATCAGACAGTTTTTTTTGCCACTCATCAGTTAATGCCACAGTCAATTTGTCTAAATTGGTGTTGTCGCAATTGGAATAGTTTATGTTGTTGTCATCATCCAAAAACTCGCATAAGTATTGCATACGCGGATTGGATGTGTTAACATAACCCACCATGGCATCCAAATCCTTTAGTTTGGCGATTCTTAAATTTTCAAAAGATTGTGTGTCGAGCTCTTTGGCACCGAATTGATATTCCAAAACTTTGCTCTTACCATCCACTACTTCTTTGGCTATTCCTTGATCTATCAAATCTGCCTTGATGACCCTTATTTGAGTCTGTTTTAAATTCGTGGCCTTCATCAAGCCTCTTTCACTGAGTGGTTCTTGTCTTAAAGCATCGATGGCTTTTAAATACTTTTCTTTTGAAGGTCTTGCCCCATCAATAAAGGCTTTGGGTAACTTATAGTCTTCTTCGATGCCGTTTTTATCCTTTTGCTCGTTATAGAATAGAATAATTGTGGTTGGCTTGTCATCTCTTCCGGCACGACCGATTTCCTGATAATAATGGATGGGGGAAGCGGGAATCTGTGTGTGGATAATGAATCGGATGTCCGGCTTGTCGATACCCATTCCCAGTGCATTGGTGGAAACAACGCATTTGTATCTGTTGTGCATCAATCCGTTTTCAATGTCTTTACGGGTATCCGCATCATGTCCCGCATTGTAATTGATTGCATTTATATTGTTGTAGGCCAACCATTTTGCATAAATCTCAGTGTTGACTCTGGTTCCCGTATAAATCAATCCCGTCCCGTCTATTTGATGGAGGTTCTGGGCCAGCCAAACCAATTTTTCGTCTTCTGAATGGACTTTTATCACATACAATCTGAAATTATCGCGGACAAGTTGGCCTCTGATTGTGGTCAACCGTCCTCCAATCTGATGTTCGATGTCGCTTTGAACCCGATTGGTTGCGGTTGCAGTAGTAGCCAGTACTGGCAGACTTTGAGGAAGCAACTTTACCAAATTGATGATACGGCGGAAGGCTGGGCGGAAATCGTGTCCCCAAACCGATATGGTATGGGCTTCGTCAATTACAACCATAGACAAGTTCATCTTTCTGGTCGCTTCAATCCATTCTGCATTTTCCTGGCGTTCTGGGGCGATGTAAAGAATTTTGACTTTGCCGTCAAGCGCGTCTTGTATAGTGGCAGAGTTTTCCTCCACTGTTTGTTCTGAATTGATGTATCTTGCAGGAATGCCCTTTTTGTTCAATGCTTTTACCTGGTCTCTCATCAGGGCTATCAGAGGAGAGAAGATGACCGTAATGCCATCGAATTGGGTGGCTGGAAACTGGTAGCATAGTGATTTACCAAAGCCCGTGCGTTGAATCATCAAAATGCGTTCGCCGTTGAGAATTCGTCGAATAGCCTCCCATTGTTCGTCGTAGAAATGGTCTATGCCGAATATCCTTTTCAGTTCTATTTCAGCGTTTTCTCTGTTCATCAGAATATGTTCTTTTCAATTCGCAAAGATAATCTTTTTTTACTTTACAGATAGAAATACTCTACTATATAACGCAATCTACCTCCATCATTTCAGTTCCAACCTCAGCACTCTGATAGGTCTGTCTTTGCCTTGATACTGGGTCTCGTCGATGCAGGTTTCCCCGG
>CAMVIT010000064.1:0-14283 GCA_947167635.1 uncultured Bacteroidales bacterium | reverse complement strand
GAGCCAGACGGTTTTGATGTCGAATCTGTTTCAAAATCAGATCGAAATAGTCATTACGGGGAACATTCGAGTGGATGACTGACGCGTCGGCCGCATACTCGTGCTGAGACTTGAGCGCGGACTTATACGCCCACACGAAAGGATTGAACCAGCATATCACTCCAAGAAGTTCAACAAAAAGAATATCCAGCGTGTGCCACTGTTGGGCGTGCGCCGCCTCGTGACGAAGTACCAAATCCAGTTCATCGAGTTCAAATGTGGTAGAATCTACCACAACATAATGGAAAAAGGAAAAGGGAACTTTCTGTTCAGGATTATCAATAACTTTCAAACCATTCATTTCAATGTAATGCTTTCCAATGATCTGCTTTAAGACCTTAAACAATCTCAAAATGAACAAGATAAAGAAAAGCACAAGCCCTGTCACATACAATATCATCCCAAAAGGAATGGCTGGAGCTTCCGTAACTGTTGTCAAAAAGGATTGCGTATTCGGCATTAGGGGTTGTACAGGAACACTGAACTTTATAAAAGGAAGCAAAGAAGAAAAAGCCAAAGAAAACAGCAGATAAAAACGGTTAAGCTGATGATATTTCTCTTTATGCAGAAACAGCATATAACAGAGCAGCAAAAAACCGCTCGACAGCACTATAACTCCGAAATCTACCAGCTTGAACATGGACTTGTGATTCAGGATTTAGGACTTTGTTTCGCTTTTTGGACCAGTCGTTCGAGCTCCTGTAGTTCCTGGTCAGAGATGGGGTGGTCGGCCGTGAAAGCGGAGACCAGCGAGGAGAGGGAGTTGTTGAAATAGTGGCTGACCACGCGGCCGAGCAGACTGCGGGAGTAGTCTTCTTTGGAAATGAGCGGATAGTAGCGGTTCGCCTTGCCGAAAGTCTCGTGCCCGACATAGCCCTTGCGTTCCAGTGCCTTCACCACGGAAAGCGTGGTGTTGTATGGTGGTTTCGGCTCGGGTATCTCGCTCATGATGTCCTGCGCGAAACCTTGTCCCAACTTCCAGATTATCTGCATAATAGCCTCTTCCGAGGCAGTGAGTTTCTTCAATGTTACCATATCTGTTTATTTTACGGCGGCAAAGATAACGAATTTTTCGTTACAAAACGAAAAACAAAATAAAGCAAATCCCAAAGGGATTCAAGTCATAACTTGGAATTTCGTATTTTTGCCGCCTCAATTTTTGAAGCTTTGTGGAAGCATTAGACAAGACAAAAGAACTGGAAACCAAAGATATAGGGAGTCTGTTATGGATGTATGCCCTACCCTCCGTCATCAGCCAGATCATCGCTTCCGTCTATAATATCGTGGACCGGATCTTCATCGGGCACGGCGTGGGCGCTATGGCCATTGCCGGCCTCGCCATCACGATGCCCATTATGAACATCGTACACGCATTCGGCTCGCTCATTGGCGTGGGCTCGTCGGCCCGTATGTCGATCGTGCTGGGGCGCAAGGACGTGAACTGGGCCGAGAAGATCCTGGGCAACAGTATGATATTCACCATTGTGCTGGGCGTGCTGTTCGTGTCGTGCGGCTACCTGTTTATGGACCGCATCCTGACCAGCTTCGGCGCCACAGCACAGACCCTTTCCTACGCGCGCGAGTATTTGCTCATCGTGCTGCCGGGAATGTTCTTCACCACAATGACCTTCAACCTCACCGGCTTGATCCGCGCCTCGGGCTATCCGATGAAGTCGATGTTCATCATGGTGGGCGGTGCAGTTTTGAATATGATACTGGACCCCATCTTCATCTTCGGGATGCACTTGGGCATCGCCGGCGCGGCCTGGGCCACCACCATCTCGATGACCACCACCGCTATCATTGCCGTGCTGCACTTTGTACAGCCCTCCTCGTTCATCCGCTTCAAAGCCCACGGATGGCAGCCTAAAGGATACATTTTCAAGAATATAACCCTCATCGGAATGAGTCCCTTCCTGATGAACGTGTGCGCCTCCTTCGTGGTGGCGATGCTCAACAACCAGCTGCTGCATTACGGCGGCGACTTCGCAGTGGGCACCTACGGCATCGTGAACACCTTTGGCAGTCTGATGGTGATGCTCATCCTCGGCATCTGCCAGGGTATGCAGCCCATCGCCGGCTACAACTACGGCGCCGGCCACGCCGACCGGCTGAAACACGTCTATATGTTGACAATGAAAGTCTGCGTCCTCGTCGGGTTGGTCGGGAGCGTCCTCTCCTGCCTCTTCCCGGTCACGATGGTCAAAATCTTCACCACCGACGCCGAACTCATCCGCATCGGCAAGCCGGCGATGCGCTTCCTGATGGTGATGTTCCCGCTCATCGGCTTCACCATTGTCAACTCCAACTTCTTCCAGTCCATCGACAAGCCCTGGATCGCCATCGTCACCAGCCTGTCACGGCAGCTCATCTTCCTGCTGCCGTTAGCCTACATCGTGCCGGTGCTGTTCACCAATGCCGGACTGAACGGGCTCACGGGCATCTGGGCCGCCTGCACCATCTCCGACGTGATGGGCGCGGTGCTCGCCGCCATCCTGCTCTTCTCGCAGCGGAAGATCTTCACCGATGTCGCCCCGCACGAACGCAAAGTGCGGAAAGAAGCGGGGCCGGAGAATTGAGAATGGAGAATTACCTCGAGCGGCCCCGTAGGGGCAAGAGCTTGGTAGATCCCCACAAGGCGCAGCCGCCGTGTGGTGCCCTGAGGAGGAGCCCCGTAAATAGCAAACCGTAAAACCGCAAAAAATATGAAAAAGAAAACACTCATCGCGCTATTGGTAATCGCCGGATTATCGCTCACCTCCTGTAACCAGAAATACACCAAGCCCTTGAATGGAGTTTTGGATTTCGTTTTCAAGTCTGAAGTTTCTGAAAAAGTAAATAAAATCAAAGAAGAATTCGGGTTTGATGAAAATTATGAGAAACTTTTGGACGAAAAGAAAGACGGTGTAGGGGTTTATAGCGTTTATGGGTTCAAAGACGGCACCCCCTCTGAGGGTTATGGGATTGTGGTACACAAAGATGGAGTCTGGTCGGCTTTCCCGGAGATTTGTCACGGCAAGAACCCTCTGGCAAGATACGACAAGAAGCGCAACTCCCTTTGGCTGACCGGCGGCGTGATGGAAGGCACCGGGGTTTTTGTGGAAAAATTATATCATATCAAATTTAATGAGGATGGGAAAGCCCACCTTGCAGGAACTATCGACCCTTATATTATGCAAGAAGAACTATGCAAAAAGTTCAGCTATTCTATAAAAAATGATAAGATTACATTTTACGCGAGTGAGAGCAAACCTGAGAGGCACCTGACAAATCCGAGGCGTTGGTTTGATAAGATTACTTCTTCAGAAGTGAGAGAACTCTGTGTCCGTGAAAACAAAGTCAAGGATATGGGCGGCTTCGACGAGGATGCGATATGGATTGGCGAACAGCTGTTCTACGACATCAGCGGCGACGACCTCTATGTTTATTTTGTGCCCGGCGTGAAATTTGTGACTGGTCTGGTGCTTCATTATGAAAACATGCCCACCTTGACGGCCAGAATTACGATAGATAAAGATGGCAAATTCACTCTTTCGGATGAAAATTCAGTTATTTGGCCCTTTGAAGGAAGCTTTGTGGATGAGGATTACGGGGAACCCAATCTTGAGATTACCTATCGCCGGAATGACGGGAAGTACAATGTTCAGATCGGCATCCCGCGTCTCACCCTGCTCGACGACGGCCTTGCGGTGATGGGTGACAATGGCTTGGAATTCACCGCCACCGATGCCGCCGGCAACCCTATCGGTGGGGAGATAACCTTAGAAGGCGACACCGCAGTGGTGACATTTACCTCCTCCACCTGGCCATTGATTGAACAAGGTACATCTTTCAAATACCTCAGAAAAGAATAAAAACCGAACAATCAACAAATAAAAAATCAACATTATCGGACCATTTTGTTATAAAGTGTAATTTTGCAGCCTTGATAATCCATAAAACATCCATACTATGAAAGGAATCGTTCTCGCCGGGGGCTCCGGCACCCGGTTGTATCCCATCACCAAAGGCGTGAGCAAACAATTGCTGCCCATCTATGACAAACCGATGGTCTATTACCCCATCTCAGTGCTGATGTTGGCCGGCATTCGTGACATTCTGCTCATCTCCACGCCACAAGATCTTCCCGGCTTCAAACGTCTGTTAGGTGATGGCAGCGACTATGGCATCAACCTCCAGTATGCGGAGCAGCCCTCCCCTGACGGTCTGGCCCAGGCCTTCATCATTGGCGAGGAGTTCATCGGCGACGACTGCGCCTGCCTCGTCTTGGGCGACAACATCTTTTACGGCAGCCATTTTACCGGAAAACTGCTCGATGCTGTCAAAGCTGCTGAGGAGGACCAAAAGGCCACCGTTTTCGGTTATTGGGTCAACGACCCCGAGCGTTACGGTGTCGCCGAATTCGACAAAGAGGGCAACTGTCTCTCCATCGAGGAGAAGCCCGCCCATCCCAAAAGCAACTATGCCGTCGTAGGACTCTATTTCTACCCCAACAAGGTGGTGGAGGTGGCCAAGCACATCAAGCCATCCGCGCGTGGCGAGCTGGAGATCACCACTGTCAACCAGGAATTCCTCAAGGACGGCGAACTCAAGGTGCAGCTGCTGGGCCGCGGTTTTGCCTGGCTCGACACCGGCACCCATGACTCCCTTGCCGAGGCCACCAATTTCGTGGAGACCATCGAGAAGCGCCAGGGACTCAAGATCGCCTGCCTTGAAGGCATCGCCTTCCGCAAAGGCTGGATTACCGCTGACCATCTCCGCGAAATCGCCACCCCTATGGCCAAGAACCAGTATGGGCAGTATCTGCTGCAGTTGGTGGAACGAGAAGAATAAGTCCCAAAATCAAAAATCAAAACCTAACCCCTAAAACCCATCCCCTAAAATGAATATCGCCGTTGCCGGCACAGGATACGTCGGCCTTTCCATTGCAACCTTATTATCGCAGCACCACCATGTGGAGGCTGTGGACATCATCCCCGAGAAGGTGGAGATGATCAACAACAAGAAATCACCCATCCAAGACGAATATATAGAGGATTTCCTGGCCCACAAGTCGTTAGACCTGCATGCCACGCTTGATGCGGCCGCCGCATACCGGCAAGCCGATTTTGTGGTCATCGCGGCGCCCACCAACTACGACAGTGTCAAGAACTTCTTCGACACCTCAGCCGTGGAGAGCGTCATCCAGTTGGTGCTTGAACACAACCCCAAAGCCGTGATGGTCATCAAATCAACCATCCCCGTGGGTTTCACGGAAAGCGTGCGCCAGAAATACAACACCAAGAACATCCTTTTCGCCCCGGAGTTCCTGCGTGAGAGCAAGGCGCTCTACGACAACCTCTACCCGTCGCGCATCATCGTGGGACACGATCAGGACAACCCTTTCCTGACTGAAAAGGCGCACCAGTTCGCCGCCCTCATCAAAGAGGGTGCTGTCAAGCAGGACGTGCCCGTGCTTTTCATGGGCACCACCGAGGCCGAGGCCGTGAAGCTCTTCGCCAACACCTACCTTGCCCTGCGCGTCTCTTACTTCAACGAACTCGACACTTACGCCGAAATCAAGGGCCTCAACACGCAGCACATCATTGAGGGTGTCTGCCTTGACCCCCGCATCGGCGACCATTACAACAACCCCTCCTTCGGCTACGGCGGATACTGCCTGCCCAAGGACACCAAACAGCTGCTCGCCAACTATGCCGACGTGCCCGAGGACCTCATCCGCGCCATCGTTGATAGCAACCGCACCCGCAAGGATTTCATTGCCGACCAAGTGCTCAAGATGGCTGGCTACTACGACTACTACAACCGCGGTGACTACGATGCCCAAAACGAGCGCAAATGCGTGGTCGGCGTCTATCGCCTCACCATGAAGAGCAACAGCGACAACTTCCGCCAAAGCTCCATCCAAGGTGTCATGAAGCGCATCAAGGCCAAGGGTGCCACCGTCATCATCTACGAGCCCACCCTCGAAGACGGCGCCACCTTCTTCGGCAGTCTCGTGGTCAACAACCTCGACGAGTTCAAAAAACAAAGCCAGGCCATCATCGCCAACCGCTACGACAGCGACCTTGACGACGTGGCCGAGAAGGTCTATACGCGCGACATTTTCAAAAGAGACTAATCCTTGTGTGGACATTACCAAACACAAAACTTTCAAACCCATGGTCATTGCTCTTATAAAGGAAACCAAGTCTCCCGTTGACAACCGGGTGGCGCTCACGCCGGCACAGATGGCGCAGCTGCAACGCGACTACCCAAACGACAGGTTCGTGGTGCAGGCGAGTGACACACGGTGCTTCACAGACGACCAATACCGTGCGGCAGGCATCGATGTGGTGGACGACATGTCAACCTGCGATGTGCTGATGGGCATCAAGGAGGTGAATATAGGGACACTATTGCCTCGCAAGCACTATTTCTTCTTCGGCCACTTTGCCAAGATGCAGTCTTATAATCTGCCATTAGCCAAAGCCTTGGTAGAAAAGGGAATCACCTTCACGGATTACGAGTATTTGGTGGATGAAGCGGGGCGTCGTGTCTGTGCGTTTGGCTGGTGGGCCGGCATTGTGGGAGTCTATTACACTTTACGCGGCTATGGCTTGCGCCACCGTCTCTATGAATTGCCCAAACCCGACCGCACCTTCACTTTAGAGCGGCTCACGCAACTGCTCCGCTCTATCAGGTTGCCCGCCGTCAAGCTGCTTGTCACCGGCATGGGCCGCGTGTCGCAAGGCGCGCAGCACATCCTGAAGCAAATCGGCGTGCAACGTATGACAGAAGAGGAGTTTCTGCAAGCCACAAATGTGGAATCCCTCACCTACTGCGTGGCCGATGCCGACCGTCTGGTGGCTCGCGCCGATGGCGGCGACTTCAGCTGGGAGCATTTCACGCACCATCCTGAAATGTATCGCAGCGACTTCATGCGGTGGGGTCGCGCTGCCGACCTGCTGCTCTGCGCCCACTTCTGGGCCCCCGACGCACCCGTTTATCTCAGCGAGGCCGACTTGGCCGACCCGACACTCCGAATCCGGATGATCGGGGATGTGACCTGCGACATCAAGGGCAGCATCCAATCCACGCTCCGCGCCGCCACCCACGACGCGCCCTACTACGACTACAACCCGGCCACCTGCCAGGAGGAGCCGGCCTTTTCACGCGAAGGCAACATCACCGTCATGGCAGTGGACACTTGCCCCAACGCCCTGGCCATCGACTCCAGCTCCTTTTTCGGCGACGCACTCGTGAACCACGTGCTCCGTCCCCTGCTCAACCGCACGACATCCGATGTCATTGACGGCGGCACCATCCTGCGGGCAGGAAAATTGACCCGAAAATTTGACTATCTGAAAAATTGGATTGAACCGTAATATAAGACTTTCCTTGAGCAGTCCCGAAGGGACAAGACGCACGAAGTGCAAGTAACCCCACACAAGCGACGAAGAAGCGCAGTGTGGAGCCGGGAGGAGGAAACCCGCAAATCGCAAATCGCACACCGCAATGACCACTTTGAGAGAAAAAACCATAGCCGGAATGTTCTGGAGCGGAATCGGCAAGTTCGGTTCCGTGGGGCTCTCGTTTGTCTCCAACATGGTGTTGGCGCGGTTGTTGATGCCCGCCGATTTCGGTTGCATTGCGATGCTCCATATCTTCATTGCCGTCTCCACTGTCTTTGTCTTTTCGGGCTTCGGCTCCGCCTTGGTGCAGAAGAAGGAGCCTTCGCAAACCGACTTCACCTCGGTCTTTTATTTCAATCTTGCCGTCTCCTTGCTGTTCATCGGGATATTATACCTTTGTGCGCCCGCCATCTCTCGCTATTATGAAATGCCCCTGCTCACCAAGGTGCTGAGAGTGCAAAGCTGGGTGCTGCTCATCCAGGCATTCTCGATGGTTCAGTCTTGTCAGCTGCAAAAGCAACTCCGTTTCAAGGAGCTGTCCATTCGGAACATCGTGGCCACATTTGTGGGCATGGTTGTTGCCATCACCATGGCACTGCTCGGATGTGGCATCTGGAGCTTGGTGGTGTCGCAGCTGGTCACCGCACTCACCAGTGTGCTGCTATTGTGGAAGATGAGCGACTGGCGGCCCACCCTTGAATTCAGTCTCGTCTCTTTGAAGGAGCTATTCGCCTTCGGCGGGTTGATGGCGTTATCCTCCCTGGTGGAAACGGTCTATACGAACCTGCAGAGCCTCATCATCGGCAAGCTCTATTCGGCCACCGACCTCGGCTACTACTCGCAGGGGCGCAAGTTGGAGTCCGTGCCCACTGAATCGCTGTCGCAGATTGTCAACCAGGTCTCCTTCCCTGTCTTCGCGGCGATGCAGGATGACCGGGTGCGCCTGCTCAGCGCAGTGCGCCGCAATATCAAGGCCATCACTTACCTCAACTTCCCCTTGATGGCTTTGATGATTGCCGTGGCGAAACCTTTGATACTTCTGTTATACGGGGCGCAATGGGAACCCTCGGTACCCTTCTTCCAGATTCTTTGCATCTCCAGCATGATTTACACGCTCAACACACTGAACACCAATGTCATCAAGTCGCTCGGCAAGAGCAACATCTTCTTTGTGGTGCAGGTAGCAAAGCGACTTATCGGCATCGGGCTCATCTTTTTAGGGGTGCGTTTCGGCATTTACGGTCTGTTGTGGGCGGTAACCTCGGTGGGTTATATCAGCTTCATCATCAACGCCTTCGTGAACAAGAAACTGATAAACTACGGCATTTGGAGCCAAGTGAAAGATGTGGGGTTCTGTTATCTGCTGGCGGCGCTGTTAGCCGTGGCGGTCTATTTCGGCGGCCAGCTGCTGCCGTTCCACCCTTACATTGTGATGGCGTTGCAAATCATCGCCTATGTGGCGCTCTATTGGCTCTTCTCCGTCCTTTTCAAGATGGAGGCGTACGAGACGTACAAGGAGATTGTGTTGCAGAAGGTGAGGAGGAGATAGATAATAGTTAAGAGTTAATGGCTAATAGCCTCGGAGAGATACGACAACCATTTTTCACAAAGCTTTGCACACCTGACGGTGCGCGGGAAAAAGCTACTCGTTTGTGTCAAACGGCAGGCCGTTGGTCTGCAGGGCTCGGTAGCAAAGGCGGCACACAAACCCACGCGCACGCCGGAGGTGTGCGGGCACATGGTTCCGTCCGCATTCCGCAAAAGGGAGGCGGGGACATGACGGACGGGGCGACATGTTCGGCATCGGTTCATTGGTGGTTTTTGACGGGGCGAAAATAATTCTTAATTCAGTATGTCAACTTTACAAGATACTATTCTTCTTGATGAGATAGGACGACATAAAACCAATACATCCATTCGTATTTTGTGTACCGAGGATGATAAATTCCAAAAATGGAATCTCTCATGTTGACAGGATAGAAAGGTCCATAATCCGCCTTCTTAACAACCTGATAATCTGAATATTCATAATACCTCTCTAAATAATAATTTTTATAATAGCATTTATATTTCAACTTGTTATTTTCAAATATAGTGTATTCAATTATTTCATCATTTAATCGTTTTCCCTCCCCTATAAGCTCATAACCATTTTTATAATCATTCCAGCGAATAAGACTGTCTTTCTCAAAATACGATATGGTCAACAGTGTCCCGCTGTATTGAGGATCTGTGTCATATGTCACGCATATACCATCAAGCTGGTTGTTAGAAACAGACCACTCATAAGCCGGCACTCCATCTGATTGGTATTTTACAATCATGCCTTCAATTTTTCCGTCTTGATAATCTATTGTCATTGATAGATAAAGGTGAGGATGTCGTCTAGTGCTGTACGAATACTTGTACCAATATGACCTTCCGTGTCTCAATCTTCCTTTAAATGTTTCGGACAAAAGGATATGTTCGTCTAATTTCTTTACGGATAGGCTGTCTTTTCTGTAAAGATCATACAACACCCAATTACCGTCTGATAAACTATCGTTAAATTGATACTTATAGCTGTAGTTTGATTTGTCAATATGATAAATGAGGGTGTCGTCTAAAAAAACGGCGTATGTTTGAGCATATGTTGTCAGAACGAAAGAGAGAACTATGGCTAATAAACTTGTGATTCTCATAATTATTTAACCGAATTATAGAAATCCAATATTTCCTTGATTAAAGATTCTTGTGCCTGTTCTGTTGATTTATCTCTCGCATTAACCAACATAAATCCTACTGGAGGATTCATCATTGCCTTGTTCCCCGTAGTGTTGTAGAAGAATTTTGAATCACTGGTTTCAATATTAGCAGCACAAAAGCTGAAAATCTCATTGAAATTAACGGAATTTATATCAATCATTAATGGCGCTAATGCAGGATTGTCTGATAGCGGTTTATCAGTAAAGTTAGAAATACCCAATAAGAATTCGAATCCATATACGTCATTGAGACAATCTTCAGGTATAGATTTCTTTGAGATAAGATTCACTTCAATAAACACATCGCTCTTTATTGCTTTAAAAAGTTTTTTAGCGTCTTTATTATTCATCCTTTCACCTGTTACTTTATGATATTGAGATGAAAATTGTTTATATGTGATATTGTAATCCTTAAACATAATCATATTAGGGTCAGCATCGGATAACGAAAACGCCTCATACATATTTATGCAATCTACTCCCTTATGGGAAATCAAATAATTTCTAAAAGCAACATTGGCATTCCTTCCAATCAATCTGAATTTTTCCCCATTCGGGTCCACCAACTTCACAGGGTTGTTCGCACAATACACATACGGGCTCAATGACGGATATTTGTCACTCATCGGATCCACGCTGAGCCAGATGCTCAAATCGCTGCTGTAATACCGTGAGCCAAAGTAGGATAGGCCAGTTTCAGAGTCGCGTTCTTTTGCGGAGAAGGTGTGAGACCAATTAAGAATTAAGAATGGAGAATGAAGAGTTATGGTAGCGCCGTTACATCGTGGTGGCATTGTGGCGGAAACGTAATGCGCGCCGAGATGTTGGTTGTTGCGCCCCTCATCCCCGTCAGGGGATACATATCTGTAGCTGATGGCGTTTTCGTATGCGGGCCAAATCCCCGTGAGGGGATTCATTTGACAATATGGTTGGCAGCGATTCATCGGCGGTGGTTTTGGAGGTGGCGAAAATACGAAAAATCCGAATATGACGGAGGCCTCCACCTCCTTGCCGTTGATGTAGATGGTTACCCTGCGGGGTTGTCATAATCCTGTAGTTTGTAGCCTAAACATCCGTCACTGGTTGGGACGGTAAAAACACGCAATCGATCGTTACTTTTTTTTCTTTTTGTGCACTATGACTAAAAAGGGGGTTAGATATAAAAAAACATTACCTGTAAATCAATCACCAACCGTTATTATACAATTTTATGCTAATAACTTGTCCTTTTCGATTATATTTAATCACACTTGATGGACGTCCCTGAATTGTATAACCTCTCCAAACACCATACTTTTCTCCATTCTTATAGTATCCTTTCTCCGATAGAATTCCATTATTATAGTAGTAACTTAAGTAATAACCATTTAATTTGCCATTTTTATATTTGGAAATAATTATTCGATCTGTAACAGTGTCAACACATATCCACAAATCATTTTTCTGATTGTTAATATCTTTTTTATTTATATTAGGCCTTAAATAAATGTTTGTATTACAGGAAGTGCCAAGCAAAAATGTCACCCATATCAATATGAATAAAGGATATATCTTTGTCATGATCGGTTGGTGTTTTTAGTCTGACAATAAATGATATGCAGGTTTTTTGTTATTATAATCATCTAAGTTTTCACTTGGGTTTTCATAGGCATCTTTAAAAGATTCATTATTCCCATTATTATATTGTGTACGAGAAGTGTATTCCATTTCTGTAGGTTTTCTCTCTGTCTCCCAGGAACCAGGTTGCAAATTGTCCTTGGCAAATTGCTCAGGGTCAATAGCATGTACGGATTCATGAACGCCAACAGCATTAATGAGTTCTTCATCGGTAGCATTACCGAATCGGTCGTTTAGATTTGCCGTTGAAATTACTATTTTTGCTCTTTTATATTGATTATCTTCAACTCGATAACCTCGGGTAAAACCGTGAGCACCTGCAAGTTTTCTTTTAGTTACGACTAGTCGTATTTTCGTTTCAGACGATACCATTTTAGCAAATTGGTTACGCCCTATCTCTGTTTTACTCATAGCATTATATATTTTTACAGCATGTTTGCTCGCTTTTTTCTCATCTATTACGATTGAACCTTTCTCGTTAATAGAAAAACCTCGTATCTTTTCCCCATTCGGGTCCACCAGCTTCACCGGGTTGTCCGCGCAATACACATACGGGCTTAAAGAAGGATACTTGTCACTCATCGGGTCGATGCTGAGCCAGATGCTCAAATCGCTGCTGTAATAGCGTGAGCCGAAGTAGCTTAGACCGGTTTCAGTGTCCTTTTCTTTTGCGGAGAAGGTGTGAGACAAGTTAGCAGTTAGCAGTGAGTAGTTAGCGGTTGCGAGGCCACGAAGCCATCTGCGTCCCTGCAGGCGGGATGTACGGACGGGAAGAATGGGACTATATGTTCGGTTTGGGGTCATTGTTTTTTTGACAGAGCGAATGACGAATTTATTTGAAGCGAAGGATTCTTTGTATGATTCTTCTAAGTTAATTGTTTGCTTTTGGAGGAAATTTTCGATGTATCACAATATCTTCGTTATAATAGTCGATAGTTATCAGTCGAAGCCGCTTTTTAGTGTCAAAATACAAATGTAGAAACGTACCGCCATCGTTTTCTCCGGTGAAATAGACAATTTCATAGTATACCATGCTGTCAGGATATGTTTTCCGTTTTAAGTTAAATGGGGCATGTGTATATGGAATCGGGATGGGTGGTTCTTCTTGAGAAATTTGAAGCAGTTGTTCCATTTTGAGCTTGCGTGACAATAAAACAGAAAGAGGACCTAACAATTGGATTTTAACTTTGCGATTTTTTTTTAAATCTAATGTGGCCAATCGAATTTTGCCATTGTTTTCAAAATAGGTAATGCCTTTGACTGTAATTATGTTGACGACATATTCGTCAACCCCTGACTCCATTGTTGAATCCGTTCTCCACAAATGATGATAACTTATAGGTTCGTTAGTACTAATTGTAATGTGTTTGCTATTGTTCAAGAAAAGGAACAAATCTGCCGTAGTACCTTCAATGGGCAAATTAGCACAGAAGTCATGGAGCTCCACTGTTCGTGTGGGCTCTTGCGCTATGCATATCATGCTATTTAAAAGCACGACCAACATGATTAACGTTTTGTTGTTCATCATCTAAGAGAGTTACAAAAATCATTATAGTCATTTTTGGAAATGACAAAACTGATGCATTTAAATGGGTGGGTGGCAGTAGGATTTTTAGCACCTAAAATATTGGCTGTACAGGTACTACGAGGATTTTCACTTAAATTTGCCCATTCCGCATACGTTCTTACTGGGAAATTTCCCTTTAGATCTTCTATAGCACTTGAAGACATGAAATTTATGTCTGCGGAAATCATCCTTCCTCCCTTGAGTGGAATAGTCACATTATAAAACCATTTTCCTGACGAAGGAATCTCGAATCCGTTAATAAAATCATTCAAATTGATAGCAGGTAAACCATTGACTGTCAAGTCACGATGGGCTCCGTACATCAAGGCAAACATGACTTGTGAAGATTTTTGAGAGTCGTTCATGTTGTGCCAATTTCCTTTCAACACATCTGACCCATTTGTGGCTTTTTTGACATGCTCACCCTTGATTACAGTACCCTCTTTAATGTTTCCTGTTTTATTTAACTTAGCATTATTGAAAATTTTCTCGCTTATGTATTGTCCTTTATCATCGCGATATCGTCCATTAACATCGCGACAATCAAATTGTGAAACAAAAGAGTCAAAACTGTCACCCGCTTCGGCCGTGTACGTCACATTTCCTTTTTCGTCTAATCCAGGAATCCAAACATCTTCCCCATTCGGGTCCACCAACTTCACCGGGTTGTCCGCGCAATACACATACGGGCTCAGAGACGGATATTTGTCACTCATCGGATCGACGCTGAGCCAGATGCTCAAATCGCTGCTGTAATACCTTGCTCCAAAGTAGCTTAAGCCGGTTTCGGAGTCGCGTTCCTTTGCGGAGAAGGTGTGACGGGCGGAGAAATCCGTAATGCGTTGGTCCACAAACTCCTCGCCCCAGGGCAGGTAGTGCAGGTGCTGCACGGCTTCCCCATCCGTATAGGTTATCCACGAGG
>CAMVIT010000063.1:0-14828 GCA_947167635.1 uncultured Bacteroidales bacterium | reverse complement strand
TTTGAAAAAAAACTTGATTTTAACCTATAATACACAAGCGACGAAGGAGCGTAGTATTATAGCAATAACAACGATACGTGGAATTCCTCCAAAGCAGGTAATCGTGAAATTCACAAACCTCAAATCTGTTTCAATGTTTGTGGAGAATATCCATCGGTGGAATTTAGCGGCGAAAACATTATGGTTACGGGACCTGGCACCTATACGTCTGCCGACACGCTCAGCGGCAGCAACGGCTGCGACAGCATCAACACCCACATCGTCATTGCGGAGATGCCGCACTATGACACCATCTGCGAGCGCTCGTTCAATGAATCCTCTTTACCTTGACCGATCCTACCGGTGCGGTGATTTACAGCACTTCCGGCACCCCATCCGGCACGCTTACGACCTTCACCACGGATTGCAGCGGTGCGGATCCCGCCGATGTGTCCCGTATCGAGGTGATTGAGGAGAATGCCGCCAATGGCGACTTCATCCTGAAGACCGTGGCCGCCAACGGTTGCGACAGCATCGTGCGCCTGCATTTCGAGGTGGTCATCCAACACCTGGAACACTACAGCGACATCGACACCATTTACGGCAACGTGAAGGTGAACCCGATCCCGTTGGTCATCACCACCGACAGCAACGAGAAAGAGTACGACGCAACGCCGCTGACCGACCACGAATGGCTTGACACGCCGCCCGTGGGCTTGGCACCTGGCGACACCGTGGTCTTCGTGGATGTCTATGGAAAACTGTACAGCTGGTACTCTTCGGCACGCGTGCCCGAGGGTGACGACAGTGCAGTGCCTGCTGACTCGCTGTGGCCTTATGGCACATACGTCCAGGGCATCTGTCCTGCTGGATGGGCCCTGCCCACGGTGGAGGACTACATGGACATGTATGTCGCCTCCGGCGGCCAGGCCGGCCTGGTGAAGAGCCCCTCCACCGAAGTGTGGCTGCCGGGCAAGCAGGGCATTGCCCCCAACCTGTTCAACGCATACGGTTCCGGCTACTACGAAGGTGGCATCAACAGGTATTTCAACCTTCTGGGTGAGACACATTTCTGGGCTTCAGACTATTCAGCCAACTCCTCGACAAGCAGCAACTTTGTGCTGAACTACTATTGCGACTCGGCACAGTTCCAAGAAAACCTCAAGGGACTCGGATACAGCATCAGATGTGTGAAGAGGATATATGTCCTTCCAGAATAAAAGAATATTTGTAACCCCTGGGAAAGAGACGTCACACTATGGCGTCTCTTTTTTTTGCCCGGTCCCTTTCGATTCGTCTGTTTCGTTCCACTCACTCTATTTCCTTTTTTCGTATCTTTGCCGCCGAACTAACAACCGCACAATATGGGATTTTTTTCACTCTTTTCCAAAGAAAAAAAACAAGAGTTAGACCAAGGACTGCAGAAGTCGAAGGAGAGTTTTTTCGCGAAGTTGGCCAAAACCATCGTCGGCAAGTCGAAAGTTGACGACGATGTGCTCGACAACCTGGAGGAGGTGCTGGTCACCTCCGATGTGGGTGTGGAGACCACCTTGCGCATCATCGAGCGCATTGAGGCCCGCGTTTCGCGCGACAAATACATAGGCACCGAACAGTTGCACACCATCCTCAAGGAGGAGATTGCCGGCTTGTTGTTGGAGAACGACATCGAGAAGGTCAATGACTTTGTCATCCCCGAGATGGATGTGCCGTACATCATCCTTGTGGTGGGTGTCAACGGTGTGGGCAAGACAACCACCATCGGCAAGCTCGCCTACCAATTCAAGAAGAAGGGTTACAGCGTGATGCTGGGTGCTGCCGACACGTTCCGTGCCGCCGCCATCGAGCAGTTGGAGGCCTGGGCGCAACGTGCCGACGTGCCCATCGTGACCCAGAAGATGGGTGCCGACCCCGCCGCCGTGGCCTACGACACCGTGGCCTCCGCCCTTGCGCGCCACAGCGATGTGGTGCTCATCGACACCGCCGGACGGCTCCACAACAAAACCAACCTGATGAACGAGCTGATCAAGATCAAGAACGTCATCCGCAAGCTGGTGCCCGACGGCCCGCACGAGGTGATGCTCGTCTTGGACGGCTCCACCGGCCAGAACGCCTTCGAGCAGGCCCGCCAGTTCAGCGCCGCCACGGAAGTCTCCACCCTGGCCGTCACCAAACTCGACGGCACCGCCAAGGGCGGTGTGGTCATCGGCATCTCCGACCAGTTCAAGATCCCCATCAAGTACATCGGCGTCGGTGAGAAAATCGACCAGCTCCAGGTTTTCAACCGCATGGAGTTCGTGGATTCCCTGTTCCCCGACAACTGGTAGCCCGTCCCGTGTTCCGGCTCATCCTCATCCGTGTAAAAACAGCGCTATCTTCGGAAAACACGCCATGCAAGTCACCATTGACGACAATTCCGGTTTCTGTTTCGGGGTCATCCACGCCATCCGCACGGCGGAGGAATATCTCCGCGACCACCATGCGCTCTACTGCCTGGGCGACATCGTCCACAACAACGAGGAGGTGAAACGGCTCACCGTCCTCGGCCTTCGCGTCATCACGCAAGAGCAGTTCCGCTCGCTGCACGACACCACCGTGCTCATCCGCGCACACGGCGAGCCTCCCCTCACCTATCAAATTGCCCGCGAGAACCACATCACCCTCATTGACGCCACCTGCCCTGTGGTGCTTCGGCTCCAACAGCGCATCCACGAGTTCCACCACGCCCCCGCGACCCGCGACAGACAAATCCTCATCTTCGGCAAAAAGGGCCATGCGGAGGTGGTCGGGCTGATGGGGCAAGCCGACAACCAGGTCACGGTGCTCTCCTCCGAAGAGGAGATCGGCAAAATCGACTACAACCGGCCGGCCATGCTCTACTCGCAGACCACCCAGAGTCTGGAACAATATTACCGTCTCATCGGGCTCATCAAGGCGGGCTACGAAGCGGCCGGGCACGGCGACATGTTCCACTATGCGGACACCATCTGCCGCAAGGTGGCCAACCGTGCCGCACAAGTCGTGGAGTTTGCCAAACGGCACGATGCCATCCTGTTCGTCTCCGGCGAGAAGAGTTCCAACGGGCTTTACCTCTTTGACATCTGTCGCAAAGCCAACCCCAACAGCCACTTGGTCTCAACCGTAGGCCAGATGGAGGCCCTCGACCTCAGCGGCAACGAGCGCATCGGCATCTGCGGGGCCACCTCCACGCCCATGTGGCTGATGGAGGAATTCAAGAAAAAACTGTGTGAATAAAAAGCCCTTTTTCTGTGAATAAAAAGCTGCCGTTTATGTTTGGAGGATATTGAAAAAATCATATTTTCGCGGCGCAAAATAAAGTATGGATATAGCGACAATTTTATCCGCCATTCTAACCCTCACCGCCGGCATCGGCATTTTTCTGGTTGCTTGTCAGATGATGAGCACAAACTTGGAATCTGCCTCGTCAAACAAGCTCAAGAATCTGTTCTCCAACGCCGCCCGCAGCAAGTTGCTGGGCGTGGGCATTGGTGCGTTGGGCACGGCGGCCATCCAGAGTTCAGGTGCCACCACCGTGATGGCCATCGGTTTTGTGAACGCCGGCATCATCTCGCTGATGCAGGCGGCCACCATCATCTACGGCGCCAACATCGGCACCACCATCACGGCCCAGATCGTGGCACTCGGCATGTTCGGGGCGGGCAGCGCCCTCACCTCCGCCCTCATCTTCTCCTCCATGGCCGGCATCGGCGCCTTTGTCATGCTCTTTGCCAAAAAAGACCTATGGAAACGCATCGGCGGCATCCTCACGGGCTTTGGCATGCTCTTCGTCGGCCTCGACCTCATGAGCCAATCCATGTCCGACTTCGCGGCGCTCGACTCCGTCAAGGCTTTCCTGGCACGCATCAACAACCCTGTCCTGTTGGTGCTCATCGGCGCCCTGCTCACCGCCATCATCCAGAGCTCCTCCGTGATGACCTCCATCGCGTTGGCCATGGTGGTGACCAAGCTCATCAACATCGACCAGGGCATCTTCCTGACCATGGGTTCCAACATCGGCTCCTGCGTGGTGGCCATCATCGCCGGTATGACCTCCGGACGCAACGCAAAGCGCACGGCACTCATCCACCTCTTCTTCAACATCAGCGGTGTGGTCATCTTCCTCTTCATAGAAGCCATCATCTGGCTCGCCTCCGGCAAAAGCGTCACCTACGGGTCTCTCTTCACCAAGATGTTCCCCAGTGCACCGCAGACCCAGCTGGCCATGTTCCACACCTTCTTCAACATCGCCACCGTCCTCGTGATGCTGCCGCTCACCCAGATGCTCGTCAACGTCGTCTGCCGGCTCGTACCCGACGACAAGCATCCCATCGACCCCAACGCACCGCACCTCTACTACCTCGACGACAACATGCTGACCGCCCCTCCGATGGCGTTGCAGCAGACCAAGAAGGAAATCGTCCACATGGCCGATCTTGCCATGGAAAACTTCAACCTTTCCCTTGACATCATCTGCACCCTCGACTTCTCGGAAATCGAGAAATTCAACATCCGGGAAGAGGAGCTCAACTTCCTCAACCAAGCCATCGTCGATTTTGTCGTCAAGCTCTCCGAAAAACCGCAACTCAGCCAAAAAGACCACATCTACCTCTCCACCACCTTCCGATCCGTGCGAGATCTGGAGCGTATCGGCGACTATGCCGAAAACATCGTGGAATACGCAGAAAGTCTCCGCGGTCTAAACCACACGTTCTCACAGGATGCCATCGATGAAATCCGGCAGGTGCAGACGCGCATCAGCGACCTGTACGAGAGAATCATGGTCGCATACGAGGAGGAGAGTCTTGACGCCCTCGAAGAGGCCAACGTCATCGAGGAGGAGATCGACGACATCACCAAGGTCATGGAAGACAATCACATCAAACGCCTTGAGGCCGGCATTTGCGGTGCCGACGTGGGCGCGCAATACCTCTCCCTCTCCTCCAACGCCGAGCGTGTCGCCGACCACCTCATCAACGTGGGAAAAACCATCAGGAAAATCACAAATTAGATACAATACCTTGAGCGGCCCCGCAGGGGCAAGAGCTCGGTAGCCCCCACAAGGCCGCAGGCCGCCGTGGGGTAATAACGGAGAAATTAAAATTTAAAAGAATATATTATGAAAAGGGCCATTATCAGTGTCAGTGACAAGACGGGCATCGTGCCGTTTGCGGCAGAGCTCGCACAATTAGGATACGAAATCATCTCCACAGGGGGCACAAAGCGCACCCTGGACGAGGCCGGGGTGAAGACCATCGGCATCAGCGAGGTCACCGGATTCCCGGAAATCATGGACGGTCGTGTGAAGACCCTGCACCCCAAAGTGCATGGCGGATTGTTGGCCGTGCGCGACAACGAGGAGCACCGGCGGGAGATGCGCGAGAACGGCATCGAGCCCATCGACATGGTGGTGGTGAACCTCTACCCTTTCAAACAGACCATCGAAAAGGCGGGCGTCACCTACGAGGATGCCATTGAGAACATCGACATCGGCGGCCCGACGATGCTGCGCAGCGCCGCCAAGAACCACAAGTTCGTCACCGTGGTGGTGGACAGCAGCGACTACGAGCCTGTGCTGGCTGAAATCCGT
Organism: uncultured Bacteroidales bacterium; assembly: GCA_947167635.1. GTDB lineage: Bacteria > Bacteroidota > Bacteroidia > Bacteroidales > WCHB1-69 > F23-D06. The sequence goes on along the minus strand of CAMVIT010000063.1, from coordinate 9,244 downwards.
GCGCAAGGCGACACCACCTTCGAGACGCGCCGCCGCCTGGCCGCAAAGGTGTTCCGCCACACGGCTGCCTACGACACCTATATCTCGGCCTACCTCACCGAGCAGGCTGGTGAAAAAGAGCCCGAAAGCATCTCGCTCACCTTCACCCGCAAGCAGAGTCTGCGCTACGGCGAGAACCCGCACCAGGAGGCCACCTTCTATGCAGGCAAGAAGCAGGGATTTTCCATCGCCTGGGCCGAACAGTTGCATGGCAAAGAACTTTCTTACAACAACATACAAGACGCCGACGCCACTTTGCAGATTCTCCGCGAGTTCAAGGAGCCCGCGATGGTGGCCGTCAAGCACAAAAACCCCTGCGGCGTCGGGTTGGGTGCCAACGCCTTGGAGGCCTGGCAGCGCGCCTACGAGGCCGACCCTGTCTCCATCTTCGGCGGCATCGTCGCCTCCAACCGAGAGATAGACCTGCCCACGGCCGAAGCCATGAAGCCCGTCTTCCTGGAGATCATCTTAGCCCCGAGTTTCACGCCGGAGGCCTTCGAACATCTCGCCACCAAGAAGAACATCCGCCTGATGACATTCGACCCCACTGACAACGGTGGCGACGAGCGCATGTTCATCAGCGTGCGCGGCGGCATGCTCACCCAGACCATCGACCACAAATCAACCCAGGACTATGAGATGACCGTGGTCACCAAACGCCAGCCCACCGAAGCTGAGATGCAAGACCTCTGCCTGGCGATGAAGATTTGCAAGCATGTGCGTTCCAACGCCATCACGGTGGCCAAGGAGGGCAGGATTGCCGGCATCGGCGCAGGGCAGATGAACCGCGTGGGAGCCGCCCACATCGCCTTCGAGGAGGCCAAGGAGAAAGGCATCACCGAGGGCTTGTGCCTGGCCAGCGACGCCTTCTTCCCCTTTGACGACGTGGTGAAGATGGCCGCCCAATACGGCGTCACCGCCATCATCCAGCCCGGCGGTTCCGTGCGCGACGAGGACTCCATCAAGGCTTGCGACGAACTGGGCATCGCAATGGTGTTCACCGGAGTGAGGCATTTCAAGCACTGATGTTGGCGGTTGGATGCTGGGTGTTGGATGTTGGACTTTCAATGTGGTTATCAGTCTGTTTAGTCTCCTTTCCATAGACAACAGTTTGTCACAAACATTGTTCAACTGTGCTTCATCTACGTATTTCAAATTATGGGAATTATAACTTGATGTCACAAATCAGATTTTCTGCATCCTTTTTTTTATTTGGGCGTGCCGGCGCGGCGGCTGAAATCATGTCACATCCGCATACGCAATCCAATGCCGCCGCGCCGTCGGGCTTTCCGCTCCAATGATTTTGGTTTAAAACCCACCACCATTCCGCGAGACGCGAAGCGTCAAGCGGAACCTCCGTCTCGCCAGGGAACGCATTCCCACCAAAATCATTTCCGTTGCAATCCCTCACGCAGGCTCGTTGAACCCCACATCCGTTTCGCGGCGAGCAACGCACACCCTCGTCTCAACCTTCTCCCGCGCCGCGATTTTCCCGCGCACGCATCCCATTTCTACCGAGCTTTTGCCCCTGCCGGGGCTATGGTGTTCGTTTTACGTTTTACGTTTTTCGGAACAAGGTAATCGCAAACCGAAAATCGCAAACCATCAACCACCAACAACCAACAACCAACGACCATATTCTCTACCAAGCTTTTGTCCCTCCGGAACACTGCACGAAGCGGAGATATTCCCGCATAATGGGGCAAACAGAAACTGCAAGAGGCTGAAGTGTTCCATTATGCCGATGGTCTCGGAGAGACCAAATCTTATTAACCCCATACAAGCGACGAAGGAGCGCAGTATGGGGCGGGACGACGGCACTGACACCCTCTCGCGGCGCGGGAGTCGGCATCCAAGATGCATAAAACTTTCTCGCCGCGAAAGGGAGACACAAGGCCATGGAGGCGGTGTGGATTCAATCATGGCGAAAAACCGCAATAACGGGCTATCGCCCCATCATCGGTTGCTTCCATCATTCCGCGTTGAGAAACAGGTCTCCATTAACGCATCTGTGTCCCGCACCGCGGGTGGATTACATTCACCCCATTTCTACCGAGCTTTTGCCCCTGCCGGGACAACGTTTTAAAATACCCCACCAACCACCCAAAACCCACCAAAAACCAACCACCAACAATGATCAACCCCACCATCGAAGAATCCTGGAAATCTGTCCTTTGGGACCAGTTTCAGGCGCCCTATTTCGCACAGCTGAAGGCTTTCTTGCAGGAAGAGAAGCGGCATTATCGCGTCTTCCCCCCTGGGCCGTGCATCTTCAATGCCTTCAACAGCACCCCGTTTGAGCAGGTCAAGGTTGTCATCATCGGGCAGGACCCCTACCATGAGTACGGGCAGGCGCACGGCTTGTGTTTCTCCGTGCAGGACGGGGTGCCCTTCCCCAAGTCGCTCATCAACATCTTCAAGGAACTGACGGACGATGTGGGATTCCGAACCCCGCCAAGCGGCAACCTGCAGAAGTGGACGCAGCAGGGTGTACTGCTGCTGAACGCCACACTGACCGTACGCGAGCACGCTGCCGGCTCGCACCAGGGCCATGGGTGGGAAACCTTCACCGACTGTGCCATCCAACGGCTGTCGGAGCGCCGCGAAGGCTTGGTGTTCCTGCTCTGGGGCAACTACGCCATCCAGAAGCGCGCCCTCATCGACATGGGCAGGCACCACGTGCTCACGGCCCCGCACCCGTCGCCGTTGTCAGCCCACCGGGGCTTTTTCGGATGCCGCCATTTTTCGCAGACGAACGCACTTTTGGCGCAGATGGGCAGGACACCCATCGACTGGCAACTCTGACTCTGATTTTCCCATTGTAAACCAATATTTTAGTTCACATTGAACTGTTAAATACTTTTCCTCGGACAGGGAAATACCGCTTCTATAATTTTTATTTTTGCAATATGAAAATATAGTATAAGGTGTGGTATGCCATACCGTAAGGGTGGTGTATGCACATCCCGCGTCAATTCGTGAAAAAATTGACGTAATGTACTGTGTGTATTGTATTTGTCTATGCGACAACTGAGTTCTACATACCGCGAGATGATGCGAAAAATTCGCGCCGGGGGCGGAAAGAAGTGCAGACCGTTTTTGCTGACGGTCCTCCTGCTTTTTGTCCTCCTCGGGCAAGCGGTTGCCATGCACTCCCACACCATAGACTCCGGTTCCGCCGCGGTTCCGGTTCCGCTTCCACCCCCACCCACCACGCTCAACATCACCACTTTCGTCTGCGGCGACACTGCCTTTGTATTCAACGGCAAATACTATACACAACCCGGAGTCTTCTTGGACACCATCAGGGACGCAACCGGGCATGACAGCGTATTTGTGGCCATCACAGTGAGAAAAGCGAAGATTATCGGCGCATCGGCCATCTGTGTGGGCGCGGAAGACACCCTTCACGCCTACCCTGCCGCAGCGCATTATCTTTGGAACACCGGCGACACCACACCCCAAATCAAGGTGGACTCCGCAGGCGTCTATTGGGTGACCCTCACTGACGACAACGGCTGTTCCTCGTCGGCGCTGCATCTGATCAAGGTGCCCTACAACCCCATCCTGTCCGTGGACACGCCCATCATGTGCGCCGGCCTGAACTATCCCGTTACCGTGGGCTACTCCCCCGAAAGCAGCATCTGGCTCGGCTCCATTCCCAGCATCCTGGGTGTGACCGACACCACCTTCATGCCGGACGGCATCGACTGCGGCAACGGCTGCTCCTACGTCTCCACCCTCCATTTCTCCGGATTTCCCAGCTACACGAGCATCATCTCCACCGAAGACATCCTCTACCTCAAACTCTCCATTGAACACGAGTGGATTGGTGACCTTTGGATCAAACTCACCTGTCCCAACGGACAAAGCACTTCCATCTTGAAAAAATATTCTTCCGGAAACAACAGTCCGTGTTCAGGAAGCATACCCCCATCCGAATGGGGATGGAGCAGCAACGACAGCCATCAACCTGGATATCGCTTCGGTGTCCCCTACTTTGACGGCAACCAGCAAACCAGTTCACTGCTTTGCGACCCCGAGAGCAACCCCATGGGTCAATGTTGGGACTATTGCTGGTCGGAGACCGTCAACCAAGGCTACGCCTACAGCAGCACGGGCCATGTGTACTCCACTTCCAACACCACAACCACCACTGTCCCGAACGATCCGCAACATTCCATGCAACAACGTTTTTGCAAGCCCACCAACACTGCCAACATGAGCAACGTGTTCCATCCGGACGGATCGTTCAGTGACCTGATTGGATGCCCCGTGAACGGCGACTGGGAAATCGAGGTGATGGACGGTTGGAGTTTAAACAACGGTTACATCTGCGGTTGGGAGCTGGCCATGAACCGCGACCTGCTCTATGACGGTGTGGTGGATTCCGCCTCCTTCACGGATTCGTGGGTGCAGCAGACGGGCGACACCACGTTCATGTTCAACCCGCCCATCACGCTGGTCGCAGACACCACCATCACCTATCCCGTCACGCTGTTCGACATATATGACTGTCAATATGACACCACCTTCACGGTCCATTATCATGCTGTGAAGCAAACTGTCATCGACACCAGCATCTGCCAGGGCGAGCATGTTGATTTTCACGGGGAGAGCCATGACACCACCGGTTCATATACCGTTTACTTGGACAATGGGGAGATCTGCGACTCCGTGGTCACCCTCAATCTGACCGTCAATCCAGTTTATCATTTCAATGACACGGCTGAGGTGTGCCAGGGAGAGCCTTTCTCCATGCACGGCATCAACACAGTGTTTGCGCAGGCGGGCGACACCATTTTGACCTCCAATTTGACCACGCTTAACGGGTGTGACAGTATTTTCACCATCCATGTGACCGTCCATCCCAAGCCCGACCCGCCCATCGTGTCGAGCCCTGTCCGATGCGGTCCCGGCGAGGTGACTTTTGAAGCAACGATGGGAGCAAACGGCACCGTCGTGCAATGGTTTCCCTCTGCCGCAGGCGGCAGTCCTGTGCAATCCGGCAGCAGTTACACGATGAACGTCAACGTGCCGGGCGGCACCATCTATGCGGAAACTTACAACGAGACCACGGGATGCCGCAGCGAACGGACTCCGGCAACCGCCACGGCGAGAGAGATTCCCGTCATGCCGCCTTTGGCCCCGCAAGACAACTGCGGTCCCGGCAGCTTCTCCATCCCTGACCCCACGACAGGATCCTACATCTGGTATGCCTCCTCCGAGGGCGGCACTCCTGTGGGCGACATCGTCAACAACACCACACCCCTGCTCGACTCCACCACCACCTACTACATCTCGCTCATCGTCCAATATGAGGACACCGCCTGCGAAAGCGACAACCGCGTCCCTCTTGCACTGACCATATTCCCCGTCTATGAACCGCAGATTTTCCATGACACTATCTGCCAAGGCGACACCTACACCGGTTTCGGGCTGAACCGCAACTGTGGCGACAGCGGGGACTTCACAGAGACATTGAGCACACAATCATCCCACGGCTGCGACAGTCTTGTCACATTGGCCCTGCATGTGAAGGAGCTAAAATTCCACGAGTTTTCCGACGACTCGTGCGACCATTACACTTGGAACGATGTCACCTACACCGAATCCGGCGACAAGGTGCAGCACTTCACCGCCGCCAATGGTTGCGACAGCACCGTCACGCTCCACCTCACCATCCACCCCTCCCTCACCACAGAATTCACAGCGACGGATTGCGACAGCTACACTTGGAACGACTCCACCTACACCGAATCCGGCGACTATGTGCAGCATTTCCAGACCATACATGGTTGCGACAGCACCGTGACCCTGCACCTCACCATCCACAGATCCAAGACCTCGGAATTTGCCAAAAGGATGTGCGGGAATTTCACCTGGAACGGGCATACATACGACAGTTCCGGCGACTACACACAGCAGTTCTGGACGATTCATGGCTGCGACAGCACCGTCACGCTGCATCTCACCATCTACCCCATCAAGGACACCGCATGGTCAACAACTGCTTGTGACAGCTACACTTGGAACGATTCCACCTACACCGAATCCGGCGACTACGAGCAACTTTTCCAGACCGTCCATGGATGCGACAGCTCTGTCATCCTACACCTCACCATCTACCACAGCAAGGAGACCGAATGGTCCACGACCGCTTGTGACAGCTACACTTGGAATAACATCACCTACAACGAATCGGGCGATTACATTCAGCAGTTCCAAACCATTCACGGCTGCGACAGCACCGTCACACTGCATCTGACCGTCAACCAGAGTTCCCATGTTGAATTCAGCATGACAGCATGTGAAACCTATACTTGGAACGGGCAGACCTATACCGTGTCGGGCGATTACACCCAAACATTCCAGAATGTGGACAACTGCGACAGCGTGGTCATCATGCACCTTATCATCAGTGATTTCTCCGCCACAGAATTTACAGAAACCGCCTGTGACAGCTACACTTGGAACGGGCAGAGCTACACCCTGAGCAACGATTACGTGCAGCAGTTCCAAACCGTGAACGGCTGCGACAGCACGGTGACCCTGCATCTCACTGTCAATCAAAGCAAGACAACAGAGATTTCCGAAACGGCCTGCGACGAACATGTTTGGAACGGACAAACCTACACCACCTCGGGCACATACGTGCAGGTGTTGCAGACCATCCACGGTTGCGACAGCACCGTAACCTTGCACCTTACCGTCAATCCGACAAAAAGAAGTGAATTCACAGCCACGGCCTGCAACAGTTACTATTGGAGCGGCACAACATACACCGAATCGGGCGACTATGACAAGACATTCCAAACCACGCTCGGATGCGACAGCACCGTGACCCTGCACCTCACCATCAACCGCTCCACCACCACCGAATTCACGCAGGACGCATGCGACCAATTCATTTGGCAGGGATCCCTTTACACCACCTCCGGCGACCACCTTCGGCACCTTATGACCTCTGAAGGGTGCGACAGTGCCGTGACCATGCACTTGACCATCCACCGATCCGTCACCAACCAGTTCACCGACAGTGCGTGCGACAGCTATACCTGGAACGGGCAGACCTACTCCAACTCAGGCAATTACGTGCAGCACTTACAGACCGTACATGGTTGCGACAGCACCGTGACCCTGCATTTGACCATATACAAGTCCGTCAACAAGACGATAACCGAGACAAGCTGCGACAGCTACACTTGGAACGACTCCACCTACACCGAGTCGGGCAGCTATGTGCAGGCGTTCCAGACCATCCATGGCTGCGACAGTATCGTGACCCTGAATCTCACCATAAACCACTCCGACTCCACGGAGGTTGAGGAGACGGCTTGCGACTCTTACACATGGAACGGGGAATCATACACCACAACAGGTGATTATGTGCAGCATTTTGAGACGGCACACGGCTGTGACAGCACCGTCACGCTCCACCTCACCATTCACTATTCCGACCCCACGGAGTTTCCGGCAACGGCCTGCGACAGTTATACTTGGAACGATCAAACCTACACCACCTCCGGTGACTACACACAGCAATTCCAGACCATCCACGGCTGCGACAGCACCGTCACGATGCACCTCACCATCCATTATTCCGATCCCACGGAGTTTCCGGCAACGGCCTGCGACAGTTACACTTGGAACGATCAAACCTACACCACTTCCGGTGACTACACCCAACAATTCCAAACCATCCACGGCTGCGACAGCACCGTCACGCTCCACCTCACCATCCATCATTCCGCCGAGACGGAAGTCTCGGCCTCAGCCTGCGACAGCTACACTTGGAACGGGCGCACCTACACCTCGTCCGGCGACAAGGTCCAGCATTTCCAAACCAGCGACGGTTGCGACAGCACGGTGACACTGCATCTGGCCATTCTCAACTCCGCAGATGTCATCCTGACGGAAACGGTTTGCGACAGCTTCACTTGGAACGACCAGACCTACACCACCTCCGGCAACTACACCCAAAGCTTCCAAACGACCCTCGGTTGCGACAGCACCGTGGTGCTGCACCTCACCGTCCATCATTCCATCGAAACCGAAGACACGAAAGAGGTCTGCGACGAATACAACTGGAACGGGACCATCCTCACCACTTCCGGCGACTATGTGCAACAGTTCCAGACCATCCACGGCTGTGACAGCATCGTGACCTTGCACCTCACGGTGAATTATTCCGATTCGTCCACCGAATTCACAGCGGAGAACTGCTATATATATTATTGGAACGGACAACCCTACACGGAAAGCGGCGACTACGTCCAGCATTTGCAGACCATCCACGGATGCGACAGTGCCGTGACCTTGCATCTGACCATCCACAAAAGGGTGGAAACCGGCTTCGACACCACGGCATGCGAATACATCATCTGGAACGGCCTTTATTGTTCCCAGTCCGGCGACTACTTGTATCCCTACAGAAGCGTCCACGGCTGCGACAGCATTGTCACCATGCACCTCCAGATCTATTATCCGACCACATCTGAATTCAGTGATTCGATTTGCGACAGCTATAGTTGGAATGGCCAGACATACAACAACTCCGGTGATTACGTGCAGCATTTCCAGACCGTACACGGCTGCGACAGCGCCGTCACCTTGCATCTCACTGTCTTCAAATCCAAAACCAAGACCCTTCGCCAGACGGAATGTGACAGCTACACTTGGAACGACTCCACTTACACCGCCACGGGCGTCTATGTGCAGCATTTCCACACCACACACGGCTGCGACAGCACCGTCACCCTGCGCCTGACAATAAACCCATCCCTCACCACGGCGTTTTCTGTGACGGAATGTGACAGCTACACCTGGAATGGCAGCACCTATACGACAACCGGCGACTATGAGCAGCACTTCCAGACCGTCAATGGTTGCGACAGCACCGTCACCCTGCATCTCACCGTAAACCACTCCACCGCCACCGAGTTCGACGCTACCGCATGCGACAACTATACTTGGAACGGACAAAACTACACCTCTTCAGGGGATTACGTGCAGCACTTCCAAACCGTACACGGCTGCGACAGCACCGTGACCCTGCACCTCACCGTCAACGACTCCAAAGACACCACCTGGTCACAAACCGTCTGCGACAACATCATTTGGAACGACAGCGTCTATACCGCTTCCGGCGACCATGTGCAGCATTTCCAGACCGTACACGGCTGCGCCAGCACCGTGACCCTGC
>CAMVIT010000062.1:0-14900 GCA_947167635.1 uncultured Bacteroidales bacterium | reverse complement strand
GGAACAATTTGTCACAGGAAGGCTTGTATATCAACGATTTTCACCGGCGGAACAGTATGGCTGCGCAGCGGGAGGTCCTGCGCATGTTGTTGCATCCCTGCTCGCGGGAGCAGAAAATCAGACAGATAGAGCTACTTCACCAGATGTCGGAGGATTCCAAAGAGAGCTCCAACGGGGAAAGAAACAAACTGAAATCATAGAACACTGGGCGAAAGCCATTGGTTGTTGGACAGATGATGTGAACAATGCCCTCCAAAATGTTTTAGGAGCGAAGATTGCAGAAGGCGGCGAGGCGACGGTTTATGACCACGGAGCCACTTTAGTGAAATCGATAGGACTTGATTATTTTGTACAGCCCATACTTGCACTTGACAGGATCACTTTGCATAACGCCTTTTTCCCTGAAACCACACTTTATGTTTTAGGATTTGGAAGAACAGACGGAGAGTTTAAGATCATTGTAGAGCAACCTTTTGTGAAGGGAAGTCACGTCCCGGATAGTGAAATATCTACCTTTGCCCAAAACATGGGCTTCAAACAAATCAACCCTAAGAACTGGACGTACGCCACTCCTGAAATATACTTGAGCGACCTCCACGACGAGAATGTGATCCGTTCCGAAGAGGGAAACATCTTCGTGGTGGACTGCGACATCCGCATCAACACACCAGAACTGCGTTGTGGTGGCGTGAGGAAACTAACAACAGAGGTGGGGTTTCGAAAATAATCATTCCCGCCTCTCGAAAATCTCGTGCAACTCCGTGTTGCTCAGCTTGCCGATCCAGCTTTCGCCGGTGGCCACGGTCAGCTCCGCCAAGTCCTTCTTCTGCTGGATCATCGCGTCGATGCGTTCCTCGAAGGTGTTGCGGGTGATGAACCGGTGTACCAGCACGTTCTGGTGCTGTCCGATACGGTAAGCCCGGTCGGTGGCCTGCGCCTCCGCGGCAGGGTTCCACCACAGGTCGTAATGGATGACATGGCTCGCGGCCGTCAGGTTCAGTCCCGTGCCCGCCGCCTTCAACGACAATAGAAAGACGCGGTCGCCCCTGCTGTTCTGGAACCGATCCACCAACTCCTTGCGCTCTTTAACGGAACAACCGCCATGCAGGAAGAGTGGCCGTTCGCCAATCCGTTTCGTAATCATCGGCACTAACATATCCCCCATTTCTTTGAATTGCGTGAAAATCAGCACTTTTTGGTTGCTCTCCACGATGCTTTGCAGCAGGTCGAGCAACAACAGGCTTTTCCCGGAAAGTTCAGGTACGAAATCGCCGTTCTTCAGGAAGAGCGCAGGATGATTGCAGATCTGTTTGAGCGCAAGAATCATCTGCAACACCAACCCTTGCCGTTTGAATAGCGAACGGTTGTCCGTGCTCTCTATCCCCTCAATTTCCTTCATGGCCTCATGCAAGGTCTGCTCATACAAAGAGGCTTGATCCTCCGTGAGATACACGTTCTCGTTCTGCTCGATTTTGTCGGGCAGGTCGCTGATGATACTCTTGTCCGTCTTGAGTCGGCGCATCAGGAACGGTGCGGTGATTTTGCGGAAGAGGGCCGCCGTTTCCTGATCGCCGCTGTTCTGGATGGGATGGGAGAAATTCTCCTGGAAATACTTGATGTTGCCCAAATACCCCTTGTTGGCGAAGTCCATCACCGACCAGAATTCCGACAACCTGTTTTCCACAGGAGTACCGCTCATGGCGATGTGGGTGGCGGCGGGCAGACTGCGGGCTGCCTTGCTCTGCGCCGTCTCGGCATTCTTGATGTTCTGCGCCTCGTCAATGACCACCACCTGCCATTTCCGCTTCTTCAACGTGGCGATGTCGGAACGCATCACACCGTAGGTGGTGAGTAGGATATCCTCCTTAAACTGCTTGATGTCACGCTGTTGCCCGTGATAGACAAACACCGACAAATCCGGTGCGAAACGGGCGACCTCTTCCTGCCAGTTGGTGATGAGGCCGGTGGGGACAATGACGACCGCTGGCGTTTTTCGCGTGAGCAGCTCGTCGTTTTTCAGTTTCTGCAGCAGCGTGATCACCTGCAACGTCTTTCCCAAACCCATGTCATCGGCGAGAATGCTGCCGAACCCGATGCGCATGTTGCGGTACATCCAGGCGTAACCCCGCTCCTGATAAGGACGCAGTGTCGCATGGATCTCCTGGGGCACTGGCACTTCCGTCTGCGCAGTCAGCTCTTGGATCAGTTTCCGCACCTCATCGCTCAGCTCCACCTTGGCTTTGTCGTAAGTCTCGGAAAGCGCCGCCTGCAGTAGCTGGTTCGCGGGCATCTCGCGCCCGTTGGCGAATGCCTTCTGGAGTTTCGCCAAGTCGCCCTCTTGCACGTAGATGTACTGGTTTTTGAAACGGATGAGACCGTTGGCGTTGCGCACGAGCTTCAGGAACTCCTTCTCCGACAGAAAATGGTCGCCTAATGCCACTTGCCAGTCGAAAGAGAGCAGGTCGTCCAAACGCAGATAGCCTGATGACTCTTTTTTGGAGATTTTCATCGAGACACGCGGACGAATCAGTTCCTGCAGCGACTTGGGCAGCACCACACGAACACCCAACAGCCAGACTGCCGGAATGATGTCTGTGAGAAACGGGGCAAAACTGTTCAGCGTAAACAAGATAGGACTTTTAGCTTTGTCATTGATGTGACGGTCCAAATCCCTCACAAACGGAGTGAGCAACGACAACTCTTTCAAAGCGGGAAACCTTTCGGCTTCGTATTTCTTCTGCGACAGGACATTTTGCAGCGGCACGTCTTTGCCGTTGACCGTCACCGTCAGGTCAAGCGAAAAGCCGTTGTCAGTTTCAGAGACGATCAGCGTGGGGCGGTATTGTCCCGAGGAGAGGTGCAGACGGTCAAGCCAAGACTTGATGCCGCCCGGGATTTCCGTTTCTCCGACCCCTTGGAAAGTCTGCTCGCAGTCGGCAAAGAACATCTCCAAGACTTTGTCTCCAAAGCAGTTGTCCGACAACATGGATACGAGCCACGTGATAGTCCACGACAGAACATGTTCTGCGGGATTCTCCACGGGGAATCCTTTCTTGCGGTCCGGACGGCGGATGCACACCGTGTCGGCAGGGGTGATGCGGGCGAGGGCATTAACAACTGTTTTGACCTCGTCGTCCAACAGTGCCGGAAGCCAGCGGACGATGTAGTGGCTTTTCGGGATGGCCACGATTTGCGGGATGACGCAACCGTTGTGCAGCAGGTGCAGAGCGACCATCAGCGATTGGTGCAGGGCGGCCACGGTGGGGCTGAAATCGGCGATATAGTCGGCGGGAATGGCAAGGACGGAGGCTGGGAGGTCATCTTCCTCGACACAAGCCCTTTCGTCCTGCTCGTCAACGAATGTTAACGTCGGGAAAAGGAGTCCGCTTTCGTCGATTGAAAACCGCACGTTGTCGGTTCGAAGCAGCGGCAGCGGTTGGGTTCGGGTAAGCTCCGGGAGGCTTTTCCGCCCGGCGAGGATGCGTTCTGTTTGCCGGGAAAGTTTCAAGATTTGGTTCAAGTAGAGCTTCTGGAAGTCTCCTTGAGGGTGAAACGGCGGGTTCGGGGACAGCAATTGGCACAGTGGTTCGGCAAGACGGCTCAGATGGGAGCAATCGACACGTTGGAACGGACTGTCGGTCTGCGTTTTGGCTTTCTTTTTCGCTTCTTGAAAAAGGGTGCGCCATTCAGGTACGGCGAGGTCGGTTTTCGTATCCACGGCGATGCCTCTGCGTTCAAACTCCTGCTGGAAATTCACACCGTGCAGCTCGAAAATCAGGAAGGGGTTGTTGTCGATTTCGCGGCTCATCATGTAGATGACTGCGGCGAGGTGTTTGCAAGGCACCGCCCAGTCGGGACAGCTGCAACTCATGCCGAGGTCTTTCCACGAGGATGGGAAAATGTGCAAGCCGATGGTTCGCGCGATAGTCATGATTTGTGGACTCAGCTCGCGGTTCAGCAGTTGTGCCAGCAGCGTGGGGTTTTCCAAAACACTGCCTATCAGCAAGTCTATCTCTTGCTGCTTGAATTTTGGAACGGTGATGCTGATGTTGTAAGGTTTCTTTCTGCTCCCCTGCACTTTGGCGGCGACGAGGTTGTCTTTCACATCAATGCGCAGCACAGCGCCTTTGCGTGCGTATGTGGCACCGCGTGGCAGCCGGTTACTGTAGTCAATACGGGAGAGGGCGTTCAACCACTGCTCCCCCCACCATGTCATTCCGAATTTCTGAGCCATAGTCCGTAATCTGATTTGAGACGGCAAAGGTAGGATTTTTCCGTTTGTTGATGGCTTTTTTTGTGTTGGATTATTTTGTAATTTTGCGGGGTTGAAAAACAAGAGCAATGAGCATCATAGAATTAAATAAGCAAAGCATCATAGATATCTGTCAAAAGCACAAGGTTAAGACCCTCGCTGTTTTCGGATCGGTGCTGACCGACAGGTTTCGTGATGACAGTGACATTGACTTCGTAGTCGATTTTTCCGATGTTGATGAGAGAGACTATGCGGACAACTATCTTGAGATGCAGGAATCGCTTCAGAACCTTTTGGGTCGCGAAATAGATCTTTTAGAAAACAAAGCCATTAGAAATTCTGTGCTTCTCCAGACAATTAATGACAGCAAACAGGTTATTTATGGATAATTATACACAAAAATATCTTGAGGATGTCTTAACCGCTTGCAAGGAAGTCTCCTCCTTCTTTGAAAACCAACCCAAACTTTTCGAGAGTTTCAAGGATGACACATTACGACAACGCGCGGTGGAACGTAACGTGGAAATTATGGGAGAAGCCATCAATCAGATGCTCAAGCGTAATCCTGACGTAGCTCTTACCAATGCAAGGGCCATCGTTTCCACAAGAAACCGTGTCATTCACGGATATGACAGTGTTACTCCTGAATTTCTTTGGAGTCTGATCATTAAACACATCCCTTTGCTCCAACAAGAGGTTGAAACGCTTTTGCGGAATAATTGTACTACGAAATAATAATAAAATCTATATCTGAAAGTAATTGAATAGTATTAACGAAACCCAAACGAATAAAAGAAACAGACTGAAAACCAACAATAATATATATAGATAGCGTTTGTGGCTATCCTTGAGCTTCAATTTCCACAACGTCCTCGCAAGAGGACAAAAACACATCAAGGAGAGTTATAAATGCCGTAGTAATACGGCGTGGAATGACTTGTTAGATGTGTGGGCGTGGAAACCCGAAGCTCAAGCAAGGAATAAGTTCCACGCTTTTTTTATGCAATCAAGTCAAATGGAATCGCTACACATCGGAAATATGATCAGAGCCGAATTGAAGGCGCAGGGCAGAACGGTGACGTGGTTTGCCCAGGCGATACATACAGACAGAACTAATGTGTACAAAATACTGAGCAAGGATACCATCGATTTGCAATTGTTGATAAGGATTTCAAAACTGTTGCATCGAGACTTCCTGCAGGACGTTTCGAAAGCCATGGGAAATGAGGTTTGATTGGCTACAAAAGTGTAGCGCGATTAGCGACATGCGTTATCCAATCAACAGTTGATTTTTTTCTAATATTGCACATCATTAAAATCTAAACTTGAAAAATTTTAGTTATGGCAGCAAAATCAGCAATTTCGGGTGAATATATCATCCAAAAGGAAGAAAGCGGAAGCATCGTGGTCTATCGCATTTATGACAACTCTACGGCGGCTCTTCGTGAAATAGCGGCAAAGGTCGGCTTCGAATACGACAAGGATTGGACTGTCCGTCAGTTCGGAAACAAGCTCATCGATTTTATCAACAAAGACAAATAGTCTCCTGTTTTTTGGGTTTGTTAAAAACACTCTGTTGTGGCGTATATTTATGCCATAATATGTAATAACAGTCTAATACCAATAAACAGTATTTATTCGGATGGTCATCATAGAAACATTTGCAGACGGAGTGAAGGTGACGGACAGGCAATACACACGCTTCTTCGGAACAACGGATTCAAAAACAGAGATGGTTGTGGTGCTGAAGCAAAACCTGTATCGTATTTGCGAACGCACAAACGGGCATCTGCTTCCTGTCTGCATCGTTCCGGCGGAACAGTCCATCCTCATCCGCTCCACCGACAATGTGGAGTTGGCAGAAGAATAGGCTTCAAACTGTGTCACCAGTTAATGGGTTCTGTTGGTGATTACAGTATTTCAATTATGGATCCAATAATTTAGAACCTTGCGATGTATAGGGAATCGCATTTGATATGGCTTTACATGATATTTGTGATGAATGGAGAATCATTCTTCTTGATCAAAAGCTGAATCTGCTTTCAGAAAAGGCAGTCCTTGATTATAAGCCCAAGCTGGAGCAAAAGATAAAAGAAATCGCGTTTAAAGATGATGATGTCCGCTTTTCTGATGGCTTTTCTTTAGAAATAGACGATAATATTTTAGAAGGAGAACAATATTCCTTTCCCGAGGGTGCCCCATTGGATGAAGCCGTCAAAAAACTCCAGGACACGTGCTTCAAGTTTGCCAAAGAAGAAGGCATCAATGTCATGTTGAAGGTTTTCATAACTGGTACGGAGAATGGTATTGATGTCAACCGTTGGAATCATGCGGCTTCTATCTTCGGCAAAACATCCACTTCTGACGCATTCGTATATGAGCATTATGACGACGAGGAGGATGACTATTTGTTGTATCAGACCACTGATTTTTCACGGCCTATTGAAAGAGAGGATATTGAAGAACATTTGATTGATGAATTGCGCGACAATTTTGACGAAAAACCTTGGGAATGCGATGAAGATGGCGAATTGACGGAGAAAGGTGAATTTCAGGAGGGCAAATTCTGTGTCACTCATACAAAATACTTCTTTCCCGATTTGTATGATAGAGACCTGGACGATGAATTCTTCAACAACGAAGAAGAGGATTCTGTCGAGCCAATGGCTGAGCCTGCTGGAAAGTGCTCTGACTTGAAGAAGACAGGTTTGGATCCATTGGTTGGCGAAGAGCCTAAGATTCTCATTCTCGGCACTATGCCTGGAAACAAGTCCCTTGAAACCGGCGAGTATTATGCTTCCCACACCAACAGTTTTTGGAAATTTATGGAACAGATTTACAATAAGGGTAAACAGTTCCTGAACTACGATGAAAAGGTGGAATGCCTGAAAGCCAACAAGGTGGCCGTGTGGGATCTCGCACACCAGTGCGATCGCGAGGGATCTGCGGACAAGAATATGAAGAATGTGGTTTACAATGACCTCGCTGGATTCCTGAATGAGCATCCAACCATTGAACTTCTCGTGTTCAACGGCAAGAAAACGTCCAAGGATTTTGAAGAGCATATCAAGATTGAAAAGAAGTGTGCGACTGCTCCCTCCACAAGCAATGCCTATCCGATGTCTTTTGAGAAAAAATTGGAAGGATGGAAGGAAGCGCTTGGCTTCAAAAAATAGGACAATTAATCGGTTATTACTCTGGAAATGTGGGGTTTCAAAGCCCCACATTTTTATTCACACAAGAAAATGAAAAAGATTCTTTACATTTACGGTCTCGGGTCAAGTCCACAGTCCACCACCGCCAGAACACTCGGCGAGCTGTTGCGGTCGTCGGATATGGAGATTGTCACCACTGAATATAGCCAGGAGGAACCGAAAGTCGGGTTAGCACAATTGGAGAAATTCATTAATGATGAAAAACCTGACGGAATCGTCGCCTCCTCGTTGGGCGCATTTTTCGCTCTTGTCCTGTATCCCCCAGTTCCGAGAATTCTAATAAACGTATGTTTTAGGCCTTCTGTGGAACTTCCCAAACTCGGCTATGACGGTTCAAAATACAAACCCCTTGAGGATTATCTCCAAAGAGAATACCACAATCAACCGCCCTCCTACCTGTTTGAAGATGTGACATGCTTGCTTGGCACCGACGATGAATTGTTCTCATACAAGGACGAACTTTCGATGTTGTTCCCGACCTACATGTTCAAATGTGGCCATCATCCTGACAAGCGGGCATTGATCGAGATGTTGCCCCATATTGTGCACAGTGTGAACCATCCGTTACGCTGTTGATAAGAAAAAAGGCATACCAGTTCTTCTGCATTCCCGCCGCAGTGACGGCTGTTGTCGAACTGTTTTGATCAAAAACACACCAACATTCAACACCAACCTTAACAATAGCACTTCCATGGTTTTTTTGAATAAAGTTAAAGAAAACGTGAACCTCAAAGAAGGAGTGTCGAGAATCACGGCCAAGGTTTCTGATATAGCGCAATCCGGAAAGGAAAAAGGGCAAGAGCTCTTACGCCGGAACAAAACGGAGGAAGAGAATGTCTCTGAAGAGGAAATGGAGGAAAAGGGGTCGAAGATGTTGGAAGTGCTGGACTGGGCGTTTGACAAAGCCAACGGCAACATTCCATCCCGCCGAGAAACTGTACCTCCAAACCTTAGGCCACGAACTGGGTTATGCGGATGATGCCCTGAAGGAGCTTTTTGAGTAATAAGAGGGTGACTAAAAAGGAAAATGAAGTCCCTGAGATTTCAATATTCGCGAAGTCGCTCCATCAGGGTCCGAATAAAAAAACGTCGTAAAGGACTTTTTAGTCACCCTCACCCTGTAGAGACGTTTCATGAAACGTCTCTACATTCCCCAAACCGGGCGCTGACCCATCGCGATCGGCATCTGGTTTTTGCCTCGCTAAGCCAAAATGCCTTATGTTTCGCTCCTATAGTAGCTCTTTCACATCAGGATCCTTTGAAATCAGAAATTCCGCAATATTGTCTGGGGTGACCACCAGAAAATTGGCTTCGGGATAGGCGTTTGCAAATGTTTTGGTCAGTTTGGCCTTGGACTTCGGGTTCCATTTGATTTCAAAAGCGTGGAGTCTTCCGTCGCTCTCTTCCAAATAGTCTATCTCCTGCTGCTGTTTGGTGCGCCAGAAATACCGGTTCACCCATCTCCTGCCATATTCATTGCTCTTCATCCGCTCGGCTATAACAAAGTTCTCCCATAACGCCCCTATGTCTTGCCGGATTTCCGGCGCAGTGAAGTCCGCAATTAGTGAATTACGGATTCCATTATCATAGAAATAGATCTTTCGGCTTGACTTGAGCTCGTGGCGAAGATTACGGGCGTATGAAGGCAACCTGAAAATGATGTAGCACTGCTCTAATAGAACGATGTAACGTTCCACTGTTTTGGCATCCATCGAGCACATCTGAGCCAACTCGTTGTAGGAAACCTGCGATCCCACTTGGTAGGCTAATGCGCGCAGAAGTGTCTGCAACTTGTCCGGATGCTTGATGTTCTCCCAAGCCAAAATGTCTTTATATAAGTATGCGTCTGTCAATAGTTTAAGAATTTCTTTTTCGTTCCCGTCATTCATCACTACTTCCGGATAATAACCGTAAACGACGCGTTTTGGGAGCATCCTCATTTCCTTGAGTTTGCCGTGATGCACCACCAGCTCACCGAACGACAAAGGGAACATCTGGAACTCCCATTTGCGCCCGGTAAGCGGCTCGTTCACTTGATTGGCCAGATCGAACGAGGAGCTGCCGGTGGCAACCACCTGTATATCGCTTCCTGAATCGGCTAATAATTTCAGCCGCAGACCTATGTCTTGAATACGTTGTGCTTCGTCCAATACAACTATGCGATGGCCCTCAAATTCAGACAACAGTCTGTCTGCAGAGCCATTATTGAAGAGGTTCTGCGTCTGTAGTTCATCACCGTTCAACCAGAGACAGTCGTTTCTGCCTTGCACAATTTGTCGCAGCAACGTGGTCTTCCCCACCTGACGGGCACCTGTTAGAATGATGATTTTTCCTTTGAACAACTTGTCGTTCAGTGTTTTATATAAAAATCGATTTATCATAACTCGATGATGTTTAACAATGCAAAAATATAACTTTTTTTGAATCTATTCCATAAAAGTTATAACTTTTGCGGAATAAATTCAGTGTTGTCAAATTTTCCCCTGTAGAGACGCGCCATGGCACGTCTCTACAACCCCCAAATCGGGCGTTGACCCATCACGGTCGGTGCCCGGGTTTTCATATCGGATTATTTTGTAGTTTCGCGGCAGAAAAATTATGTTATGAGAATAACTCAACCCCGATGAAGAAAATCCAGGTCCTTATCGCTCTTTTGTTAACAATCCTTTGGCTATGCATCGGCGGGTTCCCGAAGTTGGCACATCGCACGATGAAAATGTGTTTCCCTGTAGTGCAAGCAAATGATACCGTAATCAACCCTTTGAAAGACGTTGATATGAACGATGCCAAAGCGTTTTTGATCCTCTCCCTCGAAGATTGGAGTGAACTTCCGGAAGGAATGCCCGCGCGTCGTGTGCTCGTCTGCAAGGATGCGGAGGTGCTGCAACAACTAAAGGACGTTTTCTCGTTTGAGATCAGCGGCGGGGATATGTGCACTGCGGAAAGCGAACTTTGGGTGTACAGCCACGACACATTGAAGCTGATGACCAACATCGTCATTGAACAGAACCGTATCGGCATCCAGAACGAGCTGACGGGCTGGGCTGAGGCGGTAAACCAAGAACAACTGTGTCGTCTTTTCACACAATTCAAACCTTATCGTTGGCCGAGGTTGTCGTTAAGGCCGAATCCCTGAGCCATAGAATCCCTATTTCCCCCTCAGTGCCTCATCCCAATCCTCCGCTATCTCTTCGCAAAATTCAATATCGGGATCGTTCGGGTCGTAGTTCTTGTCAATGCCATACCATTCGAGCTCCTCTTTCTCTTCGGCGCTCTTCCTCTTCTTCTTTGCCATTTCCAACAGACGCTTGTAGCCTGGCACGCCGCCGCAATCCTCCGGCGGACACGCACCTTGGCCGTCCACGAATGTGATGCGGTGCTTTCCCCCTTTCTTGTAGGGACGGATGCCGACCACGCTGATTTCAAGCCTCCAGCTGTCGCCGAAATCGTATTCGAATGTCATTTTGTCCTTCTTGGTCTTCAGCAAGTCCGAAAGCGTATAGTCGGAATAGAGTTTCACGTTGCCGCGGAAACTCATGTCCACACTCTCCTCGTCGCTGTAGAACGTCTTGTTGTGCATGAAATGGAACAGATGCACATCCTCCCAGCCCATGATTTCAACCAGAAGGTGCCCGAGGAAGTCGAGCTCCACGTCAGAGGGGACCTTCAACTCGCGCCAGATATCGATACCGATGTCGTTGAGCTTGATGCGAAGATGGTACTCCGACACGTTCGGCCGCTTGAGGGTCGGTTTCTCGTAAGGACGATAGTCGTCATCGTTGTAATTGCTGCCGTTCGTCAAGGAGGGCAAAAAGGCGAAATTGTCATCCACAGCGTCTCCGCCGGGAAGATTTTCGCACTCGTTCTGCCACTCGTCCAAGATTTTGTTGGCAAGTTTCGCGGCGAATTTGTCTCCTTTGAGAGCATTCCGGAAGATGTCAATGAAGCCTAACATAGCGGCTTTCCCTTCGAGCATATCGTCAGATGGGATTGTTTCTTTTTTCTTTGCCATAAGTTGTCTATTTGAATAATGAAATCCAAAAACACAAAAAATGTTGATTAACGTCTCATCGCACTCTTATACCCCTTTTCCATCACCAGCAAAGGGGATAACATCATCTCTTATCCCGTGTGTGTAGGGGCGAATAATTATTCGCCCCTACACGGTAATTCGCCTCTACAATGCCCCCAACAGAAATTCCACCACTGTCTTCCCCTGGTGGTCCATCGTCTCCAATGTCTCCAATGCCCGTTGCTTCACCGCATCGTCCTCATTCTCAGCATGGTTGAGGATAAGGTGCCGCTCGTAGTCCACCGTGAACTCCGGGTGGCCCTGGAAGGTGAGGATGTGGCGGCTGATGCGGAAGCCTTCGTAACGGCAGAAGTCGCTGGTGGCGAGGGGGATGGCACCTTCCGGCAGCTCCATCACCTGGTCGTGGTGATTGACGATAAGACGCATTTTCTTGTCGGGAAACCAGGGGAGCAAGTCCGCGTCCAAAACATCCATCTCACGAACGCCCACGCCCCAGCCGCCGGCATAGCGTTCCACCCGTCCGCCCAACGCCTGCGCGATGATCTGGTGCCCGAAGCAGATGCCGACAAGGGGAATTTGCAGTCTTGCGGCCTCCCGAATCCACTCCTGCAAAGATAAAATCCACGGCAGGTCGTCGTAGGCGGCGTTGTTGGAGCCAGGGATGATGTAGAGCGTGTCGGAGTCGAACTGTTCGGGCAACTCGCCGTCCATCACGCGGTAAATGTTAAAGGTGAGCCCAGGGTTGACCGGACGGAACAGATTGTAAAACATGGATTCGTGACTCGGGATGCTTTCAGGCAGCAGTCCGGGGTACGTGTCGCAAAGCAGGATGTTGATGATGCGTTGATCCATAGATGTGATTGTTTTTTTAGAACAGTTCGCCCGCCCAAAGCATACGAAGGAAATCCATCACATATAGCGATTCCATTTCACCGCAACGACGGGAAATCCGATCCAAAGAGACGATGATGGGACGTGTGTCGGGATGTTCTTCCATAAAAGTCTTCAGTCCAGTCAAGTGTTTGGGCAACACTTCAGCCACCGATTTGATTTCAATGGCAAGTCGGGCGTCGCCGATGACGGCATCCACTTCGATGCCCGTATAAGTGCGCCAATAGGAGAGTCTGTTTTCATTATGTGTATAACCAATGTAGGCGATGATTTCCTGTATGACCCAATGTTCAAATGCGTGGCCAAATTCCACCGTGCCCCGCACTAAATTCTGTCGGTGAAGCAAGTAATTGGCGACTCCCACATCGAAAAAATAGAACCGTGGCGCCTGCATCAACCTGCGCTTCATCACTTTGGTGTAGGCCGGAATGGTGTAGCCGACCAATGTGTCTTGCAAAATGGAAAAATACTCCTTGACTGTTTTGGCACTTACCCCGCAATCGCTTGCAATGTTGGCGTAATTCACCATTTCACCGTCAGTAAGTGCCGCAACTTCCAGAAAACGCTCGAAATTGTCCAAATCCCGCACCAACGCCTCCGCTTGGATCTCCTCCTTCAAATATACATCCACGTATGATGCCAATAGCCGGGTTACGTTTTTGGCGGGATAGTGCAGTGGCATCATACCGTTGTTGACCGCTCTGTCAATGTCCAAATCCGGTATTTCGGCACTTACCAAGGGGTAAAAATAACAAGGGAACGCTCTGCCACCCAACGTGTTGTAACCTTTCCTCTTTAGTTTTCTCGCACTACTCCCGCATAGCACAAACCGGATTCCAAATTCTGAGATGAGCCGGTGGACTTCGTTCAGCAAATCCGGCACTTCCGGTATCTCGTCTATGATGACGACGCAACTGGAATCTTTACCAGCCAGTTGGTCGTATAGATAAGCCGGGCGTTTGCGATACAATTTACGGATATCTGAATCCAACAAGTCAATGTACACTGCTTTGGAGACAGCTTTTCGTAGAAGAGTGGATTTTCCGGTTTGTCGGGCACCAAACAAAAACACACTCATATCTAATTCATTGTTGATGTTGAAGATACGCTGATACATATTCGTATAGTACTAGTTTTTTTTATTTCTATTTTGATTGAAAATATGAAATGACACTTCAGATTTTCAATTAAAATCGGGAGCAAAAATACATTTTTTTCAACAAACTGCAACCTTTTGACTTTTTTGTGTCATTACTGTAAATAATGTTGTAACTTTGCCGCGCCGTTGTCCTCGGAGGGCGTTTCCGGACTTTACATCCTTCGCGGGGGCGGCGAGAAGGAGAATAAAACAAGAAGTAATAGACGATTATGATACACAGACTGTTATGCAAATTCATATATGTGGCCGTGCTTGTGGCCTTCGCTTTGCCGCTCTCCGCACAGCAGCATCGGGAACGCTGGAAATTCGATGACTATTTCCCTAAAAATTACTTTTTTGACGACAAGGAAGACGGGGATAAGAACGATGCTGTCGGGGAGGTGGTCTTCTATATGCGGTTGGCTGGGGTTGCACCCTTGCGCGACATTCCCCTTGGCAAAGACGAGTGTGTGCTCCGCTTGAACTACATCCCGAAATTCGCACATCCGCTATTTGTACAGGTGAGGCAAAAGGATAACCGGATACTATTGACCTGGCAAAAAGGGAACGCGTTAAGGGGACACGTGGAACATACCGAACGTATGTTGGTAACTGACACAGGACTTGTGGATGTGACCGAAAACGATTACTATGGCAATGAATGGGAAAAAGGGATCGTTGATTCGGGCAGCCGGGAATTGTTCCCTTTTGAGTGGCAACAAATTCAGCAAATCCTGAAAGACATTGATTTCATCCATTATCCGAGCTGTACGCACTGTTCTGGATTTGAAACCCCTTACATATTGGAATTTAAGGACAACAAGAACAGTATTTCCTATTATACGGAGTGCCCTAACTCTAAAAAAGAGAATCGCGTGACGGAACTGTTAGTGGCACTTGTGGATACGGACTATGTGGATATGGTGATAAATCGCACAGGTGGGGCAAAAAGTACCATTCCGCCTGCCTTTCCTGGCGGGGAGGAGGCTTGTGCGGCATTCATCCAAAAGGCTATTCACTATCCGCCGGAAGCGCTGCGGGATTTGGAGGAATATAGGGCCCGTGTGGAATTTGTGGTGGAAAAAGACGGTTCCATCGGGTTAGTGAAAGACGGTTCCTGGCCTCCAAGCGACTACGGCTTTGCCGATGAACTCATCCGCGTCGTGAAAACGATGCCCAAATGGGTGCCGGGCACTGAAAAGGGGAAAACAGTCCGTTGTTACGCATACGTGTATTACCAGTTCGTCTTGCCGACGGACATCCGCCCGCAGTATGGAAAGCCCATTCTGGAAACAAATCGCGATAAACGAAGTTGGGAGAAAATCGAAGCGTGCCACCGGAAATTGCTGCAAAATCCGCTTGATGAAAACA
>CAMVIT010000061.1:0-15004 GCA_947167635.1 uncultured Bacteroidales bacterium | reverse complement strand
CCCACGAAGGTGACGACCGTGCGGTTGGTGGTGGCGCCGGGATCCACATCCAACAGGGTCACGCCTTCCGCCTGACGGATGACGTCGGCCACTTGGTTGATAATCTCTTGATTTCTGCCTTCACTGAAATTAGGAACGCATTCGATTAACTGTTTCATATTATATTTTATTGATTATTAATGATTTACAAATCAAATATTTCAGCTTGCAAATGTAACAATTACTTTGATACAAACACCTTGCAAAAGGGATTTTCTAAAAAGAATAAACACACAGAACAGCTGACAAAAAAGGGCATCGCACAGAACGATGCCCTTGTTGATGAGATCACTGTTAGGAGAACCTACATTTTGAAAGTCACAGGAACCGTGTAGAACACGCGGACAGGCTTGCCCATGTTCTTGCCGGGTTTCCATTTCGGCATGGCCATGATACCGCGGACAGCTTCCTTGTCACAATCAGGAAACAAGGGTACCTTAACCTTGGCATTGCTGACTCGGCCATCCCTTTCGACAACGAATTCCACAAGAACGGTACCCGTGATACCATTGGAACGTGCCACTTCGGGATATTGAATCTCCTTGGCAAGGAAGGCAGCAAGCGCATCGTCACCGCCCGGGAATTGAGGCATCTCTTCCGTGAACAAGAGAGGAGGAGCTTGGTCACTCTCTTCTTCGACGATTTCGACTTCAACATCCACAACATCAGCGATCACGTCATCCTCAAAAATATCGGTGGTGAAATCGACATCCGTCGTAACTTGGATGTTGTTCTCCACGATATTCAGCACAACTTCTTGCTGTTGCTGGGGTTGTTCTTGTGGGGGAGGTGGCGTTTGGTCCGTGGCGATGACATCTTCATCCTTGACTTCGATGAAGTCATCTTCCATGGGGGTGAATGCGGGAGCCTTGTCTTCACTGGCGAACAGTTCGAAGCCTGCATAGACCAACCCTAAAACCACCACAAGGCCAACGAGAATAAAGATTCCTCTTTTGTTCTCCAAATCTCCTTTGTCTGTTTTCTTTGCTAACATAACGATGTTATTTTAGGTGTACGATAATACTATATTTTGAACGGCAAAAATAACAATTTTATTGTTTCGTCAAGTATTTTTTTTTCAAAAAAAGTTCAAGGCTCCCAAATACAGCCGCCACAGCTATTTACATCGGCGCCCGTAACGCTGCGCAGGGTGTTTTTGCGATGCTGCAAACGCAAGAGTCCGAGAAAAGCGAACACAACAGCTTCCTTGAAGAGGGCAGTGGACACATCGGGGACGATGAGTTCGCAGCCGCAAGAATTCTGCAGCGCGCACACCAAGAATTTGTTGAGGGCTCCACCACCCGTCACAAGCATAGTACGCACCGATGCGGGGACAGCGGCACTGACTTGGCCGGAGACATGTTCCACGACCGTATGCAGAGCATCAGCCACATCATTTCTTTCCAGACTCCATTCCAGCAGCGGCCTGAAGCACTGTTCAAACCACTCCTTGCCTAACGACTTGGGTGCAGGCCGCGCATAATATTCCAGTGTGTCAAGGCCGTGCAGCAATGACGGAATCATCTTCCCTTCAGAAGCGAGTTTCCCGTCCTTGTCGTATTCCAAGCCGACCTTGGCAGCCAACAAATTCAAAGCCATATTGCAGGGCGACACGTCGAAAGCCACGCGATGCCCTTCTTTTCTGTAAGAGATATTGGAAAAGCCACCGAGGTTGAGGCAGGCATCATACTCGCCGAACAGGAGCTCATCGCCGATGGGGACCAAGGGGGCTCCCTGGCCATGAAGCGCGACATCCACTGTCCGGAAATCACAAATCGCGGGGATGCCTGTACGCGCGGCAATAACCGCACCGCTGCCAATCTGCGTGGTCAGACCCGAACGCGGCTGATGGAAGACCGTATGCCCGTGCGAGGCAACAAAAGCAGGTTTTTCCCCGTCGCCCACAAATGCATTGACAGTGTCGGCAATCAAGTTTCCCAACTCGACATCCAGACGACAGTACTCCAATGCAGACAGCTCCGTGGCGTGTGCCAGCCGTTCTCTCATGTCGGGCGCATACGGGAAAGTGTCGGCCTTCAGCACCTCATAGTGCCAGCGGCCCTGTTCATCTTCCGAGAAGCCGCACCAAGCGATGTCAATGCCGTCGAGCGAGGTGCCCGACATAATGCCTATGCCTGTGATATAGGGCGTCATGACAGCAAAGCAGTGAGTTCGCCGAGACGAATACTGTTGGAACCTTTCACAAGCACGAGCGACTGCTCCATGGGATGCGTCTTGAGGTAACCGTTGGCGGTTTCCACATCGGGGAAACTCGACTGCGGAGCCACGGCGCTGAACTCTGCACCCACGAAAAGGGCTTCAATGCCGAGTTCTTGGCAAAGGTCAACAATATGTTGGTGTTCCTCACGGCTGATGGCACCCAATTCGCGCATGTCGCCAAGCACAGCCCGTTTGCGGGGGTGATGCAGTCTGGCAAGGTTGCGCAACGCAGCCTCCATGCTGGTGGGGTTCGCGTTATAGTAGTCGGAGATAACCGTGTTAGTGCCCACCACATTGACCTGCGAGCGGTGGTTCGTAGGCTCATATTCGGAAAGAGCCTTCGCAACATTGTCGTCACTCACGCCGAAGTAATGTCCCACGGCTTCCGCCGCGAGGAAATTATAGATATTGTAGCCGCCCGTCAGATGGGTGTTGATGTCACGACCGCTCACACGGATGCGCAAGTAAGGCGACATGCCGAGGAGATGCGCATCGGCATTGCCGGCATAAAAGACAATCTTGTCATAGGCAAGATCATGGCGAAGGTGCAGGTCACTTTCGTTGACAAAGAGTATGCCGCCATCGCGGATAACGGAGCGATACAGGGCCTTCTTGGTGTGGATGATTTCCTCAAAGGAGCCAAAGCCCTCGATGTGGGCCTTGCCCACGTTGGTGATGAGGCCGTGCGTAGGGCGGGCGATGCTGCAGAGAAATTCGATTTCTCCAGGGTGATTGGCACCCATCTCCACAATGGCGATCTCATCGTCGGGGCGGATGGAGAGCAGCGTGAGCGGTACACCGATGTGGTTATTAAGGTTGCCTTTGGTGCAGGCAGTGCGGAACTGTGTCTGCAACACTGCGTGAACCAGCTCTTTGGTAGTGGTCTTGCCGTTGGTGCCGGTGATGCCGATGACGGGGATATGCAGTTGCTGGCGATGGTGCTGCGCCAAGTCCTGAAGCGTCTTCAGTGCGTCGTCCACGACAATACAGCGGTTGTTTCCCGTCAGATCGGGGTTTTCGGTCACCACGAAAGCCGCGCCGTTTTCGAGGGCTTGCAAGGCGAACTGGTTGCCGTCGAAGCGCTCGCCCTTCAGACAGAAGAAGAGGCAGCCGGGCACGATGGCGCGGGTGTCGGTGCAGACGACAAGGTGCTGGAGGTAAGTGTTGTATAGTTCGGTCATACGTTTTTCAGTTTTCATATTTTGTTCATTTGATTGATTTGATAACAGGTTGTATTGAAACCTTTAATAGATGAACGGGAAAACCCTCTTCAACTTCTTGGCCTCCATTTCCGGGCCGAACTCAGTCTTGTAATTCTTGTACAGGGCGTTGGCACGCGGCACAAGGTTGGCGAAGGTCCAGATGAAAAAGACCAAGCCGGAGATGGACCAGGTGAGGATGGCAAAACCGAGCCACTCCATCAATTCTCCCAAGTAGTTGGCACTGGTGACATACTCGAAGAGAAAACCGTGCGGCAAGTAGTGCTTGGTGTCGTTGTCGTCCTTGCGAAGATGCCGGATGATATAGTCGGAGCGCAGGTTCATGTAGAAGCCCAGGAAGAAGATGCATACACCGATGATGAACTGCGGAGACCAGAGCCAGGCCGTGTCCGTGTAGGAAAGACCGAGCACGTGGTAGTTGGCCTTGTAGGATTCGAAGAAGATCCAGTAGCCCTGCATCATCGCGTTGAGAATGTTGAAGGAGATGCCCATAAACATCACGGCCAGGGACATTTTGCTGCTCTTGCCTTTCATCAGCCAAGGGAAGATGATGGAACGTTGGAAATAGTGTATCTCGAAGATGAGCAGGAAAATCATGGGCACGAGATCGAAGCGATGCGGCGAGCAAAGCCAAATGATGATCATAGCCAAGAAGATGGGAAACTCCATCAGGAACCAAGCCACCTTGTTGTTGATGCTCTTGCCCCATTTGCTGGACGTAAACTGTCCATAGCCGGCATTCACAAAGTAGAGGGAGATAAAAACGACTACGGCAAGGCCAACCATCACCCAAAGGTAGATATTAAAGGCCGATGTAAGAAAGTCTGGACTCATAGTTAATGTTTTTTATAGTAAAAAGAGTGAATAGTGTGTTATCTGAAAAAATGTCTAAGTTCACTGCGACAACCGCCTTGAAAGAAGGAGGCATATTCCAGGAATATCCGGGATGAGTCCTCCAAGGGCGACAGGCCGAGCAGTTCACCTATGCGCGACAATTGCTGCAAGTTATCGAGCGGCAGCGGGGTGTTGGCGGCTGGCAGGCTGGAGTGTGGCACACGCGTGGAGTCGGTGAAGGTGCCGTGCACCTCATCGGGCAGCGCAGCGGGCAGCAACATGTCGAAATCCGCTGACACGCCGTCCCAATGAGCGGTGTGCAACACCGAGAAGGTACTGTTCTTGACCTGTTCAAGCACCTCCGCAGGCATCGACGCACCCGTGCTGTTGAAGACAAGACAACCCTGGAAATCGTGTTTGCAGAGGCGGGTCGGGATGTCAACCGGACTTGTCGTCACTTCCTTCTGGCAAATGTCGTGCAACAATTGCCTGCTGTTCTCGTCCATGGGACGCCCACCCACACAAACGTCAGGGAAAATGCCCATGTCGTGAAGTCCTTGGGAGTTGAGTTCCGCCTTGAGGCACAAAAATCCGGAGGCGGGCTTTGCCTGAATGTCAAGCAGCATGCAGAGATTTTCCAACTCAATGACGCCGCGCGCGTTCAACAGACGCTCCCAAACAAGAAAGACAGGCGCTTGTGCTTCCAGCAGCAACGTGGCAAACGATGCAATGTCCCCGTCCTTCAGACGATTGGCAGCCAAAAGCGCGTCATAGTCATCCTCGAAGATGTGCTTTTTGTATTCGTCATAATTTTTCCCCAATCCATTCACATAAATTCCTTTTGCAAGGTCGTGACGGATGAGGTAGCCATTGACGCTTCTGAAAAAAGCGGCATAATCGACGATGTTCAGCGTTTCCGGAGTGTTAAAGAAATAGTGCGGGGTATCTATGGATGATTCCACGACCTTGCGGGCAAAATCCTGAGAGGGGGCTTGGACCTTGTCATCGAACATGCAGAAGAAATAGCCGGAGCTGAAGAGTTCCGCAAAGGGCACGATGTCGTTCTTGTCAATAAAAAAAGACGTGCCACGACGGTAGTAGTCGAAGGAGCCAAGGGCATTGGTGTGCAGCCCCGCACGCGCGAGGCGCTGCATCATGTAAAGTTCTTCGTTGGAGTAGTTGCCCGAGGTCATCACCAGACAATCATTTTCGGACAAACCACCGAGGTGCTTCGCCATGAGTCGGAACGCCTCTTCGAATGTAACAGTCACATAGCAGCCATCCTGCCGTATCATCGGTTGTAAAATTCGATCCATCGGTATCATTTATTGGTGAGGGCGTGGAAGATTTCCTCCATACCGAGGGCGTTGAGTTCGTCGGCGTGCTTGATGCCGAGTTTCGCGGCGATGCTGGGCAGATCGGCGACGGACGTATCGACAACGAGCTTGCCGTGATTGATGATGACGACGTGGTCGCACATGGCCTGCACCTCCTGCATGATATGGGTGGAGAGCAGCACCGTGCGGTCTTTGCCGTATTCACGAATAAGGCCGCGGATTTCGATGAGCTGATTGGGGTCAAGACCCGTGGTCGGTTCGTCAAGGATGAGCACTTCCGGCTTGTGGATGAGGGCCTGGGCGATGCCCACGCGCTGCTTGTAGCCTCGTGAAAGGGCACCGATCTTTTTGTGCTGTTCGAGGCCGAGTCCCGTCTTTTCGATGACTTCATCCACGCTGCCCTTGACATCCTTGAGGTGATGAATGCCGGCGATGAATTGCAGGAACTCCCGCACATACATGTCATAATAGAGCGGGTTGGCCTCAGAGAGGTAGCCTATCCGCTTGCGCAACTCCAGGGAGTCGTTCCAGATGTCAAGTCCGCAGACGGTGACGTCACCGGAAGTTGGCGGAATGAGGCAGGTGATAATCTTCATCATGGTGGTCTTGCCCGCACCATTAGGGCCCAAGAAACCGACGATTTCGCCCTTCTTCGCCTCAAAACTCACATCGTCCAGCGCACGTTGCGTGTCAAAAACCTTTGTGACATTCTTTACAACAATTGACATATTACAGCCATTTTAATGAGGCTGCAAAGATACAAAAAATACCGGTAGCGACCCATGCATGTATCGGTCGCCGGCAGACCGAAAAAAGCCATGTCTTAAAGGCCGGTGCAAGGATTGTCCCTACAACATTTTTTTGTATTTTTGCACGCTTTTTAACATTCTTAATGAAAAACCTGAATAACACGGACAACACAGAAGGCACAAAGCCTGCAAAAAGCACATGGAAATCCATCATCCAGGTGGTGATATTCGTAGGCTTGGGCATTTTGTTCATCTGGCTTTCTGTGCGTTCACTCACAAAGGAAGACATACAACTTATTTTCGATGCCATCAAGATGGTGAACAATCCCCTTGGCTGGAGCATGCTGGCCGTATCCGCCATGTTCGCCATTTTAGCGGATGTGGCGCGCGCCGTGCGCAGCCGGATCCTTCTTGAACCGTTGGGATACAACGTGAAGCTTCCCATGGTCTTCTACTCCGTGATGGTCTGCTACATGGCCAACCTGGCCGTGCCCCGACTGGGTGAGATTTTAAGGTGTTCCTTCTTGCAACGCTTCGAAAACGTGCCGTTCCAGAAAACATTAGGCACTGTCATCACGGAACGTGCCGTGGACTTTCTCTGCTGGCTTTTCTTGCTGATTGTCGCCATCGGCCTGAATGTGGATGCCCTCAACAGCATTGTCATCGACCATGCCAACAACATCACGCTTCACGACTGGATGGAGACCAAGGGTCTCTCCATGCTCAGCAATTATTTCATCTACCTTCTCATCGCCGCCATTGTAGTGATATACCTCATCCTCCGGCTCACGCGCAAATGGTGGATGCGTGTGCCTTTCTTCGTGAAGGTGCGTGAATTTGTCATTGGCATCTGGCGCGGCTTCGTCTCCATCAAAGACCTGCCCCATCCGTGGCGCTTTGTCCTGTGGACCGTGCTGCTTTGGGTTTTCTATCTCTTGGGGACCTATTTCTGCTTCTTCGCGTTCCCATTCCTGCGTCATGTCGGACTTGGGGCCGCCTTTTCCGTACTGATTTTCGGCACCCTCGCCTTCATGATCTCGCAAGGAGGCCTTGGCTCTTATCCGCTAATCGCAGCCGGTGTTGTTTTCATGTACGGCGTACCCTACACGCAAGGTCTGGCCGCTGGCTGGGTCGGCTGGGTGCTCCAGACCGCCATCGCCCTCTCACTCGGCTTGATATCCCTCGTCCTGGCTTCTTTCCACAAGAAGGGAAAAGGCAAATCCGTTCCTAAAACTGCCGAAAAATGACCGATTTCCTGACACATATCCGCCAAAAAATCGTGCCGCGAGATTATTACGCCCGACACCGAGAGGTCCTGCACCGGAAGAAGATTGTTTTCACCAACGGCTGTTTTGACATTCTGCACACAGGACACGTCACCTGTTTGGCCAAGGCACGACAAATGGGCGACTTGCTTGTCGTGGGACTCAACAGTGACGAATCCGTGCGTCGGCTCAAGGGGGCGGAACGCCCCGTCAACGACGAGCACTCCCGCGCCCTCCTCCTTGCCGCCCTTGAAGCGGTCGATTACGTGACGATATTTGAAGAGGATACCCCCTACAACCTCATCTGCCAAGTGAAGCCCGACATCTTGGTCAAGGGCGGTGACTATGTCCTCGACAACATTGTGGGTGCCGACTTCGTGCGGCAGCATGGCGGCCAAGTATGCACCATCCCGCTCGTGGAGGGGTTCTCCACCACCTCCATTATCGATCATCTAAAACAAGAATAAGCCATGAGACGAATCCTTCCGCTACTTTTGCTTTGCTCCTCGTGTTCAATGCTGACGGCACAGTCGGTTGACGTGACCGCATGGTCGCAGAATATTGCACTGCAAGACACTGCCATCCCTGCCCTCACCCCCGGCCAAGTACAAGCAGCCTCCTACCCTTCCGTCTCCGAGACCTACCAAATACCCTCTTACGACCTTTACGAC
Source organism: uncultured Bacteroidales bacterium (assembly GCA_947167635.1). Taxonomy (GTDB): domain Bacteria; phylum Bacteroidota; class Bacteroidia; order Bacteroidales; family WCHB1-69; genus F23-D06. The sequence goes on along the minus strand of CAMVIT010000061.1, from coordinate 6,669 downwards.
CGGTATTGGGACGTGAACCACCTCCGCAGCCGCATCCTGAACATCCCCTTCACCGACGACCGGCTGATGCTCATCCTCGTGCAGTCCGCCAACAATCCCTTCGAGCTGCCTTGTGTGTTCGATGAAATCACACTGCCTTATGGGCCAACCAAGAAAGGTGGCTTCCACACGGGTGTCGATCTCAAGGTAGAGTCCCAAACATTGGTGAAAAGTTGCTTTGACGGCGTAGTGCGCATGGCCCGCATCTATGGCGACTACGGCCTAATTGTCACCATCCGCCACTACAACGGCCTGGAAACCGTCTATGCGCATCTGGACAAAGTGTGCGTAAAACCCGGACAAATTGTCAAAGCCGGCGATGTTATCGGCCAAACAGGCAACAGCGGCAATGTCAAAGACTACATCCTCCACTTCGAGACCCGCTTCATGAACGAGTGTTTCAACCCGCAGTCCATCATTGATTTCGACAATGAAACACTCGCACGCAACACGCTGGTGCTCTCATCTGCCGATCTGAACGTCATCCCGTTGGAGGAGATTGGCGACAACCCCAAAGTACCCGTCAAGACACAGGAGCCTGCCAAACCGCAGACGCCGCCTGTCAAACCGACAGTCCAGGAACAACCACAGCCCACGGCACCGGCGCAACAGGAGACCATCCAAGCAGAAGCCTCGGTGCCATCTACCCTGCAACGCGCTTTTGATGGCGAAGAGGAGTACCATGTTGTACAAAAGGGAGAGACCCTCTACCGCATCGCCACGAACCACGGCACCTCCGTGCAGACCATTCTCAAGTTAAACAACATTCAGAATGCAGACCATATCGTGGAGGGGCAGCGTCTCCGGGTGAGATAGACGGTCCCGTTCCAAAAAAAAAATTATTCCGCTAAAATATTTGTCAACTCGTCGGCAGTCACGTTGTTGAAGAAATCATCAACGGGAATGTTCTCGAGTTTTGCAGCGATGGCCTCGCGGGCATGGGGGGTGTCGAGCAGGAGATCGGCCAGTTCCTGCGGGTCGCGGCGCGAGAAAAAGTCGCCATAGAAGCGCAAGGCGGCAATGTGCCCGCCTTTCACGTCCATCACGGCTTGCACCGTGCCTCCCGCCGTGCGCGCTTTCCGCTCCACCGCATACTTGGGCGACTGTCCGTAATTCCAATCCCAGGTGGCAAACTGCGTCCGTTCCAGCTCCGCGACCCCAGCCTCCTCTTCGGGTTTCAGCACATCCAACGCCGTCATTTTGTTTTGTTTCAGCACAAAATCCATAAGGAAGTCCTTGAATTCCAAAACGGTCATCGGCTCGGGCAAATGCTCGGAAATATTGGTGACACGACTGCGCACCGACTTGACGGCTTTGTCGTTGAACTTGGCCGGATCGACCTTGAGGGCTTGGGCGAGGTTGTTTTGCACAGTGGAGAACAGCAGCGTTCCATGCTCGAGCACACGGTTTCCGCAAAAGGCCATCGCGTTGCCCGATATCTTCTTTCCGTCGAGCAGCAGGTCATTGCGTCCTGAAAACTCGGCATTGACGCCCAATGCATGCAGTGCATCCACGATGGGTTGCAGATACTTGACAAAGTCAATTTCGCGTTCCCCTGCAGGGGTGTTCTGAATAAAGGAGAAATTCAGATTGCCGAGGTCGTGGAACACCGCACCGCCGCCAGTCAAACGACGGGCGACGACGACATGGTTCTGTTCCACATATTCAAGGTTGATCTCAGCCAACGTATTTTGATGCCGCCCGACAATGACAGAGTTGTCGTTCTGCCACAGCATAAAGACATCGTCTTCAGCCTCTTGCAACAAATAAGCCTCCACCGCCAAGTTGTGGTGTGGATTTTGTGTGGGAAGCCAAAGGAAGCGCATGATAAAATCTACAAGTCGGTTTTTGTCAATTCAGTCAGCAGATACTGGCGCAAGTCCGAGGGAGTGAGATCGCGGGTCAGTCTCCCATCCTTGCAGACGGAGATGGTGCCGGTCTGTTCGGAGACGATGACCGCGATGGCATCTGTCATTTCCGTGGAACCGAGAGCGGAGCGATGGCGCAGGCCGACCTCCTGCGGGAGGTTTTTGTTTTTGGAGACGGGCAAGATGCAACGCGCGGCGGCGATGCGATGATTTTTTATGATGACAGCTCCATCATGCAAGGGACTGTTTTTGAAGAAGATGTTCTCCAAAAGTTCTGCGGAAGGACGGGCGTCGAGTACCTCACCCGTGGAAAGATACTCGTCAAGCGGCGTCTGGCGAGCGAAGATGATGAGCGCACCTGTTTTGCTCTCAGCCATCTCTTGGCAAGACTCGCGCACGGCCTCCACTTCCTCCGTGAACTCCTGGCCTTCTGCCGGCTTGGCAAACTTGTCGCTGAAAAAATGCAACAAGCGCCCGTTGCCAATGTAGAGCAAGAACTTGCGAATTTCAGGTTGGAAGAGGATGATGATGGCCAGAATGCCGACGTTGATGATTTCCCCCATCAACTCCGACAGCAAGGTAAAATGGAAATAGGCCACCACCTTCCAGATCACATACAGGAGGGCGACAACCCAAAACAACTTGACCGTCGCCGTCCCCTTGGTCAACCTGTACAGTTCGAACAAGAGGATGGCGACGATCAGGATGTCGATGACATCGATGATGCGGAAATTGATAAAGCTCAGCGATGCTAATATGCCCATGGCTCAGGATTATTTGGAGAGCAGGGCGGCAAGAGTGATGGAATACATCTTGGTACGGGCAGTGTCGCCGCGGGAGGAGAGCACGCAAGGCACTTTGGCACCCATCAGGCAAGCACCGAGTTCGGCACCGTTGAGTTTGGTGCAGGTCTTATAGAAGACATTTCCTGTCTCAATGTTGGGGAAGAGCAGGCAGTCGGCGTCACCGGCCACATCGCTTTTGAGTTTCTTGATTTCGGCGGCCTCCTTGTTGATAGCAATGTCGAAGGAGAGCGGGCCATCGACATAGGCGCCTCCGATTTGACCGCGGTCGGCCATCTTGGAGATGATGGCAGCATCCACGCATGCCTGCATGCCCGGGAGCATCTGTTCGGTGGCGCAAATCAAAGCTGCTTTCGGTTTTTCAATGCCCAAAGCCTTGCCGGTGGCAATCAAATATTTGAGAATGACTTGTTTTTGCTTGAGGTCTGGAGCAGGAATAACAGCCACGTCACCGACGATGAGCAGCTTATGGTAGCTGGGGTTCTCAATAACGGTCACATGGGTCAGTGTGGCGTTGGGCGGGCACAGACCGCGTTCCTTGTTGAGGATGGCGCGCATGTATTTGTCGGTGGGCAGCAGACCCTTCATCAGAATGTCGCCCTCTCCGTTGTTGATCAGATCGCAAGCCGTAGCGGCAGCCTTGACGTCCACCGTCTCGGGCACGATTTTGAACTTGTTCATGTCTATCTTAAGTTCGGCACACACCTTTTCGATGGCTGCAGGGTCGCCCACGAGCGTGGCATCGATAACGCCCATCTCCACAGCGGCGTTCACAGCCTCGATAGTGTGGGCATCATTGGCGTTGGCAGCCACCAAACGCTTCTTGGGTTGTGACTTGACTAATTCTACTAACTGATCTAATTTGGTAATACTCATATCTTTATATTTTTAAAAAAGGTTTTTTCTAAACGGCCGCAAACATACAGAATTTATTTGAATTGTACATGAATTTGCACATGAGAAAAAAGTGTATCTTTGCCCTCGCAAAAAAAAAGACAAAAAACATGTTCAACGCTTCCAAAATCCGCGTGATTAACGACTTTCCCACGCCTGGCATCAAGTTCTACGATATCACCACGTTGTTGAACAACAGTGAGGAATACCACAAAGTAATTGACGACATGCTGGCGGTGGCTCGTGAGGCGAAGCCCGATGTCATCGTGGCGCTCGAGTCGCGTGGATTCTTCTTCGGTCCCGTGCTTGCCTACGAGCTGGGCCTCCCTTTTGTGCCGGTGCGCAAGGTCGGCAAGCTGCCGCACAAGACTTACAAGGAGACCTACAACCTTGAATACGGCACGGCCACTGTGGAGATGCACGTTGATGCCATGCAGGAGAATCGTCGAGTGCTCATCGTCGATGATGTCCTGGCCACCGGTGGCTCCATGAACGCCGCCGTCAAGTTGGTGGAGCATTTCCACCCTGCTGACATCACCCTGCTGTTCCTGATGGAGCTGAACGCCCTGAAGGGCCGCAAGAAACTGGGCAAGTATCAGGTCCATAGTTTGATGCAAATATAGTTCAAAATTAATCCATAAACAAATAAACAATAACAACAATGAAGAATATTGATTGGAAAAGTTTGTCTTTCGGTTATGTGAAGACCGATTACAACGTTCGCTGCTATTTCAGAAATGGCGAATGGGGTCAAATTGAAGTTTCCTCCGACGAGTACATCCCGATGCACATGGCGGCATCCTGCCTGCACTACGGCCAAGAGGCTTTCGAAGGCATGAAGGCCTTCCGCGGCAAGGACGGCAAAGTCCGTCTGTTCCGTTGGGAAGAGAACTGGAAACGTCTCAACAACTCCGCCGACACCATCATGTTGGCTCCCATCCCGCAAGAACTTTTCTTCCAGTGCTTAGAGAAAGTCATCAAGCTGAATGCCGACTACATCCCACCGTATGGCACGGAAGGCTCCCTCTACATCCGTCCGCTGCTCATCGGCACCGGCGCCACCATCGGTGTGAAGCCCGCCGATGAATATCTGTTCATCGTCTTTGTGATGCCTGTGGGCCCCTATTTCAAGGAAGGCTTCAAGCCGACCAACATGCAGATTGCGAAGGACTACGACCGTGCCGCACCGCTGGGCACCGGCCATGTGAAGGTGGGTGGCAACTACGCCGCTTCCCTGCGTGCCGGCGAACGCGCTCACCACGAAGGCTTCAGCGCCTCCATTTTCGCTGACGCCAAGACCAAGACTTTCATCGACGAGGCCGGCCCCGCCAACTTCTTCGGCATCAAGGATGGCAAATATGTGACCCCCGACTCCGGTTCCATCCTGCCCTCCATCACCAATATGAGTCTCCGCACCATCGCTGAAGACCTCGGCCTCGTGGTCGAAAGACGCCATGTCAGACTCGACGAGATCGATACCTTCGAGGAAGCCGGCGCTTGCGGCACCGCTGCTGTCATATCCCCCATCCACATGATCCAGGATCGCGAAACCGGCAAGGAGTATGTCATCGCCAAAGACGGCAAACCCGGTCCCTGGAGCATCAAGATGCGCGAAACCCTCATGGGCATCCAATACGGAGAAATCGAGGACACGCACCACTGGTGCACCATCGTGGAGTGCTAAACCAGACTGTCTGAAAATACAAAAGGGGCGCAAAAGCGTCCCTTTTTTGGTTTATGACAAAAATGCTTCCGGCTAAGCAGACGGCAAAATTGACAAAAAAGGTGTATTTTTGCGCTTCAAAAAGAGAAGTTATGCTGAACGTAAACGAGATATTCTATTCCATCCAAGGCGAAGGGGCCAACACGGGCACAGCGGCGACATTCGTCCGGTTATCAGGCTGCAACCTGCGTTGTCCCTTTTGCGACACGGAATACCAAAGCGGTGCGGCAATGGACGAAAAGAGCATCCTCGAGCAAATTGAGAAACACCCCGGTCCGTGGGTCGTCATCACAGGTGGCGAACCCACATTGCAGAATTTGGACAACCTCATCGAAGAAATTCACAAAACCGGCAAGAAAGTAGCCATCGAGACGAACGGGACACACCCCGTTCCCGCGGGCGCGGACTGGGTGACGGTATCGCCTAAGACGGCCTTCGTGACAGACGCGGATGTCGTGGTGAGTAAAGCCGACGAGGTCAAAGTGGTCTTTGACGGGGAACATGACGTTTGCGACCATGGCATAGAAGCAAAACATTACTTTGTGCAGCCCTGCGACATAGGAAACCCCGATGAAAACAGGCGTATCGTCGAGCAATGTGTAGCGTTCATCCTGCAAAATCCAAAATGGAGACTCTCCTTGCAGGTACACAAGGTTATCCATGTGAAGTGAACAGTATTTCCCCCCGATTCTGCAGACAGACACAAAAATGTTAGACTTTACCACCCAAACCGCTTACCAAACAATCATATTTTCTCTATTTTTTTTATCTTTGCAGCCATCTTCCAAGATAAATATTTTATTCATAATTAATTTATAACCAATATGATAATTAAAGACGACTTTGTCAACAGACACAATGGTCCTGCCGTGAACGAGCAACAGAGAATGTTGGATGTCATCGGTGTCAAATCAATGGATGAACTGATTGAAAAGACGGTTCCCGCCGCTATCCGTTTGCCCAAACCGTTGGACTTGCCCGAAGGAATGACGGAAGGCGAATACCTCAACCATATTCACAGCCTGATGGCGAAGAACAAGATCTACCGCTCCTACATCGGTATGGGTCACTACAACACCTACACCCCTGCGGTCATTCTTCGCAACATTTTCGAAAATCCGGGCTGGTACACCTCCTACACCCCGTACCAGGCGGAGATTTCCCAAGGCCGTATCGAGGCTTTGTTGAACTACCAGACGATGATCAGCAGCCTGACCGCCATGCCGTTGGCCAACGCTTCCATGCTGGACGACGCAACCGCAGCCGGCGAGATGATGCTGATGTTCTTCCGCAGCCGTAGCCGCGAGCAACAGAAGAACAACGTGGTGAAATACTTCGTGGC
>CAMVIT010000060.1:0-15132 GCA_947167635.1 uncultured Bacteroidales bacterium | reverse complement strand
AGGTGATACCCAGCGTGGAGAGCATACCCACGGCAGCGATACCGATGCCGTAGAGGCCCTTGGAGAGGTTGACCGCGTTGAAGTCAATCTGGAAGCCGTTGGCGCAAAGGTAGGCCAGGATAATGGCCACGCCGATGGTGAGCACCGGGATGACCGTGGAAATCATGCCCAAGCCGATACCGGAGATGATGACCGTGGCGGGACCCGTCTGGGAGGCCTCGGCGACCTTCTGCGTCGGTTTGAAGGACTGGGAGGTGTAGTATTCCGTTGACTTGCCGATGATCACGCCGGCGAGCAGACCCACGACCACAGAGAGGGAGACCTGCCACCACACGATGTCGGTAGAATCTTTGAACAGCACATACATGATGCAGAACGTGGCCACGGCGATGAGGCAGGCGGCGGTGTTCGTACCGCGGCTCAGGGCCTTGAGCAGCTCGGTCATCGTGGCATCTTCCTTCGTGCGAACCATGAAGATACCAATCACGGAGAGGACCACGCCGACGGCGGCAATCAGCATCGGGGCGAGGATGGAGCGCATCTGCATCTCGGCACCGAGGGTGGCGAAAGCGGCAGCACCGAGGGCCATGGTGGAGAGGATGGAGCCGGCGTAGGACTCGTACAGGTCAGCGCCCATACCGGCCACGTCACCCACGTTGTCGCCCACATTGTCGGCGATGGTGGCGGGGTTGCGCGGGTCGTCCTCGGGAATGTTGTACTCGGTCTTGCCGACCAGGTCAGCGCCCACGTCAGCGGCTTTGGTGTAGATACCGCCGCCCACACGTGCGAACAGGGCCTGGGTGGAGGCACCCATACCGAAGGTCAGCATCGTGGTGGTGATGATCACCAGATGGTGTTCCTCGGGGATGAAGTGGTCGAGGATGAAGAACCACACGGAGACATCGAGCAGCGCGAGGCCGACGACGGTCAAGCCCATGACGGCACCGCTGCGGAAGGCAATCTGCAGGCCCTTGTTGAGGCTCTGGCGAGCGCCGTTGGCGGTACGTGCGGAGGCGTAGGTGGCGGTCTTCATGCCGAGGAAGCCGGCCAAACCGGAGAAGAAACCGCCGGTCAGGAAAGCGAACCAGACCCAGCCGTTCTGCAGGTCGAAGATCGACATGATGAAGAACAGGATGGCCAAGACGATGAACACGATGGTCACCACCTTGTACTGCTGTTTCAAGTAGGCCATGGCGCCCTTACGGACGTGCGAGGCGATTTCACGCATAGTGGGTGTGCCTTCGTCTTCCTTCAGCATCTTGCGGTAGAAGAAGAACGCGAAGCCCAATGCGACGATGGACGCGCAGAACACGATCCATACATACTTTACGAGATTTTCTTCCATACTTTTACGATTTTATGAATAATTAAGTTAGATGTTCTGAACTTGAAAAACCAAGCTGCAAAGATGCAATTTTTTTCGATACGATGTATTATTATTCTATCAACAACTCACCTTCCTTTTCCTCCACACACCATCACATCAGGGAATCGGCACTTTCATTTTCAGCGGCGAGAAAGAACATGTCATGAAGAAGGCGAAAGAATCCTTCCAAAAAGCTGCCAAAAGCATTGAGGATGCTCCGAACTACAACCGAGCAGGTGTCATTTACACCGGCATGAAAGTCAACCTGAGGTACACCAACACCAACGGTGAGGGTCAAACTGAAGAGGTTGTCGACAACCACATTTTCAAATAATAGGTGTTTCCTGTAATATAAAAAAAGCGCCGCACAGATTTGTGTGGCGTTTTTTTTGATTATCATACGACGCTAATAATTTGAGTTTCTTCCTTCTTTGCCATATTTATAAAGTTTATTGATTGTTATCTATCCATTTATTAATGTGGGCAACGATTTGATTTTGCCAATCCCTGCATTTTTGCCAATCCATCTTCCGTTCATCATTGTTTTGGGACTCGACTGGCCTGGATTCCGATTTCCCTGATACTCCAGGCAGGAAAATCATATCACAACCTGCATTATTATTGTCCACAAACGCACCGGTAATGTCTTCGTCCGTATCATGACAACGAGGATAAAGCAACGCTACTCTTTTCACCTCTTTTTCTCCGCTATTTTTTTCTTTATCCACTCTGTATATGTGGCTATATACATACATCTGGTGCAAATCCGAATCCGAAATATCCAACTTACCGCTTGAATCCCTGTCGTATGGGGTTTTCCACTTTGTATCCAGCACGAAACGTACGTCGTTGGTAGAAATCACAATATCGGCTCTGACTGTTTTCGTCTTGGACCTGTTGGGGTCTGTTCGTTTCCAGAAAAGCCTTGTATCTTGCTCATTGACCTTATAATCCGTCAATTTCCGTCGAAGCGTAACGAAAACAAACTCCTCCCACAGCTTGTTCATGTCGAACATCAATGTCCACACATGGTTGTTGCCGTGGTGCAGGTCGGGCGAATAATTGAGCAGGATCATCTCCGCCAGTTTGATGACATTGCGGTAGTCCTCGCTCTTGCGGTCAAAGATGAGACGGGAGAAGAGCTCGGGCGTTACGGCTATCTCGTCCAGTTCGGGGAAGTTGAACAGGGTCGAGGTTGCACGCCCCTTGATGTCGGAACTGTTGGTGATGTCGTGGATGGCCAACAGTGCCTGCCGGATGATGCGGTTGAGGATGTGGTTATAGTCGTAGGTGGTGTAGCGAACATAGAAGCGTTCCTGGTGCACGCAGTTGACGGCAATCTGTTTGTTGAACAGCAGTTTGCCTTTCAGGGCGGTACGGTTGCCGTCGGTTTTGCGGTAGGTCTTGATGAGTCCCCGGTTAAGCAGCACCGCCACCTCATCGAGGAACTTTTTGAGGAAGATGTTGAGCAACACATTGGGTTTCCATTGCAGATTGGCGGGAGAAGTGGTCTGTACATTGAGCTTGCGCACTTGCAAGAGCATAAAGAAAAGACGCTTACTCCAAAGGTCTTTATCTCCATCATTAGCATCCTTGTCGGCTTTGGGCAGCACATAGATGGTGAGGTCTTTCACGGTAATGACACCCACATACTGGCAGAACTTGATGCCTTGCTTGCCCTTCCTGTAGGAAGTTTCAAACAGATACGATTTCTTCTGCTTTTCCAAGTACTTCGCCAGCAACTGGAAATGATGCTCAGAAAAACCATCTTCTTCAACGGCAAGGAACTCGTGCTCGAATTTGTAAATCTCTTTGGCCATTATTATTTACCAAAAACTAGATTATTATTCTACTGTCTCTTCTTGGAAATCAGAAATGTTTTCTCCGCCAAACGTCCGTTCTATAACATATTTTACATCAATCTTTTTCCCGTCTCCTTTTTTGAACGTCGTTCCTTTATGTTTTTCTTTAAAATCTTTTTCCTTCTTTTGATACTCTTCACTATTAATTAATTCATGAACAGCGGCTTTAATAACAACCTTATTATCTCTTTTGTCATTAGGATCATCATTAAATGGCCTTATTTCATATCTTTCTTCAGATATATCAAGTTCTTGGTCATTGGAATCCACAAATGGGAACAATTCTTTTCGGATAGAATCTTGATTTTTGCCCGAAAATGAATTTTCCACAAATCCAGGTCCCAGCACATAATAAATCTTCTTGTAGTCGCCATAAAAATACTCCTGCAGCAGCGGGATGATTTTGTCTTTGAAGACATTCGTGAGCCATTCTTCTTTGTTCTGATATTTATCACTGCCATCTTCATTTTTATCGTCGTGTCCCATAAAATAGCTATGTCCAATCTGGTGTTCGCGGTCTTTAAGGACTATGATGCGGTCGTTGATTTTTTCTAACACCTCTTTAAGATCAATTGGATCTCCTTTTGTTAATTGGATTTTTGTCAGCAATTCCGGTTTCGGCATCATTTCCTCGAAGGAGAAGCGGCGTCGCAAGGCAGTGTCGAGGGCCTCCACGCTGCGGTCGGCGGTATTCATCGTACCGATGATGTAGAGGTTGTTGGGGACGCCGAAATACTCAGGCTCTCCCTTTTGTGCTGAGGAATAGGGCAAAATGGCTTTCATTTCCTCACTATTACCCAAGCGCTTGCTTGGCTCAATCAGCGTAATCAGCTCACCAAAAATCTGCGCCACATTGCCGCGGTTGATCTCGTCGATGATGAGGACGTAATTTCTTTTTTCATCTACTTTTTGTGGATCTTTCAGCCCATATTTTTTTTTCAAATGATTTATAACCCCCATCATATATCCTTTCCAATAGTCTTCTTTTCCTAGGAGTGTCTGTTTAATTTTCTCTTTCGTTAAGACCCCATTAAAATTCTGCTTGGATGTTGTATATAAATTCAAGTTACCTTTTGAGTTCAAATCCACATAAAACTCTTTTCCACCTGAACTTTTTAATTTTAATCGTCCACCTAACTTAGAAACGAAATCATTATAACATTTGTCAAAATCCACATCATAATATTCATTTGAGGCTGATTTACAAAGCTTTTTAAAAATACCGTCTTGTACTTCGTAAGTCATTTCATCACCCTCTACACTGGGCTTTATCCCCTCAATGAAATCCTCGTAGCTCATCGACTGGTGGAAGGTGGTGAAGACGATTTGACCAGTTTTCACATAATTGTCATACCTTCCCTTTAAGACTTCATATCCTTTTTTTACTGTTTTAGGTTTATTGGTGTCTTTTTCCCATTGATCATCCTGATCTTTCTTTTCCTTCTCCAATTCTTTTTTTGTCTTACCTTCTATAATTTCCAATGCTTTGAAAAGAGTATTATAGGTTTTTCCCGTTCCTGGAGGGCCGTAGAGGATGAGATTGAGGGGATGAGAGTGGCTCATCCCTTTGTCTTTTGAATCATCATCCTGCGTTTGCCCTTCTATTTCCCCTTCTGAAATCCATTTTTTTATTTTTTCATTTGTTTTCTCCATTTTCTTATCACACGTATTGGCATCAATCTTTAAAATCTCATAAAAACAAGTACTATTATTAGCATCGTAACTCTTTATGTATTCAAAGAAACTCTCATATTCTTTTTTCAATTCTTTTATCAAATTATCATCAATTACAGTTGTGGAATACTTCCAACTGCTATATATACTTGAAATATCCTTCAGAAAAGATGTTATTTGTATGTCAGTCAGTGGTTTATGGATTTTATTGGCTTGATTTTTTAAACCTTGAATATCATCTGGACGATTTTCGACACTTAATTTCACCTCTTTAAAAGAATCAGGGTTAAAACTAAATCCAGCAAGTTGTAAATGACTATTACTTGTAATTTTAACTATACCAACATTAAGGTAATCGGCCCCTCGATTAAACAGTCCTTTCCCAGCATTACTTGTCGTCCAAAATGTAAAAGGTTCTAAACTTGTTTTTGTTTCTTGATAAAGTTCGTATAGTTTATCAAATAATGATTTTTGATCTTTTAGTTCCATAAAACTTATATGGACTTCTACATTACTCTTTCCAACATAATTTCCCCCTCCCTCTGCCGAAGTCCATTAAACAGAGTCGGGAAAGAATGACGCGGCAAAGTTACGAAAATATCACACGTCCGGCAGAATATGACATTTTTTTTGCGATCGGGATCAACAAAATGATTGTTTTCGTCAATCACCGCCCTTGCGAGCCGGAGATTCCGTTTGGCCCGCAAGTCCCTCCTTTTCCCGTCAGCGCAGTGTTCTCCGTTAGTGCCGTTCCTTTTCGTCAGTACAATCTGGCCAAACGGAATGGTGCGCGCCGCCGGACGGGGTTAAGGGGAAAAGGCGGGCGGCGGGGAGGATGGTGCCGTGGCCGGATCCGCGCCGGCCGCCGCCCGCCTTTTCCCTTTGTTCCTCATGAAACGCTGCACCATTCCGAGACGCGCCAGCGTCAAGTGGAACCTCCTGCCCGCCAGGGCACACAAAAAAGCCGCTCCCGCAAACTGTATAAGGATGGATCTTTCACCAAATAAACCTTCTTGCAGGAACGGCTTGCGCGGGTATGTCTATTCCTCTTCCCTCTTGAAATACACCTCGTTTTCGGTCAGCCAGCTGCCAATCTGATTGATGCCGTCTTCGCTGCCGAAGCGTTTCTTCATCTCCTCGAACAAAGCGGTGTTGTTCTCGCAGTTCAATAATCGGCGCACGGCGAGCGTGTCGATGTACAACAGGTCTATCCTTTTGTAAGCGTGGTTGCTGTAGTCTTCCCAAATGCAAGTCATCAAGCCATCGCTGATATCGATGTACAGGCTTTGAGGTTCGGTCGGGGTAGTAAAAAATTCATAGATGACCTCCATGCCGCATTTCCCTCTGGAGGCATTCCAGACTTCGGCACCGTACTGTTTGGCCAGTTCCTGCTGCCGCTCCATTCGGGCTTTCTCATCGGCTTGGCTTTTCTCAGCCACCATTTCCTGTTCCTGTTTGATTTCTTTAGGTGTCATTTCGCACCATTCTCCGTTTTTGAATTTTAAAATTGGCATAAATTTTGATTTTGTGAATCATTGATTTTAACGCTGCAAAAATAGAGCGAAAAACCAAGTGGGGGAGGAAATTGCTAATAGCAGCAAAAAAGGCCGCCAACCCATAGAAGTTAACGGCCTAATTGGATGATGTACTAGCGTATTAGAACTTCACCTCCACCAAGCACCCCAGCACGGCATAAAACACGAACACGTGCGTCACATTCATGCCGTATGCGGTGAGGGAGGCACGGTAGTCACCCAACTGCGGGAAGTACTTGCCTATGTAGAAATCATCACTCGGATTCAACACCATATTGATACCGACATTTTGTGGCGCCGGGAAGTTCTTATAGTCCAACAAAATACATTCTTTATCGGTTTTCCAAATCAAATCGATTTCGCCCTGCACCAACTGTCCGTTGTCGCGGCGGTAAGCGAACGGAGTCTCACGGAGCAATTCGCCACCTCCGAACCTTTCCTCAAGATAGGTGAACAAGGTGTCTGCCGCCTGGGTCAATAATTCAGGCTGTGGTAACTCTTTCTTCAGTTTATGGTTTTCCACGGTTTGTCTTGCCAATTTAAGATTGTAGTCTTGGTTGGCATTGATAGTGGCTTGCCCATTCCAGCGGTGGGCGGCGAAGTAGTTGTGGATGCAGGTGCCGAAAGCGGCGGACTCTCCCTCTTTGATAGTTCCGTGTTCGATGTAATGAGATGAAAAGCCATCAACAAGATCAGCCGATGCACCATCGTATTTTTCCTGCGAACTGCTGGGGGAGATGGTTTTGGGAGTCGTTTCTGTACTAATCGCTACTGAATCCAGTTTCACATGTGTGGTTGCCGAACCGGAGAAGGTATTGCCCATATCTGTAAGTTGCTCATAACAGGCGGGATGTGCCGGCACTCCCCAAAAGTCAACAGGCGTTTTGTCGGTTTGACTATTAGGTGTGTCCAATGCAGCAGGAGCAGAACTGCCAATTATATTCTTAATCCAATCCATCGACTGTGCCCTACCCCAAGCATCTGGCAAAGAAGTAGTTACAAGGTAGTCTCTGGCACGGGTGACACCCACATACAGCAACCGTTTTATTTCGCCTTCAACCTTGCCGTGTATTATATTGTAATAGCCGTTGTCGTCGCTGCCCGCCGTTTGTTTAGATAATGCCAGAACTGCTTCCGCCACAGCATCCGTCACATCCCCACAATTAGGAATTAACTGCAGCTCAGCGCTGCCATAGTTGCCTTTCAGATTCAGGCCGAACCAGTTTTTCTTGACAAAATTTGCAAGCTCCAACTCATTGTCATCCAGCGAGTTGAGGATGACAATTTTCCACTGCAAACCTTTGGATTTGTGGTAGGTAGCCACTTTCACCCCCTCGGCACCTTGGTCCAGCTCCGACTGTATTTCCACCTCTTCCATATAGTTGATAAAGCCTGCCACGGTGGCGCTTTCGGCCGAATTTGCCGTGGACTGCTCGTAGGCGATGGCCTGCTCAATCAACGTGTCGAGGTTGTCCTGACGGATTTCGGCGTTGCCCCATTTTGCAACTACATTGCGCACATCCATCACGGCAATCACGCCCTTGACAATGGCGCTGATGTTGAGCCCGCGCAAACCTTGTAGTTTGTCATTGAGGTCGGCGAAGAAGGAGTCCGGATCTTTTTTTGCCGATTTACCTGCCGCCGTTCCTGCGGTTGAAGTGGTTGTGGCATCTTCTTCATTCCCGTTGCTGTCCTCTTCATCGAAGAAAGGATTGTAGTCGTAGCGATTGGCGGCGATTTCTTGTAGAATAACGCCTATCTCTTTATCTTCCAGCAGTTTGGCCAATTCAGTCTTTGCATACCGACGTTTGATGCCGGCCACATATTTCAGCAGGGCAAAAACGAGTCGCACTTCCGCTTTGTCCAAGATGGAAGTTTCGGGCGAGGAAACGGGGATGCCTTTTTTGCGCAAGGCCTCTTCAATTTTGGCGCAGTCGGCTTTCGTGCGCGAAAGGACTGCAATGTCGGCAGGGACAACTTTTGTGCGCCAGTTGTCATCCTCATCATACACGCCGGGAATTGTGGCTACATTTCCGTTCAGGATTTCCGCCACGCGGTCGGCCAATGCATCCACAGAATTGCAATGCCAGTGCTGGATGGGTGTTTGGATATTCCCGTCTGGCCGTTTGACCTGTAACGGCACATTGTCAATGATTTCAGACGGGTCGCCAAAGGCAAACGATTTTTCAAACACCTCATTCGCCAATTTTACCAGACTTTCGATGGAACGGTGGGAGGTGTCAATGAGTTGCGATGTGCAGCCTGCTGTATTGGGAACAAATCCGGAGGTTTGGCCGGGGACTGGGGATGGAAACGATTTCAACAGATTAGTCGTGAGCGAGGAGTCGCTGCCACGGAAACCATAGATGGCCTGCTTGCGGTCGCCCACCCAGTAGCTTTTTACCTGTACCAAATCGGAAAGTTTTTTGAAAATCTCAAGCTGTATAGGGTTCGAATCCTGAAACTCATCCACAAACAGGTACTTGATACTACTTTGGATGTCGTCCTGAACTTCTTTTTTATCAAGGAGTTCGAGGAACTTGGCCTCCAAATCATCGAAATCAAGCAGATTGTTGTCACGTTTGTACTGTTCGAATTTTTGCGACCATGTCTCTGCAATGGTGAAGATGCGTTTGATACAGTCTTTCACTTTTGATTGGTCGGCTTTTGCCAAAGCAAGAAAACATTTCAAATAAACCAATGCATCATTTTTGCTTTGCTTTATATCCCCATCCACAGACGCTTTAAAACAATCACTCTCAATGAAATCCGATATTTCGTCGGCAGTTGGGGATGATATTGTTTTGAAATAGGTATAGATGTCCAACCTGCCTTTGTTCGTTAATGCGTTTTTAGAAAGCGTGCCGTCTTTTTTTGTTTCTCGAGATTTTATATCCAAAAAATCGGAATATATTTTGATTTTTGTTTCAAGCACTTTTTGATCAAAGGGCACAGCAAACAACCTATCCACCACATCGCACGACTGCTGTGCGAAAATCTTTAACTGGGTGGTCGGCTTGATGTTATAGGCTCGAATTTTGGAAACGATTTCCAGCACATATTTTTTCCAAAAGTCGTAATCGACAATGTTACGGTCTTTCGCTGCATCATAATATGTAACGTTAAAATCCTTGGTGAAATCGTAAAAGAAAGTCAAATCGGCATGTTTGACTACGTTTTTGAGCGATTGGTTGATGTAGCGTTTTTTGTCCACATCCGCCATCACATTGAACTGTCCGGAATAGCCGAGCAGCGACCAATAGCGTTGTATATACTGCTGTGCCACGGAGTGTACGGTGCCGATGGTGGCGGTGTCGAGGATTTTGGCCACATCGAGGGCGGCAGGGACTTCAAGTAACCTTTTGAAAGTCTTTTCCCGAAATTCTTTGGCAGCCGCCTTGGTATAAGTGGTAAGTATAATTTCCGACGGAGCGCAAGGATTTTCCTTGTCGGTCAGAATATCTTTCAGGATGGTCACCAACTTGTAAGTCTTTCCAGCACCTGCGCCGGCATTGATATAATGTACGTTTTTCATAATTTACTTGATTTTGCCTTTTAATACCACATTTTTGCCGTAGGATGTCCTTTTCGTCTTTGCCGTCATCCCGTCTTTCTTTGATTTGGCGCACAAATCGTTGTTAAGGTAATATTTGTCAGGGTTCGGAAAATATAGTTTGACGAATTGCGTGGGTTCAAATTCAGGTCCTTTCATTTCTTCGCCTTCCTCGATATAGCCTTCCTTGAGGTTTTGGATGCGTTCGCGATAGGAATTCACGGCTTGTTCGAAGATTTCAGGTGAAGTTTTTCGAGGCACAACAACAATTGCGTCTTTCGGGTTTAGTTTGGGATAAACGGTCAGCAGCTGTGCCTGTTTCAGCAGATAATAGCCACGCATCACCACAGGCGAATTTTCATTCGTTTCTGCAATCTTTTGATACAAAGCCAATTGCAGTTCTTTGCAATCTTCCAGTTCTTTCTGCCGTTTATTGGGATTTCCAGTCCATTTGAAATCAAAAATCAGATACTCATATTCCTGACTTCCTTCACTTTTTCTCTTCAAAAGGAAGTCGATTTTGGCGTTGAAGATGAATGCATTCGCTCCAGAGCTATCTTTCAAAACAGAGGTGAATTCCACCTCGCTTCCCACCACCTCCAAAGTGTTGTCTTCGATAATTTCCACCAATACGGGGACGCTCTTTTCGATGAAAATCCGTTTGAAGATGGTGCGTTCCATCTCGTTTTCTGGCTGTAGCAGCTGGGCACCCACTTCAATGATAGCTTTATCGGTCCGTGCTTCAAGGTTCGAGCTATTTTTGCAAATATTCAAGAATTTACTGGTGTCCACGTTGCCGCATGCGTCTTTGCACTCAGCCACTATCTGTTCGACAACTGCATGAGCCACATTGCCTTCCACTGTCGAAAGGTTGCCCTCGTCCTCGTCTTTCATATTATAGATGTAGTCCAGCACATAGTCGAACGGCTGGTTGATGAGTTCGTTCAAGCTTGAAAAACTTTCGTAGTCGCGTTGATAGCCCACCGGCTTGGGCATAAACTTGCCGGCACTACCGTATGATGCCGTTTTGGGTTTTGGCTTGTCAATATTGGCCAACAACGCTGGGTCAACCTTATGTTCCACTTTCTGCGTGTCGGCGGGTATGGTTGTTATGGCAATACCTGAAGGCAATACAGGATTGGTGATGGCAATTGTGACGGGAGAAGTCTCACGCAGTTCGGTGATAATCAAATTCTCCTCGGTGCGTCCGCCCTCCTTGCGCAGAGGCATCAGTGCGATAATCTTTTCCGCACGGCTCACAGCCAGCAGTTCAGCGAAATCGGACGCCTGCATCTCCAAAGTGGCTGGCGGAATTTCCAACCCCGTATTTTGAAGTTCTTTGATATCGGCGGGATTCAGAAATGCGTATTCGTAGCGCAGACGCAGTTTGCGCACGCAGTCCATCCACATCACGGTCTTTCCACTCACGGCCAAGCCTTTGAGGTCTTTCAGCATGTCGTAGGACTTGAGGCGTGCAAAATCGGTGCTCACCGCTCCATCTTGACAAATGGAGGTGACTAATTTGTCCAGTTCGTCGTTGCTGATATTGCCATTTCTCCCATCCAAAACAATGAGCAGAAGTTCGGTTTTTTCCTTCAACTGCGACAGCTGGGCGCACGCCTGCGTGCCAGACAAAGGCGACAACACTTTCTCCGCCATTGCCTTGGAAGTCGCCGTTTTCATCCATTCAAGTAGTTTTTTGCAAAACTTTTTCACTTCATTCACAGCGACTTGCCCATCAATGCCATGGTTCCACATGCCCCAAAATTCGGGGTAGTTCTTTGCTGTTTCGTCAATTTTGGTGATTGAGCCATCTTTATTTACCATATCGCCCAAGCCGCCCTTTTGTTTCAGGTGGTAACATAGTGAGCTGCGCGTCTCCCAATCGATCGGGTGCCTGAAATTGCTAAGGTAACTCATCAGTTTGTCGTAATTGACGGGAGCACGGAAGAGGGCAACACCCAGTTTCAACAATTGCGAGAGTTCGGCAGCACCGCCCTCTACCGAGGCATCCACCAGCGGCTTTCCCACCGATTTCAGCACCTGATTGAAAGTGAAGTTGTCCTCATTGACATAAACGTTAGGAGTAAATTCCGTCTGTGTGGCCGCCCACTGGTAGGCATCGTTCTGTTCGGGGAATTGGCAGAGGGTGAACTTATCGGCAAAATCGCTGAGAGTCTTGCTGCCAACATTTGCGACAGTCTCGGACTCCTTGGCTCTTTTGGTTTTCTCCAGCGCCTTACGGATGACGGGCGGCAGCAGGTCCATCTTCATATCTACCTCGATTTCCAAATCTTTAGGAAGCAAGGCATCCAAATCGGCGTTCAGCAGCTGGTGCCACCGTTCACCAATGCCGATGTTGCCGAAGTGGGCTTCACTGGCCTGCAAATCTTCCAACCGTTTTTTGCCATCGGCGGAAAGCGTGTTGGGCAATTCGGTGTTCTTGTCCCACCCCGCCATACACAGAGCATCGCGCCAGCGGAGCAGTTGCTGGGCCACGCCGAGCGGGTCGTTCTCGAACGACTGTTGGTAAAATGGTTTTGAAGAAGGCTTGCTGTCCAATACTTTCTGGATAGCGTTACAGTAGGCGATGGCGCGCTGCATGGGGGTTGTCACCCCGCGGCTCAGTCCCGACCGCAACTCCAGTTCGTCCAACAAACCGAGCGGTCCGAGATATTTCGTGCCAAGCACACATTGGTTTTTGTCGGGATTTCCTGAGTAGCAGTTCCCGTCGTAATAAGGGCTGAATATAAGTTTAAGCATAGCAACGTTTTTTACGCGGCAAAGATAGGCATTTTTCCCCATGTAAAAAAATTATTGCGAGTAGCAGACAACC
This sequence comes from uncultured Bacteroidales bacterium, assembly GCA_947167635.1. Classification (GTDB taxonomy): domain Bacteria; phylum Bacteroidota; class Bacteroidia; order Bacteroidales; family WCHB1-69; genus F23-D06. The sequence goes on along the minus strand of CAMVIT010000060.1, from coordinate 2,306 downwards.
CATATTTCAAAAAAATGTTGTACTTTTGCCGCCGGATGAGAAAGAGGAACGGATTTACGTCAAATTGCCAACCTCTCTAAAAAACGCGCTAAACAACAACCCGCCATACGCGGTGTTCTTTAGCGATAAAGGGCACCGCGTTTCTCATCTTCGGCACAGAACCTTCCGGTGTAGAGGCAACCGGAACCGAAAGATGAACGAAAATCATCACATCACCTTGCTCAGCGGACGCGAACTTTTGTGCTACCCGAAAGTGGAGCCCTCCGCACCCATCGACAACCGCATGAAACTCGACACCACGGGACAGTACCTCACCATCGGACGGCGGAAACCTGTCGTGGAAACCACCCCGCCGGAGGAGGAAGAGCAGCGCAAGCTGGCCGTGAAATTCTTCACCGACCACGCCTTCTTCTTCCTCGACCACCGCAAAGAAATCCTAAACGACAGCCGCATGTTCCTCGCCCCCGTACCTGTTAGAAACGGCATCGCCTACATGGGCACCAGCGGGTTCAAGTGTCCCACCTTGGGCGTCTATATCGAATGGTGGATGAGCTGCATTCCCGCCATCATCGGCCGCTACCGCAAAGACACGTGGCTGGTGTATCACATCGCGGGAAGTCCGCTGTCGGGCCGCAACTGCTGCGGCATCGTCAACGCCAACGGGGAGCGCCGGTCGGAGTGCCTGCCCAACCCGTTCAGTGCTATCTGGCATTCCTTCGTGGAAGTCAACACCCGCTACGACGAGGCCAAGGAACGCTACGAAGCCTACTCGTTAGAGGAGGTGGTGAAGCTGCTGGAGGCCAACGACAAAGGCGACAGTCTGTTAGAAAGAGAGTTGTTTCTCCTTCGGCGCGAGAATCAGGTGTTGCGGCAGCAACTACAGGACACTCAGGAGGCCGGCGCCAAGGCGATGGAGAAGATGCGGAGCACCCTGCTGAAGGCCTACCTCGAATGCAAGCGCGAGACACTCACGAACTGGTATGCCGACTACTGCCGGAAGCAGGAGGAGGGCAAGCGGGGACTCAAGGAGCTGGAAGCCCGCCAGCAGCATCTCAAACAGCAATTCCAGGCAGGTGAAATCTCACGGATGTTTTACCACAACCAGAATGCACCGCTGAAGGAAAGGCACTTTGAGGTGGAACAAACGCTCAAATTCATGGCGAACAAGGAGCTTTCTGAACTGCTCGCCGGCGTGTTCAACCCGCTGGGCGACACAGGGCTCATCACGTTCGACGAGGTGGTGGAATTTGTGGAAAAAGGAAAGGCAGCAGAACAGTCACATCAAAAATAGAGAACCATGGCCTATCCAATCATCGTGCTCCACGAGCCACACGCATCCATTGAAGGGCTGTACGACAGGCAACTCAGTTTCTGGGATATCGACGCCCGCTTCATCAACGAGGTGGTGTTCCGTCTCACCGACTGGCACACCGATTTCTTGTTCCATGGTTTCCGTGACGAGCGGATCCATCCGGTGCGTTTCCCCTATTCGCGCTTTGTAGTGGACGCGGAAAGACTTTGGAACGATCCGCTGGAGATGGTGGGGCAAGGCATCCTCTACCGGCGTTTCGGCGACTATCATCGTCACATCTCGAAGCAATGCGAGAAACGGCTTTACGACCTGTGGCGCGGCCATCAGCACAGACTGAAGAGCACTCTTTGCGAGAACGCACTCCTGCTCGACTGCCACTCCTTTCCCGAGGAGCAGGGCGATGTGGACATCTGCATCGGCTTCAACGAGGACTGGTCGAAGCCAGACAAGGAGACGGTGGAGTTTGTCGTAAACCTTTTCGAGGAGAACGGCTACTCGGTCGGCATCAACTACCCGTACAGCAATTCGGAGGCACCGGAGTGCGCATTCCGGTACCAGTCGTTGATGCTGGAGGTGAACAAGCGGGTATATATGGAGAAGGGCACGCTGTACTTGAAAACGAGCCTTGAAAAAAAAAGGAGCGTTTCCGAGCTGATGGCGCAGCTGTTGGGGAGACTGGTAGGGGTATGAATTCATGGTAGATACGCGCCATGGCGCGTATCTACGGCAACAAAAAATTGTCAGGCAAAACGGATTTTTGTGAATTCTTCATAGTTGCGGCTGTCGCCCGGGCGACAATAGACGGCAAATTCGACGGTTTTGAAGTGGTTCTGGAATTGGGGCAGCATCTGTTGGTAGGCGGCGGCCACGACTGCGGGGTCGTTGCGGAACGCGCCGCAGCCGAACGCGCCGAGAATCAGCACCTCAACCCCGTTCGCGGCGGCAGCGGAAAGGATTTTGCGGGCGCGTTTCAGGTGCAACTCCAAAAGTTCTT
>CAMVIT010000059.1:0-15325 GCA_947167635.1 uncultured Bacteroidales bacterium | reverse complement strand
TGGCCTGGTCGAAGTCGTCGCCGCCCAGGTGGGTGTCACCGTTGGTGGACTTCACCTCGAAGACGCCATCGCCCAACTCAAGGATGGAGATGTCGAAGGTGCCGCCACCGAGATCGAAGACGGCGACCTTGGAGTCGTTTTTCTTCTTGTCGAGGCCGTATGCCAATGCGGCTGCGGTAGGCTCATTGATGATACGCTTCACAGTCAGTCCGGCAATCTCGCCAGCCTCCTTGGTGGCCTGACGTTGCGAGTCACTGAAGTATGCCGGCACAGTGATGACAGCTTCCGTGACCTCCTGTCCGAGGTAGTCCTCGGCGGTCTTCTTCATCTTCTGGAGAATCATGGCCGAGATTTCCTGTGCAGTGTAGGAGCGGTCGTCAATCTTGACTTTCGGCATGTTGTTGGAGGCGCGTTCCACGGTATAGGGGACGCGCTCCACCTCCTTGATCACGCGGTCGTAGGTCTCGCCCATGAAACGCTTGATGGAGAAGATGGTCTTGGTGGGGTTGGTGATGGCCTGACGTTTGGCAGGGTCGCCGACCTTGCGTTCGTTGTTGCCCACAAAAGCGACAATGGATGGAGTTGTTCTGTGTCCCTCGCTGTTCGGTATGACTACCGGCTCGCTGCCCTCCATCACGGCAACACAGGAGTTGGTGGTTCCTAAGTCGATTCCAATAATTTTTCCCATAGTAGTTGATGTATTTAATTGTTATTACTTTCTTTTTTGTCGGCCAACCAAGGCCGCGTCGGTTCTTTTACAATAATTGTGCCAAAAAATAATGGGGTGGGGGATGCTGACAATTTGGCAGCTTTTTTTTTTGTCGTTCATCATGGAAAAAAAATTATTTTTGCAGCAAAAATTTTTGGTTATGAAAAAGTATCTGTTTGCTGCTGTTTTCACTCTCTTTTTCTGTTTGGCCGCATTTGCGCAGGATGTAATCGTGCTGCGTGACGCCACGGAGATCCAAGCCAGGGTTCTTGTGGTGGGTGTCCATGACATCACCTATAGGAAATGGGATAACCTGGATGGCCCCTCGTATCAGCTTGCCAAGAATGATGTCTTCTTCATCAAGTACGCTAATGGGACCAAGGAGGTGTTCAATCAACAGCCAGCCAACCCTGACGTGTCTGCGACCTCGGATGCCACTGCGGCGTCCCAGAAGATGTCCCCTTATTTCAACGCCTACGTTGAGGGTGGTTGCATTTTTACGGCAGATGAGGCGGGCCCTATGCTGAATGCGACATTGGGCTTTCATTTGAGGAATGATTTATTCATCGGGGTGCAGACGGGGATAGACGCCTTTTTCGGGGCCCCTGCGTCCGGCACCGCAGGATTTGATGTGGGCTCGTACCTTTTGATGCTTGACTTTAGGGGTTACCTCCCCACCAGGAAAACCTTGGGCGCCTATGTGGAGTGCGCTTTAGGTGTGGCGTTTCTCACCCGATTCGGTCACGGCTTCTATTATGATGGAAGATATTTCGATTTTCCCACGATGGCCGCATTCCGTTTTCAACCCGGTTTGGGCCTTGAGTACCGGCGGGCCACCATAAGTGCAGGTTATACATTTTTCCATCTCGCGCAGAAAATCAACCTGCATTGCGGTTATGTCAAGGTGGGTGTGCGGTTGGGCAAACTGAAATAAAAGACACCCTTTAATCCGATTTTTTTATTATTTTTGCAGGTCGTTTTTTATGCCCTCCGAAGAGTTGATTCGAAGGGTATAGATGTTGTGTGTGGAAATATACAAGTTAGTATTAATCAAAATATTAAAAAAAATCATTTATGTCAAAAACACTTTTCTTAGGTGATGAGGCCGTAGCCCAAGCTGCGTTAGACGCGGGCTTGTCTGGAGTGTATGCTTATCCTGGCACTCCGTCCACCGAAATCACGGAATTCATCCAAAACTCCAAGCAAGGCAAGGAAGGCCAAGTACACAGCATCTGGGCCGGCAACGAGAAGACCGCCATGGAATCTGCCATTGGCATGTCATACGCCGGCAAGCGTGCCATGGTGTGCATGAAGCATGTGGGTCTGAATGTGGCCGCCGACCCGTTTATGAACTCCTCCATCACTGGCGCCAACGGCGGCATTGTGGTGGTGGTGGCCGACGATCCCTCCATGCACTCCTCGCAGGACGAGCAGGACTCCCGCTTTTTTGCCAAGTTCGCTCTGATCCCCTCCTTCGAGCCCTCCAACCAGCAAGAGGCATACGACATCACGTATGCTGCATTTGACTATTCCGAGAAGTATCGCACCCCGGTGCTGATCCGACTCACCACCCGTCTGTCGCACTCCCGTGCCGGTGTGGAACGCAAGGAGGCCCGTCCGCAAAACCCGCTCCACATTGAGGAGAACCCCAAACAGTTCATCCTTCTGCCCGCCAACGCCCGTGTGCACTACCGCACCCTTCTGGGCAAGCAGGACAAGTTCGAGGAAGAGTCTCTCAACTCTCCTTTCAACAAGTACATCGACGGTGCCGACAAGAAATTCGGCATCATCGCCTCCGGTATTGCCTACAACTACTTGATGGAGAACTTCGAGGATCACAAGTGCCCCTATCCTGTGCTCAAGATTTCCCAATATCCGCTGCCGACCAAGCTGATCGCCAAGATTGTCGATGAGTGTGAGACCGTGCTCGTGGCGGAAGAGGGCTATCCCTTCATCGAAGAGCAGGTGCGTGGCGTGCTGAACCGCACGGGCAACATCATTGGCCGTCTCTCCGGCGCGCTGCCCCGCGATGGCGAACTGAACCCCAATCTCGTGGCCAAGGCTCTCGGCCTGCCCGATACCTACGGAGCTCCTGTCCCTGAACTGGTGGTGCCCCGTCCGCCCGCCTTGTGCGTGGGTTGCCCGCACATTGACTCCTACCTCGCCATCAACGAGGCCATGGAAGAGTACGGCAAGGGCAAGGTTTTCGCCGACATCGGCTGCTACACCCTCGGCGCACTGCCTCCATACAAGGCTATCTACACCACCGTTGACATGGGCGCCTCCATCACCATGGCCAAGGGCGCTGCCGATGCGGGTTTGCGTCCCGTGTTGGCGGTCATCGGCGACTCCACCTTCACGCACAGCGGCATGACCTCCCTGCTCGACTGCATCTACGAGAACACTCCCGTGACCGTGATGATCCTTGACAACAGCACCACCGGCATGACCGGCGGCCAGGACTCCCACGCCCTCGGCGTGCTTGGCGAGATCTGCAAGGGACTCGGCGTCAAGGAAGATCATATCCACCGTATCACTCCTCTGAAGCCTCATCATGCTGAGAACGTTGCCCTCATCAAGAAGGAACTCGAATATGAAGGCGTCTCCGTCATCATCCCGACCCGCGAGTGCATCCAAACCCTCAGCCGTCGCATGAAGAAACAACAAGCAGAAAAGAAGAAATAGGACTTTGGCTTTTGGTCTTTGGTCGTTGATTGTTGGTCTTTGGATTTTTGCCAACAACCAATGACCAACAGCCAATGGCAAATTAATTAACAAAATAATTTTCGAAAAATGAAAATAGACATCATATTAGCAGGAGTTGGCGGTCAAGGTATCCTCTCCATCGCCACCATTGTCGGCTATGCAGCCGTCAAAAGAGGAATGTATATGAAACAGGCCGAGGTGCACGGCATGAGCCAGCGTGGCGGCGACGTGCAGTCCCATTTCCGGCTCTCCGACCAAGAGATCGCTTCCGACCTTATCCCCATGGGCAAGGCCGACATGATCATTTCCGTGGAGCCCATGGAATCGCTCCGCTACCTGCCGTGGCTCAATCCCGAGACGGGCTGGCTGATCACCAACGACCAACCCTTTGTGAACATCCCGAATTATCCCGACCTTGACCAGCTTTCCGCCGAATTGGGCAAGCTCAAGAACAAGGTGGTCATCAATGCCGACAAGATTGCCAAGGAACTCGGTTCCGCGCGTTCCGCCAACATGGTGATTTTGGGCGCCGCCTCCCCGTATCTGGGCATTACCTTCGAGGAGATTGAAGCCGCCGTGCGCGAGAACTTTGCCCGCAAGGGCGACGATGTGGTCAATACCAACATCGCCTGCTTGCGCGCCGGCAAGGAATTCGCCGAGAAACTCTAATGCCACACTGTCGTTCAGATGAGCAACCTGATTGAGTTCTTTAAGAACAACTTTCATTATTTCCTACTCGCAGTTCTTCTGGTGCTGTCCATTCTGATGCTTGGAAAGTCGATGTCCTACAGCAGCTACAAGCTTGCTCGCATCAGCCAAAGCGTCACGGGACCGATCCAGAAGAACTGGTCGGAAATGATGCACACGTTCAGTCTGGGACAAGAGAACGAGGATTTGGTGCAACAGAATATCGCCTTGATGCGCGAGCACGACAACATGTTCATCGTCAAGGAGGATACCACACTCACCATGATGAGTGAAAAGGATTCTGTGCATACTCAGCGCACCCGCCTCTACGACTACTCTTATGCCCATGTCATCTTCAAGACTACCGATCAGGCTTACAACTATATCATAGTGGACAAAGGAAGCAAGGATGGCATCGACAAGGACATGGCTGTCACCTCGCCGTCCGGTGTCGTGGGGGTCGTGAGCGATGTCTCCGACCATTTTGCCGCCGTGATTCCCATACTGCATCCCGACTCCCGTATCAGTGCCGTGGTGTCGCCCATCAACCAGGTGGGCACCGTGGTGTGGGAAGGCACTGACCCGCGAGTGGCCTTTTTGGAAAACATTCCCCAGCATCTGGAAATCAATATTGGAGACTCCGTTTTGACCAGCGGTTTCTCCAATATCTTCCCCAAAGGGCTGCTTATTGGCACTGTCAAAGAGGTCATGGTTGGGAATAATGCCAGTTTCCTTACCATTAAAATCAGATTGGCCACTAATTTCAACCAATTAAGTTTGGTGTATCTTATCGAGAATCAATATAAAAAAGAAATTGACTCTTTGAAAACAGGATTTAAAACCGAATAGAGAATCTTGAACAACGTATTTTCGAACATATTACGCTTTTTGGTGGTGATACTGCTGCAGATTTTTGTGTGCAGCCATATTAATCTGTTTGGTTTTGCAAGACCGGCGCTGTATCTTTTTGCCTTGCTGCTGCTGCCTTTTGAATTGCCTCTCTCCGTGCAGTATCTGATCGGCTTTCTCACAGGTTTTGTCATTGATATGTTTGCACACACGTTGGGCGTCAATTCTTTCGCCTGTGTGTTGCTTATGTTCGTGCGCCCTTATTTGGCCAAGGCCCTCAATGGCGGCAAAAGCTCCGAAGGCATTGAACGGCCGATTCCCGGTGTCAAGGATTTCAAATGGCTGTTTGCCTATGCCCTTACGCTTTCCGCTTTGCACCAATTTTTGGTGATCATGCTGGAAACAAGCAAGTTCGCCAATTTCGGACATACGATGTTGGTGGTTTTATGCAACACCGTTTTTACTGTCTTTGTGCTGCTTTGCATCTTGTATATTTTTTATCCTGCCCAAAGAAAATATTGAAGATGGCGAAGCTGCATCTATTCCCATTCCTTTGCCTTATGGTGTTTCTGGCTGCGTCTTGCAGTTCGACCAAACACCTTGCGGAAGGGGAATATATGCTCGCACGAAACAATGTGGTGGTAAAAGATGCCAAGAATCCCGATTTTGACGACCTGAAGTCGTATGTGCGCCCCATCCCGAATAAGAAGTTCATGGATATGATTAATGTCCGGACCATGATTTACTCGATGGGGCACCCTAAATACAAGAAGAATGGAACGTGGAAGGACTCGAAATTCCGTCGTCTTCTTCGTGAAAGACTGGGTGAGGCGCCTGTCTTGGTGGACACTTCAGAGATTGAGAACTCTCTGAAACAATTGAACACGGTGATGAGTCAGTTGGGTTATTTTGATTCAGAAACCAGTTATGAGATCGTCCATCGGAAAATTGATCCCAAGAAAGTCAAGGTCAATTATTCGGTGCAGGCAAACGAACCATTTTTCATCCGCCAAATCACATACGACATCGATGTGCCGGAGTACAAGCGCATCATTGTGCTGCATAAGGATGAATCGTTGCTGTCGGAAGGTATGCAGTACAACGAGAATAAAATCACCGACGAGTTCACACGCATTATCAATGTGCTTCGCGACGAAGGATACTACTATGTGGAAAAATCCATCATCAGGGGCGAGGTTTCGTATGATCCGCCTTCCGATTCCACACAAAAGGATCCCCACACGGTTTCGTTGACAATCATTCTGCGTCTCCCTTCCGGTGTGAACACGTCGCGTTATTTGTACAAATACTACTTCAACAAAGTTTATGTACAGACCAATTACGAGCCCAATGCGCCGCCGGATTTGCGGCTTGATACGGTGAGGTTCAGGAATTATAAAAGCAAATTCGATACGACGACCTACTATTTCCTCACCCCACATTACGATGATTTGCGGCAACCCATCCAAGACTTCCATTACAGAACCATCACAGATGCCATCTTCACGAATGAGGGCCTTCCGTACACCCAGAATGCCAAGCGCCTCAGCAACCAGGCCCTTAACCAATTGGACAATTTTTCATACTACACCATTACTTATGTGGAGGCCGACAGCTTATTGGACACCCTGCACAAAAAAGGGTATTTGGATGTGCTCTATCGTCTGACGCGGAAGAAAGTGCACAGCGTTGGCGGTCAGCTTGACTTGCGGAACGACAAATCGGCCATTTCATTTACATACGCCAACCGGAATTTTTTCAAGGGCGGCGAGCATCTGGCGGTGAATCTTTCCGGTGGTTATTTCTATTATTCTTTGCCTAACTTGTTTAATCGCGACAATTACTACACTTATCCGGAATTCGGGGTGAATGTGTCGCTGACTTTCCCCAAACTGCTCTTCTTTGGGAAATATCACAAGGGTAACACCATCAAACGAAGCACCTCGATCAAATTTGGTGTCAACTATTCCGGGCTATACTACAAGCTCCTCTACAATGCAGCCCTTACATATAATTGGAGTCCGAGCTATTATGTCAACCATAGCCTGAGTCCGATTGACATCAGCACTCAGAACAACAGCGACAGATGGTACACTGGCATATTGAATTTCTATGATTACTCGCCGAAATATCAAAAAAAATTCGGCAAGTATATCATGTTGTCCACAAAATACAACTTTGATTATCTTGTGCCTTTTTCTTCCGAGGCTCGGAATCACAACATGCGTTTGTCGTTGAATGTGGAATCGTCGGGACTTCTGCTGAAAGGGTTGAATGCCATATTCGACCGTGACCATCGGTGGGTGCTGGCACGTGGTCTGCTGGATGGGGAAGGCTACAACTACACGACATTCGAGAAGGTGGAATTCACCATGAACTATGCCTATAAAATCAACAATAACAACACCCTTGCCCTTCGGTTGAATGCAGGAGCCATGGTTCCGTTGGATTCAAATTCCTATATCCCGTTTGAGCGTGGTTTCTCCATGGGCACGAGCAATAGCATGAGAGGTTGGGGCTATCGCGGACTGGGGCCGGGTAGCTATGAACATGGCAAGGACAGCCTTTTCACGGGTGATGTGAAGCTGGAGTGGAACATTGAATATCGGGGTACGATCTACCGTTCCTTCAAATATGGTGTTTTCGTGGATGCCGGTAACATTTGGCTGACGCGTAACATCAATGATATGGAGGGTGCCACTTTCAAGTTCAATCGTTTTTACAAGGAAATTGCCATGAATGTGGGTGTCGGACTTCGTCTGGATTTCGATTTCCTGATCATCCGTGTGGATTTTGCCCTGCCGATCTACGATCCGACCCGAACCTCATACGGAGGAAGATGGATCAATAAAGAGTGGTTTGATGATCCTCGTCCAATAAAGTTGTCCCACAGTATAAAGTTTGCCATCGGATACGCGTTTTAAACATGTCAGGCAAGGATGCGAATATCTTCGTCAGTGCAAGGATATTTGCTTGAGGGCTTCCCACAGCACGACGCCGGCTGCGATGGTGACATTCAGGGAATGTTTGGTGCCATATTGGGGTATTTCGATGGCCGCGTCACACAGAGGCAGCAGCCGGTCGTCCACACCAAACACCTCATTGCCAACGACAACAGCCGTTTTTTCAAAATCCCGGAAGGAGAAGTTCTGAAGCATGATGGACTGATCCACTTGCTCCACAACGAGTATGGCATAGCCCTCGTCCTTAAGCCGTTTTGCCAGTGCCACCACATCTTCGGCATACTCCCATGCCACGCTGTCGGTGGCGCCAAGGGCAGTCTTGGCGATGTCCTTGTGGGGAGGGCATGCCGTGATGCCGCAGAGAAACATCTTCTCGATGTTGAAGCCGTCGCAGGTCCGGAAAAGAGACCCCACGTTGTTCATGCTGCGAATGCTGTCAAGCACCAGCACGACGGGTACCTTGGGTTGCGCCTTGAACTGTTCCGGTGTGACGCGGTGCAGCTCTTCCATGGTCAGTTTTTTCATTGTCTTCAGAGATTAAAAGGGGTAATCGTCATTTCTGTCGGGCTCTGACTGTGTGGGTGCATCGTCGTTCATGCTGGATTCGTAGGTGATGAAACTCGGACTGGGCGACATGGCGTTCGTGGGAATACCTGGGAAGCCGGGCGGGGTTGGCATGTCGGTATCGGAGAAGGTGTTTACGCTGCCGGTATAGTATCCTGTCTCCACATCGGAGAACTTGGTGTACTGGCTTTGGAAGCGCACGCGCACATTGCCGGTGCTTCCGTGACGGTTCTTCTCGAACATGATGTCTGCCAAGCCCTGCGACGGAGTCTGGGAATCGTCATCGAAAGTGTCCATTTTATAATACTCGGGACGATAGATGAAGAGCACCAGATCGGCATCTTGCTCGATGGAGCCTGATTCACGAAGGTCGGAGAGCAGAGGACGCTTGGTGCCGCCGCGGGTCTCCACGGCACGGCTCAGCTGGGCAAGTGCAATGACGGGAATGTCGAGTTCCTTGGCAAGTGCTTTAAGGGAACGGGAGATCTGGCTGATTTCCTGCTCGCGGTTGCCCCCTTTGTTGTTGTTCTCGGAACCCACTTGCATCAGCTGCAAGTAGTCGATGATGACCATCTTGATGTCATATTTGTGCTTGAGACGGCGGCATTTGGCGCGCAGGTCGAAAATGGAAAGCGCCGGTGTGTCATCAATGATCAAGTTTGAACTTTCCAACGCACCGATACTGTTCATCAGCCTGGACCATTCGTCATTGGTGAGCTGTCCTTTGGCGATATGCTCTGTCTCAATGCCGGACTCCATGGAAAAGAGGCGCTGCACCAGCTGGGCGGCGGACATTTCCAGAGAGAAGAATGCCACTGGACAGTTGTGGTCAAGGGCGGCGTTTCGGGCGATGGAGAGCACAAAGGAGGTCTTGCCCATGCCGGGACGACCGGCCATGATGATAAGGTCGGATTTCTGAAAACCGCCAGTCTTTTCATCAATGGCACGGATGCCGGAAGGCACGCCTTGTAGCTTGTCAGTGTTTTGACGCATCTTGTCCAACTCGTTGAGAGCCAATGTGACCACTTGGTGCAACTCTTTGCTGTCGCGCTTGAAGTTGTTCTCAATGATGCTGAAGATCTTGGTTTCCGCCTTGTCAAGCAGGTCGAGTACATCGTTGGACTCATCGTAAGAGTCGGTGATGATGTCGTTGCAGTTGTGGATGAGTTCGCGCACGACGAACTTCTCCATGACCACGCGGGCATGGTACTCGATGTTGGCAGCTGTGGTGATGCGGTTGGTGAGCCCCGACAGATAGGCTGCCCCGCCAACCACATCTAATAACTTGTCCTTGCGCAGCTGGTTGGTGACAGTCAACAGGTCGATGGGCTGTGTCATCGCGAAGAGTTTCTTGATGGCATTGAAAATATGCTGGTTGGCAGTTACATAGAACATTTGTGGCTGCAGAAAATCGAGGATGTTACTCACGGCGCTGTCGTCAATCATCAGGGCGCCGAGAACGGCCTCTTCAAATTCCACGGCTTGCGGCGTGACTTTGCCGGCAACGCCCAGGACATTCTCTATTCGGTTGTAGGAGACGTTTTTTGTCTGCCTATTTTCGGTAACAGGCTTGTTTTCCATAGATTGGGAAGTAAGGTTGATTATTGATTTCGGGGTGCAAATATCCCAAAAAAACAATTACCCTCAGAGCCCAAATTCATAAAGTTATGAACAGATGCCATATTTGACTGCATGATATACGGTTAGAGGCTTCTGGAAATTACTGAAACGTCACGACGTGGAGTCTCTACAATTTTAATATCTTTGCACCCTGAAAAAACCTTGCAATGAATAGATATCACGCGATTATCCTCATATCCTTCATCTTTATGCCAGGGCGCCCTCTCGCCCAATCTTTCCAAGACCTTAACCACAACGGACGGATGGATCCCTACGAGAACCCGAAACTCATCGTAGAGGAGAGGGTGGGGGATCTGCTCTCTAAGATGACTTTGGAAGAGAAAGCGGGCCAGCTGGTGATGACGATGGGGTGGGAGTATTATGAGAAAACCGGGGGGAAATATGTGCTGACGGACAAGTTCAAGGATGCCATCCAAAACAGAAACATCGGCAGCACTTGGGCCGTTATGCGAGCCGACCCGTGGACGCAGAAGACGCTGCAGAACGGTCTCACCCCGGAGGCCGCGCACTATTTGACCAACGAGATGCAGTTGTGGAATCGGAGAAACACCCGCTTAGGCATTCCGTTGCTGTTTGCGGAGGAGACACCCCACGGACACATGGCCATCGGCACCACGGTGCTACCCACCGCCATCGGCCGTGCCTCCACGTTTGACAAAAAACTGGAGAGCTACTTGGGTTTTTGCGCGGCAAATGAAATCGGGTCGCAAGGTGCGCAGATTGCCTTCGGTCCCGTGCTTGACATCGTGCGCGACCCGCGTTGGTCCAGAGTGGAGGAGACCTACGGCGAAGACCCGGTGCTGGCAGGTCAGATGGGCGGCGAGTATGCTGCTGGAATACAATCCTATGCCTCGCGACAGTCGTATATGCCGAACATTATCTCCACCCTGAAACACTTTACTGCCCACGGCATCTCCGAAGGCGGGCACAACGGCAACACCGCGCAGGTGGGCCGGCGAGAGCTGCTCTCCGTTCTCTCGTATCCCTTTATGTTAGCGACGCAACAGTTTGGCGCAAAATCGGTTATGACCGCCTACAACGATGTGGACGGCATCCCCTGTTCGGGCAACCAATGGCTGTTTCGTGACGTGCTGCGCCACGACTGGGGTTTCAAAGGATTGATAATTTCTGACCTCTTTGCCATCAACGGGCTGGTGAGCGCCCGCATAGCCGCCGACTACTCCGAGGCTGCCGCGCTTGCGGTGAAAGCCGGTGTGGACATCGATTTGGGCGGTTCCTGCTATGGCGAACAGCTGGTGCAAGCCGTGAAGAACGGACTGGTAACGGAAGCTCAAATCAACGAGTTGGTGAAGCACGTGCTGACTCAAAAATTCCAGCTCGGTCTGTTTGATGACACGTTTGACAAACCGTATGTGGCGTTTGACAAGACGCTGCACGAGATTTGGAATCTAAAGGCCGCACAAGAGTCCGTTATCTTGTTAAAGAATGACAATCATACACTTCCGTTTTCCAAGGAGGTGAAAAAGGTGGCCGTCATCGGGCCCAATGCCGACAATGTCTATAATATGTTGGGCGACTACACCGCCCCGCAGGCCGACGGTTCCGTGATAACGGTGCTGCAAGGCATACGCGAGAAGCTGCCTGACGCGCAGGTGGAGTATGTGCAGGGCTGCCATATCCGCGATACCTCGCTGAACGACATCGCCCGGGCGGTGCGTGCCGCTGAAGGGGCTGATGTGGTGGTGGCGGTGCTGGGCGGCTCCAGCGCCCGCGACTTCCGCACCAACTATAAGGAAACGGGTGCCGCCGAGGTGACCGGTCCCGCCGTCAGCGATATGGACGCGGGCGAGGGTTTCGACCGCGCCACACTTCGGATGCTCGGCTGGCAGGAGGAACTGCTGAAGACTCTGTGTGCTACGGGCAAGCCCGTGGTGTTAGTGATGATACAGGGTCGCCCGCTCGACCTCTCGTGGGCGGATGCCAATGTGCCCGCCATCCTCAACGCGTGGTATCCGGGCGCGCAGGGCGGCAGGGCTGTCGCCGACATCCTCTTCGGCGATGTGAACCCATCGGGTAAGTTGCCCATATCCTATCCCCGCTCCGTGGGCCAGCTGCCTGTCTATTACAACACCACAGAGGTGCGCCGCGACTACACCGACGCTTCGGCAAGTCCTTTGTATCCATTTGGTTACGGACTGAGCTACACCACCTTCGAGTACTCCAACTTGCAATCCGTCTGGAAAAACGACTCTACCCTGGAGGTCTCCTTCCAGCTGACCAACACAGGTCAATACGACGGTGCCGAGGCCGCACAGCTCTATATGCGCCACAATAAGGCATCGGTCAAAACCCCTGAACGCCAGCTGAAGGCCTTTGACAAAGTGTTTCTGAAGAAAGGGGAAACAAAAACCGTGACGATGACGCTTTCCAAGTCGGACTTCGCCATCCTGAACGAGGATTTGCAATGGGTGGTGGAGCCCGGCACCGTCACGCTGATGGTGGGAAGCTCGAGCCAGGACATCAGGTTGCAGGGAACTTTTGAGGTAAAATAACTTAATCATCAAACACATAACAATATGGCATATCATTTTCACAATCTGGTTTTTGAAGGTGGCGGTGTGAAAGGCATCGCATACGTGGGCGCCCTTGAGGTGCTTGACCAAAAAGGAATTCTGAAAGATATAAAACGGGTGGCGGGAACCTCCGCCGGCGCGATGATGGCGGTTCTGGTTGGATTGCGTTACTCCGCCGAAGAGATGCGGAAAATACTCTGGAACTTGAATTTCCAGAATTTTATGGATGATTCCTTCGGCCTCGCTCGCGACTCGAAACGGTTACTCAACGAATATGGCTGGTATAAGGGCGACTTCTTCCGCAACTTGATGGCCGGCTATATCAAGGACAAAACGGGCAATAGTGAAATCACGTTCAAGGAGTTGGCCAATATGAAAAAATTCAGGGATATCTATCTCGTGGGGGCCGACCTCTCCACCGGAACCACCCAGACATTCTGCGCCAAAGAGACTCCGGATGTGATTGTGGCGGATGCCGCACGTATTTCCATGTCCATTCCGCTCTTCTTCGCATCCGTGAAAGGCAAAACAGACGGGCATACCTATGTGGACGGCGGACTTTTGGACAACTATTCCATCAAGACCTTCGACCGCATGGAATTTGTGGACGACAAGAGCAAGAATGTCCGCCGCACCGAGTATTACGACAAGTACAACAAGAAAAAGTGGATTAAAGAAGATGTGGGGGAGAACATCTATGTTTACAACAGGGAGACGTTGGGCTTCCGTCTGGACTCCAAGGAGGAAATCACGATGTACTTGACGCACAAGCCGACGGTACGCAACGAGATCGGCAGTTTCTTTACCTATGTAAAGGCGTTGGTGACCACGCTCATTGACTTCCAAAACAACGTGCACTTGCACAGCGACGACTGGCAGCGCACGGTCTATATTGACACGCTCGGAGTGGGTGCCGTTGATTTCAAGATTTCCAAAAACAAGAAGCAGGATCTGGTCGATTCCGGCCGGAAGCACACTATCGAGTATTTGGATTGGTACGACAACGACGAGGAGAAGGCGAACAAATAGGTTTGTTCATTTTAATTCGAAAAGACTCCATAATATTTAAACGTTTTGCTGGTGATGGTTGTTGTTGTCAATGTAGCCCGTGCCGCATTGTGTGCGGATGATGCCCAGAAACAAATCGCAATCCTCGACCGCCTTCAGGCAGTTCTCCAAATTGGACAGTGCGGAGTTCACTCTGATGGTGCCCAGATGCGAATTCCACACGTTATAGCCTAAAACCTTCAGAAGCGCACAGATTTGGGATATCTCATTCTCAAATCCGTACACCGAGATGCTGGGCATTATGTTGGGGGTGGGGCTCATTTGGATTTGCTTTTATCTCATTCTTCATCCGATGCTTGAAGTCATATTTGATGATGAAGTCTAACTCCTATTTGTTCTCATTGATAAATCTGCAGAACTCCACCAAACTCTGTTGGATGACACTTCCAACCTGCAGCTGTTCCTTGTATAAAGCCACCATAGTAGGTGACATACTACGGTTCAGAGCAAATCGCACCACCTCCATATCCGCCTCTTTGCAAAGAAGGATTCCAACGCTCGGATTCTCATTGGAACGGCGTTCCTCCTGATCGAGTGCTTCCAAATAAAACTCCAGTTGCCCAAGATCTTTCGGGTGGAATTCCGTCGTCTTCAATTCGATGGCGACCATACATTGCAGCAAGCGGTGATAAAACAACAAGTCCACCTTGAATGTCTTACCGCCTACAGTTACTCGATGTTCTTCGTCAATAAAAAGAAAGTCTTTCCCCAACTCCAAGATGAAATCTTTCATGTGGGAAACGATGGACTTTCTCAGTTTCGTTTCTTTATAGCGTTCTGGCAGCCCGAACAAATCAAGATAAACGGTATCTTTAAACAGCACACCTGATTGCGGATATTGCTTTCTCATCATTTCGGACTGAACATTCTTGCTCCCTAACAGCGATGACATGACGTCGGTTTTCAAGGCACGTTGCAATTCCTTGTATTCCAAATGCTCCCGGCCTGCATAAAGCATATAAAACAGCCTTTTCTCATCGTTTTTGCATTGACTCATAATGAGTTGATGGTTGCTCCAACCAGTGGCGAACAAAACAGACGGTATTTGTGCCAATTCGATTGGCACAATTTCAGCTTGTTCCATTTGTGCCAATTCAACTGGCACAAATTCAGGTGTTGGCATAGTTGAACGATGTCCTGAACGTTCAGCTAAATAATGTTGCATACCGTAGTGTTTGGTGATTTCAACGAAACTTGTTGCAGAATAGGTTTCATACAGTTGCACCATCTTGTATAATGTACGGTAGCTCCAACCTTTTGCCTTGGGGTTGCGCGTATGGATATAATCCGCCAGCATGCGCACTATGCCGTCACCCCACGCTGATGATTTCAACTTGGTGGAAACAAAACCTCCTACTTCCCACACCATCAACAACGATTCGTTGTTGATGCCTGCTGTTACCCTATTGCGATGCGTGGCAATGATGCCATACACAGCCTCGAAATCATCCCTGAAAGCCAAGGACGAATTATTATCTGCATTATTCTCTTTGCTTTTTTTCATAGTTGTACTTTTTTCTGTTGTTCTATTTCAAATCCGTACACCGAAGTGCTGAGCATTATGTTGGGTTTGTTATTCATTTATTTTTTCTTTGCTGTTGTCG
>CAMVIT010000058.1:0-15828 GCA_947167635.1 uncultured Bacteroidales bacterium | reverse complement strand
GGATTCCATTATAGATGGAGTCCATCCTGCAATACATCCCGTAAGCGATTTCGGGCGGGTAATCGTTATGGTTGATCTCATCCCTGATTTGGCAATATTCCGTCCACTCCGGTGTCTGCGCGAAGCTGCCGAGCGAGAACAAAGTGAACAGAAAGATGGTCCAGGTCGGTTTTTTCATACTAATTTTGGGTTATATTGGGAGAAAAAGACGTAGTTAAACGGATAAAACAGGGTTTATATTGCGTAATTGGGAAAATGTTTTCATCGGGCGTATGCGATACGCCCTCTACAGTCCGATTCCCCACAATTATCCATTATCAATTATCAATTATCCCGCACCGTGTCAACCGGCTCGAACCGCAGCGACAGCGCCGACTGCACCGTGACGACCAACGCCGTGAGCGCCAGCAGGATAACGTACGCGAGGAGGAAAATCCAGACTGCGATGGGGGCGTGACAGACGAACAGCTTCAGCCATTGGCGGAGCAGCAGGAGGCTGACGGGCACGGAGAGCAGGAAGGCGACGGTGCAGAGGAGGGCGTACTTGCCGTTGGCGCGGGCGAGCAGCTGTCCCGTGGAGGAGCCGAAGATCTGCCGCAAGCCCAGCTCGGGACGGCGGTAGGTCATCTCCAACAGCAACATCCCCGCCACACCCATCAGCGCGAGCAAAACCGCCACTCCGCATAGGATGAACAACCCTTTTGATAGGCCGGCCTCCTTGGCGTAGCATCTCTCCAAATCTTGTTCCAACGTACTGATTTTCAGTTCGTCATCATCCCCGAAATCGTGAGCTGTTCTGCGGATACCTTGCTCTATGGCGGCCGTGTCGGCACCGTCGTCGTATTTCACGAAGAAGTGCCCCGTCATCATTCCAAGTTCGCTGGCGAGCTCCAATGCCATCGGCTGGATGGTGTCGTAGAGCGGTCGGAAGTGGAAGTCGTGGGAGAAGCCCACAATCTGGGTCTTCATCATGCCGTCGGAGAAGTTGTAATACCAGTTCAACTGCAGATGATACTGTTCCTGCGCTTTCCGGTTGAAAATCACATAACGCATTGTATCAGCCGCATTGCACTTCTCGAACGGGATTCCGTCGGCCATCTTGATGCCGAAAAAGTTCAGGAAATTCGGTGCCACGCTCATCACGTTGAAAATCGCATTCGTGGCGGAATCACCCTCGGCCGTCCATATCGGCCGCCCGAATATGGAATAGCCCTGACGGAGAATGTTGTGCGATGCAAACGTCACGTCGCTTACGCCGGGTAGCTTTTTCAACGCAGTAACAAATTCATCAGTCTTTTGGAAGTTGACATCCGCACTGAAATTCAACACGTTGTGCGTCTGGAAACCCATGTCATACTGCTTGAGGTAACGGTTTTGGACAGCGACATACAGCGTGCAGGTCAGGATGACGGAGGCGAGGAAGAATTGCAACCCGATGAAGAGCGTGCGCAACCGAATCCCCGTCTTCGAGAACCCGTAGTTGCCCTTCAGCGCGACATCCGGGGAGACAACGGTGACCATTCGCGTTGGGTAGATGGAGACGACAACGCCGACAACAATGGACAACAATAAGGTGGTCAGGATGATAGAGAGATTGCCGGATAGGTTGACGGGATTGGACAGCATGGGGATTTCTGGCAAGTGGGTACAGAGCAGGAAGACGATGAAGGCGATGAGGAAGGCCACGAGCACAAGCATGACATAGCCCTTCGCCATCGACCACCATATTCTGCCGTCCGACTCACCGAGCACCTTGCGGGTGTTCATGCGGCGCATCCGCAGGGGTGCCTCCGCGATGGCGAAGTTGGCGAAGTTGAGGAAGGCGATGATGAGGACCGCCCATGCAATGCCGGCCAGACAGTTGGTTACGAAACGGCTCACGGTTCCATGATCGGATTCTACATCCGTTTCGAAACGGATATCCTTGGCCGCCACCAATCGTACCACCGGTGCACCGGTTCGTGCCTGCGCCTTCCGGAGCCACTCGTAGTTGTCTATAATCCGTGCAGCTAATGTGTCCTCCGACGAGCCCGGTTTCAGCTTCACATAGAAGCACCCCACCGGATCCGGGTTTACCATCTTGGCCTTCACAATCACCGGCACTTGGTCTGTCGAATCCATGGAAGCTCTGAGTCTCAGCATCTTCGTATGCCCGGCTTTTGTTCTCATGTTTATATTGGATCCAGCTGTGAGCGAGGTTTCCGCCTCTTTCTCGGTTTCGTCGTAAAGATGCAGCCTCGTGAACAGCGTGTCGGATTCCATTCGAGTGATGGAAACCCAATAATCGAACGGCTCCGACCATGGCCAATGCGCATTGAGGGAGTCCCTGTTGACACTGACAATCTCGTAATTCAGGCGAGGCGGATCGAAGAAAATCACGGGATTCCCAATAGAGTTGTTTTCGGGCAGGTCCTGATACACCGCCACCACCCGATACCGCAGAAGAGTATCTTCTTCGGGCTCCAAAACTTTTTTGTCGCGATATTCCATCTCAAGATAGTCGCCAATGGCATTCCCTTTTGGAAAAAGTTTGTCGGCCAACGATTTCGGCAGTACGGCCTTGTGGTCCGTATCCAAATGGGCAAAGTCGCCCGCCACGCACTGGAATCCGAAAAAAGCGAAGAAATCCGTGTCATAGATTCGGATGAAAGAGATATTGCCAAGGTCTTTCGCCGGATTGTGCAGCGTATAGTAATCGTAACCGTACAGGTTGTGGAACGAGCTTATCGCCTCCACCTCCTCCTGACTGCTGAGGAATGCGGCAAGATTGTCTTGGGTGACGTAATCGGAGAATCCTTGTCCGACATCGTTCTCCTCCACGCGGTACATCCGTTCGGAGTCCGCGAGGCAGCGGTTGTAGCGGCGGTCGTAGCGGACCTGCGCCATTAGGATCATGAAGACGGCCAGGGCGGTGGCAAGGCCGAGAAGGTTTAGCACCGTAGCGGCGCTGGTTGGTCTGGTGTTTTTCATATCGTTTTGTTTTATTTTCTCTTTTTTTATTTGGGCGCCCCGGCGCGGCTCAGGGGGCGACGCTTCCAAGCGTCGCAATCACACATTCTCGAGCCAACGTCGCGAAACGTTGTCTCCTTTCGCCGCGCCGTCGGGCTTTCCGGTACAATGTTTTTTGCCATCACACATGTCCGGCGGGACGATTCGGGCGTATGCGGCGTATGCGATACGCCCTCCCGTAAAAAACATTTCCCCTTCAATCCCTGGCGCGACCCTCGTCGGAATCCAATCCCCGTTTCGCGGCAAAGCACCTGATCCCCTCGTCCGTCACCATTCTCGCGCCGCGATCTCCGTCCCGCTTCCCATCCCTACCGAGCTTCTGCCCCTACCGGGGCATCCCGCAACGTCCGCAAGGTCTGCCACGCGGTGATGCCGAGGGCGAGGAGGGTGACGGTGAGGAAGACGGCGATAAAGACCCAGACGGGGATGCCGCTCTTGAAGGCGAAGTGCTGCTGCCATTTATGGAAGAGCTCGACGGCCAACGGGGCGGCACAGACAAAGCAAAACACGCAAATAATGAGTTGGTTTCGGAGCATCTTCCAGAGCTGGTTTCCGGTAGAGGCGCCATAGACGCGGCGCAAAGCCAGCTCGCGGCGACGATACATGCAGTCCAACATCACCATGCCGAACAGCCCGGTGAGCGTGACGAACAAGGTGACCAGCCCGAACAACGCCATCAGTTTGGCGAAGTCGTCCTCTTTCTGGTATTCTTTGTCGATGACATCCTTCAACAAGGTGAACGGGCTCAGATGTCCCCAACGGGCACAAACGGTGTTCATCTGGCTTATCAAAGACGTATCCAAATCTTGTTTGTTAGCGTCTTTCAATTTGATATAAATATATGGACAATCCCATACAAGCTCGGAATTGCCTTTCGCGAGATAGATGCACGGGTCAATCTCGTCGATGAGCGGCATGTTGTGGAAATCTTGCACAACACCGATGCCCCCCGCTTTCGTTCTGTTTGAGTCTGTATCCCACTGCTTCGTCAATTTCAGCGCTGCCTCATTGATGATTCTGCCCGTACGGAATTTGACACTATCCTCTTCAAAATCCTGGCCTTCCACCATTTTGATGCCAAAAAACCGGAAGAAATTGGCTGAGACTGTGCGGTCGGGGATGGTTATCCTTTCATCCCCGATTTGAAGTTCCAAAGTACTGTACATATTACCAAATCCGAGCACAGGAGTCTCCGCCCAAGTGACGTCTTCAATCGCCCCCAACTTTCTCCATTCACCCTTCAAGGAGTCCAAATTTTTATACTGAAAATCCTCTTGATACTTCAGATACCCGTCAGAAGTCGGCAGATTTGGTTTCTGAAGTTGAGCCACATAGATATTCTCCGTTTCAAAGCCCACATCGGCGGTTTTCATCCGATAGTTCTGCACAAAAACCAATGTCATGAAGAGGATGATGACGAACGAGGCGTAGAACTGCACCACAGAGGCCGGGGTGGTCTGCATGCGAAGCAGCACTTTGCGCCACTTGCCGTATTTCTGCGGGGTGGCGAGCTGACTCTTCAACGCCGAATCGATGTTGGTGGCGGCGGTAGTGTAGAAGACCGGATAGAGCGAGGCGACCACGGCCACCAAGAGGGTGACGGCGGCGGAAAGCCATACCACAGGCATATTGTCCGCCAGCTTCAGACTGATTTCCACGAACGGGATCACCTTCGTGCGGGCGCACACCTCCACGATGACTAACGCAATGAGGAACGCGATTACGGCGGAGAGCAAGAAACGTCCGAACATCTCCCATCGCAGCTGCGCATTGGAACAGCCCTCTATCTTTCGGATGTTCGTCTTGCGCAGATAGAGCGGCACCGTAGCCACCGCGTAGTTGGTGAAGTTCAGGAAGGCGAGCAGCAACAGCACAATGCCGAATATGCTCAACGCTTTGGACATCGTTGTGAACTGCTTGGCCTCAAAGTTCCAGAAATTGTTGGGTGAATGATAATCATCGTGCAAAGAAGACAATCTTACATCGTCGATTTTATTCGGCGCATATTTATACTTTAAATCATATTCCGCTTGACTTAAAGCCTCGTCGCCCGTGGTGTCAACATTGTCCCAAAAATTGTGATATGCCGTTTGATAGCAATCCAATATCTTGTCTTTCAAAGCATTAACCATCGCCGTATCCTTCACTTTTACATAGACATCACCAACAGCAATGCCAGGAGGATAGTGTCGCACTACGTCATAGTTATGCAGAGAGCTGTTTTGCGGCAGATCCTTGAAAACGGCAATAATAGTAAGCGTGTCAAGCGCAGGATTTCGGGGAGCACTTCCGGACTCTTTGCCGGAGGAACTCAAAACAATCCGCTGCCCAACGGCACTTCCATGAGGAAACAGAATCTTTGCTAATCGACTGGAAATCACCGCATTTCTAAAGTCAGTAAATTTCTCCAAACTTCCCTCTTTAATGTCTATGCCGAAGAAGGGGAAGTAGGACGGTATGGTCATCCGTATTTTCGAAATGGTGTCTAAGGAGGTACCGTTTTCCGCTGCCACCCGTTTCCAGCCTCCACCGTAACCGCTCATGATGCAAGCCTCCGCCATCTCTTCGAAGGGCAGCACGGAAGGCTGTGTCTTGGCAGGATCATCCAGAGAGACTCCCGTAAGCATCTTAAAGTCTGAATTGGTAGCCATCAAAGACAACTCTTGGGTTCCGTTACTGAATTCATGGAAGCTCATGAGCCACACCGAGTAGATGCGGTCGGCGCCGGGATAGAACTTGTCGTACCGGAGGTCATAGTATCTTACCATCGCCACGATCATGAAGGCGGCCATTGCCACGGCGAGGCCGAGGATGTTGAGGATTTTTGGGGTTTTCATATCTATTTGGGTTTTTCGTTCTTGGATATCCCAAGGCTACGCTGCGCTCGCCCTGGGTTGACATAGGTCGGGCTTACGGCCCTACCGAGCTCTTGCCCCTCCGGGGCTGCTCAAGGAAGTAGTTTATATTACTACCCCGCCCTTCGGGCACCCCTTCTAAAAGAAGGGAAATTGGGATCTTTCGTACCATCATTCTTCATTAACCGTGCCGTCTAACAGTTTGACGATGCGGTGGGCGAAGCCGGCATCGTGGGCGGAGTGGGTGACCATGACGATGGTGGTGCCGCCGGCGTTGAGGTCGCAGAGGAGGTGCATGACGTCGAGGCCGTTGTGGCTGTCGAGGTTGCCGGTGGGCTCGTCGCAGAGGATGAGCTGCGGGTTGGAGACGACCGCCCGGGCCACGGCGACACGCTGCTGCTGCCCGCCGGAGAGCTGCTGCGGGTAATGGCTCGCCCGGTGGATGATGCTCATGCGCTCCAGCACCTCGTTGACCTTCTCCCGCCGCTCCGACTTGCTGAGCCCGAGGTAGCGCAACGGCAGCTCCACGTTCTCGAAAACGTTCATGTCGTCGATAAGGTTGAAGCTCTGGAAGACGAAGCCGATGACCCCGCGCCGCAGCTTCAGCCTGTCGCGCTCTTTCAGTCCGCTCACGTCGCGGCCGTCAAGGAAATAGCGGCCCGAGTCGGGGGTGTTGAGGAGGCCGAGGATGTTGAGCAAGGTCGTCTTGCCGCAACCGGAAGGGCCCATTATGGCTATGAACTCGCCCTTCCGGACCTCCATATTTACTTGCTGTAGCGCTTTCGTCTCCACCGTTTCGGAGCGAAAGCTTTTGCTGATGTTCTCTAATCGTATCATTGTTTCGTTGTTTCGTTCTAATATCATCGTTTCATCGCATCATCGTATCATCACATCATCGCATCATCGCATCATCGTTTCATCTCCCCCATCCGTACCCCTACCGAGCTCTTGCCCCTCCGGGGCTGCTCAAGGTAGGAGTTTAATTCCCAAAACCATGCCAAAACACAAAAACAACTGATTTTCAAACAGCTACATATATAATCACATTCGAAAAGCGTCAATTTTTGGGACAACGGTGTGTGAAAAATAGACAATTTTATGCAACAGGACTGTAGATATCAACACCTCTCTACTTTAAATACATTGAAAATCTCAACCTACCGGACGAAAGTCATCACGAACGTAGTATTCGGGCGCGTCCGCAGCGTGAGGGTGCCGCCCGAAAGCCGCATGATCTGGCGGGAGATGCTCAGTCCGATGCCGGATCCATCGGTTTTAGTAGTGAAGAAGGGAATAAAAATACGCTCCTCGACCTCCGGCGGAATCGGGCCGCCACTGTCGCTGACCTCCATGACCACATCCCCTCTTTCGTTGAGGAATCCCCGGACCTCCACCCAGCCGTCGTTCCCCTGCCCTATTGCCTCCACGGCGTTCTTCAGCAGGTTGTTGAGTACGCGCCCGACAAGGTTCTCGTCGGCGTGGAGCAGCATGTCGCCGGGCTCCACCGACCAGCGGAAGTCGATGCGGGTGTTCTCCGGCACGGACTGCACCAATTGCACTGCACGTTCCACTAGTCCGCGGACATAGAAGAGTGTCGGCGCGGGCGTTGGGATGTGCGTGAACTGCCGGTATGACTCCACAAACCCCTCAATGCCTCTGCCCGTGGAGTGGATAACATCCAGTCCCTTGTAGAGTTCCGACGAAGTATCGGGAACCAGCGTACGCAGACTTTCGCTCAGCGAGGTGATGGGACTTACGGAGTTCATAATCTCGTGCGTGAGTACGCGGGTGAGCGAGATCCACGAGTCAATCTCCTTGTTATCCAATTCGTTGTGTATGTCGTTGACAACCAAGATGCGGAGGTTGCGGTCGCGGATGCGGCTTTGGGAGACCTGGAGGGAGAGTTGGCGGGTGCTTTCGCCGTCATGGAGGGTGAGCGTGCGGGTATCACCGGCCGCTGCCACGAGCAGCATGTCCGCCAGACCGCCACTCACGCGGTCGAGCTGACGGATGTGGGTTAGCACGGGCAGCCCGAAAAGTTCCGCGGCTGCCCGGTTAGTCTGCGTGACGAACCCCTGTTCGTCATACGCCACGATGCCGGTGCGTACGTTTTCGAGAATTTGGGCGTAGTAGCGTTCTTTGTCAATGGTTTCCTGACGGGTACGACTGAGCATGTCGCGGATGCGGTTCAGCGACGCGGCCAGCTCACGGTCGCTGCGCCGGCGGTTACCCTCGGGGAAGGTGAAGCTGAAGTCGCCGCCTGCCACTGCCTCCGACAGGAACTTGATGCGATTGTTAATCCGTCGGTTACGCCGGATCAGCAGAAACGTGGTGATAGACCACGCAAAGAGGATTGCTATGATGATGGTGATCATATTGTGATTCGTTGGCTAATGGCCAAAAGCAAATAGCTAAATTCCGTATTTCTTCATCTTGTTATAGAGGGTCTGCCGAGTAATGCCTAGCGTGGCGGCCACGGTGGTGAGGTTGCTGCCGCATTTGGCGATGCATTTGCGGATTAACTCGGCTTCCATTTCCTCCAACGTGGTGATTTCCTGCGCGTTGTCTTTCGCCATCGGGGGCGTGAGTTTGAAATCCCGCGCTTGTAATTCAGGGCCGTCGCTGACGATGACCGCGTGCTCCACGGCGTGTTCCAACTCGCGGATGTTGCCGTACCAAGGGTGTCCCATCAGTTTACGCGCAGCATCGGGACTCAGTTTGAGGGTGGGTTTGTGGTATTTTTCAGCAAAGACGGTCAGGAAACGCTCCGCGAAGGGTAGGATGTCCTCGCGGCGCTCGCGTAGGGGCGGAATTTCCAGGTGGATGGTGTTGATGCGGTAGTAGAGGTCCTCTCGGAACTCGCCGCGAAGCACTTTCTCGTCAAGCTTCTGGTTGGTGGCACTGATGAGCCGGAAATCGACGGGGACAGCTTTGTTACTGCCTACGCGGGAGACCGTGCGCTGCTGGATGACTGTCAGCAGCTTGGCTTGCTGCGGGAAGGCGAGGTTGCCAATCTCGTCGAGGAAGAGGGTGCCGCCGGCGGCCTCCTCGATTTTGCCCGCGCGATCGCTCTTCGCGTCTGTGAACGCGCCTTTCACGTGCCCGAACAGCTCGCTTTCGAAAAGCGTTTCGGTTAGCGCACCCAAATCCACAGTCATGAAGGGTTTGTCGGTGCGGGCGGAGAGTCGGTGTATCTCATTAGCCAGCAATGTTTTGCCAGTTCCGTTCTCGCCCGTGATGAGAATAGCGGCGTCCGTGGGGGCGATCTTTTCCACCATCAGTCGAAGTTCCCGCATCGCCGGACTGTCACTCCAGAACAGGGCGCTTTCGTTCTGCGATTTCCGTTTTAGGGCTCCCTTTTCGGGAGTACAGGCGCGGATGAGGGTAGCTATGAGGCGGTCGTTGTCCCACGGCTTCACCACAAAATCGGATGCGCCCTCCTTCATGCCCGCCACTGCCAGCTCGATGTCGGCGTAGGCGGTGAAGAGCACCACGGGGAGCTGCGGGTAGAGCCGTTTGATCTCGCGGAGCCAGAAGAGGCCCTCGTTGCCGGTGTTGAGTCCGGCGGAGAAGTTCATGTCGAGCAGCACGACGTCGGGCCGGCACTGCTCGATCTGCCGCAGCAGGGTGTTGGGCGACGGCAGCGCGACCACCTGCCGAAACTCGCGATCCAGCAGCAGCTTGAGCGCGGCGAGCACGTTGCGGTTGTCATCGACGATGAGGATGGTGTTGAGCATCGGTTCAGTTTTTCTTTATCGTTCCAAAAATCGCGCCAAAAATAGAAAATATAACCATAACAGGGTATTGCCAGGAAACGAAAAAGATGCATTGTGTCCAAAAATGAGACGGAGGTGTCAAATTTTTGGACGATGAATGGCGAGGAGCGGGAAATATGCGACCCCTAACGGGGATGAGAATTTCTTCCTCACCGGAATAATCCCGACCAGCGAGAAGAGACCGTCGTCGCACTTCTCGCTGTCGAAGCAGATATCGCGTAATGGCGCAACTCACTTCTTGCCGCTAACCGTTATCCTGTTGGCAGTGAAATCCGTCACCACAGTTCCGTAGGGTATGGTGTCAATGGTGTAGTGCGCGATGTGGGGAATTTTATCTTCAGGGGCACTGCTTTCTCCAAGAGGGGAGATTAACTCATAAACAAAGAAGAACGGAAGACTCAGTTCACAGCGTACGGGTTGACCGTCCTTAAGGGCGGGCTTGCAAGCGGGCGCGGCACGGAAAGCGCGATTGATTTCTGCCCGATTCGCCTCATCCATCTGACGCATAGTTTCTTTCATTTCGTCTTGGTTCACCGGTCCGTTGCCCTCAAAGAGAACATGCCCGAGCTCATAACTGTTATCATTGCAGTGATTTACCCGAATCATCCCCACTTCACCCTTCTCGCCGATTACGGGCTGCCATTTGATATGAGCCGTATCCAACTCCGTGATGAGAATACGCCCGTCTTTCTCCACAATGAAACGGACCATATATTGTCCTGAGAACTTGTACTTTTTGGCCAGTTCAGGATACTCTATACTGTCAAAAAGGTTGTCCAAATACTGTTCGATGCCACCCGGAAACTCCGGCATCACATCCGGATTCTCGCAGACCGGCTCTTCGATGGTCACTTCCTCCACCAATTCATCGGAAATTTCCTCCTTCGGGTGACAATTCACCAAGAGCAGCCCTGCCGTCACGGGAACGAGCGCGAGTAGCCACCACGCTGACCCCCTACGTTTCACGGGCTGATTCATCATCAGAATGCGTTTTTTGGTCAGCATGTGACGGAAGCTGTTGCCTATGGGCACGAAAGTACCCACGCACAACTGCTTGTATAACAGCTCCAGATAGCCGCGCTTGGTGGCGCCCTGCGTCAGTACATGCTCGTCGGCGAGATATTCGTGGACGGTTTTTAACTCTTTCATACAGAGGTGGATGACAGGGTTGAACCATTGCAGCACTTTCATTACTTCGAGGAAAATCAGGTCGAAAGTATGGCGCTGACGGATATGTGCACGCTCATGCGCTAGCACTTGCTGTAATTCAATGTCCGTAAAAACATTCGGGTTCACGAAGATGGAGCGCGAGAACGAGAACGGCAGGTTTCCGTCGGGCTCGGCCAGCACTCGAACACGCATTTCTCGAGTGGACAATTCCTCTGAAAAGATGCTGCGACGGTAGTAGGATGCCGTTTTTACCAACTTGATAACCAAAATGATAAACGCAGTCGCACAGCCGATGAAATAGACGATCGGCACAATATCTTTCCAAGTCCGCGAAGACTTTGGAGCAATGGTGGTGATTGGTGCGACGGTTTGTGCCGGTTCAAGTGAAGCTTCTTGAATTGAGATTTGCGGCACGACGGTTTCGTAGGACTGTCGGATATGTGGTGCATAGGTGCTCACACGGGTGGTTTGCGGAATCTTTATTTCAATGGAAACGAAGGGGATAATCATCGAAACAGCCAGCGTTCCAATAAGATAGAAACGGCGCAAGCGGAACAGATTGCTCCGGCGCAAGGTCACGCCATAAAGCCCGAAAAACAGGGCGATGGCCACAGCGGAAAAAAGGATCGTTTTCATAATCATTTGATTTTATTGTTAGTACTGTTATTTGGTACAGCGTCAATCATACGGCGGATTTCATCCAAATCCTCCATTGAGAGGTCCTTGTTGTTTGTGAAAAAGGAGACCATGGACTTGAAGGAGTTGTCGAAATAGTTGCGCACGAAATGCTGCATAAACTCTTCCGAGTACTGCTCTTTGCTGACTAGCGGATAGTAGCGGTTTGCCTTTCCGAAGGTCTCGTGCGACACAAATCCTTTCTTTTCGAGGATTCGCACTACGGTTAATACGGTGTTGTATGCGGGCTTTGGCTCAGGAAAGTTGGTGATGATGTCGGCGGCGAATCCCTGTTTGATCTGCCACAGCACTTGCATCACCTGTTCTTCTGCTTTGGTTAATTCTTTCATTGTTCTTATTTTTTTTTTGTTACTAATTGCTTATCGTCTTTTCGCCCCTTTCCCGTCCCCACACTGCGGCTATCGCCTTGTGTGGGGTTACTTGCACTTCGTGCGTTTTGCCTTACCACCCCGCCCTAAGGGCACCCCTCCAGAGGAGGGGAATAGGCTGCTCAAGGAATGACGCGGCAAAGATATAATTTATTTTTTAATTATACAACGAAAAAATTAGTTATATATTGCGTTAGTTGAGAAAAAATTTTTTCGTAATTTCGCACCTGCAAACCAAATCCGTTATGAAAAAACTTATTATTGTCATATTCTGCTGTCTGTCAGCGCTTTTCGTCACCGCCAACGATGGCGTGTTCTACGCTTCCGGCAACCAGCTGATCCCCATCACGGAGACCGACATCAGCGTGAAGAAGGAGGTGCTGACCCTCAACCGCGTGGGCGACCATATCGAGGTGACCGTCTATTACGAGTTCTTCAACCCAGTGGGTGAGAAGGAGTTGCTGGTCGGGTTCGAGGCCCAGTCGCCTTACAACAGTATGTTGGATCCTTTTGAGATGTTCCCGCGACATCCGCACATCCGCAACTTCAAGGTGGCGATGAACGGCGAACCGCTCCCATACGAGATTGCGCACGTACAATACGGACGTGAATTGGATGGAAAGTATGTATTTTCGGAATATTACTCCAACGGACGCTTTACAGATTGGACGCCGCAGCAGATTAAAGACACGCTGGCCGCCTGGGAGTATCCTCCGGGAATGCCCACCGACTATGTCTATCACTTCAAGGCGAAATTCCGCCCAGGGCTAAACATCATCTACCACACTTACGACTTCGACCTTTCTTTCTCTATCGATGAGGAATTCTATTTTCCCTACGTGCTGACCGCTGCCAACCGCTGGGCCAACCACCAAATCGATGACTTCCTGTTGTTAGTCAATATGGGCGACCGCGAATCTTTCAGCATTGATCCGGATTTTTTTCAAAGTCCTGACGAATGGAGATTCCTCGGGAAAGGCAAAACCACGACATACTCTTCATCATACCCTACGAAAAGGGATATCCCTGTTTTCCACGTCCAAGAAGGCAGCCTCGCTTTCCGAAAGGCCAACTTCCACCCGAAAGGCGAATTGTATCTCACCAAAAGCAACACCATCCATTACTCTTTCGGTGACCCTGACGACGCTCCTTCTTTTACAGAGACACTGGCAGAACAATATTATTCCTATTCTGATTTGCTGGCGGCCCTTCGACACGAAATCACGAATTCGCTGATCCCATCCGACACCGACTACGAATACAACTACGACACCCTCGTCACCCCTGACCAGCGCCGCATTCTCAAGAACCTGCCCTTCGCCTATCGCGGCTACATCTTCAAGACCAAAGCATTACGAGACTATTTCGAAGCCACTGACTGGTACCTCCCAAACCCGGAATACGACGGGAATATGGATGCTTTCAACGCAGAGGAGAGGAAATGGGTGGAGTTTTGGAAATAGGAGCCGACGCTTCCAAGCGTCGCATAGGGGTCGACGCTTCCGAGCGTTGCATAGGGGTCGACGCTTCCAAGCGTCGCATAGGAGCCGACGCTTCCAGCGTCGCACGTTATTTGACGCTGGAAGCGTCAGCTCCTAGGGTGTACTGATCAGGCCTCAAATTGCAGGGATTATGATTGATGTAGTTGACGCACGCCTCATAACTTTGCATATCACGAACAAGACGGTCAAACACATTGCGCTGCCAAACATTCCCTCTGCGCCCTAAACGTTTGTTAATGGCATTAGCGGAAAACTGTTTGACACTACCAATGGATTTAACCACCTCGTCGTCACCAATAGGGGAAAGTAACAGATGTACGTGATTGGGCATAATAACGAAATGGTGGAGTCTGTAACGTTTTCCGTTATGAAAAAGCAGTGCATTCACAACGATTTCCCTGATTTCCCCCCGTTCCAAAATGCATTCACCGTAACCTTGATCAAGCCACCGGTCCACTTTTACGCGAATTTTATGGTTATACTCCTCTCGCGTCTTATTGTCCCACGGCTCTGGATGCTCCGTCAGCCATTGTTTCTTGAAAGTCAAAAGTTCTGAAAGTTTTGCCTGGGGTAGTGAATCTGCAAGACGAAAAGTAACAAACTGCACTTTATCTGTCTGATGCCAATGGGGCAGTTTGGAACCTTTGATACTGATGAACTTGTCTTTTTCCATAAACAATAGCTGGCTATCTCCCTCGAAGGAGGCAACGCTTCCAAGCGTTGCAGAATTATTAATTATGACGCTGGAAGCGTTATCCTCTATCTTGACGCTGGAAGCGTTAACTCCTGATGCGACGCTGGAAGCGTCAGCTCCTGTTTTCACTCGTTTCATTTTTATATAAGATTTTATTTTAAAGTTGTTAATAAAATGTTATTAAAATTTAAGTTTGCAAAGATAGTTTTTTTTCTGACACACTGGTCGAGGGGAAGCCTCCATTGTAAAGAATGTATGGCAGCACGTCTCTATAACGACAACATTTTTCCAGTCATCAAATCCCAAACACTCTCCAATTTCATATCACAAAAACAAGAAAAAATTCGATAACTTGCGATTAACTATAAAATAAAATGCGTTAACCGCAAGCTATCGCGTTGTTTTAACATAATACTATAAGGTTAACTATATTTAATAAAGTCGGAATGAAGTAGTTTCTATTATTTTCGTAACTTTGCACTATCAAATCAACCCCACTATGAGGAAACTCATTATTGTAATATTGTGCTGTATTTCAATATCTTGTGTCAACAATCCAACAAACACGGCAAATGATATGGATAGCAAGGACACCGCTTCCGTCGCCTCCGCATCGGAAATACACCGGATTGTGCGGGAGACCCTGCTCTACTGGGATTCGGTTTCGCCAGACAACAATGTCAAGATTGTTTCCCTTCAAGTGTTCCCCGAAGATAATCCAACCGACTCGCTCCATTGGCTTATGGTGTTTCCGCTTCCTTGTTATCACGCGGCATCATCCAATGACTATTTGGAGTTTTTTGACACAAAAGTGTCCGAATTTTATTCCATCATAGACGGAAAATTGACCAATCTGGTATTAGACAGCTTTATGCTAAGTAGAAATGAATCCTCGTTGGAATTCGTTAACCCCAAATCCTTTCCTGAATATAAAAAATGTGACGGAGAATTCTATTATGATCCTTTGATTTGGTATTATTGTTTGCGAAAAGACAGCTTCAAACTCCGACACATCGGCTATTACCTCCCCGAAAAAATCCGAAAAGGGAATTTCAAAGACACCCTTCCCGAATTTCCCTACCCTCTAAACTCTAAACCCTTAAACCCTAAACCCTAAACTAACAAGATGGAATCCATCAAGAAAATTTTCAAAATAGGCTACGGACCGTCGAGCAGCCATACTATGGGACCGCACCGCGCGGCCGAGATCTTCAAAGAGAGAACCCCCGACGCAAGCGGCTACCGCGTGACCCTCTACGGCAGTCTGGCGGCCACCGGCAAGGGCCACTTCACCGACAAGACCATCATCGACGCCCTTTCGCCGAAGCCCACCGCGATTGTCTGGAAACCCGAAATCCAACACAAATTCCACACCAACGCCATGCTCTTTGAATCGCTCAAGGGCGAAGAGGTTACAGACCAATGGAAAATCTACAGCATCGGCGGCGGCGAGATTGCGGACGAAAATTCCGTGATGGACCACGAGGAGCGCTACGAGGAGAACAGCATGTCGGAAATCGTGAAACTGGTGGAGAAGTACGGTATGAACTTCTGGGAATATGTAGAGAAGCACGAGGACGCCGACCTTTGGGACTTCTTGGAGGAGCGTTGGAAGGTGATGCAGTCAACCATCGAGAAAGGGTTGCAGAACGACGGGGTGCTGCCAGGCGGGCTGTACGTCAAGCGGAAGGCCACGCAGTATTACGTGAAGGCGCGCAGCTACAAAGCCTCGCTGCAGGGCCGCTGTCTCGTGTCGGC
>CAMVIT010000057.1:0-16331 GCA_947167635.1 uncultured Bacteroidales bacterium | reverse complement strand
AGGACACCCGGACAAACTGTGTGATCAAATTTCAGACGCTTTGCTGGACGCTTTTCTTGCAAAAGATCCAGAATCCAAAGTGGCTTGCGAAACTTTGGTAACCACCGGATTGGTGGTCTGCGCGGGAGAGGTCAACACCACGACCTATGTTCCCGTGGACGAAATCGTAAGAGATGTAATCAAAAAGGTGGGCTACACCAAAAGCGAGTACCAATTCGACTACAAGTCATGCGGTGTCATCTCCACCATTCACGGCCAATCAGACGACATCCACCAAGGCGTGGTGCGCAAGGTCAAGGAGAACCAGGGGGCCGGCGACCAAGGCATGATGTTCGGCTACGCTTGCGATGAGATGGACAACTACATGCCCCTCTCCGTCGAGCTGGCACACATGCTGGTACAAGAACTCGCCGCCATCCGCAAAGAGGGCAAAGAGATGACCTACCTGCGCCCCGACTCCAAATCGCAGGTGACCATCCGCTACTCCGACGACCACCAGCCTGAAAGCATCGACACCATCGTGCTTTCCACGCAACACGACGACTTCGACAAAGAGAAGGCCATGCAGGCCGTCATCAAACGCGATGTGCAAGAGATTCTTATCCCGCGTGTGATCAAGAATTGCCCCGAAAAGGTGCAACGCCTGTTTGACCATTTCAACTACAGCAAGCTTTTCGTCAACCCCACGGGCAAGTTTGTCATCGGCGGGCCGAACGGCGACACCGGTCTGACGGGCCGCAAGATCATCGTTGACACCTACGGCGGGCACGGTGCCCACGGAGGCGGTGCCTTCTCAGGAAAGGACCCCTCCAAGGTTGACCGTTCCGCCGCCTACGCCACGCGCCACATCGCCAAGAACATGGTCGCCGCCGGACTCTGCAGACAGGCACTCGTCCAAGTGGCATACGCCATCGGGAAAGCCAAACCTGTCGGACTCTACGTCAACACCTACGGCACCGCCACCGTCAAAATGTCGGACGGCGCCATTGCCCGCAAGATTGAGAGCATCTTCGACATGACCCCCTACGGCATCATCGAACGCTTCCAGCTGAAGAATCCGATCTACCAACCCACCGCCACATACGGCCATTTCGGCCGAACCACCTACACCAAAACGATCGACAAACGCACGGTCACATTCTTCCCGTGGGAAAAACTGGACTATGTGGACGAAATCAAAAAGCAATTTAACCTAATATAATATATAGTATAAAACATCGTGAAAACAGCGCACATATTCCCTGGCCAAGGGGCCCAGCACCCTGGCATGGGAAAAGAGTTATATGACCAGTATCCGCTTGCAAGACAGTTGTTTGCGCAAGCGGATGCTTGTTTGGGATTCCCTCTGTCGGAAATCATGTTCACGGGCGGCGACGAGGAGCTGGCACAAACCAGGGTGACTCAGCCCGCCGTCTTCCTGCACGCTTTCGTGGCCCATCACTGTCTGGCGAAAGAGCAGCCCGACATGGTGGCCGGGCACTCGTTAGGAGAACTGACGGCGCTGACCATCGCCGGCTCCCTCGCCTTCGAGGAGGGTCTGCGATTAGTGTCACGACGCGCCCAAGCCATGCAACGGGCCTGCGAACTCCAACCCTCCGGCATGGTGGCCGTACTGAATTTCAACGACCGAATCACCGAACAGGTGTGCGCATCCATCACCGATGATGTGGTAGTCCCGGCCAACTACAACAGTCCCAAGCAGTTGGTGATTTCCGGCACGCAGAGCGGATTGGAAAAGGCCATGGAAAAACTTGCCGAAAAGGGTGCCCGACGACTCTTTCCACTCCATGTGGGAGGGGCCTTCCACTCCCCGCTGATGCAATCCGCGCAAGAAGAGCTGGCCGCCGCCATCCGGGAGTGCCACTTCACGGCACCACATTGTCCCGTTTACCAAAACGTCAGCGCCACCCCCTCCGTTGATCCCAAAAGCATCCAGGAGAACCTGATCGTGCAGCTCACCCACCCCGTGCAATGGATGCAATCCGTGCAACAGATGGTCGCAGACGGTGCCGGACGGTTCGTGGAATTCGGACCGGGATCGACCCTCCAAGGACTTGTAAAAAGAATCAATCCGGAAGTCGAAATTTGTACCTTTTAGAATTTTTTTTTGAAAGTTTTTTTCAAACCCTTTATTATCAACAAGAAAAAATATCAACGGTGTTTTGTTGATATTATGTGAGAAAAAAAGGGTGCAAGTATGGTATCAATTTCATATTTTAGCAACCTCGTTTCCCGTGTGGCATAGTGGATTCAAACCACTCATTATAAGAATGTTGCATTTTTCATCATGAATCATGTTGCGTTTAGGTTTGGCATCCTCTGGAAACAGGAGAAATGAGTATTGTCAACACCGCTTTTAGAACACGCCTATGAATAACGAACTATCCCTTTTTGGAATTTCCGAGAATGAAGAGACCCTTGTTGATGCAGCCGTTCCACAGACCTCCGACCAAGGTTCGGAGATGCTGCAGTCCCGCACTCATGCCATTCAAGATCTGTCTCGAAAGATAGGTACGGAAGAGCAAGCCGTTCCTCAGGCAAAGGCATCCGAAGACAACCGCGAGGAGGTCCGCGAGGAGAAGCGTTCCTTTTACACCAAGGAGGAGATTTTCCAAGACGTGGTCAAGTACTTCGGGGGTGACGAGCTTGCCGCTGGCGTGTGGATTGACAAATATGCGCTCAAGAACCGCAACGGGCAACTGATGGAGCGCACTCCGGAAGAGATGCACCGCCGCATGGCCCGTGAGTTTGCCCGCATTGAGAGACGCTATGTGCATCCCATGGACGAAAAGCTCATCTTCGACCTGTTCGACCACTTCAAGTACATCATCCCTCAGGGCAGCCCCATGGCCGGCATCGGCAACACCGACCAGGTGGTGTCGCTCTCCAACTGCTTCGTCATCGGCAACGATGGCGGCGCCGACTCGTACGGCGGCATCATGAAGCTTGACGAGGAGCAGGTGCAACTCATGAAGCGGCGCGGCGGCGTGGGCCACGACCTGTCCGACATCCGTCCCTCCGGCAGCCATGTGCAGAACTGCGCCCTCACCTCCACCGGTGTCGTGCCCTTCATGGAACGCTATTCCAACTCCACCCGCGAGGTGGCCCAGGATGGCCGCCGCGGCGCCCTGATGCTCACCATCTCCATCAAACACCCCGATTCCGAAAAGTTCATCGACGCCAAGATGACCGAGGGCAAGGTTACCGGTGCCAACGTCTCCGTCAAGATTGACGACGACTTCATGCAGTGCATTCAAAACAACAACCCCTATACTCAGCAATATCCCATCGACGCCGAGCAGCCCCAGTACCGCCAGGAAATCGACGCCCAGAAGCTGTGGAAGAAAATCATCCACAACGCCTGGAAATCCGCCGAACCCGGCGTGCTGTTCTGGGACACCATTCGACGCGAGTCGGTACCCGACTGCTATGCAGACGAGGGATTCACCACTGTTTCAACCAACCCGTGCGGTGAGATTCCGCTCTGTCCCTACGACAGCTGCCGTCTCATCGCCATTAACCTGTACAGCTATGTTGAAAACCCGTTCACGGACAAGGCTTACTTCAACATGCCCCTCTTCAAGGAACATGTCCAGTATGCCCAACGTCTGATGGACGACATCATCGATCTCGAACTGGAAAAGATCGACCAGATCTTAGCCAAAATCGAGAGCGATCCCGAGAGCGAAAGCGTCAAGCGCGTCGAGAAGGAGCTATGGCTCAAGATTCGCCGCCAGTCCACCAAGGGCCGCCGCACCGGCCTCGGCATCACCGCCGAGGGCGACATGCTCGCAGCCCTCAACATCCGTTACGGCTCCGACGAAGGCAACGCCTTCTCCACCGAAGTGCACAAACAACTCGCCCTCGCCGCCTACCGTTCCTCCATCACCATGGCCAAGGAACGCGGCGCCTTCCCCATCTACAGTTGCATCAAGGAGGGACGCAACCCCTTCGTGCAACGCCTTCGCCAAGCCGACCCCAAGCTCTATGAGGACATGATCCGCTACGGACGACGCAACATCGCCCTGCTCACCATCGCCCCCACCGGCTCCGTCAGCATCTGCACCCAGACCACCTCCGGCCTCGAACCCGCCTTCAACGTGGTCTATAAACGCAGACGCAAAATCAACCCCAACGACATGGGCACCAAAAAGAACGTCATCAAAGACGTGGTGGGCGACTCCTTCGAGGAGTACCTGGTCTTCCACCAGAAGTTCGTCACCTGGGCCGAAACCAACGGCTACACCTACGAGCAAATGTCCACCATGTCGGAGAAAGAACTCGCCCAGCTCGTGGAAAAATCCCCCTATTACAAGTCCACCGCCGCCGACACCGACTACATCAAGAAAGTCGAGCTGCAAGGCTCCGTCCAGAAGTGGGTCGATCACTCCATCTCCGTGACCGTCAACCTGCCTTCCGATGTCTCCGAACAGGTGGTCGCCGACCTCTACATGAAGGCCTGGCAGGTGGGCTGCAAAGGCATGACCGTCTATCGCGAAGGCTCCCGCAACGGTGTCCTCGAGTCCCTCAACAAGGACAAGAAAGAGACCGAAAAAGAACAAGCCCCCACTCCCAAGAACTTCAAGCGTCCCAAAGAGCTGCAGGCCGATGTCATCCACTTCAAGAACAACAGCGAGGACTGGGTGGCCTACATCGGACTGTACAACGGCAAGCCATACGAGATTTTCACCGGCAAGACCGGCGACGAGAGCTTCCTGCTGCCCAAATGGGTCGAACATGGCATCATCATCAAAAACCGCCATGAAGACGGCACCAAGTCTTACGACTTCAAATATTTCGACAAAGCCGGCTATGAAGTTCGCCTGTGCGGCTTAGACCGCTGCTTCGACCAGGAGTTCTGGAACTACGCCAAGATGACCTCCGCCCTTTTGCGCAACGGCATCCCCGTGCAGCAAATCGTCAACATCATCTCCAGCCTGAACTTCCGCCAAGACA
Source organism: uncultured Bacteroidales bacterium (assembly GCA_947167635.1). Classification (GTDB taxonomy): domain Bacteria; phylum Bacteroidota; class Bacteroidia; order Bacteroidales; family WCHB1-69; genus F23-D06. The sequence goes on along the minus strand of CAMVIT010000057.1, from coordinate 11,375 downwards.
GCATCAATTCCTGGCGCAACGGCGTCAGCCGCGCCCTCAAGAAATTCATCCAGGACGGCACCAAACAGAAAAACCAAGAGTGTCCCAATTGCCATGAAACGGGCACCATGGAATTCAAGGAGGGCTGCCTGGTCTGCACCAAGTGCGGCTACTCCAAATGCGGAAACTAATTCCTGATACCCATGACAGAGCAAAGCAACATTGTCAACGTTTTTATACCCTGTCAGATGGATATGTTCCAGCCCAACTCCGCGTACAGCGTGATGACAGTGCTGGAACGGTTGGGACTGCATTGCCAATATTTCGACACGCCGACTTGCTGCGGGCGCCGCTTCCACTGGGAAGGCGAAATCGAGTGCGCCAAGAGACTCGGCATCGAGATGCTCGACACCTTCGGACGAAACAAACTGCCTTTCATTGTGCCCGACTGTGGCTGCGCCGGCTATATGAAGAAATATTACCGCCAACTTCTGGAGAACTCCTTTTCCCCGCCGGAGTTGCGCACCTTCACACAACACGTCTATGAGATGTGCGACTACATCGTCAACGTGAAGCATGTCGAGTGCCTGGACAACACATTCTCCCACCGTGTGTTCTACTTCCAGTCCTGTTCCGCGCGGAACCTCTACCCCCAAAACGACGCGCCGGAGATTCTGCTGCGCAACACCCGCGGCCTCGACCTGCTCACCGACCCCGACCTCCAAGGCTGCTGCGGCGCCAACGGCCGCTTCGCCATGGCCAACCCCACCGCGGCCGAAGCCATGACGGGTGAAATCGTGCAACGCATCTACAACAAGGGTGCCGAGTATGTCACCTCCACCGACATCCACTGCCTGCAAATGATAGACGCCTACAAAGAGGCTCACGACGTGGGCATCGAGGTTATCCACATCGCGGATATCCTCAAAGGAGAGTAAGTCAATTGGACATTATTGGTTTTCGAAAAAAGTTGTTGTTGTTTTTACAACAGAAACATTACAACTCCATTTTTGAAATACGAAAATATTTGTCTTGAAAATGATAGAAATAGAGTTCCTTGCCAAACACGAACAGCGGCTCCTTGAGATAGGTGCCCACGTCAGCATACTTCATCAACAAGGCCGGCGGAGTGATTTGCTTGTCAGCTCCAATAACGCAATGAACAGCGCAATGGGGCTTGAACTTTAGTTTGGATGTAAAAAAAGTGGTTTGAATATTGCAAACCTGTCTTGAACTTCCAGAATAGTTCTTGGGATTGTCGGAGAAAAAAATGTGAATGGAATCATCCTCGAAAAGAGCATAATAAGACAGCAAGCTTTGTCGCAAACCTTTGGGCGAAGATTGGTTACCCATACACAATTGGTTCTTATCCACCATTTTGAAACCGGCAAAATCCCCATTCTCATCCACAAAGTTGACAATGATGTTTCCACTGAACGTCTCGTACATGGAAAAAGACTGCATATCACCCAGAAAAGCTAACGTTCCATTCGAGAACTCGAAAAATTCCATAGGATATACCGAGAAAAATTCAGCCTTCGCACCATTTCCGGGAAAAGTGTAGGCATAATATTCAGAAGGAAAGTCCTGATGGGAAAAATTGACAATGCGGACATTGTCATACACAGCCATGAAACATCCTCCCTCCTTCTTCTGCATGTCAGCGGCATAATAGCCTCCCACAGCAACTGTTCCGTCACGCCTGACAATCATCTTGGCACCTGTGACATGTCCGAAGTCCACATTGCTCGCCACCTCAGCAAACCCGTCCGGACCTATTTCACAAAAATGCAACGTCTCCGACCGGACACCTTTGCCATCATTTTCATAAGACAAGATGGCAACATAAATCATGCCATCATTTCCCATGGCCATATCAAGAATCTGCAGGTTGGTCTCGCTAAAATCCATGTTCACGTCTGTACGCCAAGACAAGCCGGTTTCATCAAAAAGCATGGCCATCGATCCTCGTAAATTATTTTTTTTACCACTGGTTGCCAGCAACAACAACGACGCTTTCCTGTAATCGGGCGACACGACTGTCCTTTCACTGAAACTTACATCATCAATTTTCGGAAGCGAAAACAATTGTTCAGGCTTCCACTCATGTTTTTCATCATCTTTCAAAAGGATATTGCGATAAAAAACATAACGATTGTTCTTATAATCATTGAACTTGTACAGAAAAAAGAACTCCTCACTCCCCTCAAAACAAGCCATTTGTTTCCAATTATAATCATCCGGACGGGTACATTTGTACACTTTCGCATCGCTTCCATCTTCGGGAATGGCAACCAAACAGTCCGTCGAGTAATATGACGAAGGCCTTCTGAAATTGACATAACGATTCTGCCCCTCACCTTTCCAAACTTGAAAAGAGGGTGCGTATTGGTTAACTTCCGCGACCTGCGTGATTTTTTTCTGCGCAAAGACGGAACATGTGCAAAGCAAGGCTACGACAAAAAAGACCTTTTTCATATAGCAACACCATTTAATTTATTGAATATCAGATAGAACAATCCCGTGTCCATTTGGGTTTCAGACATGCATTCCTTCGGACAAACAAGGACTACAAATAAACAAAAAAATATATGTTGTCCGCCAACAAAAAAAGCCTCCTTTCAGAGGCCATTTTTATTTGATATGCCAGCGTCCGTTCGACTTGCGATACGGACAACCTTGTTTCATATTCTATTCAGCACTTGCGACTTCCTGCTGGCTGACCAACTTGTCGTCGATGAAAATACGTCCGCAAGCTTCGCAGACAATGATTTTCTTGTGCAAGGCAATGTCCAACTGTCGTTGGGGAGGGATTTTGCTGAAGCAGCCGCCACAAGCATCACGCTCGATTTTGACGATAGCCAATCCATTGTGGGCGTTGGTGCGAATCTTCTCGAACGCCGTCAAAAGTCGTTGATCGACCTTCTCCTTCAAAACCTCGGCCTTCTCGAGCAGCTCTGCCTCCTCCTTCTCAGTGTCGGCCACGATGACCTCCAACTCGGCCTTCTTCTGCTTGAGCACATCCTCCAGTTCGGACAACTTGGTTTCAGTTTCCCGAATCAAAGCCTCTTTTTCAACGATTTCAGCCTCATATTTTGCCTTGTGCTTGTCGGCCACCTGTATCTCCAGCTGCTGGTAGTCGATTTCCTTGCTCAAAGACTCGTATTCACGATTGTTGCGCACATTGTTTTGCTGCTCCTCATATTTCTTGATGGCAGCGATAGACTCCTCTTTCTTGGTGTTCTCGCCCGCGATTTTTTGCTTGAGGTTGTTGATTTCCTCGTTGAACTTGGCAATACGGGTACGCTTGCCTTCGCATTCGTCCTCATTGTCACGAATCTCCTCGGGCAACTCACCGCGAATCATCCGGATATCGTCGATTTTCGTGCAGATTTGTTGGAGATTATAGAGGGACAGGAGTTTTTGCTCAATCGTGATCTCTTCGGCGCTGCTTTGGACATCCTCGTGCTTTTTCACCTCGATGACACCATCGGAGGATTTCTCCACCGTGACATCGCCTTCCACATGGCTCTCGACAACGGGCGCGGCTGCCACGTTGTTTTCCTTTGTTTCGGTGACCTCGACTTTCTCTGCCTTTTTAGAAGTCGATGATTTGGAAGATGATTTCTTTGTCGTCGTTTTCTTGGTCTTAGGGGTCTTGGCTTCGGCGGTTGTCTCTTCAACAGGAGCAACCATTTCCTCATCGGTTACGTTTTTCTTTGCCATGTCGGATATGTAAAAATTTGATAATTAATCTTATAAGTACAAAATTTCCAAAGTGTCCATTTTAGAAATTGCGGCGGCAAAGGTAGCAAATTTTTCTTTAAGTGCCTTATAAATAATTTCCCTGATAAAATATTCTCCTTCATAATGCCCAATATCGGCGATGAGCATCTGTCGATTGGCGCGGAAGAAGTCGTGGTATTTGATATCGCCAGTGACGTAGGCGTCGGCACCGGCGGCCATGGCGGCCTCGATGAAAGAGGAGCCGCCCCCGCCGCACACGGCCACACGCCGCACGGGGCGCGTCATGTCGCCGTAATAGCGCAGCGTCCGCAAGTTCATGCGCTCCTTGACAAATTGCAGGAATTCCAGGGCTGGCATAGAGGCAGGCAGGGAACCCACACGCCCGAGACCATTCTGCCCCGGCAAGTTGCACTCGCTGGCCACCAGAACCTCGCAATTCTCAAGACCGAGGCGCGATGCAAAAGCATCGTTGCCGCCCCCCTCCACACTGTCGATGTTGGTATGCATGGAGTAGAGCACCAAATCGTGCCGCAAAGCCTTGCAAATGATCTTGCCCACACGGTCCTTGGGCTCGATCTTGCAGATGCCGCGACGCAACATCAAGGGATGGTGCGAAATCACCAAATTGGCACCCATGCCGATGGCTTCGTCGATAACCTTGTCGGACATCTCAAAACAGACCAGCGCCCCGGTGATTTCCTGTTCCACATCGCCGCACTGCACTCCGCAGTTGTCGAAGTCCTCCTGAAGACAAAGCGGGAATTTATCTTCCAAATATCGGGTTACATCAATTATCTTCATATTTCGCTTTTTTTGAGGCGCAAAAATACAATTTTTTGTACTTTTGCACGATTAAATTCTTGTCCTTTTATGAAAAGAACCGTTCTTTTTAACATATTGATACTGTTTGCGTTAGCAAATTTTGCGCAAACCAATGACGTGAAAAACGTCATACTGATGATCACGGACGGCACCTCTACCAGCCTGCTTTCCGCCGCCCGGTGGTACAAGACGTACCACAATGCCCAGGAGAGTTATCTTTACATTGATCCTTTTGTCATAGGCCTGACGCGCACCTGCTCGTCGGATGCGCCCATTGGCGATTCCGCTCCGACGACCTCCTGCTACATGACGGGGCAGCCCTCCCAGACGGGATTTGTCTCCACCTATCCTGTGAAGACCGACCACGACCTGGTGCCCGTGGACGCCACGCGGGCTTACCAACCGCTGACCACCCTGTTGGAGGCCGCCAAGCAGCTGCAAGGCAAGTCCACCGGATTGGTTGTCACCTGCGAGTTCCCGCACGCCACCCCCGCCGACTGTGCGGCCCACTCCTACAACCGCAGCAAGTACGGCATCATCGCCCCGCAGATGGTTCACAACAAAGTGGATGTGCTCATCGGCGGCGGCACCGCCTGCATACGCCCGAGCGACTCGCTGTTCCTCAAAGAGAATGGCTACGCCCTCTATTACGATGACTATGCCGGGATGAAACAGTGCCACAAAGCCCCGATGTGGGCACTTTACAACCGCTACTCCATGCCATACGACATGGAACGCGATCCGGAAAAGTACCCCTCGTTGGCCGAGATGACCCAAAAGGCGCTCGATCTGCTATCCTCCGACCCCGACGGCTTCTTCCTGATGATTGAGGGAAGCAAAGTCGATTGGGCCTCCCACGACAACGATGCCAAGTCCGCCATCACGGACTTTCTCGCCTTTGACGAGGCTTTCCATGTGGCCCAACAGTTTGCCGAAAAGGACGGGCACACTCTCATCGTGGTGGTTCCCGACCACGGCAACAGCGCGTTGACCATCGGCAACACCAAATCCAATCACGGCTACGACAAGCTCTCCCTGCAACAAATCATGGAGCCGCTCGATTCCTATAAGATTTCCACCGCCACCATGTCTTCCAAAATGAAAGAGGTGGAAACCGACCAATGGCCGGCTCTTTTCAAAGAGTACTTCAACATTGACCTTCAAGATGCTGAAATCGAGTATTTGCAGACGGCCAGCGACTACAAGAAATCGCCCATCGCCAAGGAGCAGCGCAAGAACAACCTTTCGCTCACCAAGATGCTGTCGCAGGTAATCTACGGGCGCACCTACTTTGGCTTCACCACATTCGGCCACACGGCAGAAGATGTCTTCACGGCCATGTATCATCCGAAGGGGCGGGAGATGAGGGGCGTACACACCAACATCGAACTGCACCAGTACATCCGTGAGCAGATGGGCCTCGCCGACGATGCACTTGAGCAGCTCACGCGCGACAACTTCGCCGACTACCGCGAGGTGTTCGAGGGCTTCACCTGCACCATTGACAGCCTTGGCCCGTATGACTACCGCCTCACCGTGAAAAACAAGAAAAAAACACTGGTTGCCGACAGTTACACCAATTTTGTGACCGTCAACAAACAGAAGCAGGAACTCGCCTCCGTCATCATCTATTTCCCCGTCAACAAAACCTTTTATCTGCCCAAGGAACTTCGCGACTTATTGCTGGCAAAATAGGGCATGGGCAATTTTAAACTATTTTGTCCGTTAATAGTGAACCCGATAATAATAAAAACAAATCATAATGGAAAGCACGACCAATTTTTCAGACAAAAATCAAAATCAAGAAACAAATCCGTTGAAGAAATGGGTAATCCTCTTGGGTGCGTTGGCAGGACTTTTCCTGCTCACGACGCTCTATTTCGGATTTTTCGCCAAACCGGTCATGAACAAGGAGTATGTCAAGGTTGAGACCCACAACAACGAGCTTCAAAGTGAACTTGACGAGCTCTTGGCGGAGCACGAACGCATCAAGGCCCAGTATGGCGACCTCACCAACCAACTGAGCGAGAAGGACAGTATCATCATGGCCAATGCCGCCGAAATCGAGCACCTCATCAACACGCAGGCCGACTACAACCGCATCAAGAAACAGCTCGCCCGTCTGCAAAACATCTCCCAAGAGTATGTGCAGGAGATGGACAAGCTCTATCAGGAGAACAAGGCCTTGAAGGAAGAGAACACGCAGGTGAAGGCCGACTTGGAGCAAGAGCGTCAAGTGAAGGCCGACATCCAGAAATCCAACGAAGACCTGACCAACAAGATCACCAACGCAGCCGTTTACAAAGCCTACAGCATCCACAGCGCCGCTTACAATGTCAAAGCCAAGGGTGATGAGGAGGTGACGGACAAGGCCGTCCGCGCAAAGCGCATCAAGACCTCTTTTGTGCTGGGCGAGAACCCCCTCATCGAGTCCGGCCCTGTGAATGTGTATTGCCGTATCGCCGTGCCCGGTTCGGGCAAGGTGCTCACGCCAGGCTCCTCCGAAACGTTCTCTTTCGTACACAACGGACAGCGTTTGCAATACTCCGCCAAGAAGGTGGTTGATTACGACAAAACGGCTCAGAACGTCACCCTGACCTGGGACATCCCTTCCGACGACAAAGCCATCAAAGGTCGCTATATCATTCAGATTTTCACTGACGACCAGATGCTGGGCGAAAGCTCCTTCACCTTGAAATAATCCTTGAAGAAGGAAAAAAGATTCCCATCCTATGATCAGCCGACGTTATCTCAGAACCAAAACCATGCAGGCACTCTACGCGCATGGGTTCAAGCCTTTCGAGACCGTGGCCGCCGCTGAGGCCAGTCTCGTACAGACCGTCAAGAACTTCTACCCGCTCTTTTTGTGGCTCTTTTCCATCTTGCCTGAATTGACATACTACAGGCACAACAAATTGGAAGACCTCAAGGGCAAGCACAACCCCACCCCGGAGGACCTCAACCCGAACACCAAGTTCGTGGACAACCAGGTGATCGCGCAAATAGAGCAAAACGTCACCCTGAAAAAACTGTTCCCAAAATACCGTATCAATTGGTCCGAAGACACCGATTTCATCGTAAAACTCTTCCATATCATCGAGGAAACGGAGGGATACAAGCACTATATGGAAACGCGTGAAAGCACATACGAGGAGGACAAGAAACTGGTTCTCGACATTGTCCAAAACATTTTCTTCGAAGACGAACACATGCGCTGGTTCTTTGGCGAAAAGGACGTTAATTGGTACGACGATTACGACGAAGCCGTCACCATGCTGTACATGAACATCAGCGACTTCAAGCAAAAGAAGGGTGACGAATGCAAGATTCTGACATTGTTCAAAAATCCCACAGACGATGAGAGCTTCTGCCGCAAACTGTTTGTCAAAACTTTGGAAAACGATGCCGAATATGAAAGGATCATAGAGTCCAAAATCCAGAATTGGGAGTTGGACAGGGTGATCGGCATGGACATGTTGCTGATGAAAATGGCCATTTGCGAGCTGACAGAGTTTCCCGAGATTCCCGTCAAGGTGACTTTGAACGAATACATCGACCTGTCAAAGAACTACTCTTCTGACAAGAGCAAGATTTTCATCAATGGGGTTTTAGATAAAATAATTGTAGATTTGCGCGACCAGAACAAATTGAACAAGACAGGTCGTGGTTTATTTCAATAACAAAATCATGAAGAAGTTAACACTATACATCATGGTCGTTTTCGGCCTTTTCGCGGCAGGATCCTGTCACTCCAAGCCCACACAGGAGGGAGATTTCAAGGTGAGCGACGTACACAATCCACAGACAGCGAATGGTCTGTCCAAGAAAGATGCGGAGAAGATGCCTGTGATCACCTTCGAAAACACCAAATACGATTTTGGCGATGTCATTCAGGGCGAAAGACTCACTTACTCGTTCAAGTTCAAAAACACGGGAAAGTCGAATCTGATCATCTACTCATCGGAGGCCACTTGCGGCTGCACGACTTCCACACCGCCCAAAGCACCCATTCGTCCGGGCGAGTCGGGGGAGATCACCGTGACGTTCGATTCCAAGAGTCAAAAAGGCAAGGTCACCAAGCGTATTCTGGTGGCAGCCAACACCTATCCGACCGAGAACATCCTGACCATCACCGCGAACGTGTCGGTTCCCAAATAAGCAAATACATTACTAATTTAAAATAACTCTATTATGAATCAACTGTTTACACTATTGCAGGCCACACCGGCCGCAGCTCCCAAGGGTGGCGGAAGCATGACCCTGGTTTTTATCCTGCTCATCATCCTCATTTTCTATTTCTTCATGATCAGACCGCAACAGAAGAGACAGAAACAGGTGGAAGAGTTCCGCAAAAGCCTTCAAAAAGGTGACAAAGTGACTACCGTTGGCGGCATTCACGGCAAGATCCGCGAAGTCAAGGAGACCACTTTTGTCATCGAAATCGCCCATGATGTTTGCATAGAGATCGAGAAGGCCGCTATCAACGTGGACGAGAGCCAGACCAAGGCTCAAGCCAGCAAAGATAATTCCGAAAATCAATAGAAAAGATGTCCGCGAATCGTCCGAAACTCAAGTTGCCCTCTTTTGCATTCCTGGTCTGCCTGGCCATCGCCGCCGCAGGCTGGGTCATCGTCACCTTTTCCAAAGATTATCGCGTGACCATGGATTACAAGATCCAGTGCTATAATCTTCCCGAAGGCAAAAAAAGCGTGACCGTTTCGGATTCCATCATCTCGCTGACATTCAACCAGAAAGGTCTCCGATATTTGATGAAGCCCTTCTCCGACAAGGAGAAAGTGGTCTATATCTCCGTCTCCGACCTGATAAAGCCAAAGAATAAGGTGACTGTATATACCTTTTCCAATCGCGACATGCGCGAATATCTCATACACAACACCTTCGGCTCTGAGTTGGTGGCGGTGGAGGCACCAGAAGTGATCACCTTCTATGTGCGTTAAAAAATGCAAAATAGCCCTCACGGGCGGTATAGGAACCGGGAAGACCTATCTCTCGCACCATTTTGTAGAGATGGGTATTCCCGTTTTTTATGCGGACGTGGAGGCCAAGAAACTCTATCATGATGCCGATTTTGTGGCAGATCTGATCCGCACATTCGGCAACGTCCTGTTGCCCGACGGCACGGTGGATTTGCGCAAAATGGGCGCAATGGTGTTTGCCGATGAGGAGAAACTGCAAACTTTGAACAAACTGATCCATCCTCGGGTGATGCAGATGTTCAAGGAGTGGGCGGCACAACAATCCTCAACCGCCGTGATCATGGAGACTGCCATTGTCTATGAAGCCAATCTTACCGGGTACTTCGATAAAATCATCGTGGCGGACGCGCCCTTGGAATTGCGCATCCGCCGTATCCTGCAACGCGACCCACACCTCACCCGGGAGGATATCCTGCAAAGAATGGCACGTCAAATGCCGCAGGAGGAGAAGTGCGCCCGCGCCGACCTGGTGGTCTGCACAGGGGACACATACCGGGAGGCGGTTGGTGATTGGTAATTGGTGGTATGAAAACGATGTCCCGAGGGACAAAAGCGCGGGAGAAGATTGAGACGAGGGTGCGGGTTGCTCGCCGCGAAACGGATGTGAGGTCCGACAAGCGTGCGTGAGGGATTGCACGCCCGAATAAAAAAATGAAAAAGCCCTGATTATATACCTTCAATTATATAATTCCATAAAAAAATTGTATATTTGCGCCCCGTAGTTATAATGCCAAAATTATGAAAAACGGGTTCGACAACGACAAGTACTTGAAAATCCAATCGGAACACATCAAGGAACGTATCTCAAAATTCGGGGACAAGCTTTATCTTGAGTTCGGAGGCAAGTTATTCGACGACTTCCATGCCAGTCGCGTACTGCCAGGTTTCCAACCGGACAGCAAACTGCGCATGTTGATGCAGCTGAAAGACGACGCGGAAATCGTCATTGTCATCAGCGCCATTGATATCGAGAAGAACAAAGTGCGCGGAGACATCGGCATCACCTACGACGAGGACGTACTGCGTCTGCGCGAGGTTTTCCAGAGCCGCGGTCTTTATGTCAGCTCGGTGGTCATCACACACTGCAACGGCCAGGCAAGCGCGGCGGCCTATCGCGAGCGTCTTGAGCGCATGGGCATCCAAGTCTATTACCACTACACCATCGAGGGTTATCCCACCAATGTCGATCTCATCGACTCCGAAGAGGGCTTCGGCAAGAACGACTATGTGGAGACCACACGTCCTTTGGTGGTGGTCACCGCTCCGGGACCAGGCAGCGGCAAGATGGCGGTCTGCCTCAGCCAGCTCTACCAGGAAAACCGTCGCGGACTGAAAGCCGGATATGCCAAGTTCGAAACCTTCCCCATCTGGAGCATTCCCCTCAAACATCCTGTCAACGTGGCATACGAAGCCGCCACCGCCGACCTCAACGATGTCAACATGATAGACCCGTTTCATTTGGAGGCATACGGGAAGACGACGGTCAACTACAACCGTGACATCGAGATTTTCCCTGTGTTGAATGCCATCTTCGAGGGCATCTATGGTGAAAATCCCTACAAGTCGCCCACCGACATGGGGGTGAACATGGCGGGTTTTTGCATTTCTGACGACGAGGTGTGTTGCGAGGCCTCCTATGCCGAAATTATCCGCCGTTACTTCACGGCGTTGTGCAATCTGGCCAATGGTAAATCCACCGAAAACGAGGTAAACAAGATATCCCTGCTGATGAAGCAGGCGAAGATCAAACCCGAAGACCGTCGCGCCACTGTGGCCGCCCGTGAGCGCAAGGAGCAGGAGGGTGTGGCCGCCGCCGCCATCGAGCTGGCC
>CAMVIT010000056.1:0-16395 GCA_947167635.1 uncultured Bacteroidales bacterium | reverse complement strand
TCGCCTATCTCGTGATGGTGGCCCTCTATGAAAGCCTCTTCATCCCGCTGGCGGTGATGTTGTCGGTGCCTTTCGGTCTGGCGGGCAGTTTGCTGTTCGCCAAGCTGTTCGGCGTGGAGAACAACATCTACATGCAGATCGGGATGGTGATGCTGGTGGGTCTGCTGTCAAAGACGGCCATCCTGCTCACCGAGTACGCCTCGCAGGCACGCAGGGAGGGGATGTCGCTCGCCGATGCGGCGCTCAGCAGTGCCAAAGTGCGTCTGCGTCCTATCCTGATGACCTCGCTGACGATGATTATCGGTATGCTTCCCCTGATGTTCGCCTCTGGCGTGGGCGCCAACGGCAGTCGCACTATCGGAGTTTGTGTCGTGGGCGGAATGCTGTTCGGCACGCTCGGTTTGCTGCTCACCGTGCCGGTGTTGTTTGTCGTGTTTCAGAAAATTCAAGAAAGAATCGGTAAAAACAGATCACATCAATGAAAGCCATATTCAACGACAATGTAACCCTCTTGCCGCTGCTAGCCGACGACCGCGATCAGTTCATCCTCGACAACCAGCGGGCGTTCAAGTACGGAGCCACCGAGGAGTTCGGTCTCCGTGACAATCATTTTGAAGAGGACGGGGAAATCATTTCCCGAGCCACCATCGAAGCCTCCATTGATGGCGAGAATGCCGAAGCCTACCGCATTCTCCTCGACGGGGAGAAAGTTGGCGGCGCCGTTATCAGCTTGGAAGGCGAATGTGGCGAATTGGAGCTGCTGTTTGTCAACCCCGAGGTTCACAGCAAGGGCATCGGTTATTCCACCTGGTGCCTTATCGAACAATTGCATCCCGAAGTGACGGTCTGGGAGACCCACACACCCTATTTCGAGAAGCGAAACATCCACTTCTATGTCAACCGCTGTGGTTTCCACATCGTGGAATATTTCAACAACCATCACCCCGATGCGAACGATCCTGATAGCGGAGGCCCCGACAGCGATGGGATGTTCCGTTTTCAGAAAATAATGGCTGAGAATGGTACCCATTAACAATTCAATCAATCTTTTTCTTTTGCGATGTTAAAAGAACAAAACGCTATTTTTGCAGCGGCAATCCAATTCGGGTATAAAACAAAGTTCGGGCCGTTGATGGCCAATGTTCATTGGAACAGCCTGAACAACAAAATAGGGGTGTGTTTTGGGGCTGGTTATAATTTTTGATTGTTAAAATGAATGTGCGATTCCACAAGTTAGTAAATCATAGTCAACCGATACAACTCTCCGACCATTTCGGTTACCGCAAGTTGATGCGCTTCACGCTGCCCTCCATCGCCACGATGATTTTCACCTCCTTCTACAGCGTGGTGGACGGCGTGTTTGTCTCCAACTTCGTGGGCAAAACACCCTTTGCCGCCGTCAACCTGATGATGCCATTTCTGTACCTGATTGGTGTGGTGGGTTCGATGTTGGGCACGGGCGGCAGCGCGTTGGTGGCCAAGACCCTCGGCGAGGGCGACCATCCCAAAGCCAACCGCATCTTTTCCATGCTCATAGTGGTCTGCTTTGGCTCTGGTGCTTTGTTCGGACTACTCGGCATGTTGTTTCTGGAGCCCATCGCCCGTCTCCTCGGTGCCGATGCCGCCATGATGGACAGCTGTCTGCTCTATGGCCGTATCATGTTGCTGGCACTGCCGTTTTTCATTCTGGAGATGATGTTCCAATCCTTTATGGTGACCGCCGAGCGACCTCAGTTGGGTTTTGCCTTCACGGTGATCTCCGGCCTGCTTAACATCCTTATGGATTACCTTTTCATCGTGGTTTTCGGCTTAGGTCTGAGCGGCGCGGCGTGGGCCACCTTCCTCGCTTCGGTGGTGGGCGGTGTGGGGCCATTGCTCTTTTTCGTTTTCCCCAATAAGACGATGCTGCATTTTGTCCGTCCGGTTTTTGACGGCAAGGCGCTACTGCAGTCGGTTACCAATGGCATCAGCGAATTTTTTGCCAGCGTTTCAGGAAGCATCCTTGCGATATGCTACAACTTCCAGTTGATGAAATATATCGGCGAGAACGGAGTGGCGGCTTACGGTGTCATCATGTATGTGCAGTTCATCTTCTTCGGAGTTTTCCTCGGCTACGCCATGGGTACCGCGCCCATCGTGAGTTACAACTATGGGGCGCAGAACCATTCGGAACTGCGCAATGTGTTCCAACGCAGCATGAAAATCATCGCTGTGTTAGGGGTGTTGCAAACGCTTTTGTTGGAACTGACGGTGCCTTGGCTCACTAAGGTTTTCGTGGGCTACGACCCGGAACTTTACGCCCTCACCTGCAGGGCGTTCCGCATCTACGGCCTCTCGTATCTCCTGGTGGGGTTCAACTTTTACGCTTCCTCGCTCTTTACCGCTTTGAACAACGGACTCGTCTCCGCCGTCATCTCCACGGTGCGGACTCTGGTGTTTGAGACCTCCGCGGTGTTCATCCTGCCGGCTATCTTCGGTGTGAACGGCATCTGGTTCTCCATTATCTGCGCCGAAGTGTTGTCGTTGTCGCTGTCAATCGCCATGATCTACAAACACCGAGAGAGGTATCATTACATGTAACGGTAACTGTGATGAGCTACAAAACGAAAGAGTCGTTTATCCTATTGTGAGTCCATTAATGGTTTCCTGCAGCCCGTTGAGGAAGCGCGCCGCCTCGAAACCATCCATTTGGGCGTGGTGGAACTGGAACGAGATGGGCAACGTCGTTTTGAAGAACCCTCGGCGGTATTTGCCCCAAGCCAAGAAAGGATTGGTGAACAGTTCGGAATAGACACTCGGGTGATATCGAAGGTTTTGAAAATCGTCACCTTCGGCATTCCAGCCGTCTTCCACAGCTCGAAAGCAAATCCGCGCGGCGAGTCTTGAGGGTTGATTTCTTGTTTCATATCGTATCATTTTCCAAATCCTTGATATTCATTGCCGGTAATCCAGACATCGTGGCTGGTTGATGAGTTGGCAAAAATACAAAATCTCACACAGAAATCGAAAGTATTCTTCCTTTTCTATGCAGAATTTTGAATGTGCCGTTGTTGCACGTGTGTGGAAGTAAGGGGCGAGGATTATCACATCCCGACCAGTTTGAAGGCGTCTCTGAAGGGGATGGTTTCGGGGTCGCCGGCGTGGTCTTTCCAGGCGGGTTCCTTATGGCTCATTTTCGAAATGGCGCGCGAAGTCATGTTTTTGACTTTCGCACATACTTCGTTGATTATCGCCATCTCTTGCTCAGTGAAACAGCTTATGTCCGCTTCACCCGCTGCTTCTAACGACACGCATTCCTGATTCTGGACCAGTCTCAACCTTTCTTCCACCTCATCGAACGCACTGTAAACCCTGTCCCAACGTTGTGGCACGGGACCGAACTCGAGGGCATTGTAGGCGAGGCCCGAAATGGCCATCCCGCGCTCGCGATAGGACAGAAAGTCGATGTAGAACAGCACTTTGTTCATTTTCGTCTGGTAGGTTTCACCCATTTGCCCCAGCACATACAGTAACAGGTTTTTCAGTCTCTTTGTGGACACCGGTGCGAAACCGTTGGCAAGCCCCCTGCCGCTTCGGAACAGCCGTTCGACCGCTCGCTGCTCTTCGGCACACTGCTCATACTGGTCAACAACCTCCTGCACACGAGCTGAAATCTTTGCATACTCTTTTTCGGTAAGCTGATGCCTCGAACTTTTCACCAAATCGAGAAAAACTCGCGGGTTCATCGCACTGCGAATCATTTTCCCGTTGCTTTCGCTGGGTACCTCACCGTCTTCATACAGCCGATACTGATTTGCGCCGAAGCCCAGTATCACCGACATCTTGGCAGCACTGAGACCATACAGCTCACGCAAAGCGGCAATCTCATCTTGATATGGGATACCGTGACGCTCTCGATACTGATTTGTAGCATGGTTATACCAGATGCTGTCACTTTCAGTTGTGGTGTAATTCTCCCCCTCGGCATCATCCCGAAATGAGATGTACGTGAATTCGTATTTTTCACCTCTATATTCCCATGAATCAGGTGTATAAATCACCCGCATAGGCTTTCCCGTTATTGGACTGACTGGTATCTTCATAACTCTATCATTTAAATGGATACGGCAAAGGATATTCGGCAATATGGAACGATATACAAATCGTCTGGCAATTCGCTTTCATTTTATAAAAGCAAAGATACAATTATTTTCAACACAAACACACAAAATTCAACGATAAAGTTGAATTTATGGAAGAATAACATTTCAACATATCCTCCATTATGCCGCTGTCTCGTCATTCCATATAACAATTACTAAAAAGCCACAACATTTGACAGCCAAAAAAGTTATTTGTCTGATTGTAAGTTCCTCAAGTTTAGCAAGTGTGCCTCAGACTGTTTGAGGAAATTTGTCTTTGAACGGAGGAGATTCCGCCAGTTCCTATCGCCACTGGCGGAATGGTGCGCCACATTCAAGTAAAAAGGGGGAAGAAGATGGGCGGCGGTCGTGAAACTTCAGGCAACGGCAGCTATTTCCCCGCCGCCCATCTTCTTCCCCTTGGTCTCATACGGAGGCGCGCACCATTCCGCCGCGAACACAGTGAGCGAGCGGAATCTCCAACGGAAAATCACGAAAACACGCCAACAGATGCAACAAAAAAAGCTTGTGAAACTTAAATAAGTCCGTTGATGGTTTCCTGCAGCCCGTTGAGTTGGCGTTGTTCGGTGATTCGTTCAATCACTGCATCGTGAAAGCGTATCTCTTTTCTTTTAATGCCTGCCTGATTTCATCATCCAATTGATCTTCATCATATTTTGTTGACCAATAGTCGCTTTCGCTGACTTTCTTGAAATTGAGAAGATAGTCGGTTCGTAGTCGCGACACGAAATAGAAATATTCCGGTTTTATCTCATGGGTTGTTACAAAATCATAACTGTCTTCACCAGAGAAAATACGCAAACCTTTGTCTGTCGGGAACGAGGACGAAGCGGAATGGTATTCGCAAAACCCTTCGATTTTCCAATTCTCGGTACGCATTTTGATAAAAAAACGAACGGCACCAAGTTTTTCCCTTTCATAATGATGAAGTGCTTCGTGCAACAAAACCGAGGAAAGACTGCGTGGCAAAAGTTCCGGTTTTCGTGGTTCTATAGAATTTTTCGTCCAGTCGCACGGACGAATCAAAGTTGCCTTCAGGCCGGTTCGCGACAAAGCAAGAGGTTTGCCAATCGCTATTGCCTTTGTTCGAAAGCCGGTCATCGTCTGGCAAAAGTAGAAAGAAATTTTTGGAGAATACTCGCTTTCAACCTCCAACAACTGCGCTCGAAGCGTTTCTGCCATTTGCTTGGCCTCCTCTTTATGCTCAACACCATCGGCATATATGGTAATGCCGTTTTGGGAATATTTTTTTTTCAGGCCTATGCCACACGCCAGGCGATAAGCTGGAGCCAAAAGAAGCAAGACAGCCAAAATCTCAAGTGCTGTGATGATAATTCTTTTCCGATTCTTTCTCATTGCTGTAATGTAATGGGACATCTAATTTTATATATTTATCTGAAACGCAGAGACCTCGGCTTAATGCCGCTGCATTAATGGGTTGTCTCCTTCAAAGGCGAAAACGGACATCTCTTGCCGATGCATTGGTTGTTACGGGCCGAATAGTGACATACAATGTGCGGTTTCTCCATCTCGATGCCGAAATGCTCCTTCACGAACCCGATGGCGGAAAGGATGGAAAGGTAGGAGTCGCGTTTGCAGCAGCGCGGACCGCCGATGTCACCGATCGCGTTCAGCGATTTGGCGGTCATCCAGTGCGGCAAGGAGAATAGTTCCTGCGACAAAGGAGTGGCCTTGGCGATGATGGAGACGAACATGCCCGAGCTGATGCCCGCGCCACAGGCACCCCAGAAACCGCAAGCACCTCCGGGAACCTGCTTGCCACGATTCATCATCTCCGCAAGGGCTTTGGGAAGATCAATTTCCCCTCCGGCATTCTTGTAGGCCGTCAGCAGCGCGGCACCCACCATCACGTGGTGCTCCGGGCCGTGTATATGGCAGAACGGCAGTTCCATCATCTTGTTAAGGATTTCGACGGGATTTCTTGACGACTCCGCCAGGCAGAGGCCGACGATAGTGTCCATCCCCGCCGTGTGGCACTCGGAGCAGACGTAATGGCCGTTGACGCAACGGGTCTTGTTGTTCTCCTTTTTGTGGCATACCGCACACTCCATCAGCATGTCTTGTTCAAGATATTCCAGCGGCGCACCGCAAATCAGGCATTCTTCGTGGTTCATAATATAATTTTTGTGGCAAAAATACATAAATTCCTCAACAAAGGATTTGTCCTAACAATTCCATCTCACGTTTCGCTATTCCAAGACTGACGGCCATTCTTCGCCAACCTTTGATGGCATTCGTCACCTCTTGTATGATTTTTGATGCCTCATCTTTGCCAATCATGTACTCTTCCGAGGATCCCAAGAGGAGATCCAAATCGGACTTGTTGGTTGAAGAATTGATGAGGAGACTTTGGTATTCGTTAGAGGTGGGGTTCAAGTCGTAGGCAGGCGAGAGTGTCCAGCCCTTTGGGGTGAGTAGGAAGCCGTGGTTGCGGAAATGGTCGTCTGTGTTGCCAATAGCGATGTTGAACGCTACACGGCGGTAGAGCTGACGCAGATTGTTCTCCACGTCGCAGCAGTTCTGGAGGATGAAATCAACGATGTCGAGATAGCCGTTGCCCGTTTGGGCATTGCTGCCATCCGTCAAACCCAAAAGGGTCATCGCTGACGCAAAATGGATTCGTCGTCCATCGGCAGTTCTGTCGAAACGCTTGGAGAGCAGCGCATGGTATTTCTCACCCGTGGAAATGACACTTGTCTCAGCGGCAGTTACACCAGCCTTTTTTGCCAACAGATGACTCAAATGCTCCCAGAGCGACACATCGTAATCGTCGTTGCGGGACGGGAACTTGGCCACGTAAAGGCAGCCGTCAGTGCCACGCACACCCGCTTTGGGACGTGCACCACCCAACGAACTTCCCGGATGAACGAGTTGTTGTATCCATTTCATTTCGGGCAAGCGGTTCTGCTCCTCGCTTTTCTCAATCTCCATACTGGCGGCAACCAAAGATCGAAGGTCGGCCAATGGAGGAATGCGAAGATGACTGTCGCAGTTAATGAACTCGCCATCGGGTATCGTCTTGAAACGGAAACCACCCATTCGCGAAAAGTCGTCAATGCCAATGAGATAGTCAAATGACGAGAGTCTCCTGATAGGTCGCCGTTCTTCGGTAGCTAAAATCTGTTCGCGTCGGTTTAGCAAGAGCCTGCCCCAACGGTCGGGCAAAGCATCACTAAAACATCCGAAAATGTCGTGTCCGGGTTGGGTGTATTGCTGTCCTGGATAGTTGTTGATGTCGGCGCTCAGAAATAGACTGCCGAATTGCCGAAGCCAATCGTTATCGAACTTGAAAGCATAGCTATCCGAGCCACGAAGCGACTCATAGCCCAACTCGCCCACAAACATCGGTTCAGCCAGCCAGTCAAAATCCGCATAAACATATAATGTCTTCATACTCTATCCATTAAACCATCAACTTTAAACCTTTTTCGATGCGCGTTCGCGATGCTTCAGCGCGAGGTCCTGCAAGGCTCTGCCCATCTCATCCTTCTGCGCCAAAAGCAGAATGTCATCATCCAATTGTAAAGCATATAACACCCTGAGATAGATACCGATGGCCACTGTGGGCGTGCCTTTTTCAATCCGCGCCACGGTTAGTGGCGAACAGGTGGCTCGTTCAGCCACTTGTGCTATGCTGAGATTACGTCTCAAGCGGGCCAACCTGATTTGCTCGCCCACCGTCTGCATCTTTTGCTCCAACTTTCGCGGCAGTTTGTTGCCCATCGTCGTTTTGCTCATAACCAAACAACTAATAATTACGAGTGCAAAAATACAATTTTTTCTTTATTTTATGATATGTTGATAAATATTCCTGTCCTCATCCTTGAACACATTGAAAACCACCTGTCTGACGCTGCAATCGGGATGTGCGGTCAGGTAATCCTTGATGGTTTGCACGGCGATTTCGGCGGCCAGTTGGTTCGGGAAGCGGAACTCGCCCGTGGAGATGCAGCAGAAGGCGACGCTTTCGAGACCGTTTTCATCGGCACAAACCATAATGTTGCGGTAACAGGAGGCCAATTGTTCCTTCTGGGATTCTGTCGGGATGCCGTCGGGGATGATGGGGCCGACGGTGTGGATGACGTACTTGCACGGCAGGTTGTAGGCCTTGGTGATTTTGGCCCGCCCCGTCGGCTCCGGATGTCCTTGTTGCAGCATCAGCCGGTGGCATTCCTCGCGCAGCTGCACGCCCGCCGCGGAATGGATGGCGTTGTCGATGCACTTGTGCAAGGGATGGAAACAGCCTAACATCTGCGCGTTGGCGGCGTTGACGATGGCATCCACGCGGAGACGGGTGATGTCGCCCTGCCATAAAGAAATTGAAAATTGAGAATTGAAAATTGATAATTGTTGGACGGCAGCCAATTTCACCACACCCTTCTCTTGCAATTGCGCTTGCAATTCCTCGTCCTGCAAACGCAGGAACTCCTCGCTGACGGGTTTGGGTTCGCGCACGTTGCGCAGGGCGCGGAACAGGTCGCGCTTGCCCTGCAAATCCTCGGGAATCCGCATCTCTGAATACTGCGGGTCCTCGTCAATCAAATACTGTATCAGATAATCTAATCGGTTCATAATCAATAATTAATGAGCTATTACAGCAGGGGATATTCTAATCAAAAAGCGGTTTTACACGAATCGAATCCTGTCGGCAAGTTGCAGGAAATAGTCATTGGACCAGATGTCGAGGGCTTTTACATTATTGACAAATCGAGACACATCATCTTTGACAAGTTTTATGTTTGTCTTTGACAATCTTTCACGAAGGATTTCAAGGAAGTCTTCCTTGCTCAGATCCAGCCCGTTGAACTCTCTGATTCGAGTTTGTAAATGCTTGAAATCTAATGGTGTATTATTCCGCACATACCATTCGAAATCATACCAATCACGGCCCTTTACACGAGTTTTCCAATTACAGAAAGCCAAAGCGTGCATCTTTCCCGCATAAAGGCAGGGCAATGTCAAGCAATTTACCATAATGTTATAAGGATTATTCAATCGCTTAAATTCTGTTTGAAACTCTAAAGGCGGCTTCGTGTCAATTTCTATCTTGATTTTGATGCTTTTCTCCGTCTTAAAAGACAAATTATAAACATCTGTTTCGTCTTGCTGAGCCACTTCGTACTTTGCATTCCACAGTTCTCCTTCTGGCAAGTTCCCATAACCTGCTAACATTTGTTCGAAAATCGTGTTCATGATTCAATAATTTTAATGAGTTGATTAATCATATTCTTTTTCTTTCCCACTTTTGCATACTCTCTCAAAATGCCCGTGTCGAAGCGGGAGAGTTCGTCCATGTTAAAGCGAATGTCCTCTTCCAGCCAAATCAAAATCTCATTCTTGTAGCGTAAATTGAGGTATGAGATATCCGCTATCAAGTCGCAAAGGGCTTTTTCAGGCGAAGCAATCAGAAACGAGGTTCCGTTTACCGTTTTTTCTATTCTAACACCAATGCTAAAAGCATCGTCACTCGTGTGAACGTATTCAAATCTTGCCAAAGAATTGTGGAAGACGCGGCTACGCTTCGTCGTTATGGATGAAACTGTAAAAACTTGTTCTGGAATCAAGCCATAATATCTCAAAGCATATTGCAACGACACGTATGAGGGACCATATAGATGATTGGCTATTAAGCCTTCCGACAGAAGCTGACCCGATGCTTGCGATGTGGGCACATAAAGTCCTTGCTTTAGTCGCAGAAGGGTTTCTTCTTTCTCTAAAGCACTGATTTTATTATACTTGCACTTATGCTCCGGAAAAAACGAAGCCAAAGTTGCAAAGTCAATCGGGGTGTTTCCAATTTCTTTCCAAAGATTCTTTTCCATTTTGGATTTATTTCAGATTGCAAAAATAGCAAAATTTTGCATACCTTCTTGAAATCCTCCTCTTTTTTCTATGTAAAATTTTGCAGTTTGTTCCTGAACCTTGTACAATTGAAACACGCCAGAATAGGGAAAATAGTTTCACGAAATGTGATTATAATCGGATTTTTTCTATTTTTGCAAATCAATATAGAAAAAACATAGAATTATGGGAAACGTTGTGACAATGAGTATTAATATTCCAAGGAGGGATATTTCTTTTCTTCGCAAGTTAAGCGAGAGAATGGGGTGGTCGGTGCGTGAGAGTGTGCCCTCTGACGCGCTCTATGACCCTGAGAGTGGCGCTTATCTGAATGAGGAAACCATGCAGGCCATCCGCGATGCGGAAGCCGGCAAAGTGATGAAATGTGATAATCTTGGGAAGTTGTTGGAGACACTATGACCAATAAATATGAATTGGAATACGGTGGCAAGTTCCTCAAGGATTTGAAACTTGCCAAACGCAGGGGACTTGACTTGTCTCAATTGAAGAATGTCACAGACATGTTGCAGGCGGGGAAAAACCTTCCCGAGCAATACAGGGACCATTCACTCACTGGTAACTACAAAGATTATCGGGAATGCCACATCAGTTCGGATTGGTTGCTGATCTATAGAAAGAAAGAGACCATCAGGGTTATTTCCCTTTACCACACGGGCACACATTCGGATTTGTTCAGGTAAACGTTTCCTGTCATGAATCGTCACTTTCTTCTGTGTTTTGAATACTGCAACAACACATAGAAAATGAATAAAATAATCTCACACCAACATCATTTCATTCTTAATTCATCATTTTTAATTTTTCCAACACTTCCGCAATATCGGCATCTATCACAATCGACCTATCCTTGATTTGCTCCACGGTGAACGCCTCGCCCAGATTGACTGTGGCGTAGATGGCGTTCGGGTTCTGCATCGTCCAACGGATGAAGGGGATCTTGAAGATGACGGGCGTGTTGCCGCCGCTGCCCAAATCCAGGAACAACACCTTGCCGTCTTTGTGCCGCCGGATAAATTCGGTGTATCGTTCCGACGCCGCGTGCCAGCCCTCGTCCTCCACAAAGGTCTCGTCGGCGCGCAGGTTGACCTTCATCGGACCGCCGCAGACGGGACAACGCGGAATCAATTCCGAAGGAATGCGCATATCCATCTGTTCCGCAATCATCCGTTTCACCAATTCCTCGTTGTCGTAGGTTTTCTGGTGACAAGGTTTCGCGCATTGGAACAGGCCGTAGTCGCCTTGTGTGTAGAACAGCCGTTTTTTGTCAAATCCTGCCTTCTGGAACTGGTGATCGACATTGGTGGTGATGACGAAATAGTCCTTGTCTTTCAGGAGTTTGAGCAAATTGTCATAGACGGGCTTTGGTGCGGGCACGTAGCGGTTGTAGTAGATGTGGCGGCTCCAGTAGGCCCAATGTCCCTCCTCGGTGGGAAACGGGTAGAAGCCCGCGGAGTACATATCGGTGAATCCGTATTTCCCGATGAAGTCGGCAAAGTGTTGATGGAAGCGTTCACCGGAATAGGTGAAGCCCGCCGAGGTCGATAGTCCCGCGCCGGCACCGACGATGATGGCGTCGGCGGATTGCAATGCTTTTCGTAGTTTCTCTATTTCCATAATATCAAAAAAACAATGCAAAAATACACAAAATTCCGCGACTCAAATCAAACTTGGGTCGCGGAATTAAGACAAAGGACGAAATGTCCGTTACATTGACGAAGTGCCTATCGGAAAATCACCTTCCGTGTCTGCTTTTGGCCGTGGGAGGTCATCCGCAACATATAGATTCCATTCGGCAGGTTGCCGCGTTCCAGTCTCAGCGTCGATTCCCCCGCCGCCAGCCGCTGCGTTCTCAAAACACGCCCGCTGATATCCAGTAACTCCACTGCCATCTCCACGTTGGCATTTTTCACTGACACTATCACATAGTCGTGCGCGGGATTGGGTGCGACGGAGAAATCCATTCCGCCATACTCATTCACACCGGTCAACACCGTCAAATACAGCGTGATGACGCTGTCACAACCGTTGACCGTGGTCAGGTTCTGCGTGTAAGTACCCGCCGCGCTTTCGTTAAAACCGTACTGTGTGTAGGTTTCTCCTGCCGTGATACTGTCGTTGATGGTGATGTTGTACGTCGGGTTCACCGTCAGGGTCAGCGTGTAAACGGTGTCGTTGGATGTGTACGTGTAGCTGCCGGCTGTGGTGTAGTTGCCGTCACCGAACTCAAAGCTCTCGCCGTCGCAAATGCTCTCGTCCAGAACGACATAAACGGTATCGACCACCACCGTGGTGTCCTCCGGCGTGTAGAAATCCACTGTCACGTTGTCCATGAAAAGGTTGTATCCGTAGTCGGAAGTGGCCTTGAAAATCAGATACACCGCCTCATTCTGCACGGGGACGGCCACGGAAACGGTGTCCCAGCCGCTCATGGAGGGATCGTATCCGAAAACGGTGGTCAGGAGCGTCGCGTTGGCCGTGTCTGCCGAGGTGTTGACAAAAACCTCGATTTTGTCATTCGCCTGATAGATGTCCTGCTTGAAGTAGGCAAACGAGAGGGTCATGTCTTGCGGGATGGCCAGAGCGGGCGAGGTCATCGTGCCCCAGCTGTCCGACGGAAAACTCCAACAGTCGTATTTCATCATCGCGCTTCCGGAGTATGGCGCACAAGTCGGATTGCTGCCGGTGGCGACCACCTGCCAATCCTGTCCGGCCGAAGAGGCATCTAACGACCAGCAACCCAGTCCGTTTTCGAAACTGTCGGTCCACGGGAATTGCGTGACCGTCTCGCAAGGCGTTGAAAAAGTGAAAATCTGCGAAGGTGCCGATTCGCCGCCTCCGTTGCAAAGGGTGATGATATAATATTGATAAACAGTATTGTAAGGTAGATTTGGCAGTAAGTAATAGTTGTCCGTATAAACTTCAACGGAGTCGAAAAGGGAATCAACAGAGGTCTTGTAGTAAACTCTGGCGCCGTAGGCATTGTTCGTATAAGTCCAAGAGATGGTGGCATCGAGACTGTCCACGCCGGCGGAAATCTGAACGGGCGGCGTGCAGTCGGGAGTCTCAAACACGGCCACGTTGTCGATGAAGCAGCTCGGGAAAATATGGGTGGAGTTGGCCTTGCTGAACCAGAAGGCGATGTGACGGCCTGTGTTGGCATAGGTGGCGAAATTGATCTCCTTGGGTTCCCAGCCGCTGACGCTGCCCTCGCGCCACACGGTATCCACCGGCACAAAGGTCAGTGTGTCGGATGGATCCGACATCACCCCCACCACCATTCGCGTGATGTTCTGCTGGGCGGACTTGAAGTTGAACGACATCGAGACATTCTGCATGGACCAGACACTGTCCAGGGCGGGCAAAATGAGATACGACGAATAAGAGTTCATCAGAATGAACATCACCGACTGGTTGGGATCGCTCATGCTGCCTCCGTTGATAACAGGGTAATAGCTGTCGTAAAATTGGTTGTATTCCTGCGAGATTTTGGTCCAGCATGCAGGAATGGCCGAGAAGTTCCCTGGATATCCTTCGAAGGTTTCCATCATCGGGAGTGTCAACACACAATTGGTGTCTGGGGAGGATGGTTCGCCGGAACTGAAAGTAAACACGATGTTCGGGCGGTCGTAATGGTTGCCGTGCGTGCCCTCTGGAATGGAATCCATCACCGTGGTGAAGGAAATCTGTGTCCCGTCCTGCACCCTGTTCCAACAGTTGTTGACCGTCCCGCTGTTGACGTAAATCTCTGTTTCACAGTCTCCCATGCCGGGAGAAGGGTCGCAGGCTTCGCCTTCCACCAAAACAATCAGATTGCCGCCGCCGTAGGGGAAAGGTTGCGAAAAGACAAACTCTTTCCAATAGTCATCCCACTGGATGTCGCAGCCGAGGGAGTCATACACCAGCGTGGCGGCGCTCACCAAAGAGCCCCAAGTCTGTGACAAATCAATGGACGGATTGGAGGTCTCCAACAAGTAAATCTTGACCCGCTTGTCACCGTCGTCTGTCGGATAAACTCCGAACGAGAGGTGGTAGGAAAGCGATTCGATGTTGCCGGCCGAATGGTTGATTTCGTTGCCGAGATACAGCGCGGCTGACAAGTGGTAGCCGTATGCGCCCGGCATTGCCGAATGAATAGAAGTCGTTGTGCCACTGCCGATGGTGTCGGAGGTGGTCGTTTGTGCGCTTAGCGCGAAGGATGACAGCACAAATGCCGCCAAGATCAGGATTCTTTGAATGGATAATTTTTTTGCCATATTTACTATTAATAATGTTATTTCATTTTTGCACGGCAAAAGTACTATTTGTCCATCCGCTCAAGTTCCCCTGTTTATGGGAGTTTCAAAGAAGGGTTACTCACTTTTGGCTATATCCGAAAAGTCGTATACTGGACCTTGATGAGATGTTTTGTTAATCATCTTTGACAATATATAAGATAACTCAAAAACAGATAATGTACTTTGATGAATCCCTCGCCCGAAAATAACCACTTATTGTGATATCGCCACATTCGGTAATATCGGATTTTTGCCGTCGGAAATATCAAATGGACAGATTATGAAACCGAATTACAAAAACTGGATTCCGAAAGGTATGATTTTAGGAACTTTGGGCGGGGCCGCGGCCAGCCTTGTTTTGTTCCTCGTCTTTGGCGTGAGCGGCCTGCTTGCCGCCGGCACTTTGAAGACCATCCTGAAAATCGTCTTCCTCGTGCTCGCCATCGCATTGGCATTGATTGCATTGTGGATGTGGCTGTTGCACAGGGCTTTCTCATACGACGGAAAACGACAGATGTCGAAACAGATCATCGAAGGTCTTTCGCAGCATGTCATCCTTCCCGAGGGCGGCAAAGGTCTTGATGTGGGTTGCGGCAGCGGTGCCTTGACTATCGCCGTCGCCAAGCGCAACCCGCAAGCCAGAATAGTCGGCATCGACAGATGGGGCGTGGAATACGCCTCCTACAACCAGACGCTTTGCGAGGAAAACGCAAAGGCCGAAGGGGTGGACGACCGCACTTCTTTCGCCAAAGGCAATGCGCTGAAACTGGATTTCCCGGACGAGACTTTCGACGCGGTGACCAGCAACTATGTCTATCACAACATCCCCAGTCGCGACCGACAGGCCATTTTGCTGGAGACACTGCGCGTGCTGAAGAAAGGTGGCACCTTCGCCATCCACGACGTCTTCTCGCGCATGATGTACGGCGATATGCGTGCCTTTGTGCAACGATTGAAGGAAATGGGCTATGAGGAGGTGGATCTTATTGACACCACCCACGGCATGTTCATGTCCCCGTGGGAGGCCAAATGGATGACCTTAATTGGGTCGGCCATCTTAAAAGGAAAGAAATAAACACACAAATTATGGGACTTTTGAGCAAATTTTTCAGCAATGCAAGAAAGCCGGAGGGCTTTTTAGGCAAAATAATGGTGAATGGAATGAACGGCGGCGGTCACGCTGCGATGGCGAATTGGGCGTTGGCAGTGGTGACGATTGGCCGCGACGACCGCATTCTCGACATCGGGTGCGGCGGAGGCGCGAATATCGCCCGGCTGCTGCAACGCACCCTCCAGGGATGCGTCACGGGTATCGATTTCTCACCGGTATCCGTACGGAAATCAACGAAAGTGAACGTCAAAGCCATTCGGGAAGGCCGCTGCAAGGTTTTGGAAGGTAATGTCGTCAACCTCCCGTTCGCCGAAGGCTCGTTCGACGTGGTGACCGCCTTCGAGACCATCTACTTCTGGCCCGACATCGAGCATTGCTTCAACGAGGTGAAAAGGGTGCTGAAACCCGGCGGTCAATTCGTCATTGTCAACGAATCAGACGGCAGCGGCGAAATGGATGCCAAATGGGAGAGCATGATCGAGGGTATGCACACCTACACGCCGGAAGAAATCAGGCGCCATCTGACGAATGTCGGCTTCCGCGACCTCAACATCACGGTGAACGAGGAAAAGCGGTGGCTGTGCGCGACGGCGAGGAAATGATCAACCTGGCGAAAAAATGTGCATTTTTGCAGCGTGAAAGATTAATGTAATGAATGCCATAATCATCGGAATACTGCTTCCGCTGCTCGGCACGATGCTGGGCTCGGCTTTCGTCTTCTTCATGAAGAAGGAGATTCCCGACAGGATGCAGAAGACGCTGCTGGGGTTCGCCAGCGGGGTGATGGTGGCCGCCAGCGTGTGGTCGCTGCTGATACCGTCGATCGAGATGGTTGCTCCCCTTGAAGGGGAGCTGTCCGCAGGACTGAGGCGTGTGCTGCCGGCCGCCATAGGATTCCTTGCCGGTATCACATTCCTCCTGCTGATTGATGAACTGACGCCGCACCTGCACAACGGTGCCCTGAAAGCCGAGGGACCGAAATCAA
>CAMVIT010000055.1:0-16624 GCA_947167635.1 uncultured Bacteroidales bacterium | reverse complement strand
GCATGGAGTATCACCCGAAAAACTACGGCAGTCTGGACATCACCGCTCCCGGCGGACAGAGCCATGCCTGCACCTATCATTACGACTGCCAGCATCAAAGCAACCCTATTAGGACAACGATAATCACAGACGGTCTTGGCCGTATGATGCAGACCAAAAAAGACGCAGAAATTAACGGACATGAGTGGAGTTTGGTGACAGGTAGGGTGAAGTACGACTGTTTCGGCAGGACGGTCGAACAATACCATCCGTTTAAAGAAGATACTGCATTGTTCGCCACTTACAATCCCTATTATTCCTCAGGAACCCGAACCGCCACATGGTATGACATCTTGGATCGTCAGACTAAATTGAAACTGCCCACCTCAGACAGCACCGTGATGTCTTACGGCGTGGAGTCTTGGGGTGGCAAGACTCTTTTGCGAACCATCACCAAAGATGCAAAAGGGAACCAGGTAAGAGTGCTGACGGGTACCATGGGACAGCAGATAGTGCAGATTGATCCTTACGGTTCAGAAACCTCCTTTGAATATGACTGTATCGGCCAACTCAAGAAGAGTACTGATCCTGACGGTTTCGAAACTTCATACGACTATGACATGGTTGGTCAACTGGTTCACAGAAAGCATCCCGATGCTGGTGATGACCGATACAAATATGACCCGGCGGGAAATTTAATATATCATGAGAATGCTGCTGGGGAGCACTTGGAATACCGATACTATTACAACCAGCTGATAGATGTTCTTTGTTCCCAATATCCTGCCAACAACGTGCATTATGAATATGGCACGTACAACAGCACAAATCTGATCAACAACTCGGTGGGCAAGGTGACAAAGCAGGAGGATGCCTCCGGATGGCAAACTTTCAAATACGGGAAACTGGGTGAGGTGATTGAAAATATTCGTACTTTTGCGCTTCCGTTTGATCCCCAAACCTATACGTTCAAAATGAATTTCGGATACGACAGCTGGAACCGGATACAGAGCATGACCTACCCCGACGGGGAAGTGGTGAGCTATGGCTACAATCTCGGCGGTATGCTGAAGAGCATCTCCGGCACAAAGATGAACAACGCCTATCCATACATCGACAGCATTCACTATAATGAATTTGAGCTGAAGAAGGCTGTGTATTATGGCAATGGCACAAAAACGTTTTACAAATATGATATTCTGCAACGGCTCATAAATTTACAGTCTTATACCGCCAACACAGCAACGCTAAGCGAACTTATGCAAAATATTGATTACACTTACGATGCGGTAAGTAACATCACCGACATTGATAATTCCGCAGGCATCCTTGCCAACGGATTGGGTGGTAAATATCATGACCGACATACGTACGACGACCTGTACAGGCTGGTATATTCGAAAGGCAATTGGCTTGGAAGCCCGAACACTAACTATGAACTGGAAATGAGTTATAATCTTAACGGTCGAATCGGCAGGAAAACTTTAACAGCTGGTGTTGTGACGCAGACACCTATGATAAACTCATTCAACTCGGTCATCTATGACAATATGTACCACTACACGAATACAAGCCAGCCCAATACGCTGACGTACATAGACAACAACGGTCCGCAACAGTTCTTCCAGTGGGATGCCAAGGGGAATATGACATACCATAAGAACACAGCTGTCTCTTTGGAACGTTTCCTCTGTTGGGATGAGCAGAACCGTCTACAGGGAGTGATGGACGACAGGTCTCTGTCAGTCTATCAGTATGATGCCAACGGCGACAGAACGTACAAACAGACGGGAGACTACACTTACCAGAATGTTAGTGGCACATGGCGTTATTTCTACCAGCTGGACAATGCTACCCTATATGCATCCCCTTATTTGGTTGTCACTCCTAAAGGCTACACCAAGCACTACTATGCCGAGAGCGAGCGCATTGCCAGCAAGCTGGGCAACGGCGGACTACAGGAGCTTGGCCATCCTTTGGCTGACGACATTCAGGTTCACGACAAGTTATTTGCCAATAAGAACCACGCCCAAAACGTGATCTACGAGTGCCTGAACGCGGAGGAGGTGAGGGCGTACCCACCTTTGTCATATCTTTACGAATTGACGAACGCATCTCAGAGCCTGGAGAATGAACGCTATTTCTACCACCCCGACCACTTAGGGAGCAGCAGTTGGATTACGTTCACCAACGGTGAAGCTGTCCAGCATCTCCACTACCTGCCATTTGGTGAAGACCTGGTGAACCAGCAGCACACGGTCGTTGGTGCCATGTACACGTTTAGTGCCAAGGAGAAGGATACGGAGACTGGGTACTCGTACTTTGGTTCGCGGTATTACAGCAGCGATTTGAGCATCTGGCTGAGTGTGGATCCGATGGCTTCGAAATATCCTTCTCTGAGCCCGTATGTGTATTGTGCGGACAACCCGGTGAAGCTGGTGGATCCGAATGGGGAGGAGATGGAAATAGTAGCTGACAATTTAACCACTAATAAATTATCTCATGATAATCAACCATCTCCTATTTTACCTCAAGGGAAACCGACGAGAGAACAGAAGTTATCAGATGCGTTGTCCACTATGGGAAAAGGTGAATCTATTACTGGCAAAGAACTCGCTCAAGCAATAGGTGTTGACGATGTGGCAAAATGTGTGAAAAGCATTACAAGGACAGGTGATAATTCTTTTTCAGTAAAACGAACGGCTTTGGGAATGGTCGTGTTGAAAGATAGTCATCTGAAAATAAATAAGGTAAAATTGAAAATCAATGGCAATGTTGAAACTGCTTATCGGATTCAAATCCAATATACGAAATTTGCCAAAGACGAAGGTGCCCTCCCTGATTTTTATATTAACAACGATGACATTTTGTATTATGATGAAAACGGCAAATTAAAAAAAGGTTACTATGAATAAAAAAGTCAACAGTGATGCCAGGATTATCATTAAATCATTATGCATAGCTTTCTTATTGGTTGTATTCAATTTCATTGTCGTATTCCTCTATGATCCGTTGTCTTTTTTAGTAAACTTGACCATCAGAAAGTGCCCCTTTTTAAAAATATCAACACCGGTATTACCTTCGGATGTTTTGAAAGTTGTTGCGCTATCTCTGATGTATAACCAAATCATTGTTCTATTGTTATGGGTTGTGATTATGTTCTTGTTGGGGAAAAAAATTAAAAATAAGAATTCATTTGTTTTTTCTAAGAAAGAAGTTTTAATGCAAACCATTGCAACAATTCTATTGCAAATTACGCTGTTTGTCTATTTATGGTTTTAAATAATTGTATGAAGAAAAACATAGCCTATACTTCATTTTTCATTATAGCCCTAATCTCCATAGGAAGCTTATCTTTGAATGCCCAGTATATTCTCGGACGGGAAATATCGTTTAGGAAATACGTTAGACAAAATAACCGGCGAAGCCGTGAAGAAGTTATTCGGCAAGCGGTAAAGTCTTATGCTTTCCTATATCTCACCATCAAAGACGGTGACTTTCAAGGTAAAGTCATGATGTCAAACGATGCACTCATCAATTATTATCACAAATGGATGCCAGACAGTACACGCCAGAACAATCTATCATATACGGATTGGGCAAGCAATGTGATTATTAACGAAATACCTGTTGATGTAACAGGCACTA
This sequence comes from uncultured Bacteroidales bacterium, assembly GCA_947167635.1. Taxonomy (GTDB): domain Bacteria; phylum Bacteroidota; class Bacteroidia; order Bacteroidales; family WCHB1-69; genus F23-D06. Next base: position 12,997 of record CAMVIT010000055.1, on the reverse strand, counting down.
ATCGAGAATATCACAAAGTGGACAGTCTCGTTAGCTGGAATGGCCCAAAATACAAGCTGTTGGAAGAATGCATTGCATTATGTGATAAGGATATTATTGATTACAATATCTTAGCCACCTTATTCCAGTGGAATATCGTGTTGGATAACGTTGACGAGGAGATGCACCTATTTTTCTATCCTCTGATATTTAGATCTTCCGGGCTGAAATCCAAAGGAAAAAATTAAAAACCATGCTCGCCACCTTCACATATAGCCCGTTGATTTCGCAGACACGCGCAAACTGCCCGCACACCTACGGCGTGCGTGTGTGCTCGTGTGCCGCCTTTGCTACCGAGCCCTGCAGACCTACGGCCTGCATCCCTGCCGCACCATTCCGCCACACCCCCTGTCGTTTCCGGCCACGGCGGACAGCAACCGTGTGGCGGAACCTCCAACAATACCCACACCCACATAGCGGGGAAACTTACACCTTCTCCGCAAAGGAACGCGACACAGAAACCGGCTTATCTTACTTTGGCGCACGGTATTACAGCAGCGATTTAAGCATCTGGCTCAGCGTCGATCCGATGAGTGAGAAATATCCGTCGTTCTCGCCATACGTTTATTGTGCAAATAACCCGGTGAAGTTGGTGGATCCGAATGGGGAAGAGATTGTCCTTGAAACAATTTATAAGAAAGATGCAAATGGAAATGACACAAAGGAGATAGAACGATACAATATCAGAATCACTGGAAAAATCATAAACAATTCGGGAATGAATATTGATATGTCGGAAGCGAAGGAGCAAATTGTAAGTCAGATCGAATCATCCTTTTCAGGTGTAACTGAATCAGGCATACCTGTAACAACAACAGCAGACTTTGAAGTTGTTAATTCATTAATGGAAATCTCTCAAAGCGACCATATAATCACATTATCAAATGATGTAAAGATAGAAAAAGTGATGAGTGCTTCGGGAAAAGTAAATGATATAGGAAGGAGAAAGGCTTGGGTTGATGCTCACTTATTCAAAGGTCCATTAGATGCAATAACTAAAAATGGAGGAAAGGCAGCAGCACATGAAATAGGTCATCTCATGGGTTTGAGACATAGTCGCGGATTATTTAATCTTATGAGAAGTCCCCGCTTGGGAACAAACATTACTTCAAAACAATTGTCTACAATAGTTGATTATTTACAATATGACCAAAAAATAACCATTCCTTTTTTTAGAATGATAAACAGACCGTAATATGAAAAAAAACTCGTCCGATATATTGTTTGTTCAGCATTTGGATTGTTCCTGTTATTTGAATTAATATGTATGTTCCTTTGCAAGGGAAATTTTATTGTGGACACATTAATTTTCAATGGTTTCACATATTGTGAACTTTTTGACCAACATACTGTTTTAAAGGACAACCAATTTATTATAGAAGATACTGTATATACCATTCTCCGAGATTCTGTGGATTTTGAAATTGACATCGACAACAAGTCGTTTATTAAGGACACCTTGTTTAAGGAGGATGCATACATTTATCAACGAAAAAACTTTTGGTTGCAATTAGGCAGACATAGCATCACGTTAAAATCTACAGCCTTAAATGCATCCTATACATATTCATTTAAGTGTCTCCTGTTCAAGGAAATATTCGTGGAAAGTTCAGGTTTAAGATTGCACTTGTCTGATACTACACCTTATTTTTTCATAACGAAGCATTATCTACCACTACGAAGGACTGAACTTTAAATGAATCCAGAGAATTAAGCGACCTATCGGGAACAAACAGACAACCCCCAAATGAACTGGGGAGGGCTACACAAGGAGGAGTAACCCTCCGCAAATTTCAGACGGCGAATTAAATCAAATTTTCGCACCAATGAACCAATACTGCCTATATTGTCTACCGACCCCATCGATTCCCGCCGGAGATATTTTCTGCGCGAATCCGCGTGTCCTGCAGGATCCTGACCCGTGCCCGCACACCTACGGCGTGCGATTGGGTCAGTGTGCCGCCATTGCTACCGACACCTGCAGACCTACGGCCTGCACCACACACACCATGCATACCATGCCATCGCCATCCCCCAATTTCTGATCACTCTTCACTGATCACTGTTCACTCCTCTTACAACCGACCTGCGTTTCAGCCACCTCGCAATGCTATAGGCATGTCACTTCTTCAACACCACCCTCAAGGACGAGGGGATGATTCTGATGTCGAGGTCTTCCGGGAACATAACCGGCTCCCCGTCGATGTTGACGACGGCGGGTCCGGGACGATGTACAGTGATGTGCTCGGCCTTGATTTCGGTGAAGTAACGTGAATGGTCAAGACGCTCGAGCAGGAGCTGCGAGGCGACGAGGGCGGCACGGTGTAGCGGGGGACGGTTGAGGATGCAGACATTCAGCAGCCCGTCGGCCAAGTCGGAATGAGGCGCGATAACGGCGTTGTAGCCAAACTGGTTGGCATTGGCAAACGAGACGAGCAGAGGGCTGCATTCAAGCGTGCTGTGCTCATCGAAGGTGAGGGTGTAGGTCTGCGGGGTGAAATGCATGTAGTTTTCAAGCGCATACTTGGCGTACGGCAGAAAGCCTCGGCGCGGGTCGTTGGAGAAGTCGTAGGCTGTTTGTGCGTCTAATCCAATGCCGGCGATGCTGACAAAGGGAGTGCCGTTGATCAGGGCCGTGTCAATGGTGTGTATGTGTCCCGTGTTGAGCAGTTTGATGGCGTTGATGTGCAGCAGGGGCAGATGCAGGCTGCGTGCCAGCCCGTTGCCGGACCCGTAGGCGATGATCGACAGGGCGGTTTCTGTCCCGATCAGCGCTCTGGCTATCTCATTGACCGTGCCGTCACCGCCTACCGCTGCCACGATGTCGAATCCCTCCTTGACCGCCTGCTCGGCCAGGATCTTCCCGTGTCCGGCATACTCGGTGTGCAGAATCTCGTATTGGTATTGTCCGAGATCCAGGAAGGTCTTCACCGAACGGGAAAAGAACCCTTTGCGATGATGTCCTGCTATGGGGTTGACAATGAATAGTATTCGCTTCTTCATGGGGAGAAATGTTTTCCTTGATGGCTGTCTGTCTCTGCCAGCCGCTGCTCGACGGCTTTCACGACGGCATCGTAGCGGATGCCTTGCCATCCCGCTGTGGCAGGGTATCGCGAGGGGACGGCTCCGGCGAGCCGCTCAATGGCGATGTCCGGCCGTAGTCTGGATATGTAGGTGGTGATGAAATCGATATAGGTGTTGAAGGGGAGAGGGTAGAAGGCATCGGGGTGGGATTGGTGTTCACGTTCCATCTCCGTGCCGCGGATGATCTGCAGTTGGTGGAATTTGAGCATCTGCAGGGGAAGGCTGTTGATGAGCCGGATGTCCTCCAGCCAGATGTCCGGATTCTCGCCCGGCAGACCGAAGATGAGATGTCCTCCGCACTCGATGCCTCGGGCATGCAGTTGCCTGAAGGCCTCCTGCGTGCAATGGAAATCGTGCCCCCGACGGATGTGGCGCAGCGTCTCGTCGCGACAGCTCTCGATGCCAATCTCCACGCAGAGACGGGTCTTCTCGGAAAGCGCCTGCAGATAGTCGAGCACCTCTTCGCCCAGGCAGTCGGGGCGGCTGGCGATGACAATGCCTTGTATGTCAGGTACGCGCAAGGCTTCTTCATAGAGATTTTGCAGCTGTCCTACCGGTGCGTAGGTGTTCGAGTAGGCTTGAAAGTAGGCCAGGTAACCGGCAATTTTCCGGTTACGTCGCCGGTGGAAGGATTTGCCCTCCTCCAACTGCTCTGTGACGCTTTTGTCACGTCCGCAATAGGAGGGGTTGAAGGCGGCGTTGAGACAATAGGTGCATCCTCCTGTGCCAAATGTGCCGTCACGGTTGGGACAGGTGAACCCTGCATCGACAGGGATTTTCAGGAGGCGCCCGCCGAACCGTTGTCTTAAAAAATGGGTATAGGAGTGATAGCGGCGATCATCGCCCCAAGGATATTGTAGGATGCCGTCCATAGGTGCCGTCGCTTTTGTATAATTATTGTAGGATGAGATTCTCCCCGAATGGATCCACCGTGTGCAGGCTTTTTTTGTCGGGATTGACCATGAAGTAGAACGTTTTCTTCAGATTTTCGCTTGTCTGATAGGAGCTTGTGACCATGTAGAGCAAGATTTTTTCGCTGCTGAGCGAACCGCTGTTGAGAAGTTCCTCGCTTTCATTTGTGATCCGCTCGATATCTAACAATATATGATATAATGCATCGGATTCTTTCTCGTCAGTAACGTGGTGATAATCATTCTCATAGGCGTACTCCATGCCGCGCAGCATTTCGAGCGTCATTTGGGCGTATCCTATTTCCGTAACCGTGTCCACACATTCGATGGTCAGGTCTTTGTATCCCGTGATGTTCTCCTCTTGGAGATATTTTTCGGCCAAAGGCTTCATGTCGCGTTTGAGCTTGTTTTGGCTGTGGTTCTTGCAGTTGCACAGCAAGAACAAGGCGGCCAGCAGTAATACTGCGACCGGAGTGCTGATTCGAGGTCTTTCGTGCATGATGGTTTAGAAGATGAAACCGTATTTGTGGATGTCGAAATCGTCGAAATGGGCGGGCAGAATCTGGATGGGACCGTATTGGCTCATATCAAAGAAGCCGAAATCGTGGATCCGTTTGCCCTGGAAGGTCATCATCACCTGAATGGGAATGGTGCTACGGATACGATAGCCGTTGTTCTTGGAGTTGGCTTGAATGCTGCCAACCTCGTTTGCAATGGGACTGAATTCAGCCGTGGGGCCGAGGACGAGCCGATAGACATTGTCGCCCGTGAGGTTGTCGAAGGAGACTCCCGTGGCGGGGTCGAAGGCGAAGAGGGGGCAGGACAGCGACTGGTCGGGGGTGACGCAGAAAGTGTAGGTGATCTCGTCTTCGAGGGTCAGGCCGGTGAAGAGTGAGAGATAGTTTTCCTCCCACTGCTTGAGTTCTTGCAGCATGCGGGAAAGGGCTTCCTCGCTGTAGGGTGTTTCCTGTTCGCCTGCCACGAGGCTGTACTGGTCTTTGCGGCTCTTGCTGATGGCATCGGCGGCCTCTTGTGCTTTTTGGCTGCTGGTTTTGGACACCTTCTTGGTCTTGTTGGCGGGCACCTGTGTCACCACACCGTCGATGATTTTGGTTTCCAGATAGGAGTCCTCCTGTTCCGAATAGGACAGCTCGGCGTAGTTTTTGAAGAAATCGGGTATGGAGGTGGAGGCGGTGGTGTACCATTGCATCGCGTTGGAGGAGGCGGGATAGTGTCTTTTGCAGCAGATCATCTTCTCCAGAAAGCCGGCCTTGGCCTGTGCTTTTGAAAGCTCCACAAGGTAAGCCTGGGAGGTGTCGGGCATCTGCACGGGCTTGAGGGCCACCTCGTTCACCTTGTAGTAGGTGCGGTTCTCTTGGATGACGTTGTTGAGGCCCAGCAGACTCTCCGCATGGTCGGCATAGTAGCCCTTGATCTCGCGTACTTTGGTCACCGAAAGGGTTACTTGGAAGCCGGTGGCGGGCAGCATATAGCAAAACGACTGTCCCTTGATGGTCGTGTTGTCGCCGACGGGCATTTTATATACGTTCTGTTGTGCGTTCGACAGCAGACAGGAAGCGCACAAAATCAAAGTCCAAAGGATTCTTTTCATACGTTATAGGTTCAATGGGTGATAAGGTTTGTTTGAAAATGGTTAGGTTAGTCTCTTCTGCCAAGGAAAATCATCAGATAGTAGAGCAGGGTGGCGAGGGAGGAGAGGGCGGCGACGAGGTAGGTGCGGGCGGCCCACTTGAGGGCGTCCTTGGCCATGGTGGTCTCCTCTCCGGAGGTGATGCCGGTCTCGTCGAGCCATGCCACGGCGCGTTCGGAGGCGTTGTACTCCACCGGCAGGGTGATGAGGGAGAAAATGGTGGTGAGGGCAAAGAGGACGATGCCGACGAGGAGCACCCAGCGTCCGATGAGGTTGGAGAAGCTGAGGAGGAGAATGCCGGCAAGGAGGATCCATTGTGCCCACTGGGAACCGAACTGCACCATCGGCACCATGCGGGAGCGCATCGTCAGCCATTTGTAGGCGGTGGCGTGCTGCACAGCGTGGCCGCACTCGTGCGCAGCGACAGCCGCCGCCGCAATGCTGTTCTGGCTATAGACCCCCTGACTGAGGTTGACGGTCTTGGTCTGCGGGTTGTAATGGTCGGTGAGAGTGCCGGCCACACTGGTGACCTGAACATCGTAGATGCCGTTGTCGCGCAGCATCTTCTCGGCTATTTCCTTGCCAGTGAGGCCGCTGCTGAGACGGATCTTGCTGTATTTCTCGATACGCGCGTTGAGTGTCTTGCTGACAATGAAGCTCAAGACCATAAGTACAATGAAGATAATCAGATACATAGTCGTGGTTTTTCTTTTGGGATTGATTTCTTTAGAAGCGGCAAAGATACTAAAAATGTGCGTTGTCTTCGCTTTTTTTTGTACCTTTGCGCGCTTTTTCATAATTCAAGATGAATGTCAATTTAAATACCATAAAACAGCGGTATGGGATTATTGGCTTTGACCCGGCCCTGGACCGTGCGATAGACATTGCCGTGCAGGTGGCCCGTACGGACCTGTCGGTGCTTGTCACTGGTGAGAGCGGCGTGGGCAAGGAGAATTTCCCGCGCATCATCCATGACAACAGCAGTCGTAAAAACGGCAACTATATTGCCGTGAATTGCGGCGCTATTCCCGAAGGCACCATCGACTCGGAACTGTTCGGCCATGAGAAGGGTGCTTTCACCGGTGCCGTCGATACCCGGAAGGGTTATTTCGAGGCCGCTGACGGAGGAACCGTTTTCCTTGACGAGGTGGCCGATCTGCCGCTCAACACGCAAATTCGGTTGCTGCGTGTGCTGGAAACCGGCGAGTTTATCCGCGTCGGCTCCTCCAAGGTGCTCAAGACCGACGTGCGTGTGGTGGCCGCCACCAATGTCGATATCGCGGACCGCATCTCCAAGGGAAAGTTTCGTGAAGACCTTTACTACCGTCTCAACTCTGTGCCCATTCATGTGCCCGCTCTCCGCGAGCGCAAGGGCGACATTTACCCGCTTTTCATCAAATTCACCACCGACTTTTCCGGGAAATACCATATACCTTCCGTCCAGTTGGAAGAGAGTGCGAGACAACGGCTGACAGAGTACCGCTGGCCCGGCAATGTGCGCCAACTCAAGCATGTGGCGGAACAGATCTCCCTGCTGGAGAAGGACCGCACCTTGACAGCTGAACGCCTCGCTCCCTACCTCACCTCTCCAGGTGACTCTAACCTGCCTGTCCCCGTGCGCGGCGACAACGAGAGCAACGATCAATTCCACAAAGAAATCATATTCAAGTTCATTGCTGAACTGCAACGCGAGATTTCGGAACTTAAAAACACTGTGAACCAACTGGCGACCGGTGGTCAAATGGTCAGTCCATCCAATAAGAGCTTGAAAGAATATCCGCTGCGTGACAACGACCTCGACATAGAGATCACTCGTGCCGAAGCGGGACGGTTGTCCAAGGACGAGCACTTCGATGACACTATCGTCATCGAGGATGACGATCTTACCATGGACAAGGTGGAGAAAACGGCTATCATCAAGGCGTTGGACCGCAATCACAATAACCGCAAGTTGGCCGCGAAGGAGCTTCATATTTCGGAGCGGACGCTCTATCGTAAAATTAAAGAGTATGGTTTGTAGATCAGTCGATAAGGTTGGAAAACTCCTTGCCTGGGGTGGGGGAGCGCTTGTCCTGGCGATCCTGCTCGCCGGTTGCCGCTTGTCAGTCTCTTTGACTGGCGGTACCGTTGACCCACGGGCCAAGACCGTGGCCATCACCACCTTCCAGAACAATGCCTCTTTGGTGAATCCTACTTTGAGCCAGTCGTTCACCACCGCCCTCAAGGACAAGATCCAGGGCCAGACACCGTTGACCATTGTCAGCACCAATGGTGACTATGAGCTGGAAGGCGAAATCACAGGCTATGACGTCTCGCCTGTGGCTATCCAAGGCAACGAGACCGCTGCCATGAACCGGCTCACCATCACCGTGCGCGTGCGATTCGTCAACAGTTTTGACGACTCCCAGAATTTCGAGCAATCCTTCTCCCGCTATGCCGACTACTCCAGTACCCTGAACCTCAGTGCCGTTGAGACCAACCTTGTCTCAGAAATAAACGATGCTCTTACCGATGATATATTCAACAAGGCATTTGTTAATTGGTGATTTTTTAGTCATTTGATTCATAAATTGTTATGATGGAAAAAGTTTTTTTGGACGACTTTGTCAAGGTGGAAGGGAAAGACAATCCCCTGCAGGTCTTGTCTGACTTGCAAAAGCGTTACCCGGCTTCCGCGTTGCTGAATATCTTTTATCTCAAGTTGCAGCCCAGCCGTGTGCAGGCAAAGCATCGCTCCCGATTGTTGCTGACATTGCCCGACAGGAAGCTGTTTCATGATTTGACCGTGGAACTGTCGCAGCCGGTTCCCGCTCAACACACGGTGTCGCGTCCGCCTCTCGTGTCCGTGCCTCGAACCGTGTCGGATGACGGCCTCCACCCTGTCTTTGTCAAAAATCCCTCCCAAGATCAAGAGAACCGGAAGGAACTTATTGAACAGCTGATTGAAAAATTTACCAAGAATGCGCCCAAAATCATCTATACTCCTGAGACCCATGACGCCGAAGCAAACTACGGCGAAGAGAGCTTGGAAGAGGATCCGAATATTGTAAGTGAAACATTGGCAAATATTTACGCACAACAAGGATGTGTAGAAAAGGCTATCCAGATGTTCGAAATTTTGAGGTTGCATTTTCCAGAAAAAAATCGTTACTTTGCAGCCCAAATTGAAAAACTGCAAAATAGTTTAACCAAAGAGGAAAATTAACGAAAGAATAACCAACAATTTAAATTTAAGAAACAAATGTTCACATTTTGCGTCGTACTGATTATCTTGGCCTGCATCGTTTTGGCATTCGTGGTGTTGATTCAGAATTCCAAGGGCGGTGGCTTGGCCTCCAACTTTGCCTCTTCCAACCAAATCATGGGTGTTCGCAAGACCACTGACGTGCTTGAGAAGACCACCTGGGGCTTGGCAGCCTTCATCATGGTGCTCTGCTTCGTCTGCGCCTTCATGTCCAAGAACGAGGTCAACTCCCTCCGCTCCAACCCGGCTCAGACCGAACAGACCCAGTCCGCCGATGCTGACGCTGAGGAATAGTCTTATATAACCATCAACATTCAGACATGCAATACCTTTTTTGGCATTGTATGTCTTTTGTTATGAAATAAACATAGTAATAATATGAATATTAAACACGAAAACGTACCCGGTCAAGTACAAGAGGTTGTATTTGAGATTAACAAGGAAGACTATGCAGCCAATGTAGAGGCCGCTCTTAAGAAACAAAGACATAACGTCACGGTTCCCGGTTTCCGTCCGGGCAACGCCCCCATGGGCATCATCAAGAAGATGTATGAGAAGTCCATTATAGCCAATGAGTTGGACAAGATGGTTGGCGAGAACATGGACAAATTCATCAAAGACAACGACATCAAGCTCATCTTCGAACCTCTGCCGGTGGACGGCAAGTCCAAGATGGACTTCGACAACCCTGACCAGTTTGTCTTCGCATACGAGTATGCTTTGGCTCCGGAGGTGGACATCGATTATGCGAAATTGCCCGCTGTGGTCGATTTCAAGATGGTTCCGGCTGCTGACGAGCGCAATAATTACATCAAACAGCTCCGCACCCGTCACGGCGAATACACTTCCCCCGAAATCGTTTCCGATGACGACAGCGTTTCCGTCAAGTATGATGGCGAGAAGGAGGGATTTTTCTTCGTTCGTGATCTCACGGAAGAGGCTCAGAAGGAGATTGTCGGCAAAAAGCTGAACGACACCGTCCATTTTGCCCTGCGCACGGCCTTCGAAACCGTGACGAGTCTTTCTCGCTTCCTCAAAAAGACCGAGAAGGAACTCGAAGAGGGCAATGACTATGCATACGACTTGACCATCACCCATATCGGTCACATGCAGCTTGCCGAAATCAATGATGACTTCTTCAGGAAAGCCTTCCCTGACGGCACTGTCACCAATGAGGAACAACTCAACGCCGCAGCCGACAAGGTCATTATCGCCCAATACCAGCCCGAACTCGACCGTCAGTTCATGAACGATGCCATCGAGACCTTGCTCGACCATGTAAACGTCGAGCTTCCCGACGAGTTCATGAAACGCTATATCCTGGCTGTTCAGAAGGATATGACGGAGGAGGATCTTGACAAGAAATTCAACGACTACAAGCGTTCTTTCCAATGGCAGATTCTCGAGAGCCGTCTCGTGGAGGGTTCCGATGTCCAGGTGAAGGCCGACGACGTGAGAGGCTATTTCCGTCAGTATTTCATTGACAACTATTTTGGCAACTTCCCGGCCGAGGAGGTCAAGGATCGTCTGGACGAGCTTGTCAACCAGGCCATGACCAACAAGGAGAATGTGAAGAGCGTTTATGATCTGCTCTATGACAAAAAGCTCACCGAACTGTTGCGTACCAAACTCACCATTGAGCACAAAGAGGGTGATTTCACCGCTTTTGTGGACATGATTGCCGATCGCCGTGCCCCGCAGGGTGAGGAGACAAAAGACGCGATAGAGGAGAAAGCCGGCGAGAATGCTCCCAAGAAGACCGCCAAGCGCAAACCTGCTGCCAAGAAGGAGACTGCCGAGGAGAAAAAAGAGGATAAGCCTGCCGCTCCCAAGAAACCCCGTGCCAAGAAAACCACCAATCCCGAAAAATAAACCATCATGATGCTCAAAGACGAATTCCGCAACTACGCACTCAAACAGCATGGCATCAGCAGCCTGAAAATGGACCGCTACGCCTCCATGACCCGCAATTATATCACTCCGTACATCATTGAGGAACGCCCGATGAATATCACTCAGCTCGATGTGTTCTCCCGCTTGATGAAGGATCGTATTATTTTCCTTGGCGTGCCCATCGATGACGATGTGGCCAACATCATCCAAGCGCAGTTGCTTTTCCTTGAATCGCAAGACCCCGACCGCGACATCCAGATCTACCTGAACAGTCCTGGCGGCATGGTCTATGCCGGTTTGGGCATCTACGATACCATGCAGTACCTGAAGCCGGATGTCTCCACCATCTGCACGGGAATGGCCGCCTCCATGGCTGCCGTGCTGCTTTGCGCCGGCGCAAAGGGCAAACGCTTCGCTTTGCCGCATTCCCGCGTCATGATTCACCAGCCTATGGGCGGTGCCCAAGGCCAAGCCTCTGACATCGAAATCGAGGCTCAGGAGATTATGAAGATCAAGAAGGAACTTTATGAGATCATTGCCCATCACACAGGCAAGTCTTACGACCAGGTGTGGCAGGACAGCGACCGTGACCACTGGATGATCGCCTCCGAAGCCAAAGAGTACGGCATGATCGACCAAGTGCTCTCCAGAGAGAACAAGTAATGGCCAAGAAATCCAAGTATAATCGGATATGCTCCCTTTGCGGGATGCAGATCCCCGAAGATGAGTTCCTGCTCGCCGGCATCGAAGGTGCGGTGTGCGGGAATTGTCTTCATATCGCTCATGACATCCTCCGCGATTATGAGCAGCATGCTGCCCATGGCGGCAATGACTTCAAGGTGAAACTCATCAAACCTCGCGAGATCAAAGCCAAGCTCGATGACTACGTCATCGGGCAGGACGAGGCCAAGAAGGTCATTGCAGTGGCCGTTTACAACCACTACAAGCGCATCATGCAGTCTGCTGACGACGATGAGGTCGATATTGAGAAGTCGAACATCCTGATGATTGGCGAGACCGGCACGGGAAAGACGCTGTTGGCCCGCACTATTGCCAAGTTGCTTGACGTGCCATTCTGCATCGCCGATGCCACCGTTTTCACGGAGGCAGGCTATGTGGGCGAGGATGTGGAAAGCATTCTCAGCCGCTTGTTGCAGGCTGCCGACTACGACGTGGTCAAGGCCGAGCGCGGCATTGTCTTTATTGACGAGATTGACAAGATTGCGCGCAAGGGTGCTGACAATCCTTCCATTACACGCGATGTCTCGGGCGAAGGTGTGCAACAGTCGTTGCTCAAGCTGTTGGAGGGTTCCATGGTGAATGTCCCCCCCCAAGGCGGACGCAAACACCCCGAGCAGCAGTTTATCCAAGTCAACACCAAGAACATTCTTTTTATCGCCAGCGGTGCCTTCAACAATCTGGAGCGCATCATTGGCGAGCGCATGAATACCAATGCCATCGGCTACAACAAAAAGAACCGCGCCATCGACAAATCCAACATGTTGCAGTATGTCTCTGCGCAGGATATCAAGCAATTCGGCTTGATACCTGAACTGTGTGGGCGTTTCCCCGTTATCACGTCGCTCAACTCTCTTGATGCCACGGCGTTGAAACAGATCCTCACACAGCCCAAGAACGCGCTGGTGAAACAATATGTGAAGTTGTTCAAGATGGATGGCATCGAATTGTCCTTTTCGGAGGAGACTTTGGATTACATTGTGGCAAAGGCCATCGAGCTGAAATTGGGTGCACGCGGCCTGCGTGCCATTGTGGAAAAGATCATGACCGACGCGATGTACGACTTCCCAAGTCTCAAGAAGCGTAAGATTGAGGTTACGGAGGCGTATGCGCGCGAGCATTTCGAGAAAAGTATTTTTTCCTTTTTGGATAAATAAAAGGGAATTATATACTTGATGGCATAAATCAGGGCTCTGTATCCTTTTTTTTATTTGGGCGTGCCGGCGCGGCGGCGCGGAATCACGTTGCATTCGCATACGCCATAAAATGCCGCCGCGCCGTCGGGCTTTCCGCTGCAATGATTTTGGCTTAGACACCACCACCATTCCGAGAGACGCGAAGCGTCAAGCGGAACCTCCGTCTCGCCAGGGAGCGCATTCCCGCCAAAATCATTTCCGCTGCAATCCCTCACGCAGGCTCGTCGAACACCACTCCCGT
>CAMVIT010000054.1:0-16718 GCA_947167635.1 uncultured Bacteroidales bacterium | reverse complement strand
TGTCGGTGCTTTCCGTGTAGAGGTTGCCATCAATCCAGCGAAGGCTGTCGCACACTTCCTGTTCATTCACTGAGGTGGTGTTGTGCCGCACCGTAAGGTGCAGCGTCACCACAGAATCGCAGCCCGCCGCGTTGGTCAGCGTGAACGTCGCCGTGTCGGTGCTTTCCGTGTAGAGGTTGCCATCAATCCAGCGAAGGCTGTCGCACACATCCCGCTCATCCACGGAGACGGTGGGGTGATTCACTGTCAAGTGCAATGTCACTATGGAGTCGCAACCATTGACAGCAGTTAAATGTGACGTATAATCACCCGATTGCGTGTATGTACTGTCATACCATGTAAAACTTTCACACGCGGTGACAATGGTGTCGCTACTGTCAGAGAGGTTCACCGTAAAATGCAACATCAACAGACTGTCACATCCAAAGACATCTGTTCCCATAAAGATGAAATCTCCGGAGACAGTTCCCTCCTCAAACACTGTATCAGCGTATGTGTATGGCAAAAGTGATTCACAAATAGTCAATGTATCGAATGCATGGTGTATAGGGAAAATGGTTATGAGCGTGTCGGCAAACACACTGCACCCATAGTCATTTGTGACACTGACGGAAGCCGTAAATGAAGTGTCTGAAGAGAACAAAATAGTTTTGGCAGTGTCGCCCGTGTTCCATAAATATGTCAATGACACATTATACAACGTATCCACCCAATCCATGGATTCTGTCTGACAAACAGCCGTCAGTTCCACCACATCATTGTGGCAAAGCTGATATGTGTCCGCCTGAATCACCACATCGGGCAGATCCACAATCAACAGCGACAAGACGATGGTACTGTCACAACATGATTCTGACAACATATTATGGATGTAAACTTGTTGGTTTGGAGTGACACTGTCGATGTCAAACCCATATTTATGATAAGGTCGTCCTATCCCGCAAACGGTATCTTCAATAGTGATGTAATGGACAGGTTGTGGGAAAACCGTCATGGTGAACGAAGCTGTTCCGCACGAATTAGCGCCCGTCGCGGTGATGTTGCTGCCGAGGGTGCTCTCGGTGAACGTCACGGTGACATGGTCTGTTCCTTGACCAGAAAAGACATGGGCTTCGTCAGGGAACGTCCATTCTATGCCCGTCAGCCCCGACAGAGTGTCCAACCAATAGGTGTATGTATTTCCCGGACAGACATACTCCATGCCGTGGATTCCGTAAATGTCATTTGTGCGCGGCGTGACCAGCAAGTGCAGCACAGTGACACTGTCGCAAGGAGTCCGGGAAACAGTGTCCGTCAGCAAGTAGGCTCCTGACGCAGCCTGCAACAGTTGGAAACCGTATCCACTATAGTCATTGCCTGCGCAGATTGTATCATAATAATCGAAAACACCTTGGACAACAAAGAGTTCCAACACATAAGTACTGTCGCACTCCGAATCGGGTATTTCAACTGTACGCGTAAGCGTGATCAACCCCGCCGAATCTGCCGCATGATCAAAACCATAACCACGATAATAAGTTCCTTGACACACGGTATCCTGCCAAACGACATTGTACCCGTCATGGATCACCATTTGCGAATAAAGAGTGGTACAATGCTGTCCAAAATTGTCGTACAGGAATACAGTCATAGAGACCGGATAAGTACCCGCCTGCGTATAGTGGTGGGTGAAATGATAGCCGTTATAATTTCCGGTGCCATCGCCAAAGTCCCAAATCACGCTATCACACTGATAGTTGACAATTGCATCAAAGATGATGTCCTCGTAAGTACAAAACTCATTATTCTCCAATTCGGCATTCAACACTTGGTTGACAAACATTTGCTCGCTCAACACCGCCGCTTTGGATCCTACCGAATAGGCGTAGGTTTCGCAATACCCAGTGCCATATACATGTGCCACAATTCCTCCATCACTGCTCAAGGTGTGGGTGCCATTTAGTATCTTGATGCGGGCGTATTCATACATCGGATTGGACGCCACAGGACGGAATTGATCCCAGACATAATTATTGTCAAGCCTCACTGACCTCACAGTGGCCGCAGGCGACACGATATTCACATAGTGGTGGGTGAGATTCGGCGAGTCGAACGTGGCAAAAGTGATTTCATTGATGCGCTGTTCCAACGGGGAAATCCAAACCATGGAGGGATCGCCTCTGTAGTTCTCGTGTGAGTTCAATGCACTGCCTGCAACATACAGATAGGCAGCACATGCTTTGGAAGATTCCAAAAAGCAGGCCGTGTCTGCACTCGTCAACTCAAACTCATACGTCTGATGGGCATTAAGGGTAGCTATAGGGATTCCATCTTTGACAAGGCGGGTATTGTCATCCGCTGCGGTGACCTTAATTCTGTCGTAGGGCATTCCTACCGTATTGGTCACCACAAACTGCCGTCCCCAAAACCGGGTGCCGAATGCCTGCTCCACCACATGGTCGCACCATCGATTGCCGGAAGGAACGTTAGCGCAAACGTTACCGTTGAAAACCGCAATGGGCTTGCGTATGTCGGAAGTACGAATCACCGACCCCGACAAATCACCGCTCAAGCCACCAAATTTGGAGATAACCTGATAGGCCTGCCCCTGATTCAACATAACAGTATAAGGGACATAAGCATGATGGTCATCCGATGTTCTGCATGAGGGCGTGATTTCCACTTCTGTGGAATCAGCCGTCGCCACAATCAGAAACTCCGTGTTCTTCAGCGGCGTGTAGGCCTGCGCCACATACTCGTCCGACAATGCGGTCTCCGGCAACACATTGCATACATCGTAGGTACATTCCCTGAAATTGGAGGCATACAGCGAAATGTTGTCGGTGGAGGTCACCAAAAGCCCCCTGTCCAAAACCGTTCCGTCAGAATGACAATATGCTTGATCGTTTGGAATAGCCAACCGAGTCGTCTCATTGGCTATAACCGAGAAAGAAACACTCCAACCCGTGTTCGGATTAGTGACGGTTCCCGTACAATTTGTTTGGGAAGATATCAACAAAGAGAGTGCGGGGTTGCCAATATGATTGCGCATAAAGGAAACCCAAAAACGTTTTCCCGCCGTGGAAGGAGACCCCATGGAGTTTTCTATCATCTCATCGGGATTAATACAGATGGTCGCCGTGTCACTCCATTGACAAACATGGTCCCTATAGGCGGTCACAGTGTAGCATGCCGGCACCAACGGGTTGACTGTAACAGTGTTGGAGGTCTCATTGCTGTGCGACCAAGTGTAACGTTCTCCCCCTGAAGCCGTCAAAGTGGTGACATGACCGCTACAGGTCACGTCCATCACGGTGTGGGCCGTCAAACTGACAGCATAATTCTCAGGCTGCACTTCGAATGCCCCCTGATCCACCCTATATCCACACACTATCCTTGTATCCCCGCTCAAATCCTTGCTGAAATTCACATACTGGTTATCCCCAGCATCAATAGCCGGTGAATTGCTGGCCAGCTTGTAATTATTCTGACTAACAAATATGTTGTTTGTGTCCTGGTAAAGATTCGTCCCATTGTTTGGAATCGTGTTGAGATTTCCAATGGTTGCATAGTTGTTGACGATAATGTTGTTGTACAGCAAAAGCTGGCCGACAACATCCTGTTGGACGGCATAGACACTATCCCACACACCTTCTTCCATTACCACCTCGAATGCGCCCACGTCTATGTTCGCCCCCTTCACGCGGTTTTCCTCCTGCAGACCGCTCGGCCACGACACACACGCACTGTCGCCCGCATCCACCGCCGCCGAGCCCGACAGGATGCGGTAGTCCGACTGGTTGTCCCGCAAAATGGAGAACGATGCGTTGTCGGCAATGTTGGTCGGCGACAGTAGTGGCAAATTTGCCACAGTATCTGCCACATTATTGAGGATAAGGTTGTTGCAAAGGGTGAGCGTGCCCATTGTGTCTTGGAAAACAACACACTGGACATCCTGCGCATGGCAAACACGCAGCATGGCCAAAAAGACAACCGCCCAAAGAAAACGCAACCTCTTCAAAACCAAGTTACTTTTTTATAAGTGACATGAAACTACAATTCTGGCAGAGTTAGTCTCGAAGACAACGGACAGAACAATACCGAGTAACATTACCATTAAGAGTCTCAACACCCGGGGATTTATTCAGAATACGTTTGAAATAGTAAGAAGTGGAACTCCAAAATTCAGTACCCCAGTCGTAAGTATAGGAATTTGTTCGAATATGCATATTCTCTTGGGCATTAAACCCTGAAGCATTGTTTGTTATTGGATTATTGCCAACAGAACAATCATTTCCACTTCCCGAAGTGTGCCAACCAGTCTTGGAACACAATGCTTTAGCAATATAAGAACTGCCATTATACAAACAACAATACGGCACTTGAGTTCTCACAAAACTTGTAAGTTGTTCCCATTCCGCTTGCGACGGGACGTGCCAGCCTATCGGGCAAATACCCTGCACACCAGAGGGATTGCTGCTGCTTGATCCGGCGCCATTCATCACAGCTGCAAAATTGTACAGATACCCTTGTGTTATAAGACTATTTGCGCCTCCTTCCGCATAAACACGTCTGGGTTCGCTACTGGTATAAACACTATTACTCTCCAAGGGTATCAGGGATCCGTTTGCAGGTCTCGTGACACGCAAGTTTTCGGCCATCCAGCACTGGTTGCCGATCATGATGGTGGTATATACGTTCCCGTCGTCGTCGGTCACTGTGCCGCAATTCGCGCGAGCCACATTGGCCGTTATGGTATTGTTGGTGAGCGTACCGTCGGTACCCGCTACGCCGGGGCCGTTGTTGGCGATATTCTTGGCCACCACGCTGTTGAGCAGGAAGCCATTGTTCTGGATATAGGCTCCACCACCCTTGGCCGTTTGGTTGTCGTAGTCTAAGGCCACATTGTTGATGAGGACGCAATGTGTGACGGTGCCCCCGTCAATCAGCACACCGCCGCCCTTGTCCGTCACATTCCCGTGGGTCAACACACAGCCTTCAATGGTGCCACCCGAATTCACGGTAATCACCCGTGTGCTGTCTGCGCCGTTCAAAATTGTACACCATGTTGGAGAGTCCCAGTTGTCGTTACTTCCAGGGTAGTTTCGTTGGGAAAGATCTGTTCCTGTTGAAGTCTGGGCGTAGCCTCCCGTTACCGTTACTCCATTAGGGATCAACACATTATGACATACGTATGTGCCCGCCATCATATAGACGTGAGTGCCGTTTGAGGCTCCCTGCAAAGCTCCTGCCAGCGTACCCTTGGCCGACTCCCATGTGGCCCCGCTATTGCTGTCGCTGCCACTGGATGACACGAAAATATTCGCCTGTCCGAACACCGTACCGAGGCTCGTTGCAATCATAATTGTCAGAATTATTATCGATCTCTTCATATTGGTTTATTTATTTCATTGTTTAATATTTGGGCAAAAAGATTTATTGGCTTATTTGTCTTGGACTCTGACGTACAAGCAAAAAAACACCTTCTTTACGACAAAAAAAACGTTGCCTGCCTCACGGCAAAACAACGGTGCAAAAATAGCAAATATAACCGCAGTCCCTTCGAATAAGTTATCCACAACTGTCGGGAAATATTAACAAGTAGGGAATTGGCCGTTGGGGGATTGGTCTTTGATATTCATAGTTAAGAAATTAAGGAGTTAAGGAATTAAGAAATTGATTCCAACGGCCAACATCCGATAGCCAATGCTCTTCCTTGAGCAGCCTACCCGACAGGGGCTATATGGCATCTTACAAATTGTCTCCCTTTCGCGGCGAGCAACCCCGGTGCTTCGCGGCACCTTGGGTGCCGCGCCCCAAAAACTCCCCTTCTGATTTCAGAAGGGGTGCCCGAAGGGCGGGGTAGTTATATGAGAGATTGGCCGTTAGGCCATCCTTGTTGTCCACCTTGCGGTTCGTTCGAAAACAGCCCAACAAATTCCTATTCACAGGTGAGATTCTGGACATGGCGGTCTTTGACCCTGATGCCGTTAATGGCAGCTGTCTCTTTTATAAAGTATTATAATTCTTTATGTTACTACCCCGGCCTACGGCCACCCCTTCTAAAATAGAAGGGGAGCTATGGGGTGTCCGCACGGGTGTGCGGACAAAGAAAACATGTGCATCTGTTCAACAACGAGAATAGCAAACCAACTGCAGGTCAACATCTATATCTATGCCAAATGGATTTGCGATTTGCTCTTGGCGAACACCCTACCCCAACATCCAATTCCCAAAATCACGCACGGTAATTAAACGATCTCTTCTTTGAGGCGCTCGGCGTTTTCGGCCACCTGGAGGGCTTGCAGCACCTCCTCGATGTCGCCGTTCATGAAGTTGGCGAGGTTGTACATCGTGAAGTTGATGCGGTGGTCGGTGACGCGGTTCTGCGGGTAGTTGTAGGTCCTGATCTTGGCGGAACGGTCGCCGGTGGAGACCATGGTCTTGCGCTTGGAGGCGATCTCGTCCAGATATTTCTTGTACTCCATCTCGAACAGGCGGGTACGCAGCACGCGCATGGCCTTTTCGAGGTTCTTGATCTGCGATTTCTCGTCCTGGATGGAGACCACGATGCCGGTGGGGATGTGGGTGAGGCGCACGGCAGAGTAGGTCGTGTTGACGCACTGGCCGCCGGGACCGGAGGCGCAGAAGGTCTCCTTCTTGATGTCGCTCTGCTTGAGCTCGACGTCGAACTCGTCGGCCTCGGGGAGCACCACCACGGAGGCGGCGGAGGTGTGGACGCGGCCCTGCGACTCGGTTTGCGGCACGCGCTGCACGCGGTGCACCCCCGACTCGTATTTCATGATGCCATAGACCCCGTCGCCATTGACGGCGAAGACAATCTCTTTGTAGCCGCCCACGGTACCCTCGGTCATGGAGATGACCTCGATTTTCCAACCCTTCTTGTCACAATAGTGCTGGTACATGCGGAACAGGTCGCCGGCAAAGATGCTGGCCTCGTCGCCGCCGGTGCCGGCGCGGATTTCCATCTGGGCGTTCTTGCCGTCCTGCGGGTCTTGGGGCAGCAACAGCAGGCGGATGTCCTCTTCCAGCTGCTCCTTCTCCGTGGAGAAGCTGTCCAGCTCCATCTTGGCCATCTCGCGGAACTCCTCGTCCTTCTCGTTGGCGAGGATATCCTTGGCGTTGGCGATGTTGCCGATGACATCCTTGTAGCGCTTGTAGGCGTCCACCACGGGCTGCAGATCCTTGTAGTCCTTGCTCATCTTGATGAACTTCTTCATGTCGTTCATCGCATCAGGTTGCGCGATATCCTCACCGATCTGAAGCCATCGTTTGTATATAAGTTCCAGTTTTTCAAGTAAATCATTCATAATCTTACCTCGCTCAAATATGGGCGGCAAAGATACAAAAAACGATTATACAACAATATCTAAACATATAGTATTCTCCCTGTTACATTCCCATACCCCATTCCCCGCAGCAGGCCGCAGTAGGTCTCTATCTGCTGCTCGTATGCCTCATGCTCCTGCCCCGTCTTGTAGTCGATAACCACCACACGGTCGGGGAGGAATACGACCCTGTCGGGACGATGTTCCGCGCCGTCGGCGTCAAGGATGGTGGTCTCGTTGAGGGCCTTCACGCCGGGAGCGAAACAGGGGTGCAGTTCCTCATTTCCCAAGATGTTCCGGAGAGCCTCGCGCAGGCGCGAACGGTGCGATTCGTCCACCGTTGCCACAAGCGTTTCCACCTCCTCCATGCTCTGCGGGAAGCGCTCCTGCACGGAGAGAAAATCGTGGATGAAATTGCCCATGGCCCGCTCGTCCTCCTCTTCCACAGAGATGATGTTGGCCACGCTGTGCATCGTGAACGACGATGTCCTGATTTCGGGGACAATGGGGACAACCACGGGCTTGTCGGTCTGTTGCTTACGCCACTGCATGTCGCCGGCATAATAGAGCATGGGGTAAGTCTCGTCTTGGGTGAAACGGAGCTCGTCCGCATCACCGGCCTCGGCGCCGGCCTCTTTCTGGCGAATGAGGCTGAGCATCGCATCGCCGTAGCCCTCCTCGCTGCCCTGGGCCGCCGTAATGACATACAGCATGTCACCCGCGCGTGTGTGCGCCACGTAGAGCAGGTTGAGTTCGTCCAGCCGGCTGTTGCGAACCTCCGCATGGTACAAATCCTCAAATGAAGAATCAATACACTCCTTCTTCAAGGGAATATAGGCCACATGGTTGTCGAGCGTGACGGTCCATGTGGGATGCAACCGGTTGGAGCCCTTTGCGTAAGGGAAAATGACCACCGGGTACTCCAACCCTTTGGATTTATGTATCGTACTGACTTTTATAGCATTCAGATCAGACGGAAGCGTAAGGGAGAACATCTGGTCCGTCTCTAACAGCATCTGCCACCACTGCAGGAACTGCGCCGGCTCGCCGTTGCGGTTTTTAAGATAATCCAACACGATGTTCTCAAAATCGACAATGAAAGGATCCCCGGTCCGGTCCAGTTCATAAAACCGGATAATATTCTTGACCAAAACGAAAAGAGGCTGGGAAATCCAATGGCAGGGAATGTCCAGACCATAGAGTTCCTGCATCAAGTCGTGGAAATTGGAGGAAGAGAGACTTAGGAGCTTTTGCGGCAAAACCTCTGCGTTGCCCTTGACTTTAGCCAAAGCATGCAGGATGGTTGTCTGGGCCACAAGGTCATTGGGCTGCAACAAATACTTGATTGTCTGGATAATGAGATTGACAGAGGAGGAAGCGCTCAATACAAGCGAGCGTTCCGTGACCACAGGAAAGCCCATATCCAAGAGAAGGTTTGCAATGCGCGTACACTTGTCGTTCCCGGAGTAGAGAATGGCTATATCCCCGTAGTCGTAGCCACGGGCGAGGGCATCGCCCACGGCACGCAGCACCTCACGATCCTCCGGCTTGAGGTCCTGCAGATGGGCCAAAATATAGGTCTCTATCTGCTCGTCCCGATGTTGGCCTGCACGGGGCGTGTCCGCAGTCAACTCCTCGCCCGTCTCGCCACCGCCCGCCAAATAGATCTCCACCAAGCCCGGCTTCGGTTTCATAATCAGCTGTTCCACATCACTATAGTAATCTTCCAGTCCCAATACACGACTGTATTGTCCAAAAAAGGCGTTGTTGAAACGAATGACGGGCGCAGTTGAACGGAAGTTGTATTCAAGTCGCCTGTTTTCATACCCGTCGGGGCCCACCGCCGCCAGATCCCTGTCCTTTTTCAGCCTATTGTAATCAATGAGGTTGTAAAACAGTTCCACATCGCCATTGCGGAAGCGGTAGATAGCCTGCTTGACATCCCCGAAAAGGGTGACGTGTCCGCTGGTGGCAAGGGCTTTGTTGACGATCAACGGCTTCAAATCACGCCATTGCAGGTCGGAGGTGTCTTGGAACTCATCGATAAAAAAATGGCCGAAAGGGATGCGGTCGAAGATCTCAGGCATGTCCTTTCCTTTGATATGCTCATAGATAAACATATTGGACTCGCTAAGTATCATGATATTGCGCCGGGTTTTAATCTCATTCATCTTCTCCTGAAGATCGAAAAGCAGCGACAATTTGAAGGCATTGACCAATACCAGCCCTATGTCCAGATATTCGCGGCGCAGCGGGGTCTGGATATCCCGAACGCGGTTAAAGCAATCGATGATGGCCGGCAGCTCGGCATCCGCACGCCTCTGTTTGTCAGCTGTCAACTCCTTTCTAAAGTAAGTACCGGTTTTTTCATTGATAAATTCCTCAAAATCAGTCTTATAATATTTAATCGGATCTTCCATCACCTTTTCGAACCATTTGTTCAAGGTTGTGGAATTGAATGAGAAGCCAAGATTGTCGATATGAGCCTGTCCTTCGGCGGCCACGTCTTTGACAGCCGCCCGGATCACATCCGGAAGCTCCTTCCGGCGAATGCGCCAGGACGAAATGGTTTCACGGAACTGCGCGGGGGCAACCGTGCGCAATCTCTGCAGATAGTCGTAGTTTTTATCAATATTGTCGTAAAGAATGTTGAGCACTTGGCGCAACTCGCGGTCCACGTTGAGGTTGCCGGAGTCCTCCATGCTGTTTTCCAACAGGAACAGCAGCTTGTGCGACAGCTCCGTGCCGGCACTCAGTTCATTGAGCAGTTGGTCTATAGCCTGTACAAAAAACTCATTAAGCTCGATTTGGACGGAGTAGTTGAGATTCAGGTTGAGCGAGAGCGCGGCGGAGCGAATGACGCGCTGGAAGAAGCTGTCGATGGTGCTGAGCGAGAAGCGGGCGTAGTCGTACAGGATGCTACGGAGCAGTTCCAGCGACTCGCGCCGCATGAAGGCGTCAATCTCCTCTTGTGAAGCCTTTTTTGACGAGAAGAGCTGGTCCACAACCATGCGGTAGATGGCTTTGGCACGAGGCGACAGTCCGTCTGCCGGCTTGAAGGCAAACTCGTGGAGGGTCTGCACAATGCGCTCCTTCATCTCGGCAGCGGCATTATTGGTGAAGGTGATGGCCAAGATTTTGCGAAAAAGTCCCGTGTCGGAACGCGCCTGCGACACATCGCGACTGTCGAATGCAAAACAGAGCGAGATATAGTCGGCCACCAAGTGGGTGGTCTTACCGGAGCCTGCAGATGCGGAATAGGTTGTAAACATGGCCTTATAGGTTCAGGAGTCTAGCATTCTTTTCTTTCGATGGCGGCGAGGAGGTCACCGACGACGAAGCAGCTGCCGCCGATGAAGACAACATCATCGGGGGCGGCGTCGCCCCGGGCGGCGGTATATGCCTGCGCCACGGTGCCGAAGACCCGGCAGTCAAGGCCGTGCTGAGTAAGTATGCCGGCCAGCTCGTCGGAGGGGATGGCGCGGTCGTTGTCGGATCGGCACACATAATAGAGTGCCTTGACAGGCAGCAGGGGGATGACATGGTCAAGGTCCTTGTCGCTGACCATGCCGAAGACGATGCGGAGCTGCCGGCAGGGAAGGGCTGCGAGTTGCGGCATGGTGATGGAGAGTCCACCCACGTTGTGGCCCACGTCGCAGATGGTGAGCGGTGTGCGGCACAGCACCTGCCAGCGCCCCTGCAGTCCCGTGTTGGACATTACATGCTCCACGGTGGCGGGCACCACGTCCTTGTCGGCGGGCCACAGCTGCTGGAACAGCTCCACCGCCTGAAGGAAGGTGGCTAAGTTCTTGCGCTGGTACTCTCCGTCCAAGGGCAGGTGCAGATGCTCATACAGCACGCTGCCGTCGTAGTGGCGCACGGTGCAGTCGGAGAGGTCGCCCTCCACGGTGTAATTGGCTTCGGCGAGGAAGAGCGGTGCATGCCGCTGGTCGGCGATGTCGGTGAAGACCGGGTAGCTCTCAGGGTGGAATTCCCCCACGACCACAGGCGTGTCCTGCTTGATGATGCCAGCCTTCTCGAAAGCTATCTTCGCGATGGTGTCGCCCAGCATCTGGGTATGCTCCAACGTGATGTTGGTGATGATGGAAAGCATCGGATGCAGCACATTGGTGCAGTCGAGGCGACCGCCGAGGCCCACCTCGACGATGGCCACGTCAACCTGCTGCTGGGCGAAGTAGTGAAACGCCAGCGCAGTGGTCATCTCGAAGAAGGAGGGCTCCAAGAAGTCAAATCGGGACTTGTACTGGCGGAAGAAGTCGAGGACCGCCTCTTCAGGGATCATCTCGCCGTCGATGCGGATGCGCTCGCGGAAATCGACCAGATGGGGCGAGGTGAACAGTCCGGTGCGGAGGTGGCGTTCCTGGCAGTAGGAGGCCATCAGATGCGCCACGGAGCCCTTGCCGTTGGTGCCGGCGATATGCACCGCCTTCAGCCGCCATTCGGGGTTGCCCACGATGGCGAGCAGCGCCTCGATGTTCTCCAGCCCCTCCTTGTAGGCCGCAGAGCCAATCTTATGATACATGGGGTAACACTTGAAAATCTCGTCCAACAATTCCTTGTACATCGTCTTGTTTTTTTAGGGTGCAAAAATACAAAAAAGGCCCGAAGCTTACGCTCCGGGCCTTGGTGTTATCATATTCTGTATTCTTCCTTATTTCTTTCTGACGCAGCGGATGCTGAATCCGAAGTCTCTGTCGGCAATCTCGTCGAGGCCGTCCTCGCAATAGTAGTTGAGGGAGAAGTTATGGGCCGTAGAGGATGTTGCCATGTAGTCGGAAGTCCAGAAGTGGGCCTCACCTAACAGGTTGGTGTAGCGTCCGATGTTGGCGTCGTAGTAGCCGGCACCGAAGGCATTGAAGCTGTTGGGTGCAGTGCCCTGCTTGCCAGGCAGCCAGACGTTGGAGGACGGGCTCTTCACCAGTCCGGCGACGCCGCCGGAGGCCTGGAACATGGTCTGGTACTCAGCCATGGTCGGCAGTGCCCAGCCTTGCGGGCAGATACCCTGGACGTAAGCGCCCGTGGGAGCCATGGAGTCGGCGGGAGCCTGGGTGTCGTTGCCCTCCGGCACGCGGACTGCGGAATACCAGCTGTAGAGCTTGCCGTAGGTCTCCTCCATGGAGCTGCTGTTACGATAGCTGCTGAAGTTGGCAATGTCGGTACCGTCGCTGTAGTGCTCGTTACGGAGGTTCTCCGTAATCCAGCAGTCGCAGCCGATGCGCTTAGCGTCGTAGGTGCGGCCATCAAGGGTCACAGGCTCACACGGCGGGTATTGCACCGTCACAGTTTGCGTGCAGGACTGCATCACATTGCCGCAAGCGTCAAGCAGGTTCCATGTGATGTGGTGGGTACCCACTGGCAGCGGGTTCTGGAGAGCCAGGTCGTTGACGATGGTTGTGTTGGCAACCGCCGGGGTCAGCGTAGCCATTGCCGGCAGGGTCACCATCGTGTCGCAACGTCCGTACCAGAGTGTGATATCCAGGTCGGCAGGACAAACGATCGGTGTGGACACCGGCGTCACCACGAGATGTCCGTTTATGTATGTGATGGTGTAGCTGTCCGTCACATCCTCGGCGTCAGAGCCGGTGCCATGCATGATGACAGCGTTGGAGACTCTGCTGGCACTGTCGCCCACGCAGAGAATCGAACCGTTCAGAACCACGGAGGCAATGTCGTCGCCAGTACCCAAGGTGCCGCTGGTGATGTCATAGCCGGGAGCCGTCAGGTCGGAGACTGTCAGCGGGGTGCCGTCATACTCCTTCGTGGCGCTCTTGGCGGTGATTACGAGGGAGCGAGTGGAGATGGAAAGCTTAACGTCGAATTCGGGGGTATAATTGCTCTTGGCACTGGAGACATCGAATCCGCTCTGGAAGGCGACCATGGACATTATGTCGTTGAATGAGTTTTCGTTGCAGAAGTAGTCGCCCACAATGTAGGATTCGGTCTCCACTGTACCGGAGGTGATGTACTCGCCATTTGCCAGACCGGAGATGGTCCAGTTGCCGGTAGTGCCGTTTTGCAAGCCGCCAGCGGGCACGGTCACGATGAGTTTCGTGCCATCGTAGACCTTGCTGTCAATGAGCTTGATGACGAGGTTACGTGTTTTGATCTTCACCGTACCAGGGGTAAGGGTCTTCTGTCCAACGTATGCACTCTCCATATCCACGCCATTGTTCGTAATCGTGTAGGTGAAGGTGTTGTTGTTGTTCGTATTGTTGGCATCGGCCACATTGGTCACACCTGTGAATGTCGGCGTCACCGTCAGCTTGTCGCCGGTGGGCAATGTGAACACAAGGCCGTTGGAGCCGGCATCGGCAGGAACGTCAACACCGTCGTAGGTCACCTTGTAGAGTTTGAACTCATCGCCGTGGGTCGTGCCGTCGTAGGTAATCGGTGTGGCCGCAGTGACGTCATAGGTGGGCGTCAGACCATTGGCGCTGGCAGAGGTAATGGTGATGGGTCTGTCACTACCAACGATACAGAGTTGTCCCAAAGTGGTGTCAATGGTGTAGTTGGCAGCATTGAAGAGACCCGTCACCGGAGTGTATACGATGGTATTGTCCTCGCATGTGTTGATGGCGGTCACCGAACCTGTGGTGTGGATGTTGGTCACCTCACCGACCACGAAGCCATCGCCAGTAATCGAGTAGTTCGGGTTGGTCAGCGGCGTGCCGTCATAGAACTTGGAGTCAGATGCGGTGGAGATGTGGACGATGCGAGGGGTAATCTCCTGTGTGAAGTTGTAATGGACATTGTAGTTGGAGATATCGTCAGTGGTTGCAAACGCCGTAGTGATGTTAGCACCCGTATTGTCGGTATAGGTATTGACATCCTTACTCGGGGTTGTCACAGCACCAGCATTCAACGAGGCACCGTTCTGCAGACCATTCGTAGTGACTGCACCGCTGTTGTAGTTGGTCTCTAATGGTGTGCCGTCATACTTCCTGGTGTCGTCAATTGTGATATAGAGGTCACGTTTGGCAACATTGACGGTGACAGACTGGGTCAGTGTACCGCAATCCGGAGTGTAAGTACTGTGGGCCGTGGCGGTGATAACGTAGGTACCAATGGCATTGGGTGTACCCGTCACTGTCTTAGCGGCTGCGTCATACGTCAGACCTGCATCAGCAAACGCCTTGGTGGTGCCATTATGTGTCAGCGTCACATTCAGAGAAGAGGCGGTGTTTACAATCGACAGTCCCGTCATCGCCTCACCGTAAATGAGATTCTGGGCAGCGTCAGGCGAGACAGTGAGCGTCGGTGTCGGGTTCACCGTGATGGTAAACTGCTTTGTCGGACCGTCGCAGGTCACATCGCCGTTGGCAAAGTGCGGGGTCACCGTGATCGTGGCCGTCAGAGGTGCCGTACCAGTATTGGCAGCCGTAAAGGCTGCGATGTTGCCGTTTCCGCTGGCTGCAAGACCGATACCCGGAGTGTCGTTCTCCCACGTGTAGGTCGTCGTGCCACCCGTGTTCGTAGTGCCGAACGTCACTGCCGTCGTCGGGGTGCCATTGCAGATCGTCTGGTTGGCGAGGGTGTTCACCTGGGCCGTCGGATTCACCGTGATGGTGAACGTCTTGGCCGTGCCGTCGCAGGTTATGCCGCCGTTGGCGAAGCGAGGCGTCACCGTGATAATGGCCGTCACAGGTGCCGTGCCGGTATTCACTGCCGTAAAGGAGGCAATGTTGCCCGTGCCGCTGGCATCCAAACCGATACTCGGGGTGTTGTTCACCCATGTGTAGGTCGTCGTGCCACCCGTGTTCGTAGTGCCGAACGTCACAGCGGTTGTGTTGTCACCGTTACATACGACTTGGTCGTTAACAGTGTTCACGTTGGCTGCCGGGTTCACCGTGATGGTGAACTGCTTTGTCGGACCGTCGCAAGTTACACCAGCGTTGGCAAAGTGAGGCGTCACCGTGATAGTGGCCGTCACAGGTGCCGTGCCGGTATTTGCAGCCGCGAAGGCTGCAATATTGCCGTTTCCGCTGGCTGCAAGACCGATATCCGGAGTGTCGTTCACCCATGTGTAGGTCGTCGTGCCACCCGTGTTCGTAGTACCAAACGTCACAGCGGTTGTATTGTCACCGTTGCATACAACTTGGTCGCTAACAGTGTTCACGTTGGCTGTCGGGTTCACCGTGATCGTGAACGTCTTGGCCGTGCCATCGCAGGTTACACTACCATTGGTAAAGTGAGGCGTCACCGTGATGGTCGCCGTCACAGGCAGCGCGCCCGTGTTCTTGGCCGTGAAGGCTGCGATATTGCCGGAGCCATTGGCTGCAAGGCCGATACTCGTCATGTTGTTCGTCCAACTGTAGGTCGTCGTGCCACCCGTGTTCGTAGTACCAAACGTCACAGCGGTTGTGTTGTCACCGTTGCATACAACTTGGTCGCCAACAGTGTTCACGTTGGCTGTCGGGTTCACCGTAATGGTGAATGTCTTGGCCGTCCCGTCACAGGTTACACCGTCGTTGGCGAAGCGAGGCGTCACCGTGATCGTTGCCGTCACAGGTGCTGTACTGGTGTTCACTGCCGTGAAGGAGGCAATGTTGCCGTTTCCGCTGGCTGCAAGACCGATGCCCGGAGTGTCATTCACCCAACTGTAAGACGTTGTGCCGCCCGTATTGGCGGTAGAGAACGTCACAGCTGTTGTGCTGGCGTTGTTGCAAACCACCTGATCACCGATGTTATTCACCTGAGCTGTCGGGTTCACCGTGATGGTAAACTGCTTTGTCGGACCGTTACAGGTCACACCGTTGTTGGCGAAGTGAGGCGTCACCGTGATTGTGGCCGTCACAGGTGCCGTGCCGGTATTCACTGCCGTAAAGGAGGCAATGTTGCCCGTGCCGCTGGCATCCAAACCGATACTCGGGGTGTTGTTCACCCATGTGTAGGTCGTCGTGCCGCCCGTGTTCGTGGTGCCAAACTCAACCTTGGTGGTGGTTTCGCCATTACATACAACTTGGTTGTCAACGGTGTTCACATTGGCCGTCGGGTTCACCGTGATGGTGAACGTCTTGGCCGTGCCGTCGCAGGTTTCACCGCCGTTGGCGAAATGAGGCGTCACCGTAATTGTGGCCGTCACAGGTGCCGTACCCGTGTTAGTGGCCGTGAAGGCAGCGATGTTGCCGCTTCCGCTGGCTGCAAGACCGATGCTCGGCGTGTTGTTCATCCAAGTGTAGGTCGTCGTACCACCCGTGTTCGTGGTGCCGAACTCAACCTTGGTGGTATTCTCACCGTTGCATACAACTTGGTTGTTAACAGTGTTCACGTTAGCCGTCGGGTTCACCGTGATGGTGAAGGTCTTGGCCGTACCATCGCAGGTCACTTCACCGTTGGTGAAATGCGGTGTCACAGTGATGGTAGCCACAA